>CAZNOZ010000100.1:0-1512 GCA_964574935.1 uncultured Devosiaceae bacterium | reverse complement strand
TCCAGTCCCAATCCGCCATGCGCTTGCGAAACCAGGTCATCTGGCGTTTCGCGTATTGCCGGGTCGCCTCGACCGACAGCCGGATCGCCTCGTCCCGGTCGATTTCGCCGGCCAGCATGGCGGCGATCTGCCGGACCCCGATCGCCTTCATCGCCGGTAGGGCCGGGTCGAGCCTGAGCGCCAGCAGCGCCTCGACCTCTTCGGCCGCGCCGGCCTCCAGCATTTTCTCGAACCGCGCCGCGATCCGCTCCCGCAGCACCTCGCGAGGCGGCGCCAGCACCAGCCGCTCCGCCGCGCGGCCCGCGAGCGGCGGCGCCGCGCCCCCGTCCTGCCAGTCGGCGAGCGATAGCCCCGTCGCCTCGATCACCGCCAGCGCCCGCACCACCCGTTGCGGATCGAAGCCGTCGAGCCGCTCCGCCGTCTTCGGGTCTCTTGCCGTCAGGAGCGCTCGGCGCCCCGTCGCGTCGAGCCGCCGCACCGTCTCGCGAACCGCCCGCACCACCGCTTCGGGAATCTCCGGAATATCGCTGATCCCCTTTGTCAGCGCCTCGAAATAGAGCCCTGTTCCGCCGACGAATATCACCTCTCGACCTGGACGATCGGCCAGCACCCGTTCGACATCCCTGAGCCACTGCCCGGCCGAGTACCGCACCGAAGGGTGCACATGCCCGAACAGGTGATGCTCGGCCGCCGCGAGCTGCCCGGCGTTGGGCCGCGCCGTCAGCGTGTCGAGGACCGAATAAACCTGCATGGAATCGGCATTGACGATGATCGCTTCGCCGCCCCGGGCGCGCGCGACGGCGAGGTCCGTCTTGCCGCTGGCGGTCGGACCGGCTATCAACACCGCGCGCCCTTTTCCCGGCCCCGCCATTTCCATGCAAGTCCTTGTTTTGATTGCTAATCCCGCCGAGCCGGCGCTCGACGACTCGGTTGTCGCCAAGCTGGCCGCCGAGGTCGGGGGCAGGCCCGACTGGCTGGCTCCGCGCCTTGCGTGCGAGATCGCCGATCCGAAGTCAAGCGAGCCCGAAGCCGTTGCACGACATGCACTTTCCGGCCGGCTTGTGGATGTCGCGCTGGTTCCCGCCGCCCGTCGCCGCAAGCGCCTGTTGGTCGCCGACATGGATTCAACCATGATCGCCCAGGAGTGCATCGACGAGCTCGCCGACGCCGCCGGTATCGGGGAGAAGATCGCCGCCATCACCGCCCGTGCCATGGCCGGCGAACTGGATTTCATCGACGCATTGAAAACCCGTGTCGGCCTGCTCAAGGGGCTCGACCGGCGCGTCATCGAGGAAGTGCTCGCCGAGCGCATCACCGTCTCCCCCGGCGCGCCTCAGCTGGTGCGCACCATGAAGGCGAACGGCGCTCGCACGGTCCTGGTCACCGGTGGTTTTTCGGTCTTCGCGGATCCCATCGCCGAACGCGTCGGTTTCGACGAGGCAATGGCCAACCGCCTCGAATTCGCGGACGACCGGCTGACCGGCACCGTCCGGGAGCCGATCCTCGGCCGCG
>CAZNOZ010000099.1:0-1587 GCA_964574935.1 uncultured Devosiaceae bacterium | reverse complement strand
GATGACCGCCTTCACCGAAGCCGAATCCCGCGTCCAGGCGGCGCTCGCCGAAGCCGGCCTCGGAACGCAAGTGCGCATCCTCGAGACCTCCGCCCACACCGCCCGGGATGCCGCCGCCGCAATCGGCGTCGCGCTGGGCCAGATCGTCAAGTCGCTGGTCTTTCGCGGCGCCGAGACCGGCCGCCCGTATTTGCTGCTCGTCTCCGGCGCCAACCGGGTGCACGAGAAGCGCGCCGGCCGCCGCATCGGCGAAACCCTCGCCCGCGCCGACGCCGACTTCGTCAAGACCGCCACCGGATTCTCGATCGGCGGCGTCGCCCCGCTCGCCGCCACCGGCGAGCTTTCCACCTACATCGACGAGACCCTGTTCGCCTTCGACGAAATCTGGGCCGCCGCCGGCCATCCGCGCTCGGTCTTTCCCACCACCGCCGCCGAGCTCGCCCAGCTCACCGGCGCGACCCGGCTCGACGTCACGTGAGGATCGTCCCATGGCCCCGGTGAAGGTCGATCCGTCGAAGGTCCGCGAGTTCGAGGATTTCGAGAGCTTCTACGACTGGCTTTCCCGCCATCACGCCAGCGAAGACGAGCTCTGGATCAAGCTCCACAAGGTCAAGTCCGGGCTCAATTCGATCACGCCCAGGCAGGCGATCGACGTGGCGCTGTGCTGGGGCTGGATCGACGGCATCCGCAAGGCGTTCGACGACAACAGCTACCTGCAGCGCTACACGCCGCGCCGCAAGGGCAGCGTGTGGAGCCGCATCAACGTCGACAATGTCGAACGGCTCATCGACGAGGGCCGGATGACCGAACACGGCCTGCGTCAGGTCGAGGCCGCCAGGGCCGACGGGCGTTGGGCCCGCGCCTATTCGAGCGGCCAGGATATGGAAATCCCCGCCGACCTGCAGGCCGCCATCGACGCCGAACCGAAGGCCAAAGCCATGCTTGCCAGGCTCAACGCTCAGAACCGCTACGCGCTGGCCTGGCGGGTGCACAACCTGAAGACGGAGGCCGGCCGCCGGCGGCGGATCGCCGCCTTCGTCGCGATGCTGAAGCGCGGCGAGACCATTTATCCGCAGCGCGACGCCTAGCCCGCCTCGCCGCTCCAATTCCCGGCACACGGGTCACGCCTCGCTCCACGCCCAGTCCGCCATGCGCGTGCAGCAACCATGTCATCTGGCGTCCACCTCCTCCATAAAGGGGGAGGGAGAACTGCCCACTTGCGCCCCTTTCGCCCCTACTCGTCATTCCGGCGAAAGCCGGAATCCATTGGCGATACCGTAGTCGAAGGACAGGCTAGTGGACCCCGGCTTCCGCCGGGGTGACGAAGGGGAAGCGACGGCTGACCGGAGGATCTGCGATGCCCTCCGTCCGTTCGTCGCTCTCGAGCCAGCCCGCCGGCGCGAGGCCAGACAATCCAGCCCGCCGGCGCGAGGCCGCAAAAACCGACCCGGCCGCCCTCACCCCTCGCTCCAGTCCCAATCCGCCATGCGCTTGCGAAACCAGGTCATCTGGCGTTTCGCGTACTGCCGGCCAGCCCGCCGGCGCGAGGCCAGACAAAGCCCGCCGGCGCGAGGCCGCAAAAACCGA
>CAZNOZ010000098.1:0-1693 GCA_964574935.1 uncultured Devosiaceae bacterium | reverse complement strand
CGAGTACCAGGACACCAACGTCGCCCAGTATCTGTGGCTCAGGCTGCTCGGCCAGTCGCGTTCTGTTGCGCCGCCCTCGGGCACCGCGACCGGAGCGCCGGCAGGAGAAGTGGAAACTGGTTCTCCGTCCGCCGGCGCGACCACTCAAGAAACCCACCACGCGAATATCTGCGTTGTGGGCGACGACGACCAGTCGATCTATGGCTGGCGCGGCGCCGAGGTCGACAACATCCTGCGCTTCGAAACCGATTTCCCCGGCGCCCGGGTCATTCGCCTCGAACGCAACTACCGCTCGACCTCGAAGATCCTGAAAGCCGCCAGCCACCTGATCGCCCACAACGAGGCCCGCCTCGGCAAGACCCTGCAGACCGACGTCGGCGAGGACGGCGAGCCGATCGCCGTTGTCTCCGTGTGGGATTCCGAGGAAGAGGCCCGCCACGTCGGCGAGGAGATCGAAGGCTTCCAGAACAAGGGCGAAAAGCTCGATTCCATGGCCATCCTCGTCCGCGCCTCCTTCCAGATGCGCGAGTTCGAGGAGCGCTTCATCACCCTGGGGCTCAACTACCGCGTCATCGGCGGCCCGCGCTTTTATGAGCGCCGCGAGATCCGCGATGCGCTGGCCTATCTCCGCGCCACCGTCCAGCCCGCCGACGACCTCGCCTTCGAGCGCATCGTCAACGTTCCCAAGCGCGGCCTCGGCGACACCACGATCAAGGTCCTGCACGCCCACGCCCGCGACTCGAAAATTCCGCTGATGCAGGCCGCCCGCGACCTTTCAGAAACTGAGGAGATCGGGTCCCGCCAGCGCACCACGCTGCGCGAGCTCCTCGCCCAGTTCGACGGCTGGGCGCTGCGCATGCAGTCCCTGCCCCACTACGAGGTCGCCGAGGCGATCCTCGATGAATCCGGCTACACGAAAATGTGGCAGGACGACCGCGCCGCCGACGCCCCCGGCCGCCTCGAAAACCTCAAGGAGCTCATCCGCTCGATGGAGGAGTTCGAGACCATCGGCGCCTTTCTCGAGCACATCTCGCTGGTCATGGAGCGCGACGCCGGCGAGGGCGAGGACGCGGTCTCCCTGATGACCCTGCACGCCGCCAAGGGCCTCGAATTCACGACCGTGTTCCTGCCCGGCTGGGAGGAGGGCCTCTTCCCGCATCAGCGCGCATTGGACGAGGGCGGCCGGGCCGGGCTCGAGGAGGAGCGGCGGCTTTGCTATGTCGGGATCACCCGCGCCAAGCGCCGGGCCCGCATTTCGCTCGCCCAGAACCGCCGCATCCACGGGCTGTGGCAGTCCGCCATTCCCTCCCGTTTCCTCGACGAGTTGCCCGCTGAGGTGGTTGAGGTCACCGACACCGGCTCGTCCTATGGCGGCTACAATTATGGCGGCCGCGCCTCCCGGTTCGACGCCCGCGATCCCTTCGAATCCGTCTATGCCACCCCCGGCTGGCAGCGCGCCCAGCGCCAGCACAAATCCCGCGCCCACGACGCCGGGCCCCAGATCGAAGGCGAGCTCGTCGCCCGCTCGGCGTCCGCCGGCTCACCCTCTTCCATCCGCCCCGGCGACACCGTCATCCACCTCAAATTCGGCCCCGGCCGCGTCGCCGCCGTCGACGGCAACAAGCTCACCATCGACTTCCCAACGGTCGGCCGCAAGCGGGTGCTGGAGAGTTTTGTGAAGCGGGGGTGAGGG
>CAZNOZ010000097.1:0-2064 GCA_964574935.1 uncultured Devosiaceae bacterium | reverse complement strand
TGCACCACGACGCGGACAATAACGGCGATTCGTGAGGCCACCCGCAATGGCGAAACCGCAGCTTGACATGTTCGCCGAGGAAGAGGCGGCACTCTTCCCTGCCGAGCCGGTTGTAGTCCACCCCGATCCCGATCGTATCCGCCGGCGCCTGAACCGAATCCTCGCCGAAGCGCGCGCCGCCGACTCTATGCCGTGGGATACGAACACGAGCCGGCTTTATCGCAAAGTCGTTCCGCAAATGGTGTTGGCCTTACCTGAATTGGAAGCGGCACAGTTTCGCTTGGACTTCGAGCGCGAGTTGGAGCGCCTGCAGGGCTAGCCCCCGTTCCCTTTCCGTTCCGCGCGTGCTAGTTTGCCGCCGAACGCCAAAGCTCCGGCCCGTCATGCCTTCAGAGAAGAAATCAGGTCAGCGCGGCCCAGCCCGCCGGCGTGAGGCAGAAAGTGCCCGCGCTGGTGCCGACAAACCGCAAACCGACATCCCCGTCGACGAGCTGATCGCCGAGATCGAGAAGGCCGAGGACATCGCGGCCTCAAAACCCCTGCGCCAGCACCGCCATTCCCACGCCCGCGCCCTCGACCGCGCGCAATCCGGCGCGCCCGAGCAAGCCGGCGGCCAACCAAAGAAGAAATCCGGCCGCTACGAAGCCACCGGCATGCCCAAACGCACCCCGAAATCGAAGGCCAACGCCGTCGAGCGCCCGCAAAATCTCGAGGGCTTCGGCGAGGCCCCGCAGGCCGGCTTCGTCTCGCCGACCTCGGCCACCGACCTCCGCCGCGCCGCCGCCAAGGACCCCGCCGTCCTCGAACAGATGCGCGGCGCCCTCGCCACCGCCCGCGACGGCGGCTCAATGAAAGCCGGGGGTGCCGGGCCAGTCCGCCGGCGTGAGGCCGAACAAACCGACGGCGGCACGAAAGAACGCGCCCCAGCCCCCGGGTCCGTCGGTATTTCCGCCTCGGTGCGCGCGCTGGAATCCCTCATCGAGCATGGCCGGCCCGAGGTCGAGGGCGCCGAAGCCTGGCGGCCCCACCGCCCCGAGCGGCCCGCCAAGACCGAGGGCGGCATCCCCTTCCGCCTGGTCTCCGACTTCACCCCCCGCGGCGACCAGCCCACCGCCATCGACGAGCTCGTTTCAGGCGTCTCCGCCGGCGAGACCGACCAGGTGCTCCTCGGGGTCACCGGCTCGGGCAAGACCTTCACCATGGCCCACGTCATCGAGAAGACGCAGCGCCCGGCCCTGGTCCTGGCCCCCAACAAGACCCTGGCCGCCCAGCTCTACGGCGAGTTCCGCTCCTTCTTCCCGGACAATTCGGTCGAGTATTTCGTTTCCTACTACGACTACTACCAGCCCGAGGCCTACGTGCCGCGCACCGACACCTACATCGAGAAGGAATCGTCGATCAACGAGCAGATCGACCGGATGCGCCACGCCGCCACCCGGGCCCTCTTGGAACGCGACGACGTCATCATCGTCGCCTCGGTGAGCTGCATCTACGGCATCGGCTCGGTCGAGGGCTACACGGCGATGATCGTCGATCTCGCCGAGGGCCAGAGGATCGACCAGCGCGAGCTGCTCTCCTCCCTCGTCGCCCTGCAATATCGCCGCGCCGACGCCGCCTTCGCCCGCGGCGCCTTCCGGGTGCGCGGCGACACAATCGAGATCTTCCCCGCCCACTACGATTCGGCGGCCTGGCGGGTGACGCTTTTCGGCGACACCATCGAGCGGATCGACGAGTTCGATCCCCTCACCGGCAAGAAGGCGGCGCGCCTCAAATCCGTGCGCGTTTACGCCAATTCCCACTACGTCACCCCGCGCCCCACCCTCACCCAGGCCATCAAGCTCATCAAGGCCGAGCTGCGCGACCGCCTCGACGAGCTCAACGCGGCCCAACGGTTCCTGGTGAGCGGTGTGTACGACGAGCGTCGCTTCGCTCGTGCTCATCTCCGCCAGTGCCTCGAAGATCATCCGGAAGGCCGCATCTTCGATGATGCGGCGCAGCTTTTCTTCACCCCTCTCGGGGTCGAGATAGCAAGCGTCGGGTTCGGCGAGGAAGTCGAAGACGTCA
>CAZNOZ010000096.1:0-2074 GCA_964574935.1 uncultured Devosiaceae bacterium | reverse complement strand
CGCCGGCGGGCTTTGTCTTGCCTCGCGCCGGCGGGCTGGCCCGAGGGTGACGAAGGGTGGGTGGGCGGGCTCCTCTGTCAGGCATGCCAAATCGCGAGGCGTCACCCCGGCAGAAGCCGGAGTCCAATGGCCAATCCTCCAGTTGTGGGATCGCCATCGCCACTCGGGCGTAGCCCTCGTGGCCTTGCTGCTCTCTCGAAGCGCCACTGGCGCTTCTCGTCCCGGGCCGTTGGCCCGTGACCGCTTGCAAGTCCGGCCAGCGCTACAGCGCCTTTGCCGCCGCCTCCCCCGTCCCGGGGGCGATGCGGTCGAGGAGCGCGATGAGCGCGGATTTGCGCGGGTCGGACCAGTCGACAGATTTCGAGACGACGAGATTGGCCTCGGAGCGCAGGATCACCCCGCCCTCGGGCACTTTCAGCCCGTTGGCCTTGAGCGTCGCCCCGGTCGAGGTGATGTCGACGATGAGCTCGGCCGCCCCGGAGGCCGGCGCCGCCTCGGTCGCCCCCAGGGACTCGACGATCCGGTATTCGGCGATGCCGTGCTCGGCGAAGAAGCGCCGGGTGAGATTGACGTATTTGGTCGCCAGGCGCAGCCAGCGGCCGTGGCGGTGGCGGAAATCGGCGGCGACGTCGGCGAGCTCCGAGATGGTGGTGACGTCGATCCAGGAGGCGGGGACGGCGACGACAACGTCGGCCACGCCGATCCCGAGGGGGGCGGCGAGCACCACCTGGTCGGCGCCGTCGCGGGCCGCCTCGTGGATCACGTCCTCGCCGGTCACCCCGACATCGATGCCGCCGCGGACGAGCTCGCGGGCGATCTCGGTGGCCGACAGGAACCGCACCGAGACCGAGTCGAGCCCGGCGATTTCGCCGAGATAGGACCGGGCGCCGCCGGGGCGCTCGATGGCGAGCCCGAGGGCGGCGAATTTGTCGCGCGTTTCAGCCTCGAGCCGGCCCTTGGAGGGCAATGCCAGAACGATGGGGCTCATGACGCGGCCGCCTGCAGCCGGTCGAGCCAGAGCGCGCAGCCGACCGCCGGGATCGGCTCGGCGGCGCCGAGGCGTTCGAGCAACCGATCGTAGCGGCCGCCGGAGGCGACGACGGCGCCCTGCGGCGTCGCCAGCTCGAAGACCTGACCGGTGTAGTAGTCGAAAGGCGGCGAAAAACCGGCGTCGAACAGCAACTTTTCGGTTGCGCTTCCCGAGACCGTTTCGATGCGGGATTTGAGGCGTCCGAGGGGGTCGGCGAGGTCCGCGCCGGCCCGCGCGGCGAGCGTTTCGAGCCGGGCCAGCGCCTCGTCGGCGGGGCCGGCGACCGCGAGATAGTCGGAGAGCACGGCGACGGTTTCGGGCGGCACCGGCGCGGCGGCGAGGGCCATCTTCTCCATGTAGCGGTCGGCAATCTCGGTGGCCTGACGGCCGGACAATGGATTGAGGCCGGCGGCCAGCATTTCCTCGGCGACCGCATCGACCAATTTGTCGCGCTGGGCGGGATAACGCGCCGCGGATTCGGCGCGCGGGGGCCTGGCGAGACGCCCGAGAAGGCGCGCCATGGCGTCGGGATACCCCAGCCGGGCGCGGATGCGCGGACGCCAGATCGCCGGCATCTGGAGTGACGCGAGCAGCGCTTCGAATAGATCGACGGCGCCCAGGCGCAAGCGGAGGCCGGTGAGGCCGTAGATCCCGGCGGTCTCGAAGGCGAAGTGCAGCGCCTTCGCGAAGGCGTCCTCGGATTCGTCGTGGCCGAAGAATTCGAGACCCGCCTGCTCGAACTCGGCCGGGCCGGTGGCGCGCTGGCGAAAGACCGGGCCGAGATAGCCGATGGTCTCGGCGCGGCCGGCCTCGGGCGAGGCAAGATAGTCGGCGGCGACGGCGAGGGTGAATTCGGGCCTGAGGGCATATTCGGTGCCGTCGGCGCCGGTGGTGAGCAGCAGACGGGCGCCGATGGTCTCGCCGGCGAGGTCGAAATAGAGCTCGGCGGGCTGCAGGACCGGCGGGGTGGCGCGCCGGTCGGCCATGGTCTCGACGAGGGACTTGAGCGCCGCGCGGGTCATCTTCCCTCACGCCGGGCTTCGC
>CAZNOZ010000095.1:0-2168 GCA_964574935.1 uncultured Devosiaceae bacterium | reverse complement strand
ACAGATGCAACAAGGGCGCACGGCGCGACATTCTCGCCAATATCCGCCGGCGGGGGTTTATCGGCGGGTCACAAACCGCCTATAAAGGGCGATGAGAGTTTCCGATTTGCCGCGGGGGGAGACATGAACGGCAACTGGTTTATGGACAAATTCGTTCCGGGATTAATCGCCGGAATCGTGCTTTTCATCCTGGTCTTGATCTGGAATGCGATCACCGCTGGGCAGGTGATCGGCTGGTTCGGCGGCGTCACGAGCGCCGACCTCGACGCCGCGATCGCGGACGTCCAGACGATGGAAGGGCCAGCCGGGCCCGCAGGACCTGCCGGGCCTGCCGGACCCGAAGGGCCAGCCGGCGTGGCCGGGCCCGCGGGCGCTGACGGAGCGGTCGGACCCGCCGGGCCGGCCGGACCGAGAGGACCCGCTGGACCCGCCGGGCCTGCCGGGTCTGCCGGAGCGGAAGGGCCGCAAGGCCCGCAGGGCGATCAGGGACCGCAAGGCGAGCAGGGCCCGCAGGGCGATCCCGGGCCAGCCGGACCCGCCGGGCCGAGAGGTCCCGCAGGGCCAGCCGGACCGCAGGGACCTGAAGGACCTGCCGGACCCGCTGGCGGCTAGTCTTCGAGCCTGAGCCCCGGCCGGCCGACGCGCCGGCCGGGCTTTGGCCAACACACCTGGGTCGGGCGCGCTCCCTCGAGGGGTGGGCGCGCAAAGACGGCGGGAGCGGGAGTGCCATTCCGCTCCCGGTTTTCGCGCGCCTAAATCGCGAAACGCCCGGCAGGCGCGCTCAGATGTCGAGGTTGGCCACCGACAGGGCGTTGTTCTGGATGAACTCGCGGCGCGGCTCGACCTCGTCGCCCATCAGCGCCGAAAAGACCATCTTGGCGTCGGCGTCTTCGCCCTCCTTGACGCGGACCTGCAGCAGGGTGCGCGCGGACGGGTCCATTGTGGTCTCCCAGAGCTGGTCGGGGTTCATCTCGCCGAGCCCCTTGTAGCGCTGGATGGACATGCCCTTGCGGCCGAACTCGGAGACGGCGGCATAGAGCGAATGCGGCCCGTGGATTTCGACCACGTCCTCGCCGCGGCGCAGCTCGGCGACCCCGGCATAGGTCTCCTCGAGGGTATCGGCGACCGACTGGATGCGGCGGGCGTCGGCCGATCCCACCAATGCCGCGTCGAGCTTGTGGGTCTCGGTGACGCCGCGGACGGTGCGAGAGAATTCCAGGCCCCCCTTGCCGTCGGGCTTGCCGGTCCAGCCGCGGTCGGTGGTCGCCGCAATGCGGTCGAGGCGCTTGGCGACGCGCTCGGCGAGCGAGGACGCGGTCTTCGGTTTGCCCAGCTTGCCCGCGTCGAGGGCGCCGACGATGGCGCACTGGGCGACGAGTTCGCGGTCGTAGCGGGTGTTGAGGCCGTCGACGAGGTGCACGACGTCACGGGCCCGGCGCACGATCGACAGCAGATCCTCGCCGGCATGAGCGACGCCGGCCTGGGTCGTCAATACCGCGTCCTCGATGCCGGTGGAGAGCAGGTAGTCTTCGAGGTCGGGCTCGTTCTTGACGTACTGCTCGGACTGATTGCGCTTGACCTTGTAGAGCGGCGGCTGGGCGATATACAGGTGCCCGCGCTCGATGAGCTCGGGCATCTGCCGGTAGAAAAAGGTCAGCAGCAGCGTGCGGATATGGGCGCCGTCGACGTCGGCGTCGGTCATCAGGATGATCTTGTGGTAGCGCAGCTTTTCGACATTGAAATCCTCGCGGATGCTGGTGCCCAGCGCCATGATCAGATTGCCGATCTCCTGGGATGACAGCATCTTGTCGACGCGGGCGCGCTCGACATTGAGGATCTTGCCGCGCAACGGCAGCACCGCCTGGGTGGCGCGATCGCGACCCTGCACCGCGGAGCCGCCGGCGGAATCGCCCTCGACCAGGAACAATTCGGTCTTCGACGGGTCGCGCTCGGAGCAGTCCTTGAGCTTGCCGGCCAGGAAGGCGACGTCGAGGGCGGTCTTGCGGCGGGTGAGCTCGCGCGCCTTGCGGGCCGCCTCACGGGCGGCGGCGGCCTCGGCGACCTTGCCGACGACGGATTTGGCCTCGGCCGGGTGCTCCTCGAACCACTGGCCGAGCCGGTCGCCGACGACGCCCTCGACCACGGGGCGGACCTCGGAAGAAACCAGC
>CAZNOZ010000094.1:0-2213 GCA_964574935.1 uncultured Devosiaceae bacterium | reverse complement strand
CCGCGCCGTGGTGCCGAACACCACAAGCGGGACGCAACGCATTCAGGGCCCAAATCCGCCGCGTCCCAAAGGGATTTAGCGAAAATCGCCCATTTTGGCGTCGCAATACCTTGAAGGAGTTTGGCTCCGTCTTCGGTCTTGCTCCTGAAACTGAACGATTTTCGCTCAAACCACGCTCCAAATCCTTTGTGAGTACAGGCCCCAGTCAGTCTTCGGTTCCGTCGAGTTCCCGGAACAGGCCCACCCTCAGGTTCGCGGCCTCGTAGATGGTCTCGCCGTCGGCTCGCATGAAGCCGTCGGCAATCCCCAGCGTGACCCTGCCGGAGCGCATGGTGCGCCTTATATCGACGCCGTATTCGAGAAGCGCAATATCGGTGGTGGCCTGCCCGGTGAACTTGATCTCGCCGCCAAGTGCCCGCCCGTGCCCCGGAAAGCCGGCCCAACACAAGTAGAAGCCGGTCATCTGCCACAGGGCGTCCAGGCCCAGGCAGCCGGGCATCACCGGATCGCCGTGGAAGTGGCATTTGAAGAACCACATCTCGGGGTCGAGATCGAGCTCGGCGCGCACCAGGCCGCGATTGTACTTGCCGCCGCCTTGCTCGATGCGGGTGATGCGATTGAACATCAGCATCGGCGGCAGCGGCAGCTGAGCGTAGCCGGGCCCGAACAGCTCCCCGCGGGCGCTCATCAGCAACTGCTCGTAGTCGTAGGCGTTGGCGCGCTCGGGCACTGCTGGTTCGCTCATGGCGGCGTCCGGTTGGCTGCTTCCGGGCGGCTGAATACCACCTTTGTCTTCCACCCGCCAAGCCGCCATGGCCCGCACGCCGCGCACCGGACCCGCGACCGAGGGGTCGCTTGATGCGGCCCGGCGGGCCGACTATATTCAGCGCTCACAACAAGTTGGAAGCGCCAGTCGGCCATGATTCAGGGCCTCGAGAGTTCCCGGTATCTATCTTCGCGGCGACCGTGCCTGACCGCGGTGTTGCGGATGGCCGGATTGCGCCCGACCCGGCAGAGGGTGGCGCTGGCGGAATTGCTCTATGGCGGCGGGCACCGGCATGTCAGCGCCGAGCAATTGCATGCGGAGGCCTCCGATGCCGGGGTCAAGGTGTCGCTGGCGACCGTCTACAACACGCTGCACCAGTTCTCGCGCGCCGGGCTGCTGCGCGAAATCATGGTCGACGCGGCGCGCTCGTATTTCGACACCAACACCGCCGACCATCATCATTTCTATATCGAGGACGAGCGGCGGGTGGTCGACATCCCCTCGGATTCCATCGTGATCGGCGATCTGCCGTCGCCGCCCCGGGGCATGCAAGTGACCCAGGTGGACGTGGTGGTGAGGGTCCGCAAGAGCTGAGCGGCGGCATTTCCGGCCTTTTTCGAGTGCTGAGAGTGAGGCGCGCGGGACGCGGCTGCTAGCGGACGGCCTCGTCCGGGTAAACGCCCCAGAGCTTTTCCTGGGAGATCCAGCCGCCGAAATTGAGCGCCCGGGTGGCGCCCTTCGGAACGAAGCTGCCGGAGACCTCGCACCATGCCCCCAGGCACTTGTCTACATTGACCAGCACCATGGCGCCGGCATAGGCGCGCACGGAAGCGGTCTCGGAGGGCCGGGCGAACAGCGGCTCGGTGTCGTCGCTGAGCCAGGGCGTGATGAGGGCGGTTCGTTCGCCGCTCAGAAGGTTTTTGTGCACCCAGCCTTCGGCGCCCTCGAAATCGCGGATCTTCCGCCAGTTGTCATATTCCTGGACGATCTCGACGGGCAGCCCGGCGCGTACATAGACCCAGGCGACGTCGTAGCGCTGGCCGGGACCGACCCTGACGTTGATCTCGGAGGCCCTGAGCGAGGCAAAGCGAGGCAGTGGCAGGCCCGAGGCGCCGAGGGCGGACTGGGCCGGAGCCGGCAGGGCGAAAAGCACCGCGATCAGAAGGGCCGAAATCAGAAGCGCCGCGCGTCCGCCCGAGGAAGCGACAAGGCCGAACCTGCGGACACCGGACTTCACGACGCTCCCCCGTAATCGCGTGCATGCGGCTTGCGCCTTCGTGATTAGCGCCGAGGAGTTAACGAGCGCTGAAAACGACCGAATATGTGAGGGGGAACGCCCCGGCCACTCGGACGTGGTTTCGGGGCGTTCGGACCTCCGGCCCCGGCCCCCCGGCCCCTCGGGTCAGGCCCGAGGGCAGGCGCCGGTTTCGGGGCGTTCGGACCTCCG
>CAZNOZ010000093.1:0-2505 GCA_964574935.1 uncultured Devosiaceae bacterium | reverse complement strand
CTGGAGATGTTCCCCTATCCCTCGGGGCGCATCCATATGGGCCATGTGCGCAACTACACCCTCGGCGATGTCGTCGCCCGGTTCATGCGCGCCAAGGGCTACAACGTCCTGCACCCGATGGGATGGGACGCCTTCGGCCTGCCCGCCGAGAACGCCGCCAGGGACAACAAGGCCCACCCCAGGGATTGGACCTATCGCAACATCGCCAACATGCGCGGCCAGCTCAAGGCGTTGGGTCTGAGCCTCGACTGGAGCCGCGAACTCGCCACCTGCGACGTCGAATACTACGCCCAGCAGCAGCGCCTATTCCTCGATTTCCTCGATGCCGGCCTCATCGACCGCCGAAAATCGCGGGTCAACTGGGATCCGGTCGACCACACCGTGCTGGCCAACGAGCAGGTCATTGACGGACGCGGCTGGCGCTCCGGCGCCCCGGTCGAGCAGCGCGAGCTCAATCAGTGGGTGATGCGCATCTCCCAGCATGCCGAGGATCTTCTGACGTCCCTCGGCGATCTCGACGAGTGGCCGGAAAAGGTCCGCGTCATGCAGCGCAACTGGATCGGCCGCTCCGAGGGACTGCTGTTGCGCTGGCGGATCGTCGACGGCACCGCGCCGCAAGGCATCGCCGAGCTCGAGACCTATACCACCCGGCCCGACACCCTGTTCGGCGCCTCGTTCATGGCCGTCGCGCCGACCCATCCGCTGGCGATGCGCATTGCCGTAGACAATGCCGAGGTCGCCGCTTTCATAGACAAGTGCCAACGCATGGGCACCGCGCTCGAAGCGCTCGAGACCGCCGAAAAGGAGGGCGTCGACACCGGCATCCGGGTTGCGCATCCCTTCGACGGAGAGTGGGAGCTGCCGGTCTATGTCGCCAACTACGTCCTCATGGACTACGGCACCGGCGCCATTTTCGGTTGCCCCTCCGGCGACCAGCGCGACCTCGAGTTCGTCCACCGCTATTCGCTGCCCGTCATCCCCGTCGTCATGCCCGCCGACGCCGACCCGGCGAGCTTCACGATCGCCGACGAGGCCTATGTCGGCGACGGCGTGATGATCAATTCGCGGTTTCTCGACGGGCTCACCCCGGCCGAAGCGTTTGAAGACGTCGCGAACCGGCTCGGCAACGCCAAACTCGACGGCCGTCCCCAGGCCGAGCGGAAGATCAATTATCGCCTCAGGGATTGGGGCATTTCCCGCCAGCGCGGCTGGGGCTGCCCCATCCCGATCGTCCATTGCGACAATTGCGGCATCGTGCCAGTGCCGCACGAGGACCTGCCCGTCGAGCTGCCCGACGATCTGAGTTTCGACAAACCGGGCAATCCGCTCGACCACCATCCGACATTCAAGCACGTCAGCTGTCCCGATTGCGGCCGCGACGCCAGGCGCGAAACCGACACCATGGACACCTTCGTCGATTCCTCCTGGTATTTCGCGCGCTTCACCGCCCCGCGCGCCGAAACCCCGACCATCCCGGAGATCGCCGACGCCTGGCTGCCGGTCGACCAGTATATCGGCGGCATCGAGCACGCGATTTTGCATCTTCTGTATTCCCGGTTCTTCACCCGCGCCATGCGCCAGACCGGCCACCTCAACCTCGACGAGCCGTTCCGGGGACTGTTCACGCAAGGCATGGTCATCCACGAGACCTATCGCTCCGCCGAGGGTGCCTGGCTGTCGCCCGAGGAAGTCCGCATCGAAACGGTTGCCGGCGGGCGCCGCGCGACCGAGATCGCCTCTGACAAGCCGGCCGAGATCGGGGCGGTCGAGAAGGTCTCGAAGTCCAAGCGCAACGGCATCGATCCCGACCACATGCTGAAGATCTACGGGGCCGACACGATGCGCTGGTTCATGCTCTCCGATTCCCCGCCCGAACGTGACGTCGAATGGTCCGAGGCCGGCATCGAGGGCGCCGCCCGCTTCGTGCAGCGCCTGTGGCGGATCGTCGCCGACGCCGCCGCCATCCTGGCTGCCGAGGCCGGGCCGGACGAAGCGGCACATTTCGACCCGGTCGCCCTCGAACGGGCCGCCCACCGCACCCTGGCCGCGGTCACCGACGACATCGATGCCCTCAGATTCAACGTCGCGGTCGCCAAGATCTACGAGCTCGCCAATGGCGTCTCGAAGGCCATCGCCGCCGTCACCGGCACCGGCGCCGGGCCCGCCGAGCGGGCCGCGCTTGAGACGGCGACCCGCATTCTGGTGCAGATGGTCGGACCGATGATGCCGCACCTGGCGGAGGCCTGCTGGCAGGCCCTGGGCAACACCGAACTCCTCGCCGACACCGAATGGCCCCGGCCCGATCCGGCGATGTTGGAGACCGAGACCATCGTGCTGCCGGTGCAGATCAACGGCAAGCGCCGGGCTCAGATCGAGGTCGCCCAGGGGGCGCCGGAATCCGAAATCGAGGCCGCGGTTTTGTCACTTGAGCCGGTTACCAGGATTCTGGCCGGCCGTGCGCCGCGCAAGCTCATCGTTGTTCCCGACCGGATCGTCAATGTCGTC
>CAZNOZ010000092.1:0-2643 GCA_964574935.1 uncultured Devosiaceae bacterium | reverse complement strand
ACCTGGTCAACGAGATCCAGGAGGTCTACCGGCTGCAGGGCGTGCTGATCAACGACAAGCATATCGAGGTCATCGTCCGGCAGATGCTGCAGAAGGTGGAGATCACCGTGCCGGGGGACTCCGGGCTGCTCAAGGAAGAGCAGATCGACAAGATCGACTTCGAGCAGCTCAACGAGCAACTCGCCGAGGACGGCAAGAAGCCGGCCGAGGCGGTGCCGGTGCTGTTGGGGATCACCAAGGCCTCGCTGCAGACCCGCTCGTTCGTCTCCGCGGCCTCGTTCCAGGAGACCACGCGGGTGCTCACCGAGGCCGCCGTCAGCGGCAAGGCCGACACCCTCGAGGGGTTGAAGGAAAATGTCATCGTCGGACGGCTGATCCCGGCCGGCACCGGGGCGATGACCAGTCGCGTCAAGCAGGTGGCCGCCAAGCGCGACGACCTGATCCTGACCGAGCGGCGCCGGCAGGCGGAAGCCGAGCTGGCGGCGCGGGAGGCGGCGCTCATCGAGCAGGCCTCCGAGGAGATCGCCGAAGAGGTGGCCGAAGACGCGGCCGAATAGGCCGGGCACGCCTTGCCGCACGGGGACGCGGTCCGATGCCGGGCCGCGTTCCTTTTGCGGGGTGGCTTGTCCGGCGCGAACGCCTGGTAGGGGGGACACGCCATGAGCGAACGGACCTTCAAGGCCGTCGACGCCCTGATCGTCGATAAGCTGAACCTCTCGGACCCGGCGCTGGAGGGGGCTCTGGAGGCCAGTGCCGGCGGCGGGCTGCCGAAAATCGAGGTTTCCCCGCCCTACGGTCGTCTGCTCGAGCTCTTGGTGCGCATCAGCAGCGCCCGGCGGGTGCTGGAGATCGGGACCCTGGGCGGCTACAGCGCCATCTGGATGGCGCGCGGATTGCCGGCCGACGGGCGCCTGGTCACCATCGAGCACGTGCCCCGGCACGCCGAGGTTGCCGGCGATAACCTCAAACGGGCCGGGCTCGCCGGGCGCGTCGAGATCCGGGTCGGGATCGCGCTCGACGTGCTGGCGGCGCTGGAAGCCGAGGCAGGCGAGCCGTTCGACATGGTGTTCATCGATGCCGACAAGTCCAACAACAGCGCCTATATCGAGTGGGCGATCCGGCTGGGACGGCAAGGCACGGTGATCGTCGTCGACAACATCGTCCTGGGCGGCGCGGTGCTCGATGCGAAAAGCGTCGACGCCGGCATCAAGGGTCGCCAGGAGGCCCTGGACATCCTGGGCAGCCATCCCAGGCTCCTCGCGACCGCCATTCAGACTGTCGGTTTCAAGGACCATGACGGCTTCGCGCTGGCCCTGGTGACCTGACCGCAAAAGGTCGCGACGCCGATCACCGGTCGGCGCGGTGACGGCCGCCGACAAAAACTGCGGCGACCCCCGAAAACACGGCGTTTTTTCGCGACGCCCGGGTTGACGCAATTGGGCGCGCAGAGTATGACCCCGCTACCTTGCCGGTCGGTCGTGAGGCGCGAGGTGATTCCGGTCGTCCAATGACTGGATAATCCAGGCGGCTCAAACACACACGGCGGGGCGAAAGACGTGATTTTGGCGAACGCAGGCCGCCCCTTCGGGGACGAACTTGCGAGAATTTGCCGCCGCAACGCGGTGTCCGTCTTGACGGCGCCGCTCGTTTGTTGCGCAGGCGGCGAAGTGACAGGACGCAACCAGAGGTTGAGCTTGGAATGCCGACCATCAACCAGTTGATCCGCAAGCCCCGGCAGCCGAAGCCGAAGCGGAACAAGGTCCCGGCGATGGAAGCCAACCCGCAGAAGCGCGGGGTGTGTACGCGCGTTTATACGACGACGCCGAAGAAGCCCAATTCGGCGCTGCGCAAGGTCGCCAAGGTTCGCCTGACCAATGCGCGCGAGGTTATCTCCTACATCCCCGGCGAGGGTCACAACCTTCAGGAGCATTCGGTCGTGCTCATCCGCGGCGGCCGGGTGCGCGATCTGCCGGGGGTGCGCTACCACATCCTGCGCGGGGTGCTCGATACCCAGTCCGTCACCGACCGCAAGCAGCGCCGGTCGAAGTACGGCGCCAAGCGGCCGAAATAGGAGGCGCGAGATGTCCCGCAGGCGACGCGCCGAAAAGCGCGAAATCAATCCCGATCCGAAGTTCGGCGACATGATCGTCACCAAGTTCATGAATTCGCTGATGCTCGACGGCAAGAAGTCGGTCGCCGAGGGGATCGTGTATGGCGCCTTCGACGCCATCCAGGAAAAGACCCGGCAGGATCCGATCGCGGTCTTCCACCAGGCGCTCGAAAACGTGCGCCCGTCGGTGGAGGTGCGTTCGCGCCGCGTGGGCGGCGCCACCTACCAGGTGCCGGTCGAGGTGCGCACCGACCGCCAGCAAGCGCTGGCGATCCGCTGGTTGATCGCGGCAGCGCGGGCCCGCTCCGAGCACACCATGGTCGAGCGGCTTTCCGGGGAACTTCTCGATGCCCATGGCGGCCGCGGAACGGCGGTCAAGCGGCGCGAAGACACCCACCGGATGGCCGAGGCCAACCGCGCCTTCTCGCATTATCGCTGGTAGCTGCCAAAGGACGCGCGACGATGCCCCGTGACTACAAGATCGAGGACTACCGCAACTTCGGCATCATGGCGCATATCGACGCCGGCAAGAC
>CAZNOZ010000091.1:0-2817 GCA_964574935.1 uncultured Devosiaceae bacterium | reverse complement strand
CTCCGACTACGACCGTGAGAAGCTGCAGGAGCGGCTGGCGAAGCTCGCCGGCGGTGTTGCGGTGATCAAGGTCGGCGGCGCCACCGAGGTCGAGGTCAAGGAGAAGAAGGACCGGGTCGAGGACGCGCTCAACGCGACCCGGGCCGCGGTCGAAGAAGGCATTGTCGCCGGTGGCGGCGTGGCGCTTCTGAGGGCTGCCCTGCAACTGAAGACCAAGGGCGAGAACGCCGATCAGGAGGCCGGCATCAACATCGTGCGGCGCGCGCTGCAGGAGCCGGCTCGCCAGATCGCGCAAAATTCCGGCGACGAGGGTTCGGTGGTCGTGGGCAAGATCCGCGACAAGAAGTCCGACACCTACGGCTACAATGCCCAGACCGGCGAGTTCGGTGACATGATCGAGATGGGTATCGTCGATCCGGTCAAGGTCGTCAGGACGGCGCTGCAGGATGCCGCCTCGGTGGCCGGCCTGCTGGTGACCACCGAAGCGATGGTCGCCGAGATGCCCAAGGATGAGGCACCGGCCATGCCTCCCGGCGGCGGCGGCATGGGCGGCATGGGCGGGATGGACTTCTAGTCCTTATCTCGAGCCTTGCGTCAACGACAGGGCGGCCCTTCGGGGCCGCCTTTTTTGGTTCGGGGAAGATAAGCGTGCAATGGGGCCATGCGTCGATACCAGCACCCGGGCCGAGAGCGGGGATTTCCGTGGGTCTCGACGATCCGGGTGAGCTGTGGCACATCGGAGCCACGGACAAACGGGGTCATCGGATTGCCATGACCAATCTGACGCGGGCGGTTTTTGCCTTGGCACTGGCGATGTTCGGCTTCGGCGCCATCGGCGGGGTGGCCCGGGCCCAGGGGCCCGACGCCTATCTCGACGATCGTTCGAACGCCGCTTCGGTGATCTTGTCGCTGTACAACGCCATCAACCGGCACGAGTACGCCCGCGCCTGGTCGTACTGGGGCGAGGGACCGGAGCGGCCCGACTACGAGCCCTTTCGCGACGGCTATCGGCTGACCGAAGAGGTTTTCGTGGCGGTCGGGCCGGCGTTTTCCGAAGGCGCGGCGGGGAGCGTCTACTACACCCTGCCGGTGGCCATCGAGGCCCATGAAACGGGCGGCGCGGTGCGCGTGTTCGCCGGCTGCTACTTGCTGCGGCTCGGCCAGCCCGCGATCCAGGAGCCGCCCTTCCGGCCGCTGCATATTTTGCGCGGCAAGCTGGTGGAAACGGCGTTGCCGCTCGCGGACGCGGTTCCCGATACCTGCCCGAACTAGCCCGAGGCGCGCTTGCGGCCCGTCGCCGGATTGCCGGTTTGATCGGAATCGTCAGATTCGGCAGCGTCGGCGGGGGCACCGCCGACCGCGTCCGTGGCAACCGGCCGGCGTTCGACAAGCCGCCGCTCGCGGATCGGGATGTTGATCATCGAGGACAAGAAGCCGGTCAGGCCAAGCTGCAGCCCGGTGACGAAAGCGGTCATCGAAACGATCATGATGCGCATGGTGGTCGAATAGGCGAGCGGGCCGAAATCCTCCGCCGCCCAGTGCCCGACCGACCAGAACAGGCCCGCCAGCCCGGCGACCGCGAGCGGGATGGCGACGATGAGAACGCGCTCCAGGCTGAGCGCCTCAAGCAGCCCGCCGAAGCTCGCCGAGCGCGGAATGAACCCGTAGTTGGTGGCGAAGCGGCGGCCGATGAAGGCGAACGAGATCGACTGCAGGCCGACGATGATGCACATGGCGGCGACCAGCATGGTGTGAATGTCGAGCTCGACGCCGGGGCGAATCTCGACCGGCCCGGGCAACAGAAAGAGGGTCGCGAGAATGCCCAGCGCCATGAGGATCAGGCCGGGATACAGGAACAGCCAGCGGGGCGAGTAGAGCAGCAGGAATCTCAGGTGCCGCCAACCGTCGCGCCAGGATCTGAGATGCGGCGGGCGGTTGCGCCCGTCGCGGCTGAGCGTGGTGGGCACCTCGGCAACGTCGAGGCCGGAAAGCGTCGCCTTGACCACCATCTCGGAGGCGAACTCCATGCCGGCGGCCCTGAGCCCCAGCGCCTCGATGGCCTGGCGGTCGAAGCCGCGCAAGCCGCAATGGAAGTCCCCGATGGTGGTGGAGAAGAACAGGCGCCCGACAAAGCTGAGCACCGGATTGCCGAGGAAGCGGTGCAGCGCCGGCATGGCGCCGGGGGCGATACCGCCCTGGAACCGGTTGCCCATGACCAGCGGATGGCCATCGCGCAATTTCTCAAGGAACGGGCCGAGATTGGCGAAATCATAGGAGTCGTCGGCATCGCCCATGATGACATATTTGCCACGAGCGGCCGCGATGCCGCCGCCGAGCGCCGCCCCGTAGCCCTTGCGCGGGACGTCGATGACACGCGCCCCTTCGGCGACCGCGATGGATTGCGAGCCGTCGGTGGAGCCGTTGTCGGCGACCACGATCTCGCCGGCGACGAAGTTGCGCTCCAGAAAACCGCGCGCCTTGCGGATGCAGGTCGCCAGCGTCTCAGCCTCGTTGAGGCACGGCATGACGATCGAAAGCTCGATTGCGTGCGGGGCCACCTGGGTTCGCCTCGGCTCGTTTCGCTCCGGTGAATTAGATCGCAAGGGGATTTATAGACCGTAACGGAACGGCGGGGCGAGACCGTGGGTTCGGGGCTGTGCATGAGTGGCGCTGGATTGCCGCGCCCGCCAGACGATCGCGCATGGCTTTGCCTCATTGCCGGTTTTGTCTCGCCTCGCGCCGGCGGGCTTTGTCTTGCCTCGCGCCGGCGGGCTTTGTCTTGCCTCGCGCCGGCGGGCTGGCCCGAGGGTGACGAAG
>CAZNOZ010000090.1:0-2885 GCA_964574935.1 uncultured Devosiaceae bacterium | reverse complement strand
AGGCACAACTCGACCGATTCCTGCTTCACGTGCGCGTCGGCTACCCCGACGCGGGCTGCGATCTGTTCAAGCGCTACTGGCCGGCCGACGTGCATGTCGTCGGCAAGGACATCATGCGCTTCCACACCGTCTACTGGCCGGCCTTCCTCATCTCGGCGGGCCTGGAGCTGCCCAAACGCGTTTACGGGCACGGCTTCGTCACCGCCGACGGCCGCAAGATGTCGAAATCCGAGGGCAACGTCACCGACCCCTTCGCCCTCATCGAGGAGTTCGGCGTCGACCCGGTGCGCTATTTCTTCATGCGCGAGCTCGTCTTCGGCGCCGACGGCGACTACTCGCCCGAGCGCATCGTCAACCGATCCAACGCCGATCTCGCCAACGATTTCGGCAATCTCGCCCAGCGCTCGCTGTCGATGATCGCCCGCAATTGCGCCGGCGAGGTGCCCGCGCCCGCCGCCCTCAGCGACACCGACGAGGCGCTTCTGGCCGCCTGCCTCGCCGCGGTCGATGCGGCGCGCGCCGGGATCGACCGCCAGCATGTCCACGAGGCGGTCGCCGCCGTCTGGAAGGTCGCCGGCGAGGCCAATCGCTATTTCGCCCGCGAGGAGCCCTGGGCGCTCGCCAAGACCGATCCCGAGCGCATGGCGACGATCCTCTATGTCACCGCCGAAACCGTCCGGCGCCTGGCCATCCTCGCCCAGGCGTTCATCCCGGGTTCGGCCGGGCGCATCCTCGACCTGCTCGCCGTCGGCCCCGGGCATCGGTCGATCGCCGACGTTGCCACCACCCTGGTTCCCGGCACCGCCCTGCCGGCGCCCGAGCCCATCTTCAAGCGCTTCGAGCGCGAGCCGGCCTGAGAGCGATGCCAGAAAGGCCCGAAGCCGGACGGCTGGCCTCGGTGCACCCGGTGCTGCCGTGCCGCGACGTCAAGGCGGCGGTCGCCTTCTACGTCCACCGGCTCGGCTTCAAGCTCGCCTTCATCGACAACGCCGACGATCCCCGCTACGCGGGCGTCCGCCGCGACGCCGTCGTTTTGCACCTGCAATGGCACGACGAAGCCGAATGGGACCTCATCGAGCGCCCGATGCTGCGCATCGCGGTCGAGGAGCTCGCGTTGCTGTTCGAGGAATTCGAGCCGAAAAAGGTCTTCCATGAGCACTCGGCCCTGCGAAAAACCGAATGGGGCACCGAGGAGTTCGCCTTTCACGACGCCGACGGCAACGGCCTGACATTTTTCCGCGATCTGGGGGAAGACGAATGAACGCCCCCCTTGTCGACAGCCATTGCCATCTCGATTTCGAGCCCCTGAGCGACGACGTCGCTTCGGTCGTCGCCCGCGCCGAACAGGCGGGCGTCGGGCGCCTGGTCACCATCTGCACCCGCGTCCACCGCTTCGCCGAGGTCCGCGCCATCGCCGAGCGGTTCGACAACGTCTTTTGCTCGGTGGGCACCCATCCCCATCACGCCGCCGAGGAACCGGAGATCACCGCCGACGACATCGTCAAACTTGCCGCCCATCCCAAATGCATCGCCATCGGCGAGGCGGGGCTCGATTTCCACTACGACAATTCCCCGCGCGCCGCTCAGGAAGCCGGCTTCCGCCGCCACATCGCCGCCGCCCGCCTGACCGGCCTGCCGCTTGTCGTCCACACCCGCGATGCCGACGCCGAGACCGCCGAAATCCTGGCGGAGGAAACCGGGCAGGGGGCCTTCCCCTTCGTCCTGCACTGCTTTTCGGCCGGCCGGGACCTCGCCATGCGGGGGCTGGAGTTGGGCGGTTTTGTCTCCTTTTCGGGCATCGTCACCTTCAAGAATGCCCAGGAAATCAAGGAGATAGCGTGTCAGGTGCCCATCGACCGCATCCTGGTGGAGACCGACGCGCCCTATCTCGCCCCGGTGCCTCACCGCGGCCGGCCGTGCGAGCCGGCCTTCGTCCGCGACACCGCGCAATTCGTCGCCGACCTGCGGGGGATGGACTTCGAGGCCTTCGCCGCCGCCACCACCTCCAATTTCGACCGCCTGTTCGCCAGGGCGGCGCCCTGAGCGCCATGCAAGACGCCCCCGCCGCCATCACCGCGACGATCCTGGGCTGCGGCTCCTCCGGCGGCGTGCCGCGCCTCGGCAACCGCTGGGGCGCCTGCGATCCGACCAACCCGAAAAACCGCCGCCGCCGCGCCGCCTTGCTCGTCACCGGCACGACCCCCGGCGCCGAAGGCCCCACGCAGATCCTCATCGACACCGGCCCGGACATTCGCGAGCAGCTTCTCGACGCCGAAATCGAGCGGCTCGACGCGGTCTTCTATACCCACGACCACGCCGACCACACCCACGGCATCGACGATCTGAGGGTTCTGGCGCTCAACAACCGCGCCCGCGTCGACGTCTGGTTCTCGCGCGCCATGGACACCAAGATGATGGCCGCCTTCGGCTATTGCTTCGCGACGCCCCCGGGCTCGGACTACCCGCCCATCCTCGACGCCCACCATGTCGAGGCCGGCGAGACCGTCACGATCGCGGGGCCGGGCGGCGACATCGCGGTCACCGCGTTTGCCCAACGCCACGGCGAGATCGAGTCCCTGGGCTACCGGATCGGGTCGCTGGCCTATTCCTGCGACCTCAACGGCCTGCCGGACGCCTCGGTCGCGGCGCTTGCGGATCTCGACACCTGGATCGTCGACGCCCTGCGCCCCAAACCGCATGTGAGCCATTTCAGCCTCGCCGACAGCCTCGAGTGGATCGCCCGCATCCGGCCCCGCCGCGCCATCCTCACCGACATGACCGTGGACATGGACTACCAGACGATCCTGGAGACCACCCCGGACACCGTCGAGCCGGCCTATGACGGCATGGTCATCGAGGTGAAGCCCTGAGCCGCCGCTCCGCCT
>CAZNOZ010000089.1:0-3638 GCA_964574935.1 uncultured Devosiaceae bacterium | reverse complement strand
CGGCCGTGCGCCGCGCAAGCTCATCGTTGTTCCCGACCGGATCGTCAATGTCGTCATTTAGCCGCCGTCCCATCCTCGCCCTTGTCGGCCTGCTCGCCCTCGCCGGCTGCGGCCTGACCCCGGTCTATCAGCAAGGCCCCAACCCGGCGCTCGTCGACCGGATCGGCTACGCCGAGCCGACATCCCGCGCCGAGCAGGTCATCTACCAGGCCCTGAAATTTTCCCTCGGCGAGGGCAGCGGCGCCCCGCTCCTGCTCACCGTTTCGGTCGAGTCGACCGTTTCCGCCGCCAGCCGGGTGGACTCCGACGATCCCGCGACCCCCTACCGCCTCGAGATGACCGCCCGCTACACCCTGGTCGAAAACGCCGACCCCGAAACGGTCCTGCTCCGCGAGCAGCGGGCCGCCGACGCCACCTTCACACGCGGGCCGCAGGCCACCGCCAACGAAGCCGCCGAAGCCGACGCCCAGGAGCGCGCCGCGCGCCGGCTTGCCGATATCATTCGCGCCCGCCTGCTCATCTACCTCAGGACCGGCTCGTGACGGCGCTCCGTGGGCGCGAGATCGAAAGCTTCCTCACCCGCCCCGATATCACCACCGGCGTTGTCCTCGTCTACGGCCCCGACGCCGGAAAGGCGCGCGAAACCGCCGACCGGCTCGTTGCCCACTATGCCGGCCCCGACCCCGACCCGATGACGCTCGCCAACATCCACTTCTCCGAAGTCGAGTCCGATCCCGGCCAACTCATCGCCGAAGCCAATTCCGGGTCCCTGTTTGGCTCCGGCCAACGCACCGTCCGTCTGCGCGGCGCCACCAACGCCGCCGCCCCGACGTTGGCGGCCCTTGCCGACGGCACCGCCGCCATCGTCATCGTCGAGGCCGGCCCCTTGGGGCCCTCCGACGCCCTGCGCAAGGCCATGGAGCGGTCCGGAGGGGCGCGGGCCCTGCCCTGCTACGCCGACGACGATCGCGCGCTGAGCCGCCTCATCCGCTCGACCATGCAGACCGCCGGCATCGCGCTCGACGCCGACGCCGAGCGCACCCTCACCGACATTCTCGGCAACGATCGCGCCGTGTCCCGGAGCGAACTCGAAAAGCTCACCCTTTATGCCGAACGCTCCAAGCGCCTGACCACCGAGGAGGTGCTGGCCGTGTGCGGCGACAATGCCGCCCTCGCGATGGACCAGATCGCCGACGCGGTCGGCACCGGTCATCCGCGCCGGCTCGACGACGCCTTCACCCGGGCGCTGGCCGCCGGCAGCGATGTTTCAGCCATCCTCGGCGCCGTCATGAACCACTTTGTGGCGTTGCGCACCATGCGGGCCGAGTTCGATGCCGGCACCGCCCCTGACGCCATCACCCGCGCCCGGCGGGTTCACTTCTCTCGCGCCGCCGCCGTTCAGTCGCAAATCCGCTCGTGGTCCGACGCCGCCCTCGCCCGCGCCGCCACGCGCCTCTACGACGCCATCGCCACGACCCGCAGACAGCCCGATCTCGCCGCCCCCGGCGCCCGCCAGACGCTGCTGTCGCTGAGCGTCGCCGCCGCTCGGATGTGAGAAAATTCCTAGCTCGTGGCCAGCCGCCGACTGACCTCTTCGAGCTGTTCGAGGGTGCGGTACTTGATCTCGATCTTGCCGCCACGCTCCTTGTGGTCGATCGCCACCCTCAACCCCAGCGCGTCGGAAAGCCGCCGTTCGAGCGCCAGCGTGTCGGCGTCCTTGGCCGCGCCCTTCCTGCCGGACGTCTTCGCCTTGCCGCCACTCTTGTGATGCAGTGCTTCGGCCTCCCGCACGCTCATGCCGGCGGCAATGATCCGCTCGGCCAGCGCCACCGGATCGTCGGCCGTCACCAGGGTCCTCGCGTGACCGGCGGTCAGCTCGCCCCGCGCGATGAGGTCCCGCACCCGTTGCGGCAGCTTCAGTAACCTTAACGTATTGGCAACATGGCTGCGGGACTTGCCCATCGCCTCGGCAAGCTCGCTCTGGGAATGCTCGAACTGCTCGGTGAGCTGCCGGTAGCCTTCCGCCTCCTCGATCGGATTTAGATCGGCACGCTGCACGTTTTCGATGATCGCCAGCTCCAGCGCCTCGCGCTCGTCGACCTCGCGCACGATCACCGGCACCTCGTGCAGACCGGCCCGCTGCGCCGCCCGCCAGCGCCGCTCGCCGGCGATGATCTCGAACCGGTCCGGCTCCCCCGGCCACGGCCTGACCAGGATCGGCTGCATGACGCCTCTCTCGCGGATGGAATCGGCGAGCTCGCCCAGCTCGTCGGCGGAGAAATCGCGCCGCGGATTGTTGCGGTTGGCGACGATGAACTCCACCGGCAGGCGCTTGCCGCCGCCGCTTTCGGCGACCCGCGGCACCTCGGAGGGTTCGATCTCCCCGATCAACGCCGCCAGTCCACGCCCCAGCCGGTTGGATTTGTCGTTCATTCGATGGCCTGCCTTTCCCGACCCTACGCCGCCCTGAGCTGCCGTTCGCGCCGAATGACCTCGGTCGCCAGCCTCAGATAGGCCTGAGAGCCGGCGCATCCCAGATCGTAGAGCAGCGCCGGCTTGCCGTAGGACGGCGCCTCCGAAAGCCGGACGTTGCGGGGGATGACCGATTGGTAAACCAGATCGCCCATATGGGCCCTGACATCGGCCAGCACCTGCTCGCTGAGATTGTTGCGCTTGTCGTGCATCGTCATCACCAACCCCTGCACATGGAGCTTGGGATTGAGGGTCGATTTGATCTGTTCGATGGTCTGCAGGAGCTGGCTGAGCCCCTCGAGCGCAAAGAACTCGCATTGCAGCGGCACCAGCACCGCGTCGGCGGCCACCAGGGCGTTGATGGTCAGCAGATTGAGCGATGGCGGGCAATCGATGAGAATGTAGCTCACCGGCGCGCCCTGGATCGAGACCTCTTCGGCCCCCTCGATGGCGTTGCGGAGCCGGAAGGCGCGATCCGGCTGCCCGGCGATCGCCAGCTCCAGCCCCAACAGGTCCATTGTGGAAGCAACCAGCGCCAGATGCGGCACCGAGGTCGGCATCATCGCTTCCCCGAGGCCCGCCTCGCCGACCATCAGCTCGTAGGCGGAGCGTCGCCGCTCACCGCGCTCGACCCCCAGACCCGTCGAGGCATTGCCCTGGGGATCGATATCGATGAGCAGCACCCGCTCGCCAATCGCCGCCAGCGCGGTCGCCAGATTGATGGCGGTGGTGGTCTTGCCGACCCCGCCTTTCTGGTTGGCGATGGTGAGGATTCGCGGCCGCAATTTGTTGTCCGCCATCTGAGATCGGCCTCAGTGTTCGAAGACCGGCCCTTCGAGATGCGTGATATCTAGAATCACGCCACCAGAATCGACGATACTGGGGTGTTCTACAAGATGGAATCGCCAGCGTGCGAGGGCCTCGGCGACTTCTTCACCGTATTCCCGCCCCTTGTGAAACAGCCCCCGCGTCTGCTCCCGCCACAGCGGGGCGCAATAGTCGAGCAACCTCACCAGCGGCGCGAACGCCCGGGCCGTGATCAGCTCGACATCCGGCAAGGTATCGAGATCCAACACCTCGACCCGCGCCGACAGGACCTCGATATTGAGATTGAGGGTCCGCGCCACCGTGCGCAGGAACGCCGCCTTTTTGGCGTTGGAATCGAC
>CAZNOZ010000088.1:0-4103 GCA_964574935.1 uncultured Devosiaceae bacterium | reverse complement strand
TCGCGGATCAAGAAGGACCTTGGCTACGCCGAGCAGGTGCTCGACGCCGACCACTACGGGCTCGACAAGGTCAAGGAACGGATCGTCGAGTATCTGGCGGTGCAAGGCCGCACCGGCAAGCTGAAGGGGCCGATCCTGTGCCTGGTGGGTCCGCCGGGCGTCGGCAAGACCTCGCTGGGGCGCTCGATCGCCAAGGCGACGGGGCGCGAGTTCGTGCGCATGTCGCTGGGCGGGGTGCGCGACGAGGCCGAAATCCGCGGCCACCGGCGCACCTATATCGGCTCGCTGCCCGGCAAGGTCATCCAGTCGATGCGCAAGGCCGGCAAGTCCAACCCGCTGTTCCTGCTCGACGAGGTCGACAAGATGGGCATGGACTTCCGCGGCGATCCGTCCTCGGCGCTGCTCGAGGTGCTGGACCCGGAGCAGAACCACACCTTCAACGACCACTATCTGGAGGTCGAGTACGACCTTTCGGACGTGATGTTCGTGACCACGGCGAACACGCTGAACATCCCGCCGCCGCTGATGGACCGGATGGAGATCATCCGCATCGCCGGGTACACCGAGGACGAGAAGTGCGAGATTTCCCGCCGCCATCTCATTCCGGAGCTGCTGGGCGATCACGGGCTGAAGGAAGAGGAATTCGAGCTGCCGCAGGCCTCTTTGCTGTTGCTGATCCGGCGCTACACCCGGGAGGCCGGGGTGCGCAACCTGAAGCGCGAGCTGGCCAACCTGATGCGCAAGTCGATCAAGGCGCTGATGACCGGCGACAAGGAGAAGATCGAGGTCACCGAGGAGGTGGTCGAGGAGTATCTCGGCCCGCCGCGGCACCGCTACGGCGAGATCGAGGCCGATCCGCAGGTCGGGGTGGCGATCGGGCTGGCGTGGACGCATGTCGGCGGTGAGCTCCTCACGATCGAGGGCGTGAAGACCCCCGGCAAGGGCCGGATGACGGTGACCGGCAATCTCAAGGACGTCATGAAGGAATCGATTTCGGCGGCCGCGACCTATGTGCGCAGCCGCGCGCTGGCCTTCGGGATCAAGCCGCCGTTGTTCGACAAGTCGGATATCCACGTGCACGTGCCGGAGGGGGCAACGCCCAAGGACGGCCCGTCCGCGGGCATCGCCATGGCGACCGCGATCGTCTCCGTGATGACCGAGATTCCGGTGCGCCACGACGTCGCGATGACCGGCGAGATCACGCTGAGAGGCCGTGTGCTGCCGATCGGCGGGCTCAAGGAGAAGCTGCTCGCCGCGCTGCGCGGGGGCATCAAGAAAGTTCTCATCCCCGAGGAAAATGTCCGTGATCTCAGTGAGATACCGGATTCAGTCAAGCAGGGCATGGAGATCGTGCCGGTGAGCCGGATGGACGAGGTGATCAGCCATGCGCTGGTCAGCCAGCCCGAGCCGATTGAGTGGGAGCCGGAGGCGGAGGCGCCAAAACCGGCGCCGGTGGACGAGGCCGAGGACTCCGAATCCGTTATCGCGCACTGACGGTGCGCGGTTCCGATCGAGGCCTCGAAGGCGCCCCCATGGGGGTTTGCCCGGAGCCGGTTTAGGCGGGCAAAGTCGCCGGAAATCCTTGCTTTTCGCTTAGAATCAACAACACTGCCGATCCGCTGGTCTGATTCTTGTCAGGCAAATGACAAAGAGGTGGATTCATGAACAAGAACGATCTGATCGCCGCTGCCGCCAACGGGGCGGGCATCACCAAGGCGCAGGCGGCCGACGCGGTCGACGCCGTGTTCGATTCGATCACATCGACGCTCAAGATGGGCGGCGATGTGCGACTGGTTGGATTTGGTACCTTTGCGGTCTCGCACCGCAAGGCAACCCGGGGGCGCAATCCCGCGACCGGCGCGCCGATCGACATCCCGGCTTCAAACGTGCCGAAATTCAAGGCCGGCAAACAGCTCAAGGACGCGGTCAACTAGGGCCCGTCCGACATCTTCAGCCGCAAGAGGCCCCGGAACCCGCCGGGGCCTTTGTTTTGTGGGGGGCCGCGGGCCGGCGCGCGCGATGGCTGGGCGGGCGGGCGACCCATTGACCCGGCGCCGGCGCGCCCATACACCGCCGAACGGGGCGGTTAGCTCAGCTGGTAGAGCGCCACGTTTACACCGTGGATGTCGGGAGTTCGAGCCTCTCACCGCCCACCACTTCAAGCCGGTTCGTCCCGGGCGAACCCATCGCTCCGGTGGAGCGATGGGAGGCGCCGAAGGCCATGAGGGCTGCGCCCGAATGGCGGTGCCTCGGGATGTGCCCGAGGCTACGGCTCGGCAGGCCAGCCTTCGCGCTGCGCGCGCCGGCTCGGCAGGCCATGAGGGCCAAGCCCGGGTGGCGGCGGTCCGGCTACTTCAGCTTGACCGCCGTGCCGTAGGCGAGGATCTCGGCGGCGCCCTGGGCGACCATGGAGGTCGTCATGCGCATCGCGACGACGGCGTCGGCGCCCATCGAGGCGGCGTTCTCCATCATCCGGTCGAGGGCCTGTTCGCGGGCCTCGGCCATCAGCTTGGTGTATTCGACGACCTCGCCGCCGACGATGTTGCGCAGCCCGGCGACGATGTCGGAGCCCACATGCCGGGCCCGGATGGTGTTGCCCTTGGCGACGCCGACGACCTCGGCGATCTCACGCCCCGGCAGCGTCTCGGCGGTGATGACAATGATGCTCCGGCTCATTTTTCGACGTTCTTTTCGTAGTAATCGTCTTCCTTGTTGGTCAGCCGCTGGTAGACGACGGTGACGACCACTCCGCCAACCAGGGCGATCGGAATGAGCCCCAGCCAGCCATAGGGCACCGCCGCCATCAAGCCGGTGACCGCGGCGCCCAGCCACAGCACCACGAACACGATGACCATCGCCAGAACCAGTGTGTCGAGCTTCATCGACCTCGCTCCTGCCGCGGGCGGCCAAAGCCGCGCCGCCCCAAGATGGGGCCGCAACGCCGCCTACGCAATCCCCAGGGCGCGCTCGAGGGCGAACGAGCGGGTCTCCTCCGGGGCGCGGTCGGGGGCTCGCCAGTCGGGCCGGTCCCCGGCCGAAAGGGTCTTGTTGGCGTCGATGACGAGCGGTTTGCCATCGAGGAAGATGAAGTCGAGCTTGCCGTAGTCAAGCTTCAGCCGCCGCCGCTCGGCCTCGAGACCGGGGAGCGGCCGGTCTTCGACGACGGGCGCGGTGCCCATGCGCAGGACCGGGGATTGTCCCGCCGCGAGATAGCAGAAGCCGGTGTCACCGAGGAACTGCCAGGAATGGACGCCGTGGCCGGCGGGATGCGGCTCGGGGTTGTAGATCTCGATCACATGGTCGGGGTTGTCGCGAAATCGGCCGGGCACGGCGTCGAGGCCGGGATAGACCGCGTAGTGGGGAAGTCGGTGGATGCCCGGATGCGGCGGCGGCCGCCCTCGCCAGATGGCCCGGCGGTTGTGAAGCCGTTCGGGCACGCCGCGGGAATTGAGGTTGGTTTTGACGATGACCGGCCCGGACCAGTCCGGATGCAATTGGACAAGGGCGCCGGAGACGGCGCGCTTGGAGATGTCGGCGCAGGTCGCGTTCACACACCGCGGATAGCGGCTGGCGAGGTCGAGATACTCCGGCGGCGTGAACGTGCAGTCGACGTGCAAGATGGCGGCGTCGGCGGGCCGGTAACCGTCCCGGCCGCGGACCACCACTACCTCATGCCCGCGTTGCTCGAGGATCCGCAGCGTGAGCAGGATGACGTAGACGGGATCGCGCCGGAACGGGGCGCGGTAGAGCCTGTCGTAACGATGAACGATGAGGGCGATACGGGCCATGTTGCGCGGGGCACCGGGGGAGGAAGGGCGGCGAACAAGGGCGACATCCTAGTCCGGCCGGCGGCCGAGGCAACGGCGGACGGCGGCGCATGCGTTGCTCTTTCGAGCGCCGTCGGCGCCGCCGGTGGCGGGCGGATTCGCCGGCGCGCGTGGCCGCTTGACTTGCCCCAACCCCGCCAGTAAGTCTCCGCCACCTTCGATGGGGTCCGTCCCCAGGGCCCTCGCCGCATCCCAGCGGCTGCGACCGCCGAGGCGGCAGGGGGGGTGTAGCTCAGTCGGTTAGAGCGCTGGCCTGTCACGCCAGAGGTCGCGGGT
>CAZNOZ010000087.1:0-4256 GCA_964574935.1 uncultured Devosiaceae bacterium | reverse complement strand
GCATAGAAGCCGGACCAGTCGTGGCCGGTTTCCGGCGTCGTGTACATGGAGTCCATCAGGTCCGTCGCCGACGCCGCTGTCGAGAACTGCGCCGAAATCCCCAAGGCGGCACCCGCCGCCAACATCCATTTCCCAATTTTCATTTTGTGGCCCTCGCAAATCAGTTTGGACAATCTATGCTCTGACGGCAGCGCGCGCGCAAGAGCCGGCGGATCAAATCACCCCCATGGCGCCGCGACAGCGGGCCGGCGAGTTGCCTTTCGCGTTCGGTGTTGCGCAATGGTCACTTCACAGGTTAGCAAATTGCTGAATTCGCCATCCGGCGGGAGATTTGGGCGAACGATTCGGCCGGCGTCCGGGCGGCGCATGGTGTGCAGATTTCCGGGGGTGGCTGTTGCATTTATGTTCGGCAACGACTAGATAACGCGCAGGCAGCCGCCGGGGAGACCCGCGCGGCGGTTTCGTGTGGACAAAACCTCCTGCATCCGGGACCTCGATGGCGCGGACCAATCCGTTGGGTTTCCTACAGCAAGTTCGGGCGGAGGCGGCCAAGGTCGTCTGGCCGAACCGGCAAGAGACCCTGGTCTCCACGGTCATGGTGCTGATCATGATCGCGGTGGCGAGCCTGTTCTTCATGGCGGCCGACCAGATCATCTCTTTCTTTGTCGGCTTGCTGCTCAATCTGGGCTGAACGGGAGCGGGCGGAATTGATCGCGGAATCAGGGATGGCGAAACGCTGGTACATCGTGCAGGCCTATTCGAATTTCGAGCGCAAGGTCGCCGAGACCATCAAGGAAAAGGTCGCCGCGTCGGGCCTTCAGGACCTGTTCGAGGACGTGCTCGTGCCGACCGAGAAGGTCGTCGAGCTCAGGCGTGGGCGCAAGGTGGACGCGGAACGGAAGTTCTTCCCCGGCTACGTGCTGGTGAAAATGGAGCTCACCGACCAGACCTTCCACCTGATCAAGGAGACCCCGAAGGTCACCGGTTTCCTCGGTTCGGACAACAAACCGATCCCGATTTCGGAGGCCGAGGCGATGTCCATCCTGCAGCAGGTGCAGGAAGGGGTCGAGCGGCCCAAGCCGTCGGTGAAGTTTCAGGTCGGCGAGCAGGTTCGTGTCGCCGACGGGCCGTTTGCCAGCTTCAACGGGCTGGTCGAGGAGGTCGATGAGGAGCGGGCACGGCTCAAGGTCGAGGTGTCGATCTTCGGGCGGGCGACGCCGGTGGAGTTGGAATACGGTCAGGTCGAGAAGCTTTGAGTTGATCGCGGCGCCCGTGCGGCCGATGACCGCCGGGCATGCTCGGGCTTTCACCGGAGTGCAGGGAACGGAAACGAGTTAGGTTATGGCGAAGAAGATCGAGGGATACCTGAAGCTGCAGGTGCCGGCCGGGGCCGCCACCCCCGCCCCGCCCATCGGCCCGGCGCTGGGGCAGCGGGGCCTCAACATCATGGAGTTCTGCAAGGCCTTCAACGCCGCCAGCGAGCATCTGGAGCGCGGCGCGCCGATCCCGGTGGTCGTGACCATCTTCGCCGACAAGAGCTTCACGTTCGAAATGAAGATGCCGCCGGTGAGCTACTACATCAAACAGGCGGTCCGCTTGCAGAAGGGCTCGGGGACGCCCGGCCACGAGCCGGTGGCGAAAATCACCCGGGCGCAGCTGCGCGAGATCGCGGAGAAGAAGATGCCGGATCTGAACGCCAACGACATCGAGGGGGCGATGTTGCAGATCGCCGGTTCGGCCCGCTCGATGGGCGTGGACGTGGCGGGGAGCTGATCGATGACGAAACCGGGCAAGCGCATGCGCCAGGCGCGCGAGGAAATCGAACGCGGCAAGCCCTACGAGCTCGCCGAGGCCATCCGGCTGGTCAAGGAGCGGGCGGTCGCGAAATTCGACGAAACGATCGAAGTGGCGATCAACCTCGGTGTCGATCCGCGCCATTCCGACCAGATGGTGCGCGGCGTCATCGCGCTGCCCAACGGCACCGGCCGGTCGGTACGGGTGGCGGTGTTCGCCAAGGACGCCAAGGCCGAGGAGGCGACCCAGGCCGGCGCCGATATCGTCGGTGCCGAGGACCTGGCGGAAAAGATTCAGGCCGGCCAGATCGATTTCGACCGCTGTATCGCGACCCCGGACATGATGCCGCTGGTGGGCCGGCTGGGCAAGATTCTGGGCCCGCGCAACCTGATGCCGAACCCGAAGGTCGGCACGGTCACCCCGGACGTCGCGGAGGCGGTCAAAGCGGCCAAGGGCGGCGCGGTGGAGTTCCGGGTCGAAAAGGCCGGCATCGTGCACGCCGGCGTCGGCAAGGCGTCGTTCGACGGCCCCAAGCTGGCCGAAAACGTCAAGGCGCTGATGGACGCCATCGCCAAGGCGAAGCCGTCGGGCGCCAAGGGAACGTTTTTCAAGCGCGTCGCGATTTCCTCGACGATGGGCCCCGGGGTCCGCGTCGATCCCGCCTCGGTGCTGTAGCGCCGGGGCCATGCGAATTCCGTCCGGCTCCGGCCGGCCGGAGACGGCGAGGGAGGGCCCCCGGGTCCGAAACCGCCGCAAGACCTGTCCGAGACTGCGGGTGCGCACCGATACGCGCTTAATCAACGCCTGCATGAGACGGGGTGACGACCGGAGATGATTTGCCCCTCGTGGGCGGAGGTTTCCGGTTCGAACCAGGCCAGTCGCGCCGCGGCAGATGCGGAGGACCGGCTGACAGGCATCCAACCGTTGCCCGGTCAGCCGCGCTCACTTCGCCGCCGGCCGGGCGGCAACTGGCAACCGGCCCGGCACCGACCGGGCCGACATGTGGAGTGAAACTGTGGACCGAGCACACAAGGAAGAGCTGGTCACGAACCTGGCGGGGGACCTGAGCGGTTCCGCCACGATCGTGGTGGCTGAGTATTCCGGACTGTCGGTCGCCGAGATGGAAGGGCTGCGCCGTCAGATGCGTCAGGCGGGCGGGACCATCCGGATCGCCAAGAACCGGCTTGCCAGGCTGGCCCTCCAGCAGACCGAGGTGGCCGACATCTCGGAGCTGTTGAGCGGGCCGGTGCTGCTGGCCTATTCGCCCGATCCGGTTGCCGCGGCCAAGGTCGCGGCCACGTTCGCCAAGAGCAACGACAAGCTGGTCATCGTCGGCGGTGCCATGGGCGCCACCGAACTCGACGTCACGGGCGTCAGGGCGCTGGCCGAACTGCCGTCGCTTGACGAACTCAGAGCCCAGCTCATCGGGCTCATCAGCCGGCCGGCGACCAATGTCGCCGCCGTGCTGCAGGCGCCGGGAACCCAGCTCGCACGGGTGTTGACAGCCTACTCGGAGACGGGCGCCGCGGCCTGAGAGCCATCGGCGTTCCACATGGTTCGAACCGAAACCGAAGGAAACTGAAGCAATGGCTGATCTGAACAAGATCGCAGAAGACCTCTCCGGCCTCACGGTGCTGGAGGCCTCGGAGCTCAGCAAGCTCCTGGAAGAGAAATGGGGCGTGACGGCCGCCGCGCCGGTGGCGATGGCGGCAATGCCCGCCGGCGGCGGTGAAGCGGCCGCCGCGGAGGAGGAAAAGGATGAATTCGACGTCATCCTGGCCGAATTCGGAGCCCAGAAAATCAACGTGATCAAGGAGATCCGCGCGATCACGGGGCTCGGACTGAAGGAGGCCAAGGATCTCGTCGAAGGCGTTCCGCAGCCGGTCAAGGAAGGGATCGCCAAGGCCGAAGCGGAGGAAATCAAATCGAAGCTCGAGGAGGCCGGCGCCACCGTCGAGCTGAAATAGACCTTTCGGCCGGGGCGGGGTCCGTCCCGGCCGACCGTCGGCCGCCGGCCCGAGCCGGACGGCGGGCGGACGACATGAGACAGCGCGGGCAGATGTCCCGAGGGCCGACGGCTGATGGTCGGCGTTCCGGACAGGTGCCCTGAACCCTTCCCGGAGCGCGGGTGATGCCCCCGCGCCCGCGGCGAACATCAGGAGCGGCAATGTCCACCACTTTCAACGGTCGACGCAAAATCAGGAAGTCCTTCGGGTCCATCCGCGAAGTCGCCGAAATGCCGAACCTCATCGAGGTTCAGAAGGCCTCCTACGACCAGTTTCTGATCGTCGAGGAGCCCGAGGACGGGCGCGGCAACGAAGGATTGCAGGCGGTCTTCAAGTCGGTGTTTCCGATCACCGATTTCGCCAACACCGCCTCGCTCGATTTCGTGCGTTACGAGTTCGAGGCGCCCAAATACGATGTCGAGGAATGCCGCCAGCGCGACATGACCTATGCCGCGC
>CAZNOZ010000086.1:0-4894 GCA_964574935.1 uncultured Devosiaceae bacterium | reverse complement strand
AGTTGCGCACATGGCCCATATGGATGCGCCCCGAGGGATAGGGGAACATCTCCAGCACGTAGTATTTTTCACGTGAATCATCGTCGGCGGTGACGAACGTGCCGCGTTCGTCCCACACTTTTTGCCAGTGCGGTTCCATCTTGCCCGGATCGTACCGTTCGGCTTCGGTGGGGCTCACGGGTCCTCGCGCCAACTTGCTTTGTTCGGAGGTTGGTGGGATATCTCGACCTTCACCAGAAAAGCCAATTGCGGTCAACTCAATCCCCGGCGGGCAGGGGCCGGGCGGTCAGGCGATGGACAACGAAATCGCTGAGCGGCTGACGGCGGTCCGGAGGCGCATCGAGGCCGCCGGCCGCCGGTTCGACCCGGCCGGACGGCCTGTCACCCTGATTGCGGTCAGCAAGGGGTTCGGCCCCGAGACGGTGGCGCCGGCGCTGGCGGCCGGGCAGCTTGAGTTCGGCGAGAACCGGGTCCAGGAAGCGGCGGCCAAGTGGCCGGCGCTGAAGGCAGACCATCCCGGCGTGGTGCTGCACATGATCGGGCCGTTGCAGACCAACAAGGTCCGCGACGCGGTGGCGCTGTTCGACGTCATCCATACCGTCGATCGCGACAGGCTGGCCGGTGCCCTGGCCGGCGAAATGGCCAGGCAAGCAAGGCAGCTGCCGGTCTTCGTCGAGGTCAATATCGGCGGCGAGGTTCAGAAGGCGGGGGTGGGGGTGGACGAGACCGTGGATTTCGTGGCGCGCTGTCGCGGCGAGCACGGGCTCGAGGTGAGGGGCCTGATGTGCATTCCGCCGATGGGCGAGGCGCCGGGCCCCTATTTCGCGCATCTGGCGACGCTGGCGCGCGCCGCCGGGGTCGAGGGCCTGTCGATGGGGATGAGTTCCGATTTCGAACAGGCGATCTGGATGGGCGCGACCCATGTCAGGGTCGGCACGGCGATTTTCGGGGCGCGGCGCCAGCCGGCTCAGCCCGACGTTAACCGCACTCGGCGCTAACGGGCTTGTGATTGGCACCGGGGCGTTCGCGGCCTAGATTCAGTGAGACGTTGATTTGGCCGCGGCGGCCTGGAAAGGACGAAGGGCATGAACAAGCGCCGGGTTCTGATCGTTGACGACGACGATGAGCTGCGCAAGACGCTCACCGACCAGCTTTCGCACTATCGGGAATTCGAGATTTCGGAGGGCGCTTCGGCGGCTGATGCCATGGCCGCGGTCAAGGCCGCGCATCTGGATCTGATGATCCTGGATGTCGGCCTGCCGGACATGGATGGGCGCGAGGCGGTCAAGATCTTGCGCCAGGACGGCTTCAAAAGCCCGATCCTGCTGCTGACCGGCCACAACACCGATTCCGACGAAATCCTGGGCCTCGAATCGGGGGCCAACGACTATGTAACCAAGCCGTTCCGGTTCTCGGTGCTGCTGGCCCGGGTGCGGGCGCTGTTGCGCCAGCACGACCAGTCCGAGGATGTGGTGTTCACCATCGGGCCCTATTCCTTCCATCCGGCCGCCAAGCTGCTGGAGAACGACGAGGGCCGTAAGGTCCGCCTCACCGACAAGGAAACCTCGATCCTCAAATACCTTTATCGACAGGGCGCCAAGACCATCTCGCGCGACATCCTTCTGCAGGAGGTGTGGGGCTACAACAACCAGGTCACGACCCATACCCTGGAGACCCACATTTATCGCCTCAGACAGAAGATCGAGCGCGATCCGTCCCATGCGCGCTTGCTGGTCACCGAAGAAGGCGGTTATCGTCTGGTTCCATAGGACGAAAGTCACAGCGGATGCGGGGGCAGATGGCGCTGGACGTGGCAATCGAAGCGCTCGCCGGCGCCGACGTGTTCGCAGGGCTGTCGGACGACCAGTTGCGCCTGCTGGCGTTTTCTTCCGAGCGGCGGCAGTGTCGGGCCGGCGAAGTGCTCTATCACGCCGGGTCGATTGCGGACGGTGCCTATGTGCTGATCGACGGGTCGATCAAGATCGATCACGGGGACGGTCAGCCGATGGTTGTCGACGAGGTCAATGCGACGGTCGGCGAGCTGGCGCTGATCGCGGCCCGGCCGCGGCCGGCGACGGTGAGCGCCCAGACCGACGCCGAGTTCATCTACGTGCCTCGTGAGGGGTTCATGAAGCTGATCGAGGCCTACCCGGAAATCGCGGGACGGATGGCGGTGCGGGTGCGGGAGGCGCTGAGCAAATACCTGCACTCGCTCGACGCGGTGCGCGGCCGCATGAAGGACTAGCCCAGGGTGGCGATCACCGGCACGTGGTCGGAGGGCTTGTCGGTCCAGCCGCGCGCGGCGCGCACGATCGTGGCGCCGGTGCAGCGGGACGCGAGTTCCGGGGTCGACCAGATGTGGTCGAGCCGGCGGCCGCGATCCGACTGGCTCCAGTCCCGCGCCCGGTAGCTCCACCAGGAATAGACCTTCTCGGTGACCGGCACGTGCAGCCGCAACAGGTCGGCCCAGTCGCGCGCCGCCCGAATGGCCTCAAGCGCGTCGGTCTCGACCGGCGTGTGGGAGACGACCTTGAGGAGCTGGGTGTGGCTCCACACGTCGTTTTCGTGCGGGGCGATGTTGAAATCCCCTACGATCACCTGCCCGGCTTCGAACGCGGGGTCGCCGAACCAATCGCGCATCTCGCCGAGAAAATCGAGCTTGTGCCGGAATTTTGGGTTGGCGCCAGGGTCGGGCTCGTCGCCACCGGAGGGAACGTAGAAATTGTGCAGGCGAAACGCACCGCCTGGCGCCTCGACGATAGCGGATACATGCCGGGCGTCGCCCATGGCGCAGAATTCGCGGATATCGACTTCGTGCAGGGGCACCTTCGAGACGATGGCGACGCCGTTGTAGCTCTTCTGGCCGTTGACGATCTGGTGCGGGTAGCCGTCCTTCTCAAGTTCCCTGGACGGGAACTGGTCGGTCTGGCACTTGATTTCCTGGAAGCACAGAACGTCCGGTTCCTCGGCCTTGATCAGGCGCCTGACGAGCGGCAAGCGCAGGCGAACCGAGTTGATGTTCCAGGTGGCGATACGCATGCGAAGCCCGGTCGATTGGCGCCTCAAGCGGCGGGCGCGGCGCGGCATAATGGCCAAGGGCGCGGCGGCGGTCCAGAGCCTTCGGCGCGTCGGCGCGGGCGTCTAGTTGTTGGGGTTGGCGTCGGTCAGATTGGGATCGATCGAGAAATAGCGGCGCGGGATCGCGATGTCCTTGATCGTATCGTAGATCGAAAAGGTCAATTGCGTGCCGTCGGGCTCGGTCAGAGACCATTGCCTGAGGTCGTTGGTCGCCAGCTCGAAAATCAGCGTGACTTCGACTTCGCCGATGGGGGTCTGGTCGGAGAGCGACAGGGCGAGCATCTCATCGGTCCGGGTCACGCCGGTGATGTTGGTGTTGAGCAGGTCGATGTCCTGCTTGAGGAACTGCCGGAGCGGCACCTGCCCCTGGGGATAGACGGCACGGGTGCGCTCCCTGCGGTCGATAACGTAGAACCCGCGGCCGGTGGAGATGATCTCTTCGGTCGACGGCGGCGCGTAGCGGAACCGGACCTTGTCGGGTCGTTCGAGATAGAACACCCCTTCGAGACGGCCGCCAAACTGGTCGATCTGCTCGAACTTGCCGACCATCGTGTGGATGGATGAATGATAGGCGCTGATGTTGTCGATGAGCGCGGTGTCGTCGGCGCTCAGGCCGAGATTTGTGAGCACCGCGGCGCGGGTTCCCGGGCGCGGAGGTGGAACCGGCGCAAACTCGGTCACAGCCGGTTCGGCGACGGCGAGCGCGACCGTGGGCTCGGGCCCGGGCGTCGCCGGCGAGGCCGGCTCCTGGGCGGCGGCCGGGGCGAGCGCGAAGAATACGGCGATCAGGGCGGCGGCGACTCGCTGCATGGCAACTCGCTGCGTGAGGCGACTCATCGGGCGGGCTCGCCGGTGCTGGTAGCGCACAAATGCGGCGAGAGGTAGCCCCGAGGGAGGACCTTCGGGCTCAGAACTCCTGGGTCTCTCCGGCGAGGATCTCGCGCTTGCCGGCGTGGTTGGCCGGCGAGATGACGCCTTCGTTCTCCATGCGCTCGATCAGGGTGGCGGCGCGGTTGTAGCCGATGGACAGGCGGCGCTGGATGTAGCTGGTGGACGCCTTGCGGTCGGCGAGGACGATATTGACCGCTTTGTCGTAGAGTTCGTCGCCGGAGCCGCCGGCGCCGTGACCGAACGCGTCGTCGTCCTCGGGCTCGTCCGTGACGCCGTCGAGATATTCGGGGGTGCCTTGCGTCTTCAGGTGCGCGACAACGTCCTCGACCTCGCGGTCGGAGACGAGCGGCCCGTGCAGACGCTTGATGCGACCGCCGCCGGCCATGAAAAGCATGTCGCCATTGCCCAGCAGCTGTTCGGCCCCCTGTTCGCCCAGGATCGTGCGGCTATCGATCTTGGAGGTGACCTGGAAGGACATGCGGGTGGGGAAGTTGGCCTTGATGGTGCCGGTGATGACATCGACCGAGGGCCGCTGGGTGGCCACGATCAGGTGGATGCCCGCGGCCCGGGCCATCTGGGCAAGGCGCTGGATGGCGCCCTCGATGTCCTTGCCGGCGACGATCATCAGATCGGCCATCTCGTCGACCACCAGCACGATGTAGGGGAGCGCCTCGAGCTCGAATTCTTCGGATTCGAAGATCGCCTCGCCGGTCTCGCGGTCGAAGCCGGTCTGAACGGTGCGGGTGATGGTGCGACCCTTCTTGGACGCCTCGGCGACGCGCTGGTTGAAGCCGTCGATGTTCCTCACCCCGATCTTCGACATCTTCTTGTAGCGGTCTTCCATCTCGCGCACCGCCCATTTGAGGGCGACGACGGCCTTGGAAGAATCGGTCACGACCGGGGTCAGCAGATGCGGAATGCCGTC
>CAZNOZ010000085.1:0-5482 GCA_964574935.1 uncultured Devosiaceae bacterium | reverse complement strand
GCGATGAGTTTCGGCGCGTATTGGCGGCTCGGGCGCGCCGGCTGGGTGCTGGCGCGCGAAGGGGCCCTGGCGGTGACCGAGGGCCAGCGGCTGCCCGACGGCCTGAAGCGCCTTGTCGATTTGGCGAGGTTGATCGAGCGGCGCCGTGTGCGGCGGACCGGCCGCGTCGAGCGGCTGGCGAAGGCGCTCGAGCGGCTGGGGCCGACCTATGTGAAGATCGGGCAGCTGCTGGCGACGCGACCGGACATCGTGGGGGTTGGGATCGCCGCCGATCTGAGCGCCCTGCAGGACAAGATGCCGCCGTTCGACCCGGCCCTGGTGCCGGGCATTCTTGTCGAGGCGCTGGGGGAGGAACGGGCCAGCGAGCTCGAGGACATCTCGGCGCCGGTGGCGGCGGCCTCGATCGCGCAGGTGCACAAGGGCTATCTCGGCTGCGGCGAAGGGCCGAAGCGGGCGGTGGCGATCAAGATATTGAGGCCCGGGATCGAAGCGAAGTTCCAGCACGATCTCGAGGCGGTGATGGCCTGGGCGAAACTGGTCGAGCGTTTTTCGGCGCCGTCGAGGCGCCTCAGGCCGGTGGCGATCGCCGAGACCCTGGAACGCACGGCCACGGTCGAGATGGATTTTCGGCTCGAAGCCGCCGCGATCTCGGAGATGGCCCAGAACACGCGGAATTCGCCCGGCTTCGAGGTGCCCGAGATCGAGTGGGCGCACACGACCCGCAACGTCCTGACCACGAGCTGGATGGACGGCATCGCGATCGCCAACCACGCGGCGATCGACGCGGCCGGGCTCGACCGGCGCCGAATCGCCAGCGAGCTGGTGCGGCATTTCCTCGGCCACGCGATCGAGCACGGCTTCTTCCATGCCGACATGCATCCGGGGAACCTCTTCGTCGACCCGCGAACCGGCGCCATCGGGGCTGTCGATTTCGGGATCATGGGGCGGATCGGCAAGCGCGAACGGCGGTTCCTGGCCGAAGTCGTCTACGGGTTCATCGTGCGGGACTACCCGCGCATGGCGCGGCTGCATTTCGAGATCGGCTACGTGCCCGCGCATCATTCGGTCGACGATTTCGCGCAGGCGCTCAGGGCCATCGGCGAGCCGCTGAGCGGGCGCTCGGCGCGCGAGATTTCCATGGCGAAGGTCCTCGCGCAGCTCTTCGAGGTGACCGAGATGTTCGACATGGCCGCCCGCCCCGAACTTGTGCTGCTGCAGAAGACGATGGTGGTGGTCGAAGGCGTGGCGCGGTCGCTGGACCCCGATCTCGACGTGTGGTCGACCGCCGAGCCGGTTGTCGGGCCGTGGGTGAGGCGCCAGGCGGGGCCGCTGGGGCAGCTTGACAAGGGGATCGAGCTTGTCGGCGAGTTCGTGGCGGCGGCGCGCAAAATCCCCGGTCTCGTCGAACGCTACGAAGCGCTGATCGAGACCGCCGAAGGCGAGCGGGCGCGCCCCTCGCCGTGGCAACATCCCCTGTTCGTGGCGGCGGCGGGAGTGGCGCTGGTTCTCATCGCGATCGCCGCATTGGTCACAATTTTCTGAAAATTCTCGCGTCCGCGGCCCGGCTTGTTCAATCCCAAGCCGGCACATACAGTGCCCATGAGAGGCTATTTCCCGGCAGCGGGCGACTTTCGAAAGGACAACCAAATGCTCATCGGAAACTTGGCCCGGCTTGCCGGGATCGGGGCGCTTGCGGGCACACTCGCCGCCTGCGTCGATGTCGAGATGGTCATCGACGTGCTCGACCAGGACCACGGGCGGGGCACCATGACGATGACCGTCGACAAATCGACCTACGACATGATGACGGCCCAGGGCGACGACAACGACTTCTGCTCGGAGGGCGAGATCATCGAGGCCGAGGCCACCGTGCAATGCGTGCAGGTGGAAGAAGGCTCGTTCAGCGAGCTCCTGTTCTCCGAGGATTCCGACGAGCCGCAGCCGACGGTAACCTCCGAGGGCGGCGGCCGGGTGCGGGTGAGCTTCCCGACCTCGACGATCACCGAGGGGATGGGCGCCGACAACGATCCGCAGACGCAGGCGATGATGGCCGCGATGTTCGAGGGAAACACGCTGACGCTGACGGTGACCGGCGGCCCGATCGTCGATACCAACATGGACCTGGCCCCGGACGGGCAATCGGCCTCGCTGACGGTTCTGTTCACGGATCTGTTCAACGGCGCCGTCGAGTTGCCGGAATTCTCCTACGCGGTGGTGCAGAAGTAGCGCCCGGGACGGTGGGAGATGGCGCTCACGATCGGATTCGTCCGGCTTGAGCACGGGCGGGGGCTGGCCCCGCCCATGCCCCACTCGGCGGGAGCGGCGGGTTTCGACCTGAGCGCCGCGGTGGCCGAGGCCGAGCCGCTCGTGATCGCGCGCGGCGGCCGGGCGCTGGTGCCGACCGGGCTGGTGCTGATGCTGCCGGCCGGGGTCGAGGCCCAGATCCGGCCGCGCTCGGGGCTGGCGGCTGAGCACGGGGTGACGGTGCTCAACGCGCCGGGCACTGTCGATGCCGACTACCGCGGCGAGGTCAAGGTGATCCTCATCAATCACGGCGAGCGCGACTTCACCGTCAGGCGCGGCGACCGGATCGCGCAGATGGTGGTGGCCTCGGTCGCCGAGGCGGAGCTGGTCGAGCGGGCCGAGCCGGACACCACCGAGCGCGGCAGCGCCGGTTTCGGCTCGACCGGGGTCGGTGGCACGGAGGCGGAGCGATGGGGCGAGCGGGGCTGATCGCGCTGGCGGTCCTGGTGACCGCGACCTCCGCGACCGCCGCCGAGCGGGCCCAGTTCGAGCCCGTCGGCTACTCGGCCGATGGGCGGTATTTCGCCTTCGAGCAATACGGCGTCCAGGACGGGTCGGGGTTCGCCTATTCGGACCTGTTCGTCATCGATCTCGACCGGGACGCGTGGGCCGCGGGGCCGTTCCACGAGCAGGCGGAGGACGAGCAGACGGCCCTCGCCGCCATCCGGGGTGCGTCCCGGCAGGCGGCGCAGCCGGTGCTCGAGGCGCTGGATATTTCGGTGCCGGCGGTCACGATCGCGCTCAATGGCGACGGCGAGCCCGGGATCGACGGGTTGACGCTGGATTTCGGGGTGCCCGGCTATTCCGAGCCGGGGCACCTGTTCGGCACCTACCAATTGGCGCTGACGATCTACGTGGCGCCGACGGCTCAGGATTGCGTCGTCTATCTCGGCGAGCCGGCCAAGGGGTTCGGGCTCGATCTGATCTCGGAGGGGGTGACCCAGACCATCCATCACGACGCCTCGATCCCGGTTTCGCGGGGATGTCCGACGACCTATCGTATCTCGGCGGTCGTGCTGCCGTTCGGCACCCATGACATTTCGCGGGGGGTGGCGCTGGTTTCGGTCTATGCGTTCGGCTTCGAGGGGGTGGACCGGCGCTTTGTTGCCCTGCCACTTGTGCCGCCGGGGCCCTGAATGGCGCTCGATGCCGACGAAATCCGCCGCTACGCAAGGCACATCGTGCTCAAGGGGCTGGGCGGGGCCGGCCAGCAGCGATTGAAGGCCGCCCGGGTGGCGGTGATCGGGGCCGGAGGGCTGGGGAGCCCGGCGATCGCCTATCTGGCGGCGGCCGGGGTGGGCCGGCTGACGGTCATCGACGACGACAAGGTGGCGATGTCGAACCTGCAGCGGCAGGTCATCCATCGCACCGAAGATGCCGGGCTCGCCAAGGCTCGCTCGGCGGTGCGCTTCGCGGCCAACCTCAACCCGCACGTTGCGGTCGAGGCGGTCGAGACGCGGCTGACCGAAGACAACGCGCGGGCGCTGGTGGCCGGCCACCACGCGGTGCTCGACGGCTCGGACAGTTTCGACACGCGGCTGGCGGTCTCCGACGCCTGCTACCATGAGAAGGTGCCGCTGGTGAGCGGGGCGGTGACGCTCTACGACGGCACGGTGACGACCATTCTCGCCCACGAGACGGACGAGGATGGCACGCCGTTGCCGAGCTTCCGGTGCCTTTATCCCGAGCGCCCGGACCCCGAAAGCCTGCCGGCCTGCGAGGAGGTCGGGGTGCTCGGACCGGTGGCCGGGGTGATCGGGTCGCTGATGGCAACCGAGGCGGTCAAGCTGATCGCGGGGCTCGGCACGCCGCTCGTCGGACGGCTCATCGTCTATGACGGACAGGCGGCCAGGTTCAGCGAAATCCGCTACAAATGGCGGGCGGACAATCCGCTCACGGGGACAGCTGGGTCACCGGCTGGGTGAGGAAGCGCTCGCTCGAATGGGGCAATGCGGGCTCGGGCACCGCCTCGGCGCTGCCGTGGTGCTCGGCGAGCAGCTTCTTCAGCGTTTGGATGGCAATCGGATAGTTCTGCTCGAACGTCGGGCGCATCGCGTCGAACTGCATGCGGGAGTCGTCTGACGGCTCGCCGAATCTCGCTTCCACATGGGTGCCGCCGTCCGCCGCCTCCGCGAGGGCATAGGTGATGATCAGCGGCTCGCTGTCCGGTCCGCCGATCTGGTGGCTGACGGTGATGTAGTCGAAGGGGCGGAAGTCGAGGATGTGTTCGACCAGCATGAAATCGCCGTGGGCGCAGTGGGCGACCGTGCCCACCCCCCGCCTGCCGTCGCCGAGCTCGTCGATGTGGACCGAGCCCTGCCATTTCGGACGGTGCTCGGGGAGCGTGAAATACTCCCAGACCAGGGGCCGGGGCGCTTCGACATCCCCTTCGAAGAGCATCGCCGCCTCGTCCCGCCCGACCAGCACGCGGTTGCGTTCGTTCTCCTGTTGCCAGGCCGCTTCGAGATCCCGGATCCAGAGATCGGTCTCGCCGATGACGTCGATGAGCTCCGAGTGGGCGGCCATGCCGTGGGCAGCGGGGTCGATTCCCATGGCGCGGATGCATTCGTCGGAATAAAGGGCATAGGCGTTGCCACCGGTGACCTCGGCAGCGGCGTTCTTCAGGAGCCGGTGCACCAAGATCACGTCGCGGCCGACCAGCTCCTCCTGCCCGGCCATGGACTGAATTGCCACCTGCCCGTGATGGACGATGAATTTGAGGTCGAGGTCGGCCATGTGCCGGCAGGCGTCGCACTTGCACACCGTGGCCTGCTTGATGTCGCGCAACCGCCGACGGAAGGCGAAATAGGTCGCCTCGACGGAATCCTGCAGGAGCGAACCGTCGATGGCGTCGGCAACGGTATAGACGAAGGCGGCGTCACCCTCGAGCTTGGCGAGCCGGAAGGGGGGTCTGAGCCCGCCGACGACGGTGTCGATGAGGTCGGCGAGGATGTCCTGGGCGTGGTCGAGCTCGACGCCGGCCAGATAGTCGGTGTAGCCGGAAATGTCGGCGATCACGAAGCAGGCGGTCTCGACGTCGGCCATGGCAGTACTTGCCCCACGTTTTGAGGCGGCAGACTAAGCCTCCGGGTGCCTGAAGACCAGTGTGGCGTTGGTGCCGCCGAAGCCGAAGGAGTTGGAGATGGCGCAGCCGATGGCGACGTCGTCGCGGCGTTCG
>CAZNOZ010000084.1:0-5842 GCA_964574935.1 uncultured Devosiaceae bacterium | reverse complement strand
GCCCCGGCTGTCGAAAATCTGGCGGGCGTGCAGGGATTGGATGGCGGGCATGGGAGGAACTCCGGCGGGCGGGGGCGGATGAGCTGAACGCCGGCTTGATAGCGGGTGGTGGCGGGAATGGGAAGCGGGCGCGCGGCGCGGGCGGCGCCAACGAGTATGGTGCTTGGTGGCTGCTCGCTGCTTGCCCCCTTAGCCCTTGTACTGCGTGTCGTTGTGCCATCGAAGCGCAACAGGATCGGGGCAGTCTTCCTCAGCATCCGGCACGGCCACCAATCTCCCGTGCAATTCATAGTAGTCTTGGCCGTTATCGAAATCCTCGTGAATTCGACGGCTGACTTCGAAATGGCGCTCGGGTGTGATTGTCACGTATCCAGCATCGAAAAGGCCGTGTATGTCGCGTCGCAACAATATCCCATTTGACGCTTTGTGTTCTCCACCATCTGCGAAGGGAACGATGTGCGCGGCATCGAGGGCGGGAAGGGTCCTTTCTTGGGTTACCGCGCAACGCCTTCGGTAGCTATCGGTGACGAGCACGCGGAACCCACCTTGACCCAACCTCGGACGCACCAGAGCCGGTTCCCCGTACCTCGCTTGCGGTTCCGCAAATCCCGCTACCGGAGCTTGACCCAACCGCGACTCGAAGGCTTCCCAAAGACGAAGGCCATCTGGCTCATCGGTGGAGTATCCTTTGAAAGTCACAATCCTTGCCGACCAACTCTCGGGAACCGCGATCCATTCAGATTCTGACAGAAATACAGGCTGTGTCAGGATTCTGCATCCGACCTCGAAATCCTCCGGGCTCGCCGGGTCCTGGTGTCGATAGTGTGCAATCCTCGCTCTCATAGCTCGAAGCGACACCGCTCCGTTCCTCTCTCCGAAGGCCTCCCAAGCGAGCGAACACGGCAGTCTGTTTGCGTGTACAAAAACACCGGCGCCGACAATGAAGTTGCGAGGCGAGTGAAGCTTGAAAAGAAAGAGCTCGCCAGGCTCCAGCGCGCGGAACGAGGTGCCGGACGGCGACCAGAAATTGACTTCATCGAGGTCCGGCCTGTTCGACAAATAAGTGAACCAGTCATAGTCGGTCACCGCGACGACAAGCCTAACCGCCATCGTCCGTCACCTTACCACCACCCCCTCCTTCATCAGCCACGCCACCGCCTCTTGCACCGCCTCGAGGCTCGTGTAGCGCGGCGCGAAACCGAGCATCCGCCTCGCCTTTTCGATGGAGTGGCAGGGGCTGCGGTTGACATGGTCGCGGCTCACCCGCGCGTCGTCCTCGCCCAGCGTGCCGATCCACTCCTCGTAGGGCTGGAAGGCGAGCTTCGGCTCGCGCCCGAACCAGCGATACATCGCCGTGGCATACCCGCGCGCCGTCAGCGCCGCCGCCGAGACGATGTTGAACGCCTCGCCCACCGCGGCGCTCCAGTTCGCCATCGCCAGCATGAAGCCCTGCGCCACGTCGTCGGCATGCACGTGGTGATAGGTCTCCAGCCCCAGATTGGGCAGCGTCAGCGTCTCGCCGCGCGCGATGGTCGAAAAAACCGCCGGGTTGGCGTTGCCGAGCGGATTGATCAGCTTCCAGCCCGGCCCCACGATATGGCAGGGCCGGATGATGGTCGCCGGAAACCCGGTGCGCCGCGCCTCGGCGATAAGGTAATCCTGGATCTCCGACTTGCCCCGCCCGTAGTCGCTGATGGGCGCGCGCGGGTCGTCCTCGGTCGCCGGCACGGTCTCCAGCGGCCCGTGCGTCCACACGGTCCCGGTGTGCAAAAAGTGGCTCACCTTGCCCCTGAGCGCCTCGACGATCTGTTCGCAGCTCTCGCGGGTGAAACACACCTTGTCGATGACGATGTCGGCCCCCAGCGCCGCGACCTTCTCCCCGAAGGTCCCGGCCTTGTCCTCCGCCACCCGGTCCAGGGTGACCATCTCGACCTTTTCCCACGCGGTGTGCGGCGTGTAGGGCGCCCGCTCGCCGCGCGAGATGTTGACCACCTCGTGCCCCGCCGCCACCAGCCGCGGCACCAGATAGGTGCCCACATGCCCGGTGCCGCCGATCACCACCACCTTCGCCATTTTCCGCCCCTCCCCGAATTTGACCGCCTGCCCCGCAGCCTAGCGCCGGCGGCGCGGTGCGCAAGCGGGCTTCGCCGATCCCTCACCGTCCTGGCGCGGCGGCGTCATGCGCCGCCGCGATCCACAGCCCGCCCCTTGCCCCTGCCCGCCGCCCGCGCCATGAAGGGCCTCCCATCCTCTCCCGGAGGCCCCCCATGCCCGCCATCGCCGTCAAACAGCTCGCCCATGTGTGCTTCTTTTCCGCCGACGTCGAAGCCTCGGCCCGCTTCTACCGCGAGGTGCTGGGCCTCGATATCCAGTTCCGCTTCACCCGCGAGGGGACGTTCTTCGGCTTCTATCTCGACGCCGGCGGGCGCACCAACATCGAGGTCTTTTCGAAGCCCGAGGCCCGTTTCGCCGAGACCGACCGCATCAATCACATCTGCCTGGAGGTCGCCAGCATCGACGACGCGGTCGCCCACATCCGCGCGCAAGGGGTCGAGATCACCGACAAGAAGCTCGGCGTCGACGAGACCTGGCAGGCCTGGACCGCCGATCCAGACGGGGTGAAGATCGAGCTCTTCGAATATACCCCGCAAAGCCACCAGTTCACCGGCGCCGACGCCGAGGCCAACTGGTAGGCGCGCGTCCGCCGGCGTGAGGCCAAACCATCCCGCCGCTTCAGGCTCCCTGCCCGCCCTCGGCGCGCTCGCGCTGCACCGGCGGGCACGGCACCGTGCCGTACGAGCAGAACACGCAGCAGTCCCCCGCCTTCGGCCGCAGCAACGCGCCGCAATTCGAGCATTCGTAGAAATGCACGCAGGCGTCCTCGGGCATCGTCTCGGCTTCGGCATGCCCGCATTCGGGACAGGTGATCGTCGAAACAAGCGTGACGTCCATGCCCGAGTGTCCCGCCCCGGCCCATTGCCGTCAATACGCCCCGAGGGGCGCCCGTGTGCACGTCGTGCAGGGGGGAAAAAGACCCTTTCACGAGCCGCGCGCGGACGTTCACGAGTAGGTCAACCGCTCTGGCCTTTTCCCGGCTGCCCGCACACATAGGGGCCAGCGACTATCGGGCGCCGCCGCGGCGCCCTTGAGGAGACCGCCCATGCCCGCACCGAACCGCCGACAGAACCCGCGTCCGACCGCCATTTCCCGCGCCGCCGCCCCGGCGCGGACCTTCGCCACGCTGGCGCTGCCCCTGGCCGCCGCCCTGGCGTTTCTCATCGCCGTCTTCCCGCGTCCGGCCGACGCCGTCGAACAGCCGGTCGTCATTCCGGCTCCCGCCATCGACCTGCCGGCGACCGGCCACCGCGCCGTCGCCGTGTTCGCCGGCGGCTGCTTCTGGGGCGTCCAGGGCGTCTTCCAGCACGTGCATGGCGTCATCAACGCGATCTCCGGCTATTCCGGCGGCTCCGCCGCGACCGCTCATTACGAGATCGTCGGCTCCGGCACCACCGGCCATGCCGAATCCGTCGAGATCACTTACGATCCGGCGGTCGTCAGCTACGGCAAGCTGCTGCAGATCTACTTCTCCGTGGCCCACAACCCCACCGAACTCAACTATCAGGGCCCCGACCGCGGCACCCAGTACCGCTCGACGATCTTCGTCGCCAGCGACGCCGAGCGCTCGGTCGCCAAGGCCTATATCGACCAGCTCGACGCCGCCGGGGTCTATCCGAACCCGATCGTGACCACCCTCGAGCCGCTGCGGGCCTTCTATCCGGCCGAGCAGCACCACCAGGATTTCCTGACCCTCAATCCGAACTGGCCCTATATCGTGATCAACGATCTGCCCAAGGTCGCGGCGTTGCACGATCTGTTCCCGGCCGAGTATTCGGCCCAGCCGGCTCTGGTCGGCATGCTGTGAGCCGCCGATCGCTCCTCCCGCGTCGTCGCGAGGGGACGGGCCGCGGCCCGTCCCCTTTTTGGCGACCGAACCGCGCCAATTGCCGCCGCCCGCCATCCGGCTAGACTGCGGCGATGCCCGATTCCACCGACAAGCCGATCCTGACCATCGCCTACTGCACCCAGTGCAACTGGCTCGCGCGCGCCGCTTGGATGGCTCAGGAGGCGCTTGCGACCTTCTCCGACACCCTCGGCGCGGTGACCCTCAAGCCGGGCACCGGCGGCATCTTCGAAATCCGCCTCGGCGACGAGGTGATCTGGGAGCGCAAGCGCCACGGCGGCTTTCCCGACGCCGCCACCCTCAAGCGGTTGATCCGCGACCGCCTGCAGCCGGGCCGCGATCTCGGCCATGTCGACCGCCCCGAGGGCCCCGCGGCGCACTGAGGCGCCTCCTTCCCGCGTCGTTGCGAGCGCCCGCCCAGCCCGCCGGCGCGAGGCCAGACCACGCCCCGGCAATCCAGGGCATCGCCCCCCACTCATCCCCGTCCCTTCCCGCCATGGTAGAATGTGGCGCAATCGGGGCAAGCGCGCCGCGGCGGTTTCGCGCCAGAGGCGAACCGGACCCGCGCAACGGCGAAAGCCGAAAACCTAACTTGTTGAAATTACAGGATAACACCCGCATACATCCAGCGAATCTCCGGCGAACATACGCGGCACGACCGGCGAACGGCCCGCCACACTCCCGCCACACTCCGCCGCATGTTCACGGACAACTCGCCGCCGGGTTGCATCGGGCGAGCCCGCCCGCGGCCCCTCACACCAGCCGGGACTGCTCCACCGCCGCCCTGATGAACGAGGCGAACAAGGGGTGCGGCTCGAACGGCCGGCTCTTCAGCTCGGGGTGGAACTGCACCCCGATGAACCAGGGATGGTCGGTGCGCTCGACGATCTCCGGCAGCCGCCCGTCCGGCGACAGCCCCGAGAACATCAGCCCGTTGGCCTCCAGCACTTTTCGGTAGTTGAGGTTGACCTCGTAGCGGTGCCGGTGGCGCTCGGAAATCTCGCTCCTGCCGTAGATGTCGGCGATGCGGCTGCCGCGCACCAGATCGGCCGGATAGGCGCCCAGCCGCATGGTGCCGCCCTTGTCGGTGTCCTCGTCCCGCACCTCGACGGTCTCGCCGGCCGTCCACTCGGTCAACAGCCCGATGATCGGATCGTCGGTGGGCCCGAACTCGGTCGAGCCGGCCCCCGGCAGGGTGGCCGTGTTGCGGGCCGCCTCGATGCAGGCCATCTGCATCCCGAAGCAGATCCCCAGAAACGGCACGTCGCGCTCGCGGGCATAGCGGGCCGCCTCGATCATCCCCGCCGAGCCGCGCTCCCCGAAGCCCCCCGGCACGATGATCCCGTCCACGTCGTCAAGATGGCTGACCGCGTCTTCGCGCTCGATGATCTCGGAGTCGAGCCACGTCACCTCGACGTTGACCCGGTTGGCGAGCCCGCCATGGGTGAGCGCTTCGCCCAGCGACTTGTAGGCGTCCACAAGCCCCGTGTACTTGCCGACAACCGCGATCCTGACCTCGCCCTCGGGGTGATGCAGGCGCTCGGAGACCTCCCGCCACGCGCTGAGATCGGGCGCCGGCGCGTCGCCGATCCCGAACGCGGAGAGCACCTGGGCGTCGAATCCCTGCTCGTGATAGGCGATCGGCACGTCGTAGATCGAGGAAACGTCCAGCGCCGGAATGACGGCCACCTCGCGCACGTTGCAGAACAGCGCCAGCTTGCGCCGCTCGGCGGGCGGGATCGGCCGGTCGCATCGCACCACGAGCACGTCCGGCTGGATGCCGATGGCCCTCAATTCCCTGACCGAGTGCGGGGTCGGCTTGGTCTTCAACTCCCCCGAGCTCTCGAGGTAGGGCATCGGGGTCAGGTGCACATCGACCAC
>CAZNOZ010000083.1:2457-6035 GCA_964574935.1 uncultured Devosiaceae bacterium | reverse complement strand
GATCGACGTTCTCGATCGAACACACGATGATGCAGTTGTCCGCCTTGTCGCGGACAACCTCCATCTCGAACTCCTTCCAGCCCAGCACCGACTGCTCGATCAGGACCTCGTTGGTCGGCGAGGCGTCGACGCCGATCAGCACCAGCTCGTAGAGCTCGTCGAGGGTGTAGGCGATGCCGCCGCCGGTGCCGCCCAGGGTGAAGGAGGGCCTGACGATCGCCGGCAGGCCGGTGACCCGCGAGGCTTCGAGGGCCTGGTGCTGGGCGGCGAGCCGGTGCTCCTCGCGGCGCTGGCGCTCGTCTTCGGACCATTTCTTCTCGAATTCGGCCAATGCCTTGTCATCGCCGGTCAATTCGGCGCGGCCCGCCTGGTAATCGGCGGCGAAGCGGGCCTTGAGCTCGGTGGTGTTGACGAAGGCGGCACGCGGCGTTTCGAGACCGATGCGGGCCATCGCCTCGCGGAAGAGCTCGCGGTCCTCGGCCATGTCGATGGCCTCGGCGGTGGCCCCGATCATCTCGACGCCGTACTTTTCCAGAACCCCCATCTTGCGCAGGCTGAGCGCGCAGTTGAGGGCGGTCTGCCCGCCCATGGTCGGCAGCAGGGCGTCGGGGCGTTCCTTTTCGATGATGCGGGCGACGATCTCGGGGGTGATCGGCTCCATGTAGGTGGCGTCGGCGAGATCCGGATCGGTCATGATCGTGGCCGGGTTCGAATTGACCAGCACGATCCGGTAGCCCTCGGCCTTCAGCGCCTTGCAGGCCTGGGTTCCCGAATAGTCGAATTCGCAGGCCTGGCCGATGATGATGGGCCCCGCGCCGATGATCAGGATCGAGGAGATGTCGGTGCGCTTCGGCATCTGGGTTTTGGTCTTTCGCGCGCACAAAAACCCGCGCGGCGCGGGTCTCGTAGAGATGATTCCTCGGGCTAAGCGCGCGGTTTATCGGAAGGAAGGGGGGAAGGGAAGAGGCGAGGGCCCGCTCCGGCGCGCGGGGCGCAATCCGGTGCACGGCGGGCGGCGGCGGGTTGGCACCGGGCGGCGGGTCTTGCTAGAACGGTTCCTCCAACGAGGCCCTGCCCCCCACCCGCCGCGCACCGACATCCTTGCGCGGCCTTCATCGACACGAAGCGAGCAGCGCCGGCCCTCACGCGACGGCCCGGTGCAAGGAGAAAAAGATGGCCGAGGTTCCCAAGATCACCCTTTCCGACGGCAACGAAATCCCGCAGTTCGGACTGGGGGTGTTCCAGGTGCCGCCGTCGGATACGGCGCGGGTGTGCCTGGAGGCGTTCGCGGCGGGCTACCGCATGATCGATACCGCCGAGGGCTACTACAACGAGCAGGGGGTGGGCGACGCGATCGCGCAGACCGACGTCCCCCGCGAAGAGCTCTTCATCACCTCCAAGCTCGCCAATTCCGAGCAGGGCTACGACACCACGATGCGGGCCTTCGACGAGACGATGACGAAGCTCGGAGTGGAGGTGCTGGATCTTTTTCTCATCCATTGGCCGCAGCCGGCGCTGGATAAATACGTCGAGACCTGGAAAGCGTTCGTCGAACTTCACAAGGCCGGCCGCGTCGCCTCGGTCGGGGTGTCGAATTTCGACCCCGACCATATCGAGCGGATCGTCGCGGAGACCGGGGTGGCGCCGGTCGTCGACCAGATCGAACTGCATCCGACCTTCCAGCAGCGCGACAAGCGGGACTATCTCGCCGAGCACTCGATCGCCATCCAGTCGTGGCGGCCGCTGGGGCGGGGGATCCTGTCCATGCCGGTGCTCGCCGAGATCGGCGCCCGGCACGCCAAGAGCCCGGCGCAGGTGGTGCTGCGCTGGCACGTCCAGCAGGGCCTGATCGTCTTCCCCAAGACCGTGCATCCGCACCGGCTCAGGGAGAATATCGACGTTTTCGATTTCGAGCTGGGCGACGAGGACATGGCGGCGATCGACGCGCTGGAACACCCCAGCGGTCGCACCGGGCCGGACCCGGCCCGTTGGGCGCCAGGCTAGGCGCCGGGGCTCAGCGCACGAACTTGTAGCCTTCCGGCACCCCCTTGGGGGACAAAACGAGCTGCCACACCTGCAGGGCCCGGCAGCGGAAGCCGCCGGCGCAGCACAGAAGATAGTATTCCCACATCCGGTAGAAGCGGTGCTCTTCCTCGGTGTTGGGGCGCGGCCACTTGGCGTAGAAATTCTCGCACCAGGCGACCAGCGTCGGGTCGTAGTGCGGGCCGATATTGTGCAGGTCGACGACGTCGAACAGCCCGTCGATGCCCTGGCCGATCTGGGCGATCGAGGGAATGACGCCGCCGGGGAAGATGTACTTTTCCAGGAACCCGTCGATGGACGTCGAAGAATAGGGCAGGCCGATGGTGTGCAGAAGGAACAGCCCGCCGTCCTTCAGCGATTTGCGGGCGAGCTCGAAATAGGCGCGGTGGTTCTTGTAGCCGACATGCTCGAACATCCCCATCGAGGCGATGTGGTCGACCTTGCCGTCGAACTCGCGATAGTCCTTGACGAAAAACTCGACCGGCAGGTCCTTGTAGCGCTCGCTTGCATATTTGGCCTGATCGGGGGAGACGGTGACGCCGACCGCCTCGACGCCGTATTTCTCGGCGGCAAAGCCCATCAGCGCCCCCCACCCGGAGCCGATGTCGAGCATCCTGTCGCCCTTTTCGAGACCGAGCTTGCGGCAGACCAGGTCGAGCTTGGCCTCCTGGGCGTCGTCGAGATTGTCGACATCCTTCCAGTAGGCGCACGAGCCGGTCATGCGCTTGTCGAGAGTGGCCTGGTAGGCGTCGGTCTCGTTGTAATGCATCTTGGCGACCCGCTTGGACCGGCGGATCGTTTGCATGTTGCGGTAGCGGGCCTGCAGGTTCTGCCAGATGATGTTGGGGGTGACGCGGATCTTGAAGCCGAGATCGGCGCCGATGACGCGGCTGAAGAATTCGGCGAGGTCGGCGCACTCCCACCAGCGATCCATGTAGGCTTCGCCGAGCCCCACCGACCCGTGGGCATAGACCCGGTCCCAGAGGGCTTCGTTGACGATCTGCGGATCCCAGGGATCGGGGCCGTTGACGGTCACGCCCGTCTCCTCGAGCATGGAGATGATCGTGTCTTTCTCACTCATGGTGACGGTGGCCCCCCTACGGCTTTGCGACTTGGTTGTGTAGAAAGGCTCGGCGGCCCGATCAAGCCCGTTGGGTGGGCGGCCGTTCGCACAGGAGGGTACCCCGATGCACAAGAATCCGGAGGTCGACGCTTGGCTCGCCGCCTATGACAATCCGCAGAAGCCGGTGGTGGCGGCGGTGCGCGAGGCGATCCTGAAAGCCGATGGACGGATTGGCGAAGTCATCAAGTGGCAGGCGCCAACCTTCGTCTACAAGGGCAACCTGGCGAGCTTCTTTCCCAAGGCCAAGGCGCACGCGACGCTGATGTTCCACAAGGGGGCGAGCATCGAAGGCGACTTCCCGAACCTGACGGGTGACGGCAAGGAGGCGCGCACGATGACGTTCGACTCGGTGGCGGATGTGCAGGCGAAATCGAAAGAGCTGGCGGCGATCGTCGCCGCCTGGTGCGACCAG
>CAZNOZ010000083.1:0-2357 GCA_964574935.1 uncultured Devosiaceae bacterium | reverse complement strand
CTTCGCCGACGACGGGGCGATCCCGAACAATCGGCTGCCGCTGATCGTCTATCGCGAGGCGGTCGCGGCGGGCCAGGCGGGCCCGGAGGCGTTCGAGGCGCTGTTCGCCGAGAACCGCTGGCCGCCGGCCTGGCGGGCGCAGGTGTTCACCTTTCACCACTATCACTCGACCGCCCACGAGGTGCTGGGGGTGGCGCGGGGCAGCGCGCGGGTGATGTTCGGCGGGCCGTCCGGAGAGGCGTTCGACGTCGAGGCCGGCGACGTGGTGGTCATACCGGCCGGGGTCGGCCATTGCCGGCTGAGCTCGAGCGGCGATTTTCTGGTGGTCGGGGCCTATCCGCCGGGGCAGAGCTGGGACCTCTTGCGGGGTGATCCCGGCGAGCGGCCGCAGGCGGACCAGAACATCGCCCGGGTCCCGATGCCCCGGACCGATCCGGTGGAGGGCGAAGGCGGGGCGCTGGTGAGATTGTGGGGCGGGGTGGGCGGCCGGACCGTGGCCCCATAGATGCGCCGCCACGGGGTGCGCAAGCGAGCTTGACGAAGGTGATTTGGTTGGTCGCCGGGCTCGCCACCTCGCGCGTGGCAATTTTGCCACTTCGATGCCGAAAGTGCCGTCGCGCGGCGCCTGCCGTGGCGACATTGCGGCACCGGTCGGTACACTAAAAACGCATTCGAATCGTATCGTTGATCGGAGGTCGGCCATGAGGGCAGGTCGAGCAGTGCTGCTGATATTGGCAATCCTTGCCGCGGGCCGGGCGAACGCGACCGACCTCGACCTGAGTGGAAGCGAGAGCGCTTCTGACGAAACGGGCCAAACGTATCCGAACGTCGAGTTCTTCGGCCGGATCTTCGGGGAGTATTTCAACTTCGGGGCGCTCACGGGTGCGGTACCCGAGGCCGCCCCTGCCGATTACTTCTCGCTCCACGATTCCCGCTTCGGGATGCAGGGGTATCTGTTCCCGCATCTGTTCTTCCGCACCGAAATTGGCTTCTACGGCAATCCGAGCTACGGCCCGGCCAACTCCTTTGCGCTGGAAGACGCCTATGTCGAAGTGCGCGACATGGGGTCCGCCAATGTCCGGGTTGGCAACTTCGTCGAGCCGTTTTCGCTCGAGCGGAACACGCGCAAGGAGAACCTGGCGTTCATGGAGCGGACGGGCGCCACGCAAAACTTCGCGACCGAGCGCAACTGGGGCGCGATGATCTACGGTTCCCTGCCGTCGTACGACGCGCTTTCCCTGTTTGCCGGCGCATTCGCGGTGGGTTATCGGGCCGACCCCTCCGACACCCGCAACGTCAATCCGACCGTCGACTGGTCCAACTGGAACTTCACCGGACGGGCCGCGTGGGCGCCGATCTACACCGACGACGGCGAGACGTTCAGATTGCTGCACCTGGGAGCCGGCTACACGGCCCGCACCACGGGCGCCAATCCCGGCGGTCTGGGCAACGGCGACTGGGAAGGGAAGATTTCAGTTGGCGGATTCGACAGCTACATTTCCGACCGGCTTCCTGCGGGCGCGTCGTTTGAAATCGCCAATGTCGAGGCGGCCGCGGCCTTCGGACCGTTTTCGGTGCAGGCCGAGTACTATGACGTCACCGCCGAAGACATCACCCCCGGTCCCGATTTCCACGCCTACGGCCACTATGTACAAGCCTCGGTGTTCCTGACCGGCGAGCACCGCATGTACGACCCCGAAATGAAGTCCTTCGGGGGCGTGGAGGTCCGCAATCCCGTCTTCACGTCAGACGGATTGACGGGCGGCATCGGCGCGATCGAAGTGGCCGCCCGCTATGACTTCACCGATCTCGGCGACGTCAATTTTCTGCTTGCCTCGGGCACCGGCACGATCGCTCCGACCGTCATTGGCTGGCAGAAGAACCTGACGCTCGGGCTGAACTGGTACCTCAACGACAATCACCGGCTGTTGTTCAACTGGGTCAGATCCGACACCTACTATACGTTCCTGGGGAATTCGATCGGCAATCATTTCGGGGCGCGATACGAGGCCACGTTCGGTTTCTGACGATCCGGTCGAGGGGCCCAAAGGCGCGCTGGTGGGACTGTGGGGCGGCTAGCCAGGCGCGAGCGCGAATTCAGCGGTTCGCCGCCAGCGCTGGTCCTCCTCACGGTACAAAGCGACGTCGCGCACGGTCGCGATGATCGGCAGGTGGGCCCGCACGTCCGCCAGGAACGCGGCATCGATGCGATCGAGATCCACCTGCGACGCTCCCGCAAGATTGTGGGCCAATGTGAGGTGCGGCGTGATGTGGTCATAGGCGCCGCCATAGGGTGGGTAGTCGGGAAACGCCTCGATCAGCTTGCCGATGAGGGCGACGATCGGAGCGGGATCGTC
>CAZNOZ010000082.1:0-6283 GCA_964574935.1 uncultured Devosiaceae bacterium | reverse complement strand
GGCTCTGCTACACAGCGCGCTCGCCCGGGAGCCGCCATCCATGAAACTCGAGTATGTCCGCCTGGCGCTGGTGCTCGGCCTGCTGGCGGCGGTGGGCCCGTTCGGCATCGACATGTATCTGCCGGCGCTGCCCACCATCGCGGCCGATCTCGGCGCCTCGACGGCGGCGGTGCAGATGACGCTGATGGCGTATTTCGTCGCCTTCGGCGTGTTGCAGATCGCCTACGGGCCGACGGCCGACATGGTGGGGCGCAAGCCGCCGCTCTATTTCGGGCTGGGGCTGTTCACGGCCGGCTCGATCGGCTGCGCGCTGGCGCCGGGGATCGAGTGGCTGATCGGCTTCCGGGTGCTGCAGGGGGCGGGGGCGGCCGCGATGATGGTCATACCGCGCGCCATCATCCGTGACCTTTACACCGGCATCACGGCAACCCGGCTGATGGCGATGGTGATGCTGGTGATCGCGATCTCGCCGATGCTGGCGCCGCTGGTCGGCAGCGCGCTGATCGTGCCGTTCGGATGGCGCTCGGCGTTCGTGGCGGTGACGGCGGCGGCGCTGGTGGGGGCGATTTCGCTGACCTTCTTCCTCACCGAGACATTGTCCCCGGCGGACCGGGTGCGGATCAATCTGGCCAATCTGGGGCGCGGCTTCGGGCGTCTGTTGCGCGACCCCGTGTTCCTGGGGCTGACCTTCATCGCCGGGTTCGGAATGGCGAGCTTCTTCGCGTTCCTGTCGAGCGCGTCGTTCCTTTATATCGAGCATTTCGGGCTGACGCCGACCCAGTTCGCCCTGGCCTTCGCGCTCAACGCCGCCGGCTTCTTCGCGGCCTCGCAGACGGCGGCCTCGCTCGGGATAAGGTTCGGCATCACCCGGGTGGTGATGGCGGGCGTCAGCGGCTTCCTGACGGCGATGATGGTGCTTCTGGCGCTGACGCTGATGGGGGTGGACAGCCTCATCGCGATCGTCGTGCTGCTGCTGGCCGGCAACACCTGCATGGGCGTGGTGGTGCCCACCTCGATGGTGCTGGCGCTCGAGCAGCACGGGCCGATCGCGGGGCTCGCCTCGGCGCTCGGCGGCACGCTGCAGATGTCGACCGGGGTGGTGATGATCGTGATCGTCTCCCTGATCTTCAACGGCACGCCGCTGCCAATGGTGAGTGCGATCGCGGCGTGCGCGATCGGCGCCTTCACGCTGGCGGTGCTGACGCTGCCCAGGGTGCAGCTGGTGCCGGAGCCGGCGGAGTAGGCGGGCTAGCGCCCGAGGGGCGTCTCGTCGAGGCGATGGAAATCGGCGATGCGATCGAGCGCCGTGCGCAGCTTGCGCTGATAGGCGGCGCGGGTGATCTCCACGCCGCCCAGGGATTTCAGGTGCTCGGTGAGGAACTGGGTGTCCAGGAGCGTGAAACCGCCGGCCTCGAGGCGCTCGACCAGATGCACCAGCGCCACCTTGGAGGCGTTGGGGGCGCGGTGGAACATCGATTCGCCGAAGAAGGCGCCGCCGATGACCAGCCCGTAAAGCCCGCCGACCAGGCTCGCGCCGTCCCAGACCTCGACGGTATGGCAATGGCCGAGTTCGAACAGCTCGGTGTAGAGCGCCACGATCTCGGCGTTGATCCAGGTGTCGCGGCGGCCTTCGCCGGCGGCGGCGCAGGCCTGGATGACGGCGGAGAAGTCGGTGTCGACCCTCACGCACCAGGCGTGGGTGCGCAACACTTTGCCCAGGGAACGCGAGACATGCAGGCCGTCGAGGGGGATGATGCCGCGGCGGTCCGGGTCGACCCAGAACAGCTCGCGCGAGTTGGCGCTTTCGGCCATCGGAAAAACCCCGTGCGCGTAGGCCCGCAGCACCAGCTCGGGGGTCAACTCAAGCGCGAAGGGGTCGGCACTGAAAACCATGGTCGTCTCGAACCGGGCGGTGGAGCGGACAAATCGCGGCGCCCGCCCCTATTGCCACATACGAGAAAATATCGCCTAAGGGGAGGCGATTCGAGCTTTTGGTAAAACGGGCAGGCTGCCGGTGTCTTTGGTCGTCGAAACCACCTCTCTCAATCTCGTCCTGATGTCCGGCAAGCTGCGCCTGCACATCCTCAAGGACATCTCGATGCGCATGCAAGCGGGCGAGGTGGTGTCGGTTGTCGGCCCGTCGGGCTCCGGCAAAACCTCGCTTCTGATGGTGCTGGCGGGCCTCGAGCGGGCGGATTCGGGCACCGTGGCGGTGGCCGGGCGCGACATCACCAGCCTGGGGGAAGACGAGCTGGCGGTCTTCCGCCGCCGGCATCTGGGGATCCTGTTCCAGAGCTTCCATCTGATCCCCTCGATGACGGCGCTGGGCAACGTGGCGCTGGCGCTGGAGATCGCCGAGCCGGGGCGGACGTTCGGGGACATCGAGGCGGAAGCGGAAGCGGCGCTGGTCGAGGTCGGGCTGGGCGACCGGCTGGGGCATCTGCCGAGCGCGCTGTCGGGCGGCGAACAGCAACGGGTGGGGCTGGCGCGGGCCATGGTCACCTCGCCGCCGCTGATCCTGGCCGACGAGCCGACCGGCAATCTGGATCAGGATACGGGCGCCCGAGTGATCGAGATGTTGTTCGGGATCGCCCGCCAGAAGGGCACCGCGATCTTGCTGATCACCCACGATCAGGACATCGCCGTGCGCGCCGATCGGCGCCTGACGATGAACCACGGGGTGCTCACCGAAGAACGCGAACAGGCCACTGCATGAGGCAGTTTCTGTCCTGGCTGCGGGTGGCGGTGGCCGACCTCAGGGGGGATCTGAGCCGCTTCGGGGTTCTGGTGGGGACCCTGGCGCTGGGCACCGCGACGATCGCCGCGGTCGGCTCGGTGGGGGCGGTGCTGCAAACGACGATCGTGCGCGACGCCGCGATGCTGCTGGGCGGCGATATCGAGATGCACCGGCCCGACCGGCGGGCAACGCCGGCGGAACTGGACTATCTGCGCACCTTCGGGCCGCTGGCCGAGACCGTCGACACCAACGCCAGGGCGCGGGCGGAAGCGGACAGCGTGTTTTTGGACATGCTGGGGGTCGACGGCAACTACCCGTTGTTCGGTACTGTGGAGAGCCCGCAGCTCGCCGAGGGCGAAAAGCCCATCGATCTTCTGGACTTCCGGGACGGGGCCTACGGGGCGATCGTCGATCCGGTGATCCTCGACAGGCTGTCGATCTCATTCGGGGACCGCTTCCATGTCGGGCCGGTCGACTACCAGGTCAGGGGCCTGCTGACGTCGCTGCCGGACGGGGCGGGGCGCGGATTTCATCTCGGCCTGACCGCGGTGGTCAGCCTCGATGCGGTGGCGGCGAGCCCGCAATTGCGCGCCCCGATGCCGGGGCTCCTGACCCAGCACCGCTACAAGATCGACCTTATCGAGGGCACCTACGAGGAGGCGGCGCCGGTGCTCAGCGCGCATTTCGCCGGCGATCCGGAATGGAAGGTGCGCACGCCCTATGACGCCGCCGGGACGCTGGCGCGGTTCTACGACCGGTTTTTGGGTTTCCTCCTGATCGTCGGATTGTCGGCGCTGCTGGTCGGCGGGGTGGGGATATCCAACGCCGTGTCGGCCTACATCGCCGAACGCCAGCGCTCGATCGCGGTGTTCCGCTCGCTGGGGGCGACCGGGACGCGAATCCTGGTGCATGTGTTCACCCAGGTCTCGATCATGTCGCTGATCGGCATCGGCATCGGGCTGGTGATCGGCGCGGTCTCGACGCTGATGGCGCTGCCGGTGATCGGGCCGATCCTGGGGGTCGAGCTGCCGGCGACCGTCGATGCCCTGTCGCTGCTGGTGGCGGCCGGCTTCGGGGCGCTCGCCGCCTTCGCCTTTTCCTATCTGCCGCTGGTGGGGGCGCGCAAGCTGAGGCCCGCGATCCTGTTCCGGACGGTGGGCACCAACGTCGAGCCGCTGCCCACCCGCGACTATTTGACGCCCGGGGTGGTGGTGCCGCTGGTGATCGCGGGGCTGGGCATTTTCGCGCTGGCGGTGTGGACGACGGACAATCTGGCGCTTGTGGGGTGGTACGCGGCGGGGGTGGCGGCGGCTTTCGTCATCCTGAGGGGCGCCGCGGCGCTCTTGCGGCTCGCCCTGGGGCACCTGCCGGTGGCGGCCAGCACCACGATCAGGGGCGCGATCCGCTCCATCTGCCGGCCGGGCTCGCCGGCGCCGGTGGTCATCCTGTCGCTGGGGCTGGGCCTGGCGATGCTGCTGGTGATCGTGGCGCTGAACAACAACCTGCATTCCCAGCTGCTCGGGGAAATCCAGCAGGACGCGCCGAGCTTCGTGACCGCTGACCTTTTCGAGGACGAAGTGCCGGACGTGCGCGACTTCCTCGAAACAACCGGCAGGCTCGCGGAGTTCCGCGCCAGCCCCATGGTGCGGGCCGCCGTCACCAAGGTGAACGGGGTCCCCTCCGACCAGATCGACGCCGGCGACGAGGACGTCGCCTACATGCTCGCCGGCGAGATCCCGGTGACCTGGGCCGCCGATGTGCCGGAGGAATCCGAGGTCGTCGACGGCCAATGGTGGCCGGCGGACTATGCGGGCGATCCGCTGGTCTCTTTGCGGGTGACGGCGCGCGACGCCCTCGGCCTGAAGGTCGGCGAGACGATCGAGCTGACGCTGTTCGGGGAGAAAATCGAGGCGCGGATCGCCAATTTCCGGGACTACCAGTTCCGCACCGGGCTCAATTTCCTGGTGACCCTCAGTCCCGGGGTGCTCGACCGGTTCCCGGAGCGGTGGCTGGCGACCATCAAGACCACGCCGGGCGACGAGAAGACCGTCGAGCGGGCGCTGGTGCAGGAATTCCCGGAGCTGACCTTCGTGCCGGTGGCGGCAATCCTCGACGAGGCGGCGGACGTGCTCAACCAGCTCGGCACGGCGGTCAACATCGTCGGCGCGCTGGCGGTGATCAACGGGGTGCTGGTGCTGGCCGGCACCATGGCGGCGGGCCGCATGCAGCGGGAAGCGGACGCCATCGTCAACAAGGTGCTCGGATCGACCCGGCGCGCGATCGTGACCACCTTCGCGGTCGAATACGCGTTGCTGGGGGCGTTCGCGGCGCTGCTGGCGACGGGGATCGGGGTCGCCGGCGCCTGGGCGATCACCAATCGGCTGTTGCCGCATATCGGGTTCACGATCGACCCGGTGCTGGTGCCGGCGGTGCTGATCGGGGCGGTGGCGCTGACCATCGCGACCGGGGCGGCGACCACCTGGCGGGCCCTGTCGTCGAAGCCGGCGCAGTATCTCAGGGCCACGGAGTAGCCGCGGCTACTCGGCGGAACGCGCCAGGTAATTTTCCAGCCAGTGGATGTCGTAGTCGCCGGCGACGATGTCGGGCTCGCGGATGAGCTGGCGGTGCAGGGGCAGGGTGGTCGCGATGCCGTCGACGACAAACTCGTCGAGGGCCCGCTTGAGCCGTTGCAGGCATTCGGGCCGGTCGCGGCCGTGCACGATCAGCTTGCCGATCAGGCTGTCGTAGTAGGGCGGGATCGTATAGCCCTGATAGGCCGCCGAATCGATCCTCACCCCGACCCCGCCGGCAGGGTGGTACTGCGAGATGCGGCCCGGCGAAGGGGCAAAGGTGCGCGGGTCCTCGGCGTTGATGCGGACCTCGACCGCATGGCCCCAGAAGGCCACGTCCTCCTGCCTGATGGACAGCGGCTCGCCGGCGGCGATGCGAATCTGTTCGTAAACCAGGTCGATGTTGGTGATGCGCTCGGTGACCGGGTGCTCCACCTGCAGGCGGGTGTTCATCTCGATGAAGTTGAATTCGCCGTCCTGATAAAGAAATTCGATGGTGCCGGCGCTTCGATAGCCGAGCTTGGCCATCGCGTCGGCGACCAGCGTGCCGACCCGGGTTCGCTCCTCGTCCGTCAGTGCGGGGGACGTTGCTTCTTCCCAGAGCTTCTGGTGGCGGCGCTGCAGCGAGCAATCGCGATCGCCCAGATGGACCGCGCGCTTGCCGTCGCCGAAGATCTGGAACTCGATATGGCGCGGCCGGTCGAGATACTTTTCGATGTAGAGGGTGTCGTCGTCGAAGGCGGCCTTGGACTCCGCGCGGGCGGTTGAAAGGGCGGCCGCCAGATCGCTTTCGGCGCGGGCCACCTTCATGCCGCGACCGCCGCCGCCGGCGGCGGCCTTGACGAGCACGGGGTAGCCGATGTCGGCCGCCAGGCGCCGCGCCTCGGTGTCGCCGCCGACCGGGCCCTCGGAGCCGGGGACCACCGGGATGCCAAGGGAGGCGGCGGTGCGCTTGGCCTCGATCTTGTCGCCCATC
>CAZNOZ010000081.1:0-6443 GCA_964574935.1 uncultured Devosiaceae bacterium | reverse complement strand
GATTCTGAGGGGCTTGAAGGAGAAGTACGAGCTGCACCACGGGGTCAGGATTTCGGATTCCGCCCTGGTGGCGGCGGCGACGCTTTCCAACCGCTACATCACCGAGCGTTTCCTGCCCGACAAGGCGATCGACCTCGTCGACGAGGCGGCGGCGCGCCTCAGAATGCAGGTCGATTCGAAGCCCGAAGCGCTGGATGAGCTGGACCGTCGCATCATCCAGCTGAAGATCGAGCGCGAGGCGCTGAAAAAGGAAACCGACGAAGCCTCCAAGACCCGTCTCGACAAGTTGGAGGCGGAGCTCAGCGGGCTCGAGGACGAAGCGCAGGCGCTCTCGCAGCGCTGGATGCAGGAAAAGGAGCGCCTGGGCGAGGCCCAGAAGCTCAAGGAGGAGCTCGATCTGGCGCGCACGGAACTGGAGACCGCGCAACGCTCCGGTGATCTGGCGCGGGCCGGGGAGCTCGCCTACGGCGTCATTCCCGGACTCGAAAAGAAAATCGAGGCGGCCGAACAGGACACCGACGACCGGGCCCAGGCGATGGTCGAGGAAGTGGTCACCGCCGACCATGTGGCCCAGGTCGTCTCGCGCTGGACCGGGGTGCCGGTCGACAGGATGCTCGAAGGCGAGCGCGACAAGCTCATCCGGATGGAAGAGGCGCTGGGGGCGCGCGTGGTCGGGCAGGCCGAGGCGGTCGAGGCGGTCTCCAAGGCCATCCGGCGGTCCCGGGCCGGGCTGCAGGATCCCAACCGGCCGATCGGCTCGTTCATGGTCCTCGGTCCCACCGGGGTGGGCAAGACCGAACTCTCCAAGGCGCTGGCGCAGTTCCTGTTCGATGACGAGGCCGCCATGGTCCGCATCGACATGACCGAGTATATGGAAAAGCACGCCGTGGCGCGGCTGATCGGCGCGCCGCCGGGTTATGTCGGCTACGAGGAAGGCGGGGCGCTGACCGAGGCGGTCAGGCGCCGGCCCTACCAGGTCATCCTGTTCGACGAGATCGAAAAGGCGCACCCGGACGTATTCAACGTGCTTCTGCAGGTGCTCGACGACGGTCGTTTGACCGACGGGCAGGGGCGCACTGTGGGTTTCCGCAATACCGTGATCATCATGACCTCCAATCTGGGGTCGGAATTCCTGGCCCAGCAGACCGAGGGCGAGAGCGTCGAGATGGTCCGCGGCAAGGTGCTCGACGCGGTCAGGGCCGCCTTCCGGCCGGAATTCCTGAACCGGGTCGACGAGATTTTGCTGTTCCACCGCCTCGACCGCGAGCACATGGCGGCGATTGTCGACATTCAGCTGGGATATCTCCGCAAGCTGCTGGCCGATCGCGAGATCACCCTCGAGGTGACGGACGCGGCCCGGCAGTGGCTGGCGCGTGAGGGGTACGATCCGGCCTATGGCGCCCGGCCCCTGAAGCGGGCGATCCAGAAGAACCTGCAGGACGCGCTGGCCGAGGAGATGCTGGCCGGCCATATCGCCGACGGGCAGACGGTCACCGCCGACGTCGCCGCCGACGGGATGGGGCTGGCCATCGCCGGCGAGCCGCTCAAGGCCGCCGCGCAGTAGGAGCCACCGGCAGATAATCCTGGTGGCGGGGCGCCGGAAAGGCCGAAACCCATGAAACGGGACGAGACCGTGAATTGGCGCCGGGTCGATGCATCAAGCCTCGATCTTGCGGGCAGGAAGGCGGTGGTGGTCGGCGGCACCGGCGGGATCGGGCGCGCAATCGGCCATCTGCTTGTTGCGCGCGGCGCCGGCGTCACGGTCGTCGGGCGGACGATGCGCGACGCCGGCCTGCCGGGCCTCGACTTCATCGAAGCCGATCTGAGCTTGATGCGGGAGGCCAAGCGCGTCGGCGCCGAGTTGCCTGCGGACAGGGTGGATCTGGTTGTCCTGACGACGGGAATCATGGCGGGACCGAACCGTGAACTCACCGCAGAGGGCATCGAGCGGGACACGGCCGTCAGCTATCTGAGCCGGCTGGTTATCCTTCGGGAAATCGGTCCGCGCCTCGGAAAGGGACGCGCCCCGGATACCGAAAGGCCCCGGGTCTTCATCATGGGGTTTCCGGGCACCGGCCAGGTCGGCAGTGCCGAGGATTTGAACGCCGAAGATACCTACAGCAAGTGGGCCGTGCACTCGAACACCGTCGCGGGCAACGAAATGCTCGTGTTGGACGGGGCGGCGCGCTATCGCGACGCCGACATATTCGGGCTGAATCCGGGTTTCGTGAAAACCAACATCCGCACAAATCTGTTCGGATCGAACACCTTCCTGCTGGCCCTGATGGAAGGGGCGACGCGCTTCATGACGGCAAGCCCGGAGACCTATGCGGAGCGGATCGTGCCCTTGCTCGTCTCGCCCGACCTCGAGCGCCGCAGCGGCGCCCTCTTCAACAACAGGGGCGACGCGGTTGCGCCGACGCCGGGCCTGACCGACCAGTCCTACATGCGCAAATTCCTGGCCGCGTCGGAGGCACTCGCCGAGCGCGCCCTGACCCAGCAGGCGAGCGCGCACTAGGTCCACCCGGCCCAACGCTTGGGGCCGGCCGCGGAGCCGGCCTTTTTCGTGGGCCGGGGTGTTGACCGTGACGTTGCGTCATAGTGCACAAGGTCCAGCGCGGAGAGACGCCATGGACGACAAAGCCACGCATCTGAACGCTTCGGCCGCGGCGCGGGCGACCGGCACGACGGTCAGGGCCCTGCGCCACTACGAGGCGCGGGGGCTGATCCGGCCGGTCAGGGCCGCCAACGGCTACCGCCACTACGGCACCGAAGAGGTGACCAGAGTGGTCGCGATCCGGCTCATGCAGCGGCTGGGCCTTTCCCTGGCCGATATCGGGCGGGCGCTGGAGGCCGGCGGCGTCGACCTCGGCACACTGCTGGCGGCGCAGGAGCGCGTGCTGGTGGCGGAGGGACGGCGGATCGAGTTGGCGCTCGCCCAAACCCGGCGGGCGCGGGCGATGCTGGGACGCGAGCCGGCGCTGACGCTCTCCGAGATTTTGGACATCGTGGAGACAACGGACATGACGAAGCTCCCCAAGGCGTTCGAGGGCATGGAGATGCCCGAGCTGACCAAGGCGCAGAAGGCGGATCTGGCCTCGCGCACTTTCACCGAGGAGGACCAGGCGGAGGTCTCGGCGCTCTGGGCCGGGGTGTTCGCCGAGGCCGAAGCGCTGGTGGGCACCGACCCCACAAGCGAGCGGGCCCAGGCCATGGCGCGCCAGGCCCGAAGCCTCATCGAACGGTTCACCGGGGGCGACAAAGACCTCGAGACCAGGGCCGGCTCGATGTGGGGCAAGGCATGGAGTGATCCGGATCGAGCTAGGCAGATGCCCATCTCGCCCGAGGGCTGGGCGTTCCTGCAACGAGCCCAGGCGGCGCTGGCGGACGAGGCGGGCCGCTGACCGGTGACGGGGCACGACCCCGAGACCATTGCGGAGAGAGGCCTCGATGCGCCATTATCGGGCCCAGAAGAGGCCATTGAGATGAAAGTCGAACAAATCCTGCAGGTCAAAGGCTCGGCGGTCTTCACCGTTGCAGTCGATGCGAGTGTGGCGTCTGCCGCCACGGTGCTCAACGCACACAATATCGGGGCGGTGGTGGCGATTCATGGTGACGGGTCGCTGGCCGGAATCCTCTCCGAGCGCGACATCGTCAGGCGGCTGTCGGAGGGCGACGCGGCGGTGCTCGAAATGCGGGTCAGCGACTGCATGACCCCCGATCCGATCACCTGTGGGCTCGAGGAGACGTCCGACCAGCTGATGGGGCGCATGACCACCCACCGGGTGCGCCACATCCCGGTGCTCGAGGGCGGCGCCCTGGTGGGGCTGGTGTCGATCGGCGACGTGGTCAAGTGCAAGATCGAGGAAACCGAGCAGGAAGCGGCGGCGCTGCGCGACTACATCGCTTCCTAAGGGGCCTGGTTGGCGGAGGCCACCTGGACCGGGCTGGCGTCGCGCTCCATGAGGTCGCGGATCTGAGTGACGTTCTGCTCGAAGGCGTAGGCGTACTGGTTGGGCAGCGTCTTGTCGCGGGGCAGGCGCACGCTGAGCGGGTCGACCGCGCGGCCGTTGATGCGAATCTCGTAGTGCAGATGCGGTCCGGTGGCGTAGCCGGTCGAGCCGACATATCCGATCAGCTGGCCTTGGCGCACGCGGGTTCCGGGGGTGATCCCATCGGCGATACGGGTCATGTGTCCGTACATCGTCGAATAGCCGTTGGCGTGCTTGATTTCGACGGCGCGGCCATAGCCGGAAAACCATTGCGCCCGTTCGATCTCGCCGTCCCCGCTGGCGAAGATCTCGGTGCCGGTCGGCGCGGCGAGGTCGATGCCGGTGTGCATCTTGTAGGTCTTGAAGATCGGATGCAGGCGCATGCCGAAACGTGAGCGCAGGTTGCCGCCGCCGTCCAGCGGCCGGCGCATCAGGAACTTCTTTCCGGTCTGACCCTCGGGGTCATAGAAATCGATGACCCCGTCGTCGGTGCGGAAGCGGAACATCTCCCGCTTCACGTTGCCGACCGTGAGCGCGACATACAAAAGCTCCTTCTTGCCTTCGGCATCGGGCTCGGACTGCAGAATCTCGATCGACTCGCCGGGGGTGACGCGCCGGGTCAGGTCGAGGTCGTAGGCGAACATCGAGATGATGCGCTCGATGGTGGCGTCCTCGAGATCGTGCTTGCGGCCGGTTTCGTAGATCGACCGGTAGAGCGTCGGCAGGTTGTCGACCGAGATTTCCTCGGTGTCCTCGTCGGAGAAGGCGATCGGCGGCGGGGCGAGGCCGAGCACGTATCGGCCGGTGTCGGTGAGCGCAACGGTGGCGGCGTGTTCGTCCTGGGGGGAATACACGCTGATCCGATAGGGGATCTGGGTGTCAGCGGTCCGGGACGGACCGAGCAAGATCCTCAAATGCGCGCCGGGCTCGAGTTCGGGCGAGGGAGAGACGCTTTCCAGAACCCGGGAGACGGCCAACACCATTTCGTCGGTGAAACCGTTTTTAGTCAGCGCTTCGCCGATCATTGTCGGTTCGCGGATGGCCAATACCCGCTCGGTGCGACCGGCGCCGCCCTCGCCGGGCGTGTGGGTCATCGGCACGATGGTGACGTTTTCCGCGATGCCGTCGATGCCGGCACCGATGGCGGCGCCGAAATCGCGCGAGCCGTCACCTTCGGGCGCATAGCCCAGGGCCGTGACGTCGTAGTCGGTATAAGCGCCGGCGATGGTCAGATGCACATATTCGGTGGCCGCCGAATCGGAGATCACCGGCGCGGGAGGCGTGGCCAGCGGCAGCGAGGCGAGGCGGACCGCGACTTCGCCCTCGACCTCGGCGCCATAGATGTCGGTGGAGACCGTCTCGGCGTCCTCGGCGAGCTCGATCGGCTGATTGCGGCGCAGAAGCGCGATCGGATCGTAATCGGGAATGTCGTCGGACATCTTGGTCGCGGAAGTGGCCAGCGTCGCCTTGATTCGAATGAAAGGCTGGCGGCGGATGCGGGCGAGGCCGCCGTCGTTGGCGCCGCCGTCGTCTTCGCGAATCGAGGCCTCGACGATCTCGAGTTCGGAACGGGTGAGTGCGATGGGGCGGGCGCGTCCGGCCTTCGTGGACGGCGAGATCGGCACGGCGAGCGCGGTCTCGGCGTGTTCGAGCTGCAATGCCTCGTACGGGGTCGAGAAGGTGTCCTGACCCTGGAAGGACACATAGAGCGCCGCGCCCATCAGCAAGACCGAGGTCAGCCCGGTCAGGATCGCGCCGGTCAGCCAGGCCAGCGAAATCTCCCGGCCCTGGGGCATTTCGCCGTCGGTGGAGGCAAGGGTGAGGGCCGGGGAGTCCTCAAACCCGGTCGCCTTGAGCAGCGCCGCGTGGTGGGTCTTTCTTGCCGCGTTCAACGCTGTCGCCCCTCCCCCGAGGTCCGGCGCGTCGCGCCGGCGGCCGTCGCACGAGCTCCGCGGTAGCGACGAGCGGAGATTGAATCCGACTCGAAAATCCCCACATGGAGCCGTGCGGACCGTCATCAGGCTTGACCAGAAAATGCGGCGAAACTAGGCCGATTCCCGACCCGTCCCTGGGCGGCCGAAGGGATGTGACAAGACCTCGCCGGTTTGCTATATTGTGTGGTCTCGGCGGTGGGGTAGCGGCCCGGCCAACCGGGCTGGCGAAATCGGCGAGAATCACCGGGTTCGCGTATTGACAGCCCTGGGGGTCGCACCTATAACCCCGAGCGCTCGCGACGGGCAGGTCAACGGCCGGCTCGCTTGAGCGTTTTCTTGACAGGGCAGCCACCTTCTGCCGGGTCTGACCGGAGAGCGAGGCTGCCGATTGTCGGGCGAAGGTCCGGCAATCACGACCGAGTTGCCCATGGCGGTCTCAAGGTCGGCTCTTTGACAGTGTGAATAGAAGAAAGAGAAACGTGGACGGCGAGGTCCTTGCGGACCGCCCGGCTTGCCG
>CAZNOZ010000080.1:4968-6446 GCA_964574935.1 uncultured Devosiaceae bacterium | reverse complement strand
CTCGTGCAGGTCGTCAAGGAAGAGCGCGGCAACAAGGGCGCGGCGCTCACCACCTATCTCTCGCTCGCCGGCCGCTATTCGGTGCTGATGCCCAACACCGCCCGCGGCGGCGGCATCTCGCGCAAGATCACCTCGGCCACCGATCGCAACCGCCTCAAGGACATCGCCACCGGCCTCGACGTGCCGCAGGACATGGGCGTCATCCTGAGAACCGCCGGCGCCGCGCGGACCAAGGCCGAGGTCAAACGCGATTTCGAGTACCTGCTCAGGCTGTGGGAGAATGTCCGCGAGCTCACGCTCGCCTCCACCGCCCCGACGCTGGTCTACGAGGAAGGCTCGCTCATCAAGCGCTCCATCCGCGACCTCTACGACAAGGACATCACCGAGGTCATCGTCGCCGGCGAGGAGGCGTACAAGGAAGCCAAGGAATTCATGAAGATGATCATGCCGTCGCACGCACGGCATGTGAAACTCTACAAGGACGACCAGCCGATCTTCTCCCGCCACGGCGTCGAGGCGCAGCTCGATGCGATGTTCTCGCCGCGGGTCACCCTGCCCTCGGGCGGCTACATCGTCATCAATCCCACCGAGGCGCTGGTCTCCATCGACGTCAACTCCGGCAAGTCGACCCGCGAGCACAACATCGAGGACACCGCACTGCAGACCAACCTGGAGGCCGCCACCGAAGTGGCGCGCCAGCTCAGGCTGCGCGATCTCGCCGGGCTCATCGTCATCGACTTCATCGACATGGAAGAGCGGCCCAACAACCGCACCGTCGAGCGCAAGCTCAAGGACGCGCTGAAAACCGACCGCGCGCGCATCCAGATCGGCCGCATCTCGCATTTCGGCCTCTTGGAAATGTCGCGCCAGCGTATTCGGTTCGGGGTTCTGGAAAGCTCCACCCGCGTGTGCCCGCACTGCGAGGGCACCGGCCTGATCCGCTCGGTCGAATCCCTGTCGCTGGCGGCGATGCGGGCCGTCGAGGACCAGGTCCGCCGCCGCCCGGGCCATTCGGTCGCCGTGCACGTGCCGGCCGACGTGGCGCTTTACGTTCTCAACGCCAAGCGCGGCATTCTCGCCGATCTCGAGCAGCGCTACGAATTGCGCATCTCCGTGGTCGCGGACGCCTCTTTGGGGGCCTCCCAATACACCATCGAGCGCCAGCAGGCAGGTCCCGAAGAGGCCCCCACCCATGTCCGCGTGGACTCCGCGCTCATGGATGAACCCCCCGCCGAAACCGAGCCGCAGCCGGCCCGGCGTCGCCGGCGCCGTCGCTCCGGGCAGGCCGACGAGGCGGCCGAGACCGCCGAGGCAAGCCCGGCAGCCGCCGAACGCCCCGAAGAGGAAGACGCCGGCGAGGAAGGCGCCCGCAAGCGCCGCCGCCGCGGCCGGCGGGGCGGTCGTCGCCATCGCCGCACCGAGGGCCAGCCCGAGACCGCCGCGATGTCCGACCAGGAGCAACCCGCCGAGACAGCCGA
>CAZNOZ010000080.1:0-4868 GCA_964574935.1 uncultured Devosiaceae bacterium | reverse complement strand
GCCGAAGCCGCCGAAGCAGGAGAGCCGGCTCGGGCCGCGCCCGACGACGACGGGCAAGCCGCCGAGGACAAAAAGCCCCGCCGGCGCCGCCGCCGCCGCACCGGCGACAAGGCCAAGGACGAACCCGCCGCCCAATCCACCCAGGCGGCGCCGGAGCCGGCCGACGAGGCACCCGCCGAGACCGGCAACGGCGGCACCGAGCCCGCCGCCGAACCTCCGGCCGACCAGTCCGAACCGCGGCAGCGCGACCGCAAGGCGCCCGAGCACGACGAGATCGTCGTCACCTCGACCAGCACCGAAGGCGAGAAGCCGAAGCGGGCTGGCTGGTGGTCGCGCTAGCGCGGCCCGCCGGCTAGCGGCGCCTGGTTTCACGCAGGTTCAAAGTGGCCGACCCGGAAGGCCGGGCCGTGGTCGACCCCGGTCGGCCGACGCAGCGAGCCGCTCACCCGGGCCGGCCCAGAAAGCCGGCCATTTTCTCGACCGCCGCTTCGATCGCCTCCCGGTCGCCCGCGTAGGAGAAGCGCACATATTTGTGCCCGTTCTTGCGGTCGAAATCGATGCCCGGCGTCGCCGCCACCCCCGCCTCTTCGAGCAGCTGATGGCAGAAGTGGTTGGAATCGTTGGAAAGCGCCGAGACGTCCGCATACTCGTAGAAGCCCCCGTCCGCGGCCGGCACATCCGTGAAGCCGAGCCTTTTCAGCCCCGCCACCAGCACCTCGCGGTTGCGTGCGTAGCGGACCTTCTCCGCCTCGTAGTAGTCGGTGGCGCCGAGCGCCGCGATCGCCCCCACCTGCGAGGCGGTCGGCGCCGAAATGAACAGCGACTGCGCCAGGATCTGCGCGCCGCGCACCAGCGCCTCGGGCAGCACCATCCACCCCACCCGCCAGCCGGTCATGCAGTAGTATTTGGAAAACGAATTGACCACGATCGCTTCGCGGGTCAGCTCCAGCGCCGAAACGCATTCCATCCCGAAGCTCAGCCCGTGATAGACCTCGTCCGAGACGATCCGGATGCCATGGGCATCGCACAGCTCGACCAGCGCGGCGAGGCCGTCGCGCGGCAGGATGGCCCCGGTCGGATTGGCCGGCGATTCCACCATCAGCCCGGCGAGCGGAGCGGTCGCGTGGGCCCGTTCCACGGCCTCCACCGTCAGCCGCCAGCGGTCCTCGGGCCTGACTTCGATCTCAACCGGCTCGAAGCCGAGCGCCGTCAGGATATTCAGATACGCCGGATAGCCCGGGCGCGTGATCCCGATCCGGTCCCCCGTCTCGAAGCCGCCCAGGAACCCCAGCACGAACCCGGACGACGACCCGGTGGTCACGATGATCGCCTCGGGGTCGACCGCGACCGCATGCCGGCGCCGATAGTAGTCGGCCAGCGCCGCGCGCAAGGCCAGCATGCCCTTGGCCTCGGTGTAGGGCTGGCGCTCGTTGAGAACATGGTTGGCGATCGCCTCGCGCACCGCCGGCGCCGCCGAAATCGCGGGCTCGCCGGCTTCCAGATGCACGATGGTGCGCCCTTCGGCCTCGAGCTGTTTGGCCCGGGCGAGCATCTCGAGCGCCAGGAACGGCTGCGGGGCCCGCTTGCTGCTGGCCTTGGTGTCCATTGTTGGCGGCGCTCCGGCGGCTGCGGCGATCGGGCCAGCCTGCCACGGTCCGGGGCGGCTGTGAATATCGGCGACCGGCCCGCTGCGCCGGCCCCCCGTTCAACCAGAATTGTTCGCTTGTCGCCACGGCCGGTTACCGGATGGTGAACGATTGCCATTATCCTGGGGCTTGGATACCCATTCGGCCATCGCTCCGCGGGAGTCGCAGTTGAATCGCCAGAGCCTCATCATCATCGCGCTCGTATTCGCCCTCGGGGCGGCGATCGGCTACGGCTGGTTCGTCACCACCGGTGAGCAAGCCGCGATCTCGGAGGCCGACGTCCGGGCGATCGTTAACGACGTGCTCGACGAACGCGACACCCCCCTCGCCAATGCCACGCCCATCGATCCGGACGCCATCCACCCGATCATCGAAAACTACCTGCTCGCCAACCCGCGCATTCTGCAGCAGATGTCGATTGCGCTCGACGCCGAACTCAGGGCCGAGCAGCGCGTGCAGACGAAGGTGGCCCTGGCCTCCCTCAACGACGACATCTACTCCGATCCCGCCAACATCGTGATCGGCAATCCCGACGGCGACGTCACGCTGGTGGAGATGTTCGACTACAACTGCACCTACTGCCGCCAGTCGGTCCCCGACGTCATGCAGCTTCTCGCCGAAGACCCCGAGCTCAGAGTCATTCTCAAGGAGTTCCCCATCCTCTCCGAGGGGTCCGTGGACGCCGCCCGCGTCGGCGTGCTGGTCGCCGAGGCGCCCGTCGACTATCTCCAGTTCCACACCTCTTTGTTCGCGACCCGCGGCACCGTCGACCGCGAGGCGGCCCTCACCGCGGCGTCCGATGTCGGGCTTTCCCGGGTCAATCTCGAACTCGAGCTGGGCGAGCCGCGGATTACCGACGTCATTCAGCGCAACTATGCCCTCGCCCAGGGGCTCAACATCACCGGCACCCCGACCTTCATCCTCGGTGACGAGATCATCCGGGGCGCCGTCGGCCTGGACGTGCTGCGCGCCAAGATCGCCAACGTCCGCGCCTGCGGTTCCACCGACTGCGAGGGCTGAGCGCGCCGTCCTTTGCCTTTTGACGGCTTTTCCTGTACTGGCCGGTCGGCGCCGGCTCACGGGCGCGACGGGGGGTGCATGCGATGGCCAAACGCATCCATATTCTCAACGGCCCCAACCTCAACATGCTGGGCGCCCGCGAGGCCGAAATCTACGGCACCGTCACCCTCGCCGAAGTCGAGGCGGCCTGCCGCGAGCACGCCGGTCGCCTGGGGCTCGAGATTGAGTTTCACCAGACGAATTCCGAGGGCGCGCTGGTCGATCTCGTCCAGGCCGCCCGCGGCGTCGCCGACGGCATTGTCCTGAACGCCGGGGCCTATTCGCACACCTCGATTGCCGTTCACGACGCCATTCTGGCCGCCGGCGTCCCGGTCGTCGAAGTCCACCTTTCCAACATCTACGCCCGCGAGCGCTTCCGCCACCGCTCCTTCATTTCCGCCGTCGCCGTCGGCGTCATTTGCGGATTGGGACCGACGGGATATATCTTGGCGCTCAACGCCCTGGCGGCCCGGCCGGAAGCCTGAGCCCGGCGCGGCGAGGAGTTGCACGCGATGGCCGAGGGCTCGAAAATCGACGCCAATCTGATCCGCGCCCTGGCGGATCTGATGAGCGAGAAAAGCCTCACCGAAATCGAATTCGAGCAGGACGATTTCCGCGTCCGCGTCAGCCGCGCGGGCACCCGCATCGAGGTTGCCGCCCCCGGTCGGTCCGCCGCCGAGCCGGCCACCTCCGCATCGGGCGCCGACGGACCCGAGGCGCAGCGCGCCGCCGCCGAGGCGGAAGGCGCCCTGGCCGCCGACCCCGCGACCCTCACCTCGCCGATGGTCGGCACCGCCTACCGGGCGCCCGAGCCCGGTGCCTCGCCCTTCGTCGAGCTCGGCGATCACGTCGACGAAGGCGAGACGGTTCTGATCGTCGAGGCGATGAAGACCATGAACCAGATACCGGCCCATCGCTCCGGCAAGGTCACCCGGATCCTCTTCGAAGACGCCCAACCCGTGGAGTTTGGCGAACCGCTGGCTGTGATCGAATAGATGGCGCGCCACTAGATGTTCCAGAAGGTGCTCATCGCCAATCGCGGCGAGATCGCGCTCAGGGTGCTGCGCGCCTGCAAGGAACTCGGCATCCAGACCGTCGCCGTTCATTCCACCGCCGACGCCGACGCGATGCATGTGCGCCTTGCCGACGAGAGCGTGTGCATCGGCCCGCCGCAGGCCCGGGCGAGCTACCTGAACATCCCCTCGATCCTGGCGGCCTGCGAGATCACCGGCGCCGACGCGGTCCATCCCGGCTACGGGTTTCTCGCCGAAAGCGCCCGCTTCGCCTCCATTCTCGAAGAGCACAAGATCGTCTTCATCGGCCCCACCGCGCACCACATCGCGCTGATGGGCGACAAGCTGGACCGCCTCCCCTTCGTTATCGGTTTGAGCCGCAGCACCAGCCGCATCATCAGGCAAAACCTCTGGATCAGCCTTGGCATGGTGGCCGTGTTGGTACCCGCAACTCTCTTCGGGCTGCAGCTCGGCGCAGCAGTTGCTTTCCATGAAGGATCGACGCTCGTGGTGGTGGCGAACGCTTTGCGACTGCTCGCTTATCGCGATGTAACCCAAACAGCCTCGGAGGATGCTTCGTGACATCGCGCGCGAAGAAATGGGAGTTCCAAAGTATTCTCAGCAGCTTCGATCGAACTCTGCCCGAAGCATGTCTATCGGGGAGGCTGTGGATGTCCGATGAGACACAAATTTCTAAGGGTTCACCGAAGAAGCTCGTCAAGCCACTGACGTTGACACATGCCGTTCTGTTTGGGCTGGGCGTAACTATTGGGGCAGGCATCCACGTTCTCATTGGGGTCGCAGCCGGACGAAGCGATTTGCACTCGCCCACCATCATTCTACGAGCGGGCATTCGCTTTCTTGAAATCATCCGGAATTCCCGACCTCTGAAGATGCAAATTCCGGTAGGGGCGCCAGCTTGAACTTCTGCCCGCTGACGCTTTTGCATTGGTTCGCATCGCGCGTCTGTTCGGCCGCGCAGCTCCCACGGACAAAGACTAAAGCCCGATCCCTCGCCGGGCCTTCGGCTCGTTTTCATGGGCTCGGGCTCTCCACCAAAGCAGGCTTTTCGGGCATTTCACGTCCAATATCAGCACTCAGGAGGGCTCTATGTAAATTAGCTATTTTAAATCAATTGGTTAAATGGTAA
>CAZNOZ010000079.1:0-6896 GCA_964574935.1 uncultured Devosiaceae bacterium | reverse complement strand
CCCTAGCGCGCCGTGTATCCCCCGTCGACCACCAGCACCGCGCCGGTGGTGTAGCTCGAGGCCGGCGAACACAGATAAAGCCCCGCCGCCCCGCACTCCTCGATGGTCGCGGCGCGGCCCATCGGGGTCATCTGCATCCAGGTCGGCGCCCAGTCCGGGTTGTTGAGCCCGTCCCGGCTCATGTCCGTGTCGACATATCCCGGCGCCAGCGCGTTGACGCGAATGCCCTTGTCGGCGAGTTCCGACGCCATCGTCTTGGTGATCATGTGCACCGCCGCCTTCGACGAATTGTAGGCGGTCTGGTGCTGGGGGATGTTGGAGACGATCCCCGACATCGAACCGACATTCAGGATCACGCCGGCGCCCTGCGCCAGCATCGGCCCCAGCGCCGCCCGCGAACAACGGAACACGGCGTCGACATTGACCTCCATGATCCGCCGCCACTGTTCGTCGGTGAACGCCGCCGTCGGCCCGCTGTCGGAGACCCCGGCGTTGTTGACCAGGATGTCGACCCGCCCGGCCAACTCCACGGCCTTGTCGATCAGCGCCTGCGGGCCCGCGGGATCCGCCATGTCGGCCTGCACCCAGTCGGCGGTGGCCCCCGCCTTCTCGAAACTCGCCATCGCGTCCGGGTTGGGTTTCTTCGACGCCACGATCAGCCGCGCCCCGGCCTCGGCGAGCGCCAGCGCGATTCCGTAGCCGATGCCGCGGGTGCCGCCGGTGATGACGGCCACCTGTCCGTCGACCCGGAACCGTTCGATGATCATATGCTCACTCCTTGTCGGCCTTGCCGCTCTTGCCGTTCCCGTCCGAGGGTTGGACAGGCTTGAAATTGATGAAGAACATCCAGAACGCCAGCGCCCCGATACCGAGCACCAGCATCCCCCACATCTCGTCGCCCCACAGATACTCGTAACCCGCCCAGGCGCCCAGAAATGCGATCAGCGTCAGCCGCCGCCACAGCGGCGTGAAGAATTCGCGGTCGCGATCGTTGATGAATGCCATGCGGCCTCCCGTTGGCGACGAGGTGTAATCGCGGCGCCGCACCGAGGCAACCCGCGTCCCGTCAGTTCCCGACGATGCATCGCCCAGAAAAAAGGGGCGCCGCGGGGCGCCCCTTGATGTTGTGCGTTGTTGCGACTGCGTCAGTCGCCGCAGAAGCCGGCGTCGTCCTGGTTGCAGATGTCCAGACCGGTGAACAGCGGATCGTCAACCGACTCGCCGTTGATGAGCTGGATCAGCACGTCAGGGGCGCGATAGCCCATCTCGAACGGACGCTGGCCGACCTGCGCCTGGCTCCGGCCTTCACGGAAGGCCTGAGTCTGCGGCGGCAGCGTGTCGCCGGCCACGATGACCAGATCACCCGACTGCAGCCTGTCCATGACCTGATCGGTCGTCTGCGCATAGGCCTGCACAGCGAACTGCGCCCAGCCGCCGAGCAGGACGAAGGCGTCCAGATCGGAATGCGCGATGAAGGTGTCGGCCATCGACTGTGCGGCGAAGTCCGCCTGGTCGTCGGTGTAGATCGGGCAACCGTCAACCTCGGTCCAGCCGCCCTGACCGGTCAGCCGGTCGAGGCCTTCTTCACCGCTGATCGTGTCGCGGAAGCCCTGGGCACGGGCATTGATGTTGTCGGCAGCGACGTTGCCCAGATGGTAGCACACGGTGCCACCGTTGGGCTTCAGCTTCATCGTCTGCTCGGCCATATCGACGCCCATCAGGTAGTTGTCGGTGCCCAGATAGGTCGCGCGAAGATCGCGGTCATCCACGCCGAGGTCGGCGTCGATCGTCATGATCGGCATCGACGGGTTCCGGTCGCGCAGCATGTTGGCCATGAGCACCGCGTTCGACGGCGAGATCGCGATACCCGACACACCCTTGGTGATCAGGTCTTCGACGATCTGAACTTCGCCGGCCTCGTCAGCAGTCGACGCAGGGCCCTGGTAGGTGCAGACATATTCGGAATCCGCGTTCTCAGCGTTCCACTGCTGGCAGCCCAGGTTGATCTGCTCGAAGAACGGATTGTCGACGCCCTTCACGACGACCGCCAGTTCCTTCTTCTCTTGTGCGGTCGCGGCGGTCACGGCAAGTGCAAGCACTGCCGATCCGGCTGCGAGCAAGAGTGTTTTCTTCATGTTTGGTTCTCCTCCCATATGGACGTCTATCCGGCGTTGCCGGACCTCGGTGATCAGCGGCTTCCCGCTATTTAGGCGCCAATCAATGGCACTTGTGAAGCCCGCCGACAAGCTCTCGTTTTCTCATTATGTCCGCGCCGGCGCTTGCGCACCCCTCGGAGGCTGGCAATTACCTCGCGAGGCGATTTGCGGATTGCCCCGGCACCCGCAGTTCGGGGCCATGTCGCCGGCAACAGTGGCGGTTTGAGGGCAGGCGCGCATCGGTACTGCCACCGATCCCCTCCCGGACCCCGACCGCTTCGTCAAAACCTCCCTGTCGTCAAACGCATAGGCGCATATCGTGTTCCGCGACACTAGTATTCGCGGGTGCGCTTGGTCAACCGGACAGGCCTGTTCGCCGCGCTGGGCGCCGTCCCGGGAAGGGGTATTTCGGGTTTCAACTCGACCCCGCATATCGCGCGCCGCGACCCCCCATGATGTGTCGACGGATCGCAACGATGCGGTCCGAAGCACAGCCGCCGATGCCCACTTGCCATCGAAATTCAGCCATGCCAGTAAGCTGCCGAAGGTCCGGCGGTCCGGGGACGGCTCACCGTCGCCGGCGGGGGGAGGCAATCGGGCGATGCCGCTACTTGAATTGCGCGAAGTCTCGAAGCACTACGGCGCCATCCAGGCCCTTCATTCCGTATCGACGGCGATCGAGCCCGGCGAAGTCGTCGGCATGATGGGCGACAACGGCGCCGGCAAGTCGACGCTCGTGAAGATCGTCGCTGGCAATTTCCCCGCCAGCGAAGGCGAGATGTATATGGATGGCCACAAGCTCGAGCTTCACAATCCCACCGACGCCCGCCGCCACGGCATCGAGATCGTCTACCAGGACCTGGCGCTGTGCGACAATCTGACTGCCGCCGCCAACGTGTTCCTGGGCCGCGAGATTCGCAGCGGGTTCGGCCCGTTCCGCTACCTCGACCACATGGCGATGATTCAGCGCTCGCGCGAATTGTTTGCCGAACTGAAGTCCGAAACCCGACCGCGTGATCTCGTTCACCGCATGTCGGGCGGCCAGCGCCAGGCGGTCGCCATCGCCCGGGCGCTGTTGACCGAAGCGCGCATTGTCCTGTTGGACGAGCCGACGGCGGCGATATCGGTCCGCCAGGTCGCCGAAGTGCTGACCCTCATTCGCCGGCTGCGGGATTCCGGCATCGCCATCATCCTCATCAGCCACCGCATGCCGGACGTCTTTGCGGTCTCTGACCGCATCGTCGTGCTTCGGCGCGGCAAGAAGGTCTGCGACAAGCCGACCGGCGAATCCTCTCCCGAGGAGGTCACCGGCTTGATCACGGGCGCCATCGAAGCCGCCTGAAACCTGGAGCGTATCGGAACATCCATGGCGACAACATCACCGGATGCGCCCGAGGCGCAACAAGCCCAGGGCGACTTCTACGAGTCCAGCGAGCACCGCTCCTGGTGGGCCTGGCTCGTCAGCCAACAGGTCTTCTGGGTCGCCGTCGCCGCCATTGCGGCTTGCTTGTTCATGGCCGTCGCGCGCCCGGATACGTTCCTCCTGGAACGCAATCTCTTCAACATCACGCGCAACTTCGCGTTCGTCGCCATCGTCGCCATCGGCATGGTCGCGGTGATCGCCACGGAGGGGATCGACTTGTCGGTCGGCTCCACGGTGGTGCTGTCCGCCATTGTCATCGGGCTGGTGATGCAGGCCGGCTACCCGCTGTGGATTGGCGTTCTGGCGGCCCTGGGGGCCGGGTTGGCCGTCGGACTGGTGAACGGGACGCTGATTGCCTTGGCCGGCATGCCACCCTTCGTGGTCACCCTCGGGATGTTGTCGATCGCCCGATCGCTCGCCATGGTGCTGTCCAATAACATCGCCATTTACTATTTCGGACCCGATCAGCAGCTCCTGTTCGACTTCGGCGGCGGTGCCAATTTCGGCGCCGTTTGGATGCCGATCATCATCCCCAATCCCGTCTATGTGCTGGTGGCCCTGCTGATTGCGACGTCGCTGGCGTTCCGCTGGACGCGGTGGGGCCGCTACGTGTTCGCCGTTGGCGGCAACGAGCAGGCCGCCACTCTCACCGGTGTGCCGGTCAGGCGCGTCAAGATCTCGGTGTATATGTTCGCGGCCTTCTGTGCCGCGCTAACCGGCGTCCTGATGACCGGCTGGCTGGGAGGAGTCACCCTGGCGCTGGGGCAGGGACTGGAACTCAGAGTGATCGCCGCGGCGGTCATCGGCGGTGCCAATCTTGCGGGCGGTGGCGGCACCGCCCTTGGCGCGGTCATCGGCGCATCGCTCCTCGAGATCATCCGCAACTCGCTGATCCTGTTGGGCATCAACGTGTCGTGGCAGGGCGCTTTCGTGGGCACGTTTATCGTCGTGGCCGCGGCCTTCGACCAGATCCGCCGGGCTCGCGGCGCCGACTAGCGGGCGCTGCCGCGGGGCTGGCGCCGCCGCGCACGCCGGGATAAAATCGTCGCCACTTCTCACCACGCGCACGCGTTTGGTTCGGGAACCTCCGAAGATGTCGATGGGCGTCCACGCTCCCAAAACGATTTGGAAACAGCCGAAACGGTCCGCGCGGCGGATCGGCAAGCGGGTCACCATGACCGACGTCGCCAGGCTCGCCGGGTGCTCGCAGGCGACCGTTTCCGTGGTTCTGAATTCGGTCGACGACATCCGCATTTCCGATCCCACACGCCAGCGGGTGTTGACGGCCGTCCGCGCGCTGGGCTACCGCCACCGGCCCCAGATACGGCCGGCCGACGCCGCGACCCGGCAGTTCGCCCTGTTGGTCGATCGGCTCGCCACCCCGCGCAACGGGTTCGGTGAAATCGACGCGGCCAGCGAGCTGGCCTGGCGCAACGGGCACGTGCTCAGCGTCTTCCGGACGGGCGCCGACCCCCGGTATGAACGCCGCATTCTCGAATCCATCGCCCGGTCCGGGGTCGACGCGATCATCTACGCCACCGACAAGACCCGCGAGGTGACCCCGCCCCTCGAGCTCTACGCCGCCGCCGCGCCGGTGGTGCTGCTCAACTGCTTCTCCCGCGATCACGAGTTTCCGTCGGTCGTCCCCGCCGACGCCGCGGCCGCCGCCCGCGCGACCCGGCTGCTGATCGAGGCGGGCCACACCCGCATCGCCCACCTGGCCGGCGAATTGTGGATGGTCTCCGCCACCGCCCGCCGCGACGGCTACCGCCAGGCCTTGACCGCCGCCGGCTTGCCCGACCGGTCCGAATATCTCCGCGAGGCGTGCTGGCAGGCCGAGCTCGCCAGTCGGGCCTCCCACGAATTGATGGACCTGCCCGAGCCGCCCACCGCCATCTTCTGCGCGTCCGACATCATGGCGGCGGGCTGCTACGAAGCCCTCAGGGAGCGGGGCCTGGCAGTTCCCGGCGACATATCGGTGGTCGGCTTCGACGACCTGCCCCAGGCGGCGCAATCCAGCCCGCCGCTGACGACCATGGCCCTGCCGGATCGTGAGATGGGCCGCTGGGCGGTCGAGTGGGCTCTGTCCAACGCCGGCGCCGGCGGCCGGCGCGCCGGGCCCCGTGTCACGCGCCTCGAATGCACGCTGATCGAACGCGGCTCCGTGGCGCCGCCGCCCGAAAGGCGCCGCGCTAGCCGCGCCCGATGAACGGCATCTTCGTCGCCGTCACCGTCATGAACGGAACGTTCGCCTCGGGCGGCAGCCCCGCCATGTAGAGGACCGCGTCCACAACCGCCTGCACGTCCATTGTCGGCTCCGGCACCGTATCGCCGTTGGCCTGCAGCATGCCCTTGGACATCTGCTCGGTCATCTCCGAGGCGGCGTTGCCGATATCGATCTGCGAACAGGCGATGTCGTAGGGCCTGCCGTCGAGCGCGATCTGCTTGGTCAGCCCGGTGATCGCCGCCTTCGAGACGGTGTAGGGGGCCGCGTGCGGCCGCGGCACCTGCGCCGAGATCGAGCCGTTGTTGATGATGCGGCCGCCCTGCGGATTCTGGTCCCGCATCACCTGGAACGCTTCCAGCGCCACATAGAACGCCCCGTTGAGATTGGTCGAGATCGTCGAGCGCCACTCCACGATGTCGGTGTCGCCGAAATTCGCCGGCGGCGGGGAACGCCCGGCGTTGTTGAACACCACGTCGATGCGGTCGAACCGTTGCACCGTCTCCCGGAAGAACCCCCTGACCGCCGGCTGGTCGGTGACGTCGCAACGCCGCGCGATGATCCGGTCGTCGCCGAGCCCGGCCATCTCCAGCGTCTCTTCCAGGCGCACCGAACGCCGCCCGCAAATGGCCAGGCGATACCCCGCCTGCGCCATCCCGACCGCCACTGCCCGCCCGATACCCGACGTCGCCCCGGTGATCACCGCCACCTTGTCGTTGTCCACCCGCCTACCCCCTTACTTCATGCCCAGCGCAAACAAGATAAATCCCGGTCGCTTTGCAAGCCGATTCTGCGCTGACCGGCCCCGCATGTCGTCGCGGTGTCCGCCGTCGGCGCCCGACAATAGCGCGGCGCCGCGATCGAAGCTCCGAGCCGCCCCTATTTCCGTAAGATTGTTACGGTTTTGGTAACCATCCCGCGCAACAATGGCGCTTCGAGACCTGCTGGCGCGCCCTTTGGCAACCAGTTGTCAACCGTTTTGCGATCCGCAGGCGCCCCGGATGTGCCCATTGTGCAACACCCCGGGGGCAACATGCATCCAAACGCTGGATTAATGCGGTTCTTAAGTTGCGCGTTCACGCCGCTCGGCTAG
>CAZNOZ010000078.1:0-6918 GCA_964574935.1 uncultured Devosiaceae bacterium | reverse complement strand
AAGTGATTGCTCCGCCGATCAAAAATGACCGGGCAAGAAGGTGGCGGAGAGAGAGGGATTCGAACCCTCGAGACGGTTGCCCGCCTACACGCTCTCCAAGCGCGCGCCTTCGACCACTCGGCCACCTCTCCGGTTGCGCGGACTTCCCGTCCGCCACGCCACCCCGATCGCCGCCCAACTGCACCGATTGAGGTTAACGGCAGCTTCGACGTGACGACGGGCGGGCAATATAGCTATGCATCCTCGCACCGCAAGGCCACGCCGGCGGCGCTTGAATGCCACATTTAACCGCATAAGTAATTATCGGCGACCGGTGGCGTGGCCGATTCGTCGCGGGAGCACCGGAGTTGAGCCGTAAGTTGATATGAAGTTCGCATTTCGTCTTCTGGGCACCTGGCTGATCGGCATCGCACTGGTCTTGCTGATCATCGACGGCGCGCGGATGCTGGCGGTGACCGAGTTTGTCTACACGCCGCTCCACCAGACGTGGGAGGCGCTGAATTCGCCCAGCCTCGAGGGACTGCGCGAGGTTGTGGTGACGCGCCTGCATCCGGCGATATGGGATTCGCTGATCTGGCCGCTGCTCAGTCTGCCGGGATGGGCGTTGTTCGGGCTTCCGGGCCTGATGTTCGCGGTCGCCGGCGCCAAGCGGACCGCGCGCCGCTATAGGAAATTTGAGCAGTTGTGATTATCGTTCGCCGCAAATCGGGCTAAGCACGTCCGGCAAGGGCCGGAAAGCCGAGCATGAAGGTCGGGCGATGATCTCGGTAGTGCGATTTGTGGTGCGCCTGATCGGTTTCGTGTTCGCGATCGTCGGCGTCGGCCTGCTCGCGTTGCTCGTCGTGGTGACGGTGATCGGGCGCGCCGGCGAAGTGCTGGGTCAGGTGTGGTTCGAATACCATCACTCGAGCGAGAATCTGGCGCAGGCGATCGTCCAGCGCTACATCCATCCCGCCATCTGGGACCCGGGGATCGTGACGGTGCTGGGATGGCCGAGCTGGCTGGCGCTGGCCGTGACGGGGCTCGCCGCCTTGCTGATCGGCTGGCTGCTGTTCGTGGCGAGCCGCAGGCGCGCCGCCTGAGCACCGCTTAGGGAGAAACACCATGTTCTTCACCACAAAGCCGAAGCAGATCCCGGGCGCCGAAGACGCGCTCAAGGGCCGCGAAATGCCGCTCGACGTCGCCGAGCGCCACTTCGTCAACGACCGGCCGTTGAAGGGGCCCTACCCCGAGGGGGCCGAGACCGCCTATTTCGCCCTGGGGTGTTTCTGGGGCGCCGAACGGTTGTTCTGGCGGCTCGACGGGGTCTGGGTGACGGCCGTCGGCTATCAGGGCGGACACACCGCCAACCCGACTTACGAGGAGGTCTGCTCCGGCCGGACCGGGCATGCCGAGGCGGTGATGGTGGTCTTCGAGCCCTCCAAGATCTCCTTCGAGAAACTGCTCCAGACCTTCTGGGAGGAGCACGACCCCACCCAGGGGATGCGCCAGGGCAACGACGTGGGCACGCAGTACCGCTCGGCGATCTACTGGACGACCGAGGAGCAGCGCCGCCTGGTGGAGCGATCGCGGGACGAATACGCCAAGGCGCTCGACGCGGCCGCGATGGGGCCGGTCACCACCGAGATCGCCGAAGCGGGTCCCTTCTATTTCGCCGAGACCTATCACCAGCAATATCTAGCGAAGAACCCGCACGGCTATTGCGGGCTCAAGGGGACCGGCGTGAGCTGCACGATCGGCGGCGCCTAGGGGCAGGGGGTCGCCCGTCTGGCGTTGTGGCGCCGGCTCAGCCGGAGAAGCCCGGCGCGGGCGGGCGCAGCTTGAAGATGCGGATCGGGGCCGCCGGATCGCCGACTTCCTCGAGCCAGTCGGGCATCCGGCCCTGACGCAGAAGCGAGACGATGGAGTCCTCGCTCGCGTCCTCGAAGCCCCTGAGTTCCGGCAACCCCGTGCACAGCACCACGGTGTCGATCCCGTGCCGGTCGAGGATTTCGCGCGCCGTGGCTTCACCTGAGTTGAAGAAGCGGAACGCGTCGAGCAGGCCGGCCTCGTTGCGGTGATAGGGGCCGGCGACCACCGAATGCGCGGTCTGTGCGAGCACGTGGGCGCCGAGATCGGACGGCGTCATCACAAGCATCGGCGGCATGGCGCGCAGGGCGTCGAAACTGGCGGGCATGAAACACTCGGCCTTGGTGATCGCACCCCCGGTGACGTCGGAGGCGTTCAGCCGGTTGCCTTCCTCGGGGAAAAGCGTCGTGACCGTGACCGCCACCGCCATGCCGGAAAACACCAGCCAGGCGAGCACCAGGCCGACGGTATTGGCGAGCGTGCGGGCCGCCAGATAGCGCAGGCGGGCAGTCACGATCACCCAGGCGGCCCCCGGAACGGCCAGGATCGCGGCCAGCCTGGCGCCGCGAATCTGGATGACCATGACCAGGATCGCAAAGGCCAGGAAGGCGCCGAGGATAAGCCATTGCGGGCGGTCCTTGGGATCGCGCCACAGCTTGACGACAACGGCGATGAGCGAGATCAGCGGCGGCACGACGATGCCGATGGAATAGGCCGGCAAGGCCGCGATGGAAGCCCACACCGGTTTCGCCTCGGAAATCTGGGAAAGCCAGTTCCGCTGCAGCCACGGATCGAGCTGACCGTAGGGGCCGTGCAGGCATTGCGGAAACACAATCGCGACGAGCCCGGCCGCCGCGATGCCGAGCCCGCCGATCACGAGCAGCCGCGACCACCAGCTGTGCAGCCGGGGGGCCAGCGTCGGCACGATTGCGAGCGCCACCCCCGAAGCCACCGCGGCGGTGGCATAGACGATCGACAGGGCATCGCAGGCGGGCCGCATCCACCGATCGGCGCCGACGGTCGTGAGCATGATCGCCACGGTGGCGACGGCAAAGGTCACACCGAAGCTTCGGGTCGCAACGCCGTGGGCGGGCGCGAACACCCATATGCAGCCGAAAGTGGCGATGGCCATGACCACGAAGGGAATTGTCTCGATGCCGATCGCCAGCGATGTCGCGGCGGCGAGGCCCGCCACCGCGGCCCACCAGGGCGATCGCCAACTGCCCAGGGTCGCGGAGACAAGCAATAGCGTTAGCAGCACCTGGACGTTGTGGTGGTCGATGCGTCCGGGCGCAAACTGAAACAGCAAGGTGGCCGACAGCACCGGCAGAACCACCGCCGGCAGCAGCGCCTCTCCGCCCAGCAGCCGAATGCACAGATGCGCGGACACCGCGAGCAGACCGGCGAGGAGCAGCAGCGGCCAGACATAGACCGCCACGGTCTCGGTGAGCGAACCAAGAAACGGTCCCAGCACCAGGATGATGGCGGCAATCGGCGCGTCCACCAGACGCGACCAGTGGACCGAGGTGCCGTCCGGCGGATTCATCCGGTACTGGGTGGTGTCGAACCAGGACTGCCCGCCGATCAGATCTCGGACCTGAACCAGGCGCATCGCATCGTCGGTGTCGCCGAGCAGAGGGGTGGTGTCCGCCGTGTAGCGGGCCCTGACCACGAACACCGCGCACATGAACAGCCAGAAACTGAACACCGCCAGCCAATTGACCGAGTCGGTATGTCCGGCCGGCTTGGGGGCTGTGCTTGGTGTGCTCATCGCGTCTACTCGGCGCCGCCCGATCAGTGACGGAGCATTAAGCCGGGCGGTGTTAAGATGCCATGAAACCGCCGGTCATGCACTCGCGGCGGGCGGAGCCGGGTGGCCATGCCAGACGCATCCGAGCGAGGAAACGTCCCCTACAGCCAGCGCCTGAGACGGTTCGCGCTGGTGGGCGCGACCGGCTTTGCGATCGACGCGGTGGTGCTGACGCTCCTGATTTCCCGCGCCGGCCTCGACCCCTTCACCGCGCGGGTGTTCGCGATCAGTGCGTCCGCTTTCACGACCTGGCAGCTGAACCGCCGGATCACCTGGTGGAAGAGCTCCGACGGCGCGGCCCGGGAAGGCTCGCGCTACTTCTCGGTGGTGGCAAGCGCTGCCCTGCTCAACTACCTGATCTACTCGGCGGTGCTGGTGTTCATACAAGCGGCGCCGCCGCTCGCCGCCCTGGTGGTCGGCACCGGAAGCGCCATGGTGTGGAGCTTCGTGGGGTTCGACCGCTTCGCCTTCCGGCAATAGAAAACGGGCGGCCTCGCGACCGCCCGATGAGTGCCTTATGGGAAGCTGGCTCAGGCCTGCGGCTGCGGGACCACCCGGATATAGGGTTTGACCTCTTTCCAGCCGTCCGGGAATTTCTCCCTGGCCTGCTCGTCGGAGACCGCCGGCACGATGATGACATCCTCGCCCTGATGCCAGTCCGCCGGAGTGGCGACCTGGTGCTTGGCGGTGAGCTGCATGGAATCAATGACCCTGAGCAATTCGGTGAAGTTGCGCCCGGTCGACATCGGATAGACAAGCATCAGCTTGATCTTCTTGTCGGGCCCGATGACGTAGACCGTGCGCACGGTCTGATTGTCGGCCGCGGTGCGGCCCTCGGAGCTGTCGCCCGCATCGGCGGGGAGCATGCCATAGAGTTTTGCGACCTCGAGATCGGGGTCGCCGATCATCGGGAAATTCGGCGCGTGGCCGGTAGCGTCGAAAATATCCGCGACCCATTCCTGATGACTGGAGACCGGGTCGACGCTGAGCCCGAGGATTTTCACATTCCGCTTGTCGAACTCCGGCTTGAGCGCCGCCACGGCGCCGAGTTCGGTTGTGCACACAGGCGTGAAGTCCTTCGGATGGGAGAACAGCACGGCCCAGTGCCCATCGATGTACTGATGGAAATTGATCGGGCCGTCGGTGGTTTCGGCGATGAAGTCCGGCGCCTCGGCGCCAATTTGCAGAGCCATGATGGAGACCTTTCTTCCCGCGAGTCGGGTTGGGATCAATATCGGCTCTCAGGGCCGCCGTGTGAACGGCGCGCAGCGAAAACGATTTCCCCAAGCAAGGCGGGCGCACGGATAGGGTTCCGTGCGCCCGGGGAGTAGGGCAAATGCTTTTTGGCGATCGTTTTTTCGGCCTAGAGAACGCCGGCGAGAACGCCTCGAGTCGAGCCGTTGTCCAAAGCCCAGAAGAGCAGGAGCGGCGAGAACGCAAAGGCGAACGCCACGGCGCCGCGAGCAGACGCCAGTCGGGCGATGACATAGGCCGCCAAAACGATAGAGACGTTGAAAAGAACGCCTGTTGCCTGGGTGTCGATCAACTCAATCATCGTGTTCATCGCTGTTGCACATCCTTTCCCAACAAACTTGCAGTGAAAGGAACGCGCAGACACTGGACCCGCGGATCTTCACGAAGCCCTAAGATTAATGGCGGGGTTTGGCTCGAAGTGTCGATATTAAAGGTCGATTAACCATACGCCTGGCGGCCCCGCCGACCGCCGAACGGCGGATCGCCCGCATCGCCGACGGCGCCAGCCGGGAGTGGGCGAGACCACCCTCACCCCTTGCTGGCCATGGCCCGAGCCGGCCCGATTGCGCCGGCCGCGGGGAGTTTGTCCGGTCCGGTGCGCAGCGAGGCCAAGTCGCCGCGGTTCGCGGCGAGGCCGGCGCCGGGGCCGTCAAAAGTGTCCCTGATGGCCCAAAACGCAACAGGGGCAACCCGCCCGGAAGCCGGTCCGCGTCCCGAATTCACATTTTTGCGAGGCAATTCGACCCGGTTTGGCACGGCACCGCCAACCCGTGGCAAGCGGCGACCGGATCACTCGCGCGCAACAGCGCCGGGCGAGTTACTTTTCGACGGGTGCCGCGGCCGCGCGCGTCTGGATCGACATCGCGCACTTCTTCGCGTTGCGCTTGTCGGTGTAGCGCTCCGATCTCACCATCGTCTCGCCGTTGCGGGCGACGAAGCGGACGTAGAACTGGCCGTCTCTGGAGCGGACGATCTCGAACCGGTAGCCCTTGGCCTCCTCCTTGCGGGTGAGATCGACGATCGGCGCGCCCGGTGCATTCTTCTTGATCGAGGCGATGCAGTTCTTGGCGGCGGCGGCGGCCTCGTAGTTTTCCGACCAGACCATGATCTCGGCGTTGTAGAGAAACTGGACCCGTGGCTTGCCCGTACGCCCGTGGGCGATCCTGAACTTATGCATGAGTTTCCTCTGCGCTGGATGGGATCTCGATGAGTGTGCCTCTGTAGCCTCGATCGCTCATCGGGAAAAGGCTCGCGGCGGTCATTCAACCGGAAATTCGGCCAGCGCCGGGGCGCTCGGGGGTCAAGGCGTCGATGCGGTGTCGAGGGCGACCTCGAGGCGGCGCATCAGGCCGCCGGCTCGCTCTTCGATCGCTGTTGAAGCGCCGGACGTCGGGTGTTTTCGCCCTCCGTTTCCAATCGTCATGGGCGGGCTCGACCCCCATCCGGCGCTTCGCGCCGACCTCCCCCTTGCCTGGGGAGGTGATCTATGCGCGCGCCAAATTTGCCGGTCAGCATCGATGCTTCCGGTTGGAACCTTCGCTCCCTCGGCGTTTCGTCCACCGGCCTTCAGGCCGATGACGCGGCGTGAGGCGAAACAGGCCTCTTCCGTACTTATAGATGTGAGACCCATTTCGCCTCACGCGGCCGGGATTTGTGGCTTATGGCCGGCTAGCGGGGGAGGCGCGCATACCTCGACCGCGCACCTGACGCGGCTCGGCCGGGCTTGAAACCGGCGGCCCCGGGCGGCTTTCACCTGGTCCGGGACGACTCCCGGACCACCCGACCCCGCCTCGCCGAATGTTCGTATGCATCCGCGCCTTCGATACGAAGCGGTAATGCCGAGAATACCATAGACCCAGAGGGCGGGGATAAGTTGCGGAAACCCGCTGTCAGCGCATGATTTCGTCACCCCGGGCTTGACCCGGGGTCCACTCGCACTTCCGCTCACCGCAGCATCACCATCGCCACTCGGGCGTAGCCCTCGTGGCCTTGCTGCTCTCTCGAAG
>CAZNOZ010000077.1:0-6930 GCA_964574935.1 uncultured Devosiaceae bacterium | reverse complement strand
CTCGACCGGATGCGGGGCGTGCTCGAAGCGGATGATCTCTTCCATCTTCAATTCGATGTAGGCGTCGATCTGGTCGTCGTCCATGACCCCGCCGGCCTTCAGGAAGTCGCGGCCGGTGTCGAGATTTTCGATCGCCTGGCGCAGCGAGCCGCACACGGTCGGCACGCCCTCGAGCTCCTCGGGCGGCAGATCGTAGAGATCCTTGTCGATCGGATCGCCGGGATGGAGCTTGTTCCTGATCCCGTCCAGGCCCGCCATCAACATGGCGGTGAAGGCCAGATACGGATTGGCGAGCGGGTCGGGGAACCTGACCTCGACGCGCCGCGCCTTCGGCGAGGGGCCGAAGGGAATGCGGCAGGCCGCCGAGCGGTTGCGGGCCGAGTAGGCCAGCAGCACCGGCGCCTCGAAGCCCGGCACCAACCGCTTGTAGGAATTCGTCGTCGGATTGGTGAAGGCGTTGATGACCCGGGCGTGTTTGATGATGCCGCCGATATAGTGCAGGGCCTCGGTCGACAGACCGGCATATTCGTCGCCCGCGAACACCGGATTGCCGCCCTTCCAGATCGACTGATGGCAGTGCATCCCCGAGCCGTTGTCGCCATAGACGGGCTTGGGCATGAAGGTCGCGGTCTTGCCGTAGGCGGCGGCGACCTGGGTGACGGCGTATTTGTAAATCTGCAGACCGTCGGCGGCGTTGATGATCGGGGCGAATCGCATGCCGAGCTCGTGCTGCGAGGAGCCGACCTCGTGGTGATGCTTCTCGGTGACCACGCCCATCTCGCGTATCACCGAGAGCATCTCGGAGCGGATGTCCTGTCCGGTGTCCAGGGGCGGGACCGGGAAGTAGCCCAGCTTGAGGCCGATGTGGTGGCCGAGGTTGCCGGCTTCGTATTCGGCATCCGAGTTGGACGGGAACTCGACGTGGTCGAGCTTGAAGCCGGTGTTGTACGGATCGGTGGCGAAGCGCACGTCGTCGAAGATGAAGAACTCGGGCTCCGGTCCGAACACCACTTCGTCGCCGATGCCCGAGGACTTCAGAAACGCCTCGGCCTTCTTGGCCGTGGTGCGCGGATCGCGGTTGTAGGGCTCGTGGGTGAGCGGCTCGAGAATGTCGCACACGATGGCGAGCGTCGCCTGCGAGAAAAACGGATCGACGTAGGTCGAGGCGGGATCGGGCAGGAGCACCATGTCGGACTCGTTGATCACCCGCCAGCCGGCGATCGAGGAGCCGTCGAAAAAGATGCCATCCTCGAAACTGTCCTCGTCGATGCCGGTGGCGTCCATCGTCACGTGCTGGAGCTTGCCGCGCGGGTCGGTGAACCGCAGGTCGACGAACCTGATCTCTTCGTCCTTGATCTTCTTGAGAATGTCGGATGCAGAACTCATTGGTAACCCCTGTTAACGTCGTTGATTCGGGTGCCGGGAACGGCGCACGGACCGGAGCTGCCGCGGCTCCGGACGGCGGCGTTCAGATTGCCTCGTCGCCGGTCTCGCCGGTGCGGATACGAATAGCCTGCTCGATCGGATACACGAAGATTTTTCCGTCGCCGATACGGCCGGTCTGGGCGGCGTTGCGGATCGCTTCGATGGCCTTTTCCGCGAGATCGTCCGGGACCACCACCTCGACCTTCACCTTGGGCAGGAAGTCGACGACATATTCGGCGCCGCGATAGAGCTCGGTGTGGCCCTTCTGGCGCCCGAACCCCTTGGCCTCGGTGACCGTGATGCCTTGCAGCCCGACCTCCTGGAGGGCCTCTTTGACCTCGTCCAGCTTGAACGGTTTGACGATCGCTTCGATCTTCTTCATCGCTGGTCTCCTCGGTGGGTCACGCGGCGGCATACTCCGAGTCAACCGGTTGCAGGGATCGTGCCAGCCGGCGCGGCGTCGGAAATGCCGGCCTTTCCAAATGGTTAAGGTGAGGGCACCGACCCGCGCGCGGCGCGGCGTGGGCCTGAATGCACAGGAAATGTGCAGGCTGCACAATAAGTGGCCGGCCTGGCGCGGGGCGGGCCGTTGCCGCCGGCGGAGGCGCCATGGGGGCGTACGCCAGGGGTGCGGTATTGAGGTTTTGACTGAGGTGGGCGGTTGGGATAGACCGGCGCGAACCCGCCGCCCGGCGGCTTGCGAACTGCGGGTGTGGTGGAACCGGTAGACACGCGAGATTTAGGATCTCGTGCCGAAAGGCTTGGGGGTTCAAATCCCTCCACCCGCACCATCACCCCTGATTGCCGCCCTCGAGGAGTTCCATGCAGGTCAACGAAACCCTCAATGAAGGTCTCAAGCGGAAACTGGACCTTTCGATCCCGGCCACGGAGCTTTCCGACAAACTCGAGGAGAAGCTCAACGAACTCAAGGACAACGTGCGCCTGAAGGGATTCCGGCCGGGCAAGGTGCCGTTTTCCCATCTCAAGCGCGTGTACGGTCGCTCGGCGATGTCGGAAGTGATGCGCGACGCGATGAATTCGGGAATCCGGCAGACCCTGGAAGAACGCGCCGAGCGGCCGGCGCAGCAGCCGGAGATCGACCTGACGGACGACGAGGCGATGTTCGACAGGATCTTCGCCGGCGAGGCGGATCTGGATTTCTCGGTGAGCTACGAGGTGCTGCCGAAGGTCGCGCTGATGGATCTCGCGAGCATCGAGATCGAGCGCCCCGTGGTCGAGGTCGGCGAAGCGGAAGTCGAGGCCGAGTTCCAGCGGTTCGTGGAGACCAACCGCCCGTTCGAGGCCAAGGGCGGGCCGGCGGCGACGGGCGACCGGGTGACGATGGACTATGTCGGCCGGATCGGCGGCGAGGCCTTCGAGGGCGGCGCGGCCGAGGGCGCGCAGGTGGTGATCGGGCAAGGGCAGTTGATCGAGGGCTTCGAGGAACAACTCGCCGGGGCAGGCGCCGGCGAGACCAAAGACGTCGCCGTGACGTTTCCGGACGACTATTCGGCGGCCGAGCTTGCCGGCAAGCAGGCCGTGTTCGAGGTTTCCGTCAGCGCCGTCGAGACGCCTTCGACAGCCGAGATCGACGACGAATTCGCGCGGGCGATGGGGGCGGAATCCCTCGACGGGCTGCGCCAGGCGATCCGCGACCAGGTCGCGCAGCACTATCAGAATCTCAGCGCCCGGCGGGTGACCCGGCTGGTGCTCGACGCCCTCGACGAAGGGCACAAGTTCGAGCTGCCCGACAAGCTTGTCGACTCCGAGTTCAACACGATCTGGGAGCGGGTGATGCACGAGGTCGAGCACCACGGCCGCAGCTTCGAGGCCGAGGGCACGACCGAGGAGGAGGCGCGCGCCGACTACCGCAAGATCGCCGAACGGCGGGTGCGGCTGGGGCTCGTGGTCGCCGAGGTCGGCTCCGAGCACGACATTCAGGTCACCGACGAGGAACTGCAGCAGGCGCTCCTCGCCGAGGTGCAGCGCTTTCCCGGACAGGAGCAGCAGGTCTACGACTACTACCGCAACGATCCGCAGGCGCTCGCCGGGCTGCGGGCACCGGTGTTCGAACGCAAGATCGTCGGGTTCATCGTCGGGCAGGCGAAGGTGACCGACAAGCCGGTCACCCGCGAGGAATTGATGGCGCTCGCGGAGGCCGAGCAGAGCGGGCCGGCGATCCCGGAACCGCACGAGCATCATGATCACGACGATCACGATGATCACGAAGATCACGACCACGATCACGGCGCGGGCCACGCGCCTGACGAGGAAGACCACCCCTAGCCGGACCGTGTGAGCAGGACTGCCTGGTCAGGACGGCGGCGGCGTTTTGAGTGGCGACAGGCCGGTGGCCATGCGAGCATGAGCGCGTGGATTTCCTGGAACTTCTGACACCCGAGGAGATGGGCCGCGCCGACGCGCTGGCGGTCGACGGCGGCGTGCCGTCGCTGACGCTGATGGAGAACGCGGGCACCGCTATCGCCGACGCCATCACTGAACGGCTGGCGGTGCAACGGGTGCTGGTGCTGGCGGGGCCGGGCAACAATGGCGGTGACGGGTTCGTGGTGGCCCGGCTGCTGGCCGAGCGCGGCTGGCCGGTGCGGGTGGCGCTTTTCGGGGCCAGATCCAAGCTCCAGGGCGATGCCGCCGAGATGGCCGGGCGGTGGTCGGGCGAGATCGAGAAGGCGGGCCCCGACGCGGTGGGGGACGCGGAGCTGATCGTCGACGGGCTGCTGGGGGCGGGGCTCGACCGCGACGTCACGGGCGATCTCGCGGGGTTGATCGAGGCGGTCAATGCGGCCGCGGCGCCGGTGGTGGCGATCGACGTCCCCAGCGGCATCGACGGGGCGACCGGGGCGGCGCGCGGGGTGGCGGTCGCGGCCGACATGACGGTGACGTTCTTCCGCAAAAAGCCCGGGCATCTGCTCTATCCCGGCCGGCACAGCTGCGGGGAGCTGGTGGTGCGCGACATCGGCATTCCGGCCTCGGCGCTCGACGCCATCGAGCCGCGAACCGCCGAGAACGGGCCGGCCCTGTGGACGATCCCGGCCCGGCGCGGCGCGGCGCACAAATACGATGCCGGCCATTGCCTCGTGGTCTCGGGCGACGAGCTGCATTCGGGCGCCGCGCGGCTGGCGGCGCGGGCGGCGCTCAGGGTCGGGGCGGGGCTGGTGACGATCGCCGGCACCAAAGAGGCGCTGGCGGTGCACGCCGCGCAGGTCACGGCCATCATGCTCACGGAGGTGCGCGAGGCCGCAGATCTCGCCGAAGTGCTCTCCGACACGCGCAAGAACGCCGTGGCGATGGGCCCCGGAATGGGGGTCGGCATCGCCACCCGGCGGATGGCGATGACGGCCCTGCAGTCGCCGGCGGCGGTGGTGCTCGACGCCGACGCGCTCAGCTCGTTCCAGGAGGAGCCGGATGCGCTCAGCGCGATGGTGAGAAGGCGGCGGGGGCCGTCGGCGGTGCTCACCCCGCACGCCGGCGAGTTCGCGCGGTTGTTCGGGGACAGCATCGAAACCAAGGGCAAGCTCGAGGCGGCCCGGGCGGCCGCCGAGCGCAGCGGGGCGACCGTGTTGCTGAAGGGGGCCGACACGGTGGTCGCCGCCCCCGACGGGCGGGCGGTCATCAACGCCAACGCGCCGCCGACCCTGGCGACCGCCGGGGCGGGGGACGTTCTGGCGGGCCTGGTGGCGGGGCTGATGGCCCAGGGCATGGACGGGTTCGAGGCGGCGGCCGCCGGGGCCTGGGTGCACGGGGCGGCGGCCACGTCGTTCGGCAAGCCGGGGCTGATCGCCGAGGACTTGCCGGGGCTGGTGCCGGAAGTGCTGAAGGCGCTGGGGGGCGGGACGAGACCGGCCTAGGGCCGCTCCATTCCCTTGCCGCCGCCGGATCGGTTGCGCTTCGGCGCGGACCGCATGCCCCACAGCCCGAGGACCGGCATCCACGGCAGCGCCGGCCAATCCGCCGCGCCTGTGATTATCGGTGCGCGCCGAACGGTCAGGGCGGTGAGAAGCAAGCCGAGGGAGGCCCGAAACGCGAGCGGGTTTCGCATCGGTGCGGTCGTCGCTTTCGCTCCTCGAACGACGCCATCGGTGGCGGCTTGCAAGGACAACCGGTCCACCGGTCCCGGTGGGCTGCCGGGGCCTATCGGGCAAGGGGTGCGAAGGCCGGCGAGGGCCGGGATCTGCCGAGCTATTGAACGGTATCTCGGCGGTCCCTATTTTGCCTTTACCTTCCGTTAAGGCCGGGCCGGCTCTGATCGGTCGAGGCCGAATCAATCCCTTGAGGGCACGAAATGAAAGACCCCATCGATATCTACATGAATACCCTGGTGCCGATGGTGGTCGAACAGACCAACCGCGGCGAGCGCGCGTACGACATCTACTCGCGCCTTCTGAAGGAACGCATCGTGTTCGTGACCGGCCCGATCGAGGACAACGTCTCCTCGCTCATGGTGGCGCAGCTTCTGTTCCTGGAATCGGAGAACCCGAAAAAGGAAATCGCCATGTACATCAACTCGCCGGGCGGGGTGGTGACATCGGGGCTCGGGATTTACGACACGATGCAGTTCATCCGCCCGCCGATCGCCACATTGTGCGTGGGCCAGGCGGCCTCGATGGGATCGTTGCTTCTGGCCGCGGGGGAGCCCGGCATGCGCTCGGCGCTGCCCAACGCCCGCGTCCTGGTGCACCAGCCTTCGGCCGGGTTCCAGGGCCAGGCCTCCGACATCGAGCGACACGCCGAGGACATCCTGAAAATGAAGCGGCGGCTCAACGAGATCTACGAGAAGCACACCGGCAAGGACTACGAGACCATCGATCAGACCCTCGACCGCGACTTCTTCATGTCGGCGGAGGAAGCCAAGGATTACGGCATCATCGACAACGTCTTCGACAAACGCCCGGCGCCCGAAAGCGCCGCCGCCTGAACGCAAAAAGTGAACGGGGACGGCGATTAACGATCCTTGACGGAACCGGCCCCGGGTGCGATTGCGCGGCTCAGAAGCGACGGATATGGTGCCTAGAGGGCTTACCGTTTGTTTAAGTGTGGTTGCTAGCGTTTGGAGCACCGCAGCGCTTGCCGGGTCGCCTGGAGTGAAATGAATGACAAAAGAATCCGGTAACGGGGAATCGGCGAAGAACACCCTGTACTGCTCGTTCTGCGGTAAGTCGCAGCACGAGGTCCGCAAGCTGATTGCGGGCCCGACGGTGTTCATTTGCGACGAGTGCGTCGAACTTTGCATGGACATCATCCGCGAGGAGTCGAAATCCTCGACGGTGAAGTCGTCCGAAGGCGTGCCGACGCCGTTGCAAATCTGCGAAGTCCTTGACGACTACGTGATCGGTCAGGACAGGGCCAAGCGGGTCCTGTCGGTGGCCGTGCACAACCATTACAAGCGCCTCAACCACGCTCCAAAGAACCAGGACGTCGAACTCGCCAAGTCGAACATCCTGCTGATCGGGCCGACCGGCTGCGGCAAGACGCTGCTGGCGCAGACGC
>CAZNOZ010000076.1:0-7132 GCA_964574935.1 uncultured Devosiaceae bacterium | reverse complement strand
CGGCTCGCGCAGAGCCTGTCCTCGGGCTGGCCTTCGGCCAGACCCGGGGGCCCGAATCTTTTGTGAGTACAGGCCCTAGGCGGCGCCACGAAAAAAGCCCGCCTGGATGAGGCGGGCTTGCGCGACATTCGGCCTCCGCAGGGAGGAGCGCGAAGACTCAAACTTCGCGATAGTGCTGTATCCAGGTTGTCCTCAGACCCGCCAGCCCATGCTTGTCGATGGCGGCCTGCCAGTTGAGAAACTCGTCGACGCTCAGCGTGTAGCGCTCGCAAGCCTCCTCGAGGCTCAAAAGCCCGCCACGAACCGCGGCCACGACCTCGGCCTTGCGGCGGATCACCCAGCGTTTGGTGTCCTTGGGTGGAAGATCGGCGATGGTTAACGGGGAACCATCCGGACCGATCACATACTTCACGCGCGGACGCATCGGTACGGTCATTCTACTCTCATACACAACCTGACCATAACTCGACCCGACATTAGCCATTTCGCTTTAAGAAAGGCTAAAGCAAGAAGTTAGATTCGGTTAACTTGTTGAGAGTCCAGAGATTTTGGCTCCGGAACCGCTCCGGGCGCCGGAACCGGAGCGCCAGCGTCTAGGGGGCGCTGACGGAGCTGACCGACGACAGGTGGATGCGCGCGCCGCCAACGATCAGGATCGGTTCGGGGCCGCCGAAATCGACCCCATCGACGATTCCGGTGGTTTGGGTGGAGACCGGGACATAGCCGCCGTCGGCATCCTGGGCGGCGATGGTGATCGAATAGGTGCCGTCGGGCAGCTGCGAGCCGTCGGCGGCGACGCCGTCCCAGTTGTAGACATTCTCGCCGGCGGCCAGCGACAGCTCGTCGGTGAACACCGCCGTGCCGTTCTGGTCGCGGATGGTCACGGTCGCGGTCGGCGCGTCGGCGGCGGCGGTGTAGTGCCACTGCGCGAGTGAATTGCTGAGTTCGGAGGTGGCGCCCTGGGCGGTGATCCGCTTGCCGATGAAGGTGGTGGCCTGGGTCTGGCTGACGGACTGGTTGGCCTGGATGAGGGCCTCGAGATACTCGTTGGTCTTCAGTTGCTGCTCGACCGAGGTGAACTGGACGAGCTGGGAGGTGAACTCGTTGGTGTCGAGCGGCTCGAGCGGGTTCTGGTGCTTGAGCTGGGTGACCAGGATGGACAGGAAGGTGTCGAAGTTCTCGGCGATCGAGGTTCGCGAGGAATCGAGACCAGAGCCGGGGTATCCGGTGGCCGAGGACAGTGCGTCGATCGCCATTTGCTTCTCCTAGACGTAAAGGTCGATGCCGCCGGCGCTGACCAGGCCCCGATAGACAAGGCCGGCGGCGGCGGGCGCGCGGTCGGGTGTGGTCGCCGGCGCGGCGTGAGCGGACCAGGGCGGCGCGGCATCGTCGCCGTCCTGGCGGCCCGCGAAGGGATTGTGCTTGAGGGTGAATTCGAGCGACGGACGGTCGCCGCCCAGCCCGGCCTGGGTGAGCGCCCGCTCGAGGGCCTTTGCGTCGCGCTGCAGGAGATCGAGCGTTTCCGGCCGGTCGACGGCGAGGCGGGCGGCAAGGCGGTCGCCGTCGATATCCAGGCGCACCTCGATGCGGCCGAGCTCGGGCGGATCGAGCCGGATGTGGAAGCGCTTGAGGCCGGCCTCGACCCGCCTCGCGATCTCGACCGCCAGCGTTGTCATGTCCGGCGTAGCGGTCGGCGCGCCGCCCGCCAGGGCGGGGCGATCGGGGGCAAGGCCCGGATCGACGCCCGGCCCACCGAAGGGGCGCGCCAGAAGGTGCAGCGGGGCGGCGTCCGTATCGGCTGACGGCGGCGGGGCGGTGTCGGACCGCGCCGTCTGGGCGGCCGGCGCCGGCGGGGAAGGGGCGGCGGGCGGACCGATGGCGGGCCGGCCCATGGCCTGCGCGGTCGCCGGGTTGGCGACCGGTTTCTGAGCGGCACCGGGCCCGGACGCCGACGTCCCGGCGTTGAGCGACGGCGCGACCCGCGAGGGCAAGGCGCGCAGTGCCTCGGCGAGATCCGGGGCGACGGCATCGATGCGGCCGGCGAGGGCGTTGAGATGGGCGGCGAGGCGGACGAGCCGGCCCGGGGCCGGTCCGGTGTTCGGCGCCGCCGGTTCGGCCCGATCCGCTGACGCGGCGGTGCCCGCCGGGCCGTCGGTTGTCGGTTCGCCGGACGGGTCGACCGGTCCGGCCGTGATCGGCAGGGCGGGGGGCAGGACGGCGGTCTGAACCGCGCCGAGGCCGGACAGGGCTCGGTCCGCCGGGGGCGCGGGTGCCGGCGCTGCATCGGTGGAGGCCGGCGCGATACCGAGCCCGGCAATGAACGCGTTGAATTCGTCCAGGGCCGATTGCGCCTCGGCAACCAGCGTCTCGAGGTCCGCGTCAGCCGCGTCCGGGCCGGCGAGCGCCTCGACCGCATCTAAGAGCCTGGCCAGCGCCTCGGCGAGGGGCGAGGTCGGGCCGGCGGGGGCCGGGGGCGCGGTGTCCCCGGAGAAGCCAGGTCCGGTGCCCGATGGCGGGGCGGCCGGGGCGCCGACCAGGGGCAGGTTGTCGGCGCCGAAGACGAGGGCAAGTCCGCCGCCCGGTGCGGCGCCGGAATTCCCGGTGGGCGGGGTGGGGGCCTGTCCGTCCGCCCCGGGCGCCGCTTCGCCGGTGAGCGCGGCGGTGAGCTCGGCGAACAGCGATTGCAGCCCGGCGGGCGGCCCGCCCGCGCCGGCCGCGGCGCCGCCGTCCGGCGTCCTTGCCGGGTCCGGGCCGGTGCCGGCGGTCGTCGCCATCGACGCTGATGCCAGGGGGTTCAAGACGGGAGTGCCTCGCGCGCGTTTTCCTTTCCATGAGAAGCAAGCGCCGGGCCAGCCGGCGTCACCCGGAAACCGGCCTGATTTCAATCGGTTGGCTTTGGACCGGGAACCGCCAGATCGGCAAAGGCGACCGCCCGGGCAAGATCTGCCGGGTCGGCCGCGTGCCGGTTGTGCGGGTGGGGCGGTTCGTCTACAACCCCGCCGTCCGTTGGCTCTTGACCCCATCCGGATGCTGGTATGCTGAACTCGCTCGACATCGCCAAGCCGGCGGGTGAAACCCGCGTCGTCGTCGCCATGTCCGGCGGTGTCGACTCGTCCGTCGTGGCCGGCATGCTGGCCGGTGAGGGCTACGAGGTCATCGGGGTCACCCTGCAGCTCTACGACCACGGCGCGGCGATGCACCGCAAGGGCGCCTGTTGCGCCGGACAGGACATCGCCGATGCGCGCCGGGTGGCGGCGAGCCTCGGCATCCCGCATTACGTGCTCGACTATGAGGGCCGCTTCCAGGAGGCGGTGATCGAAGCGTTCGCCGACAGCTATCTGGGCGGCGAAACGCCGGTGCCGTGCATTTTGTGCAATCAGAGTGTCAAGTTCGCCGACCTGATGAAGGTGGCGCGCGAGCTCGGCGCCGATTGCCTGGCGACCGGCCATTACATCCAGAGCCGCGTCGTCGACGGAGGGCGAGCGATGTTCCGGCCCGTCGACGCGGCGCGCGACCAGAGCTATTTCCTGTTCGCGACCACCCCCGAACAGCTCGACTTCCTGCGCTTCCCGCTGGGGGGGCTGAGCAAGCAGGAGACAAGGCGGCTGGCCGAGGAGATGGGGCTGAAGGTGGCCGGCAAGCCGGACAGCCAGGACATCTGTTTCGTGCCGCGCGGCAAGTATGCCGAGGTGATCGAGGAACTCAGGCCCGGGGCGGCGCAGGCCGGGAATATCGTGCATCTGGACGGCCGTGTACTCGGCGCGCACGCCGGCATCTTCCGGTTCACGGTGGGGCAGCGCAGGGGGCTCGGGATCGCGGCCGGCGAGCCGCTCTATGTGGTGCGGCTCGAAGCCGGAACCAACACGGTCATCGTCGGGCCCTACGAGGCGCTGACCACAAGTTCGGTCGACCTGCGCGAGGTCAACTGGCTCGGCGACACCCCGCTGATCGAGGCGGCCGGCGGGGCAGGGCGTGACATCGCGGTGCGGTTGCGGTCGACGCGGCCGCCGCAGCCGGCAGTGCTGCATGCCGATGCGGACGGGGTCCGGGTCGAGCTCGTCGCCGGCGAGCACGGGGTTTCGGCCGGCCAGGCCTGCGTCTTCTACGCGGACGGCGGCGCCGGGGCGCGGGTCCTGGGCGGCGGCTGGATCGCCGGGACGATGGCCGGCGCCGAAGCGGCGTAGAGGCACCGGCTCGGAAAAATCTTCATATCGTTCCAAGGAAACGCCCCTCCCATCCGTCCCAGGATGCGAGACTTGGATGATTGCCTGGATGCCCCGAACGCATTCGCCGGAGGCCGTGAGGTTGCGCAACCGATGCCCGCGCTGATGGCCGAGACCGCCCCCAAGCCCGATTCGTCGGTGCTGGTGGCGCGGGCGCGCGCCGGCGACCGGGCGGCGTTCGGGGCGCTGATCGAGGCCAATTACGCGCTCATCTTCCGAACCGCGTGGAAATGGTCGGGCGACCGGGCCGACGCCGAAGACATCGCGCAGGAGGTGTGCGTGAAGCTGGCGACCGCCATCGACGGTTTCGACGGGCGGTCGGCGTTCTCGAGCTGGGTGTACCGGATCACGCTCAATGCCGTCCGCGACCTGCAGCGGTCGCGCGCCCGGCAGGCCAGGCGCGGCGCCGAGTTCGCCCAGGTGAGCGCCGACAGTTCCCCGGCCAGCCAGGAGGAGACGGTGGCGGAAAACCAGATCTGGGCGGCGGTGAGGGGGCTGCCGGCCAAGCAGCGGGACGCGGTGCTGCTGGTTTATGCCGAGGAGCTTTCCCACGCCGCCGCGGCAGACGTTATGGGGGTGCGGGAATCGACAGTCTCCTGGTACGTGCACGAGGCGAGAAAGCGCTTGAAGGACTTGTTGTGAGATATCAGCGATGACCGACAACGATCTGAGATCGCTCAATCAAATTCCTCCACCTGATCCATCGGACGAGGCGCGGCGCGCCGCCCTTGCCGCGGCCATGGAAGCCTATGACCGCGCCCACGAGCCGGGCGCGGCGGGCCGCCAAGGAATGCCGCTCGCGGCGCGTCTGAAGTCCATCTTCGATTCGATGCGAAAGGATTTCGGGATGGACATTCGGGTACCGATCGCGGTCGCGGCCGTGGGGTTGCTTCTCGTGCCGCTGACGATGCAACTGAACACTACGACTTCGTTGACACCACCGCCGCCGTTCGGGCGGACCGTGCCTCAGGCCGAGGGGCAGATCGCCGCCGATGAAGACAGCTCCGCCGGAGCGCTCAACGAACCGGCACTGACCGAGACTGACCGGCTTTCCGACGGAAGGCGGGAACTCGGCGCGGCCGCGGCGACGGGCGGCGAGGCGACGGTGACCGGCGGCAGGGAGCAAACGCAGAATCTCGAGGCGCCGGCGAAATTCCGCGACGATTTCCCGGCACCGGCGGGCACAACGGAGGCCGAGCCGGCGCCGCCGCCCGCCGCGCAGCTTCGCAGCACGGTTGAGATGCAGTCCTCGGAGGTCGGCGGGGCGGACACACAGAAGTTCGCCGTGACCCAGGAAGAGCGGGTGCCGCCGCCGCAATATGAGCGCTCCGGCGACAAGTTCACCGCCTTCGACGACGCGCAGGTCTTCGACGTCGCGAGCCAGCCGGTCTCGACCTTCTCGATCGACGTCGACACGGCGTCCTACGCCTATGTGCGGCGGTCGCTGGAGGAGGGAAGGCTGCCGGCCGCCGACGCGGTGCGGGTCGAGGAGATGATCAACTATTTCGACTACGCCTATCCCGAGCCGGACAGCGCCACGGTGCCCTTCGCGCCGACGATCGCCGTCTATCCGACGCCCTGGAACCCGGACACCGAGCTCATGCAGATCGGGATCAGGGGTTTTTCGCCGGCGGTCGATACCGACCAGCCCTCGAACCTGGTTTTCCTGATCGACAGCTCCGGGTCGATGGACGAGCCGGACAAGCTGCCGCTGGTCAAGCGCGCCTTCGAAATGCTGCTGGGCGAGCTCGACGGCAACGACACGGTCTCGATCGTCACCTATGCCGGCTCGGCGGGCACGGTCCTCATGCCGACCCCGGCCTCGGAGAAGGCGAAGATCCTCGACGCCATCGAGCATCTTTCCCCCGGCGGGCGCACCGCCGGCGCGGCGGGAATCGAGGAGGCCTATCGCCTCGCCGAGCGGGCCAAGGTCGACGGCGGGGTCAACCGGGTGATCCTGGCGACCGACGGCGACTTCAATGTCGGCATTTCGTCGCCCGAGGCGCTCGAGTCCTTCATCACCGCGCGGCGCGACGAGGGCATATTCCTCTCCGTCCTCGGCTTCGGGACCGGCAACTACAACGACGCCCTGATGCAGGCGCTGGCCCAGAACGGCAACGGGGTCGCCGCCTATATCGACAGCTTCGCCGAGGCCCGCAAGGTGCTGGTGGAAGAGGCGAATTCGACGCTGGTGACGATTGCCAAGGACGTCAAGATCCAGATCGAGTTCAACCCGGCGGCGGTCGCCGAATATCGCCTGGTGGGCTACGAGACCCGGGCCCTGAACCGCGAGGACTTCAACAACGACCGGGTCGATGCGGGCGACGTCGGGGCGGGCCACACGGTGACCGCGATCTACGAGATCACCCCCGTCGGGGCGCCGCGCCAGGGCGCCGACCCGCTGCGCTACGAGAGCGGGGAGACGACGATCCCCGACGCCGCGGCGAGCGACGAGATCGCCTTCTTCCGGCTGCGCTACAAGCTGCCGGACGAGGCCACCTCGCGGCTCATCGAGCAGCCGGTGACGCGCGCGATGGAAACCGATTCCATGGCGGCGGTCTCCGACGACATGCGTTTCGCGGCGGCGGTGGCGGCTTTCGGGCAGAAGCTGCGCGGCGGCCGGTATGCGAGCCGGATGAGCTACGACGAGATTGCGTCGCTGGCGCTTTCCGGGCGCGGGGCCGACCGCTCGGGCTATCGCGGCGAATTCGTGTCGCTTGTCGATATCGCCAAGACACTGGCCGGCGAGTAATCGCCGGCCGGCGCGGCGCTCCTCCCCAACGCCGCCGATGGCGGGGCTTCGGCCCCGCCATTGCCGTAGCGGGGGCTTGCTTGACAGGATTCCGGGGCGCACATAATTACCTGCCGCGCTGGCCCGGCCGGGGCGGCGCCGGGGCGGAGTAGCTCAG
>CAZNOZ010000075.1:0-7198 GCA_964574935.1 uncultured Devosiaceae bacterium | reverse complement strand
CCGCCACCCCTGATTGTGTGTTGATCTGAATGCCGAAGGGGCGCCGAGCTGTTGCCGATAGCGGCGGCTCCGAGGCCGGCACCGCTCAGCTCCAGGGGAAGGGACTGTGCGAGACCGGATGCAGGTCGCCTTCGGCGAAGCGGGCGAAGCGGAACGGCCTGAGCAGGGCCGGCATCGTGCCCTCGGTCAACGCCTGGGCGGCCAGCGCGCCGACCCCGATCATCTTGTAACCGTGATTTGAATCGGCGATCACGAAGACATTGTCGCGGAACCGGTCGAACACCGGGAAGGAGTCCGGCGTGAAACAGCCGAGGCCGCCGGACGGTTCATTGCGGAAGCGGCCCGACTGCCCTTCGAAACGCTTGTGGCAGAAGGCCAGGGCGGAGCACCACATCTCGGCGAAATCGGCCGAGGCGACGAATTCGGTGGAGGCCGGCCCGTAGGGGTCGATGGCGACCGTCTCGGCCGGCGAGTCCACCCGATAGGGCATGGCGCCGCCCTGGATGCCGCCGAAGCCGAAGTCCGGCTTGTAGTAGATGCCCCAAAGCCGGTCCGTGATCACTCTGCCGTCGCGGTCGGAGCGCAACGGTGCGTCGGTGTCGACATGCAGCACCGGCGGCATGGCGCCGCCATTGGTGCGGAATTCGCCCGGCGGCATCTCGAGCACACCTTCCTCGAGCTGCCAGAAGCGCCACATCGGCACATCGGCGTGATCCTGGCCGCCCTCGCGCACGGTGATTGCGTCGGGCAGGTCCAGCATGGTCCAGAAGTCGCGCGCCCATGGCCCCGGTGCCACGACCACCTGGTCGCAAGCGATGGTTCCCTGTTCTGTTTCGACGGCGGTGATCGCGGGCGATCCGCTGGCGAAGGTGAAACCCGTGACGGTCACGCCGGTCAGGATCTTGACGCCGGCGTCTTGCGCCTTGCCGGCAAGGCCCGCCAACGAGGCCTGGTTGTTGGCATAGCCGCCGCGCTTCTCATGCAGCACGGACGTGATGCCTTCAGCCTGCCAGTCGTCGAACAGGTTGCGCATGTAGGCGCGGCAGTCGGCGGCGCCTTCGATGAGCTCGGATTCGTAGCCGATATCGCGCTGCTGCGTATGAATCGCCGCGATGTCGGCGTGCATGACGGCCGGCGAGAGCTGCATGTAGCCGACCGGGTGGTAGCTGAACGCGGCCGCGTCGCTTTCCCATACCGCCACCGAATGCGCCATCAGCTCGCGCATCGCCGGCTGGAAGTAGTTGTTGCGCACAATGCCACAGGCGATGCCGCTGGCCCCGGCGCCGATTTCGCCCTTGTCCAAAACCAAGATGTCGGCGCCCTCGCCGAGGCGCCGGGCCAAATGCCAAGCGGTCGACAGACCGTGGATGCCGGCGCCGATCACGACGTATTGGCTGGCGGCGGGCAGGCTCAAAGCTGGCGCACGCTTTCCGGGATGCCGAGAATGGACTGCAGCCGGTTCATCTCGCGAGTGATCAGCGCCAGGTTCGAATCGCGCACCGTGGGCAGCAGGTAGCGGGCCCGGCGCACCGATTCCTGGTCAACCGTGGCGATCACCAGGTCTTCTTCCTTTTCCAAAGTGGCGAGCGGCGCGCCGGACGGACCGATGATGCGGCTGCCGCCCCAGAAGTGCAGATCCAGCTCCTCTCCGACGCGATTGGAGAAGATCACCGGAAAACCGTACATCGAAGCGTAAAATCGGCAGCACAGGTCCCAGCCGCCTGGATTGTCGAACTCGGCCCCGACCGCCTCCAGCGCCGAGCTCGACGGCAGGAACAGCATCGTGGCGCCTTGCGTGGCGGCCAGGTGGACCAGCGCCGGATTGAACACGTCGTTGCAGATTAAAACGCTGGCGCGCCAGAACCCGTCCAGCACGAAAGTTTCGACGTAGCGGCCGGCGGCGAAGTGCTTGGCCTCCTCGAGCCGTCCATAGTTCGCCAGATTGATCTTGCGGTGGAGAAAGGCCAGGGCGCCGTCCTTGACCACGAACATGGAGTTGTAGAATTGGGCCGCGGGGCCCTCCTCGATCAATCCGAACAAGGTGCACATCGGCCCGCTTGCCATGGCCAGCTCCGCGATCTCCGGATCGTCGCGGTGGCGCGCCAGGTCAAGCGCTTCCGGCCCGGCGCTGTGCCCGGTCAGGCTGAGCTCGGGGAACATCAGACAATCGACACCGGCCTCGCGGGCGCGCGCGATGAAACGCAGATGGGTGTCGAAATTGGCCGCCAGGTCACCCAGAATGGTCGGGATCTGCGCCACCGCGACCCGCAGTTGCGATCCCGAGCTCACGGCCGGCGCCTACAGATCGACCGCGTAGTCGCGGTAGGCCTGCCGCAGTGCGGCATCGTCGCCGAGCGCGTAGTGTTTCGACATGTCGGGCGAGTAACGGCTGGCGGGCGGCCGGCGCCCCAGCGCCTCTGCCATGGCGCGTATGTGGTGCGGACCGGCACCACAGCATACGCCCAGATATCGTACGTCCATGTCCAGCGCCTGGCGCGCGAAGTCGGCAATCTCATAGCGGGAGCAGGTGAACGGATCGAGCGCGACGGGGAATGGCGCCTCGGGACGCTGGGGATCGGTCAGCGATTCGAACGTCGGCTCGCGCCGCGTGGTGCGATAGGGCACAGGCAGCGCCGCGACATAGCCCGATACCGCACGGCGGACGGCGCGCAGGTGCACCATCATCGTCTCCGGCCCGCGGATGCAATTCAGCCCCACCACATCGGCACCAAGCTCGGCAATGCGCCTGGCCGCACGCGCTGGCGTGGCGCCGTCGCGCAACAGCCCGTTCTTGTGGATGGCGAAAGTGACCACCGTCGGCAGGGAGGTCTGGCGCATCACGTCGATTGCGATCTCCGCCTCGCCGAGGAAGGAGATCGTCTCGGCGATCAGCATGTCGACGCCGGCCTCCGCCGCCCAGCCGATCTGTTCCTCGAACATCGCCCGCACGGCCTTGGCGCTTTCCCGGTCACCGGGCAGGTAGGCGTTGGTGTTGCAGATGTTGCCGGCCACCAGTGCGTCGCCCTCCGCCGCCACCTCCTGCGCCAGGCGGATCGCCTGCCGGTTGATCCGTTCCAGGTCCCCTTCCCGGCCGATCAGCCGCAGCTTCTCGCGGTGCGCGTAGTAGGTGAACGCCTCGATGACGTCGGAGCCGGCGTTGAGGAACTCGCGGTGCAGCTCCTTGACCGCTTCGGGCGCTTCCAGGACCACTTCGGGCACGAAGGCACCCGCCTGCAGGTAGCCGCGGCGCTCGAGCTCGAAGAGATAGCCTTCCGCGCAGATCACCGAGCCGGCTTCGAGCCGCGCCAATAGCCCCCTGCGTTCACCGTCGCCCATGGCAGTCGCTCCGAACGGTGGCGCCGGAATGATCTGCCCAAAGCAGGCCGACGCCATGTCAGAACCGACATAGCACTTTCCGACGACGACTCAAGCATGGCTTGGCCCCGCGGCACAGGTGAGCTGCCGCCGCCGCGCGTGCCGCCAATCATGCAACCCAGCGCAAGGAGGTCTCCAGCTCTTCATAGGTCGAGATGGCATAGGAGCGCGGCACGAGCAGAGTGAATTCGCACGCCGCGCGCCGGATCAGAATGCAGGCCACCGACCAAAGACGACTGCGCGCGACGGACCCGGGTGGAAAGTGGCTTTCATCCAGCCGGGGTTTCCAGCCGCGTTCGAGCACCAGGCAAGAGGCGGCGCCGTCGAGGCGAATTTCCACCCAGAAGTCACTCTGGTCCAGCAACAGGAAAGTTGCGAAATTCGTCGCCTCGAAGGACATCGCCGTCTCGCCGAGCACATAGGCCCGCTCCTCGGCGGGGCGCAGCAGCATCGCTTCGCCGCTGAGGCGACGCGTTCGGCCGATCTCGGGCAAGGACACACCGAAGGCGGCGTTGATCTCCCGGTCGAGCTCAGCGGGATCCGCCGTCCGCAGAACAAGGGTCGACACACCGCCTTCATCCGGCGCCCACAGCCGGGTGCCGGCCCGCCCGATCGGCTCGGCATTGATGGGCTTGGTGGCTGACAGCCTGAGTTCAGACACGCAGGCGCACTCCTTCGGGGTCGAAGAACTGGGCCGAGACAAGCTCGATGTCGATGTCCGTGCCCCTGACGAGGTCGACGGCGCGCAGCCGCTCTCCGAGCCGGTCCGTGCCATCGCGGACGAAGGCAAGACCGACATGGTGGCCCAGATGCGGCGAGAAGCAGACCGAGCTCATCCAGCCCTGATCGTTCTCCAGCGACGATTTGGCGCCCGGCGCGAGGATATGGGCGCCGCTGAACAGCGGATCGCGCAGATTGACGGGCCGCACGCCAACCAGTCGCACATCCCGAGCCCCGTCAACGTGGGAGACGCCGAGCCGACCGCGCCCGACATAGTCTTTCTTCAGCGAGGCCATGCTCGCCATCCCAAGCTGGGCGGCGCCGGTCTGCCCGTTCAGCTCGTTGCCCGAAGGGTGGCCCTTCTCCAGCCGCATGACGTCGAGCGCTTCGATGCCATAGGGCACGACCCCAAGATCCTGCCCCGCTTCCATGAGTATTTCGGCCAGTGAATTGCCAAAACGCGCGGGCACGGCGATTTCGTAGGCCAACTCGCCGGAGAACGAGATCCGGAACAGGCGGGCGTGGCTCCCGCCAATTGTCACCTCGGCACATGCCATGAACGGGAAGGCGTCGTTGGACATGTCGAAAGGCGCGTCGACCAGTCGCGCGATGAGATCACGGGCGCGCGGCCCGGCGACGGCGAACTGCGCCCAACCGTCGGTTTCCGGCACCAGATGCACGTCCCAATGCGGTTTGAGGCACTGGCGGACGAATTCCAGATGCCTGAAAACCGCCACCGCGTTGGCGGTGGTTGTCGTCATCACGTAGTGGTTCTCAGCAAGCCTGGCGCAGGTGCCGTCATCCATCGCGAGCCCGTCCTCGCGCAACATCAGGCCGTAGCGCACCTTGCCCACGGGCAGCTTGGCGAAGCCGTTGCAATAGACGAAATTGACGAATTCGGTGGCGTCGCGCCCCCGGATGTCGATCTTGCCAAGCGTGCTTACATCGCAGATGCCGACCGCCGAGCGCGTCTGCCGAACTTCTCGATCCACGCTGTCGCGCCAACCGCTCTCGCCGGGCAGTGGAAACCACCGCGCGCGCAGCCAGAGGCCGCTTTCGACAAAGCTCGCGCCGCGCTGCGCCGCCCAGTCATGGGCGGGGGTCAATCGCGTGGGCTGAAATCCCCGGCCGCGCTCGCGCCCGGCAAACGCGCCGATGCTCACCGGCGTGTAGGGCGGCCGGGCTCTGGTGGTTCCGGTTTCGGGGATGGTTCGGCCCGTCAATTGCGACAGGAGTGCCAGGCCAAGCAGATTCGAGGTCTTGCCCTGATCAGTTGCCATGCCCAGCGTGGTGTACCGTTTCAGATGCTCGATCGCGGAGAACCCTTCACGGTGCGCCAGCGTGATGTCCTTGGCCGTCACGTCGTTCTGAAGATCGACGAAGGCGCGCCCATCGGCGGGTTCTGCGGCCCAGATCGGGGAGGGGACATCGTGCGAATTCGGGGCGGCATGGGTCGCGGTCGTGGGTTTGAAGCCGGCCGCCTCGGCCGCGGCTCGCCCTGCGGCATGTCCCTGGGCCAGACAGTCCTTCAGCCCGAAGCTGCCATTTGCCGCGCCCGCGACGGACATTCCCGGCGGCAGGTTGGGGCCGGGCACGAAGGCCTGTAGCTCCTCGCGCCATTGAGGACGGCCGTCATGATGGCAGGTGAGCTGCAGATTGGGGGACCAGCCGCCACTCACGGCCAGGCAGTCGCAATCGATCCGCCGGCCGTCGTGCTGCGTTATGGCGCGCAGCGACTTGCGGCCATGGGTGGCGCGGATGCCCTGGCCGGCATGGGCGGCGATGACCCGGGCAACCTCCATGCCTTGCGAACGCAAATCCTCCGCGAGCCCCGTAGCGTCGTCGTGGTTGGCCAACACGGCCACGCGCCGCCCCGCCGCAACGGCCCACCGGGACGCATAGGCCTGAACGGCACCGGCCAACATCACGCCCGGACGGTCGTTCCCGGGAAAAACGAGCGGTCGTTCCGTGGCGCCCGCGCACAGCACGGTGCGGCGGGCATAAAGGCGCCACAGGATCTGTCGCGGCTTGTCCCGCCCCGAGCCCGGCGCGGTCCGTTCCAGCGCGCCGCAGATGCCGTGGTCGTAGACGCCGAAAACGGTGGTGCGCAGCATCAGGCGCACATTGTCGAATCCCGAAAGCTCGTCCCACGCCGCCTGCGCCCAACCGGCGCCGGCCTGCCCGTCGATCTCCTGCCGCTGAGCCAAAAGCCGCCCGCCCGGCCGAAAATCCTCATCCGCAAGGATCACACTTGCTCCCGCCTGGCCGGCGGCCAGCGCCGCGGCCAACCCCGCCGGCCCGGCCCCGATCACCAGCACGTCACAGTGACGATAGCCCTTGTCGTAGAGCCCCGGATCGGCCTGCCCCGACAGCGCCCCCAGACCGGCGGCCCTGCGAATCAGCGGCTCATAGACGCGTTCCCAGGCGGCACGCGGCCACATGAACGTCTTGTAGTAAAAGCCGGGTCCCAGGAACGGCGCGATGAGATCGTTGACCGCCATCAGGTCGAAACCAAGCGGCCCGCGATGGTTCTGGCTGCGGGCCTCGAGGCCGTCGAAGAGCTCGGTGACCGTGGCGCTTGTGTTGGGTTCTGCCTCGGCGCCGCGCCCCACGGTCACCAGCGCGTTTGGCTCCTCCGGTCCGGCGGAGAAGATGCCGCGTGGACGGTGGTACTTGAAGCTGCGTCCCACCAGACGAACGCCGTTGGCGAGCAGCGCCGAAGCAAGGGTGTCCCCGGAATAGCCACGCAGCCGCTTGCCGTTGAAGCGGAAGCCCAATGGACGGTTGCGGTCAAGCAGGCCGCCGTCGACACGAAAGGCCTGGCTCATGCGGGAGCCCCCGCGGTCAGCGCCACCTCGCGCGCCAGGACGACCTCGACGATCTCATGGGTACGCGTGTCGCGTGTCACCACGAGCCAGGATTGATCGCCATCCTGGTGGTACCAGAGCTCGCGATGCCGGCCGGCCGGATTGTCGCGCAGATACAGATAGTCGGCAAACGCCGCGTTTGCCCCTTCGGCCTCACCGTCGGGACGCTCAAGCAGGCGCGCATCGCCCATGTAGATGAATTCCTCGGCATCGCGCGGACCCAGGGTTGGATGCGG
>CAZNOZ010000074.1:0-7269 GCA_964574935.1 uncultured Devosiaceae bacterium | reverse complement strand
GATGTTGCCCTCCGCGCGAAGTGCAATCAAGTGGTTGATCGTCCCCATCTCCCCCTCTCCCCCACCCACAGCCCATTTCCCGAACTTATCCCCGCCCTTTGGCCCCATGCTATTCTTCCCTCACCTCGCCGCACGGCAGCGCTGGCCACGTAACCAGGCGGCGGGGGCTCGGGTGGGCCGGAAGGCGTTCCGGTCCAGGCAAAACCCGCCCGCGAAGTCGGCCACGTCCAGCTTGCCCCGGCTATGTTTCGGGGCAGCCACGTGAGAGCCGGGGGGCGTCCGCCAAAGGCGGCGATCGGGGCGTAAGCGTGCCCCCCCCGATAGCTCGGTGATAAGCCCAAAACCCCGGACGCGTGACTTCCAAGCGGTCCCGGCGAAGTCGGGACGAGAAGCGCCAGTGGCGCTTCGAGAGCGAAGGAAGGCCACGAGACCTATGGTCGAGTGGCAACAGCAACCAGTTCGTTTCGCCTCACGCCGCTGCCTCCGCACGGAGGCCACGAAAAGGGAGCCGCGGGAACCGGAGGCGAAACGCTGACCGGAGGTTTTGGTGTGCTCTTCCTGTCCCCTCATCACCGGGCCAGCCCGCCGGCGCGAGGCACAACAAAATCCCGGTGATCCAGTCTTCGTTCCGTGCTCTGGATTGCCGGAAGTGAGGAGGAGTGACCAATCGCTCCAGTGGAGCGATTGGCCGACGAACGACGGCAATGAGGGAATGGACCCCGAAAAACTCGACCCAGATCATGGCCGCTGGCGAACGGACAACTCGCCGCCCCTATCTTCATCGCCAAATCAGAAGCTCCCGCAGCCGGAAGCATGCCGCCGATCCCGGCGCCGATCCCGCAACCCCGCCCGTCGACCAGTGTCAGGGCGTGTAGATCACGGCGGTGGCGGCAGCGCCGACGGGGCGTGTCATGTCATGCATGAACGCGGCGCCGCTGACGAAGGCGAGCGCGACTCCCGCCCCGATGAGCAGGCCCAGAAGGCGATCGAGGTTTTTGACGAGCATCGGAGGTTCCTTCAGGCGGCTTCGGGTTGGTCGGTTCAGGGTCTGGACTGTACGGTCCGGGGCAGGCTCGCGCGCTTGCCGCCCGCCTTGGCGGTGGCGTTCATGCGCTTGCGGTTCCCCGCTTCGGTCTGCTTGGCGCGCCGCAATTCGAGCAGGCGCTCGGTGTTCTTCCGCAGCACGGAAGCCCGGGCGTCCTGGTCCGTCGGTCCCTGTCGCGGGCGCCGTTCGGAGCCGTCCCGCGCATGCGACCTGCTTCGGCTTGCGTCGATCACGTGCTTCTCCGGCATCGGCTGGCTCCCGCCGCGCCATGCGGCCGGGATCGGGCGTCTGAGAGTTCGAGGATGCGTCGCGCCGATAGCCCGGCGCGGGCGGCCGTTCATGACCGTATGTTCGACAATGACCATAAAGGCCGATGCTGAAAAACGCAAGATAAATCGATAATCCCGAATAACTTTAGCGGTCGCGTGGCTTGAAAACTTAAGTAATAAATTCAGGCAAAGGTTAGTTTATTCAGAAAATACACTCAAGAACTTCTTCCAACGCCAGGTCACCGCGGCGGCGGCCCGCGCCTCGGGAAAGCAACGTTCCCCGCCGGCGCGTGTCACAACAAAGCCCGCCGGCGCGAGGCACAACAAAGCCCGCCGGCGCGAGGCACAACAAAGCCCGCCGGCGCGAGGCACAACAAGCTTCCGGCAATCCAGAACCATCCGCTCCGAGCCATCCGCCCCGGATCGCACGGTCTTTGGACCTCGCAATGACGCAAAGACCCCAAAAAAGCTTGACCCAAATCATGGCCTCCGGCGGCGATTCCGCCTCGATTCCGGTCCGACACCGAACCCCGCAGAAGGGACCCAAGCCATGACCGCAGACCGCCTCACCGCCATCACCGTCGGCGTGTTGTTCATCCTCGCCACCGCGTTGCCGATCGTGAGCCTGCCGATCTTCGGCCCGCTGCTCACCGGCCCCGACTATCTGGCCAACGTCGCCGCCAATTCCGGCACCTACGTCTTCGCGGTATTCCTGATCCTCGCCATGGCCGGCGCCGTGGTCGCCATCGCCGTGGCCTTCTATCCGGTCCTCAAACGCACCGGCGAGGCGCTGGCGATCGGCTATGTCGCGGCCCGCACCATCGAGGGCACGCTGGCGCTGATCGCCGCCGCCGTCTGGCTGGGCCTGCTCAACTGGGGCAACGCCTTCGTGCTCGCCGGCATGCCGGCCGATGCGCATTTCCAGTCCATCGGCGACCTGATGCTCTATGCCGCCGATACGACCTTCCTGATCGGCACCGAGATCGTCTTCGGCGTCTCCGCCGTCATCCTCGGCTATCTGCTCATCCGCTCGCGCCTCGTGCCGCTCGTCATCTCGTGGTGGGGGCTGATCGGCGGGGCGCTGCTTGTCGTCTCCGGCACCCTCAATCTGAACGGGATTTCCGTGCCCCTGTGGGAGGCGATCCTGACCCTCCCCATCGCCGTTCAGGAGATGGTGCTGGCGCTGTGGCTGATTATCAGGGGCTTCGCCGCTCCCGCCGACACGCCGGCCCAAACCGGCGACTAGGCCGTCAGCCGCTCTTGCGGTCCGCCGGCCTGGCGGGCCCGGCGTCCTCGTCGGTGTCCAGCCGCGCCGCGGTATTGGGGTGGCTTTCCGGCCGGCCGAGCAGAAAGCCCTGAATGCCGTAGCAGTTCTCGTCTTCCAGGAAGCGGCGCTGCGCTTCGGTCTCCACGCCCTCGGCGACAATGGGCACATCGAGCCCGCGCCCCAGTCCGATCACCGCCTTGACGATCTCGCGCGCATGCCGGTCCCGCCCGATGTCGCCCACGAAACTCCTGTCGATTTTCACCTTGTCGAAGGGGAAGGCCTGCAAATAGCTCAGCGAGGAATAGCCGGTCCCGAAATCGTCCATCGTCACGTGCACGCCGAGTGCCTTGATGCGCCTCAAGACGCTCAGCGCCCGCGGGAAATCGTGAACCAGCGCGCCTTCGGTGATTTCCAGTTCCAGGCGGTTGGGCTTCAGCCCCGTCTCGAAGAGGATCCGGTGCACCATCTGCGGCAGTTCGCCGTGGCGCACCTGCAGCGGCGAGAGGTTCACCGCCACCGAGTATTTGGGGTCCCAATTGGCTGCCTCGCGGCACGCCGTCTCCAGCACCCACTCGCCGATATCGACGATCAGTCCGATTTCCTCGGCCAGCCGGATGAACTGCTCGGGGGCCATCAACCCGTGTTTGGGGTGCTCCCAGCGCAGCAGCACCTCGAAGCCCGTCACCTCGCCGGCAACCGTCGATTGCGGTTGGTAGTGCAGCGAGAACTGCTCGTTCTTCAGAGCCTCGCGAAGGTCCCGGGCCAGTTTCCTGCGATTGTGGATGCGCTGGTCCATTTCCGGCTCGAACAGGCACCAGGTGCCCCGCCCCTGCTCCTTCGAGCGGTACAGCGCCGCGTCGGCGGCGTTCAGCAGATCCTCCTCGCCGGCGCCGTTCTTCGGATAGAGCGCAATCCCCGCGCTCAGCCCGATCCGCAGCGAGTGGCCTTCGATCTCCACTTCGCCGGTCGTGATCATGAACAGCCGATCGGCGACCCTCGCCGCGGTTTCCGGCTGCGGTCCCTGGCTAAGGATCATGAACTCGTCGCCCCCCAGCCGGGCGATGAAGCTGTCCGGCGCCGCTTTGCGAAGGCGTCGGGCGACTTCCCTGAGCAGCGCGTCTCCGGCGCCGTGTCCGAACGTGTCGTTGACGTCCTTGAATCGGTCGAGGTCGACAGAGATGATTCCGAATTGCTCCGACCTCGCCTTCGCCCCCTCCAGCGCGTTCTTGAGCGCCTGCCCCCAGGCGGCCCGGTTGTTGAGGTCCGTCAGCGCATCGTGATTGGCCATGTGCTCGACCTCGCGCTCGGCGATCACGCGTTCGGTGACGTCGGTCTGCGTGGTCAGAAACAGATCCTTGCCGATCGGCGTGTCGCGCACTTCGACAACGCGCCCGCGCGACTCCATGATGTGCACGAACTCCTCGCCACGCTTCAGACGGGCGAAGAGCTCGGTGAACATGGCGCGCGGATTTTCCATGTAGCGGTCGAACACACCCGCCTCCACGAAGTCCCACAGCGTCACGGAGGCCGGATCGACACCGTCGGGCAGAATGCCGGGCGGCAAACTGTCGATGCCGTGGATGCGCCGAAACTCCGGATTCGAGACCACCCGGCGCCCGTCCATGGTGAACAGGGCCGCCCCGCTGGGCAGATTGTCGACAAGCAGGCGCAGCGCCTCCTGTTCGCTGAGGCCCCCCGGCCTGGTTTGGGAAGCCGCATCGCGCGCCTTGGCGCCTGCCTTGTTGTCGCGTGCCGCTGACTTGCCGTCAGACATGCGTCGCCAGTCCCCGTTCACCTCGCATTTGACCGGAGCTTGCACGAGCCAGGTTGACAGAGATTGTCTCAAGGGCGCCGTTCGGGCGCCTGGGCGGCGATTCCTTGCGCTTGTGGCTAATGCGGCGTGAATCGGGCCCTGAGAGGCGCCAATCCGGCGCGACGCGGCTACAATTGTCCTCGCGCGCCTCCGCTGCGGGCCGCTCGGGCCCCGCCGATGCGACAATACGGCACGATCGGTTCGGCCTCTCCCCGATTCGCCAGGATCGGATTGCGGCAGCCTTGAACCGGCCGCCGCCGCCTCACACCCCGGCGATGATCTCCCGATATTCGTCTTCCGAGAACGCCTTCAGCGTCGTGGTCCGGATGTTGCCCTGCGCCCCCAGGGCGATCAGGAACTTGGCCAGCGCCGCATCGTCGGCCGCCGTCACCTCGACCACGAAGTCGTAGGCCCCCACGGTCAGGAACATCTGCCCGATCTCGCAACCATAGGCCTTTGCCATCTCGCGGCTGGCGTCGAGCCGCGCCGGCGACTGCTTGGCGGACGCGATCCCCTTGTCGGTCCAGTTGAACAAAACCACGTAACGTTGCATGTCGGCCTCCCTTTTTGTGCGAGCCACTGTGACGATCCCTGGGCGCCGCGGCCGCCCGCGAGCCTAGCACCGCCCGACGCCGGGCGCACGAATACGCAGGACCGCGCCGAGCCCTTCAGAAGAAGAGACGCACGAGCGCAGCGAGGGAACGTCTCCGCCGCCCCGCCGGAGGGGGGAGCGAAGCGAACGCGCGTCAGGCAGAAGACCTACCCCAGCGCCATCTGCTCGGCCGCGATCCGGTCCATCAGGGCATCATCGGCGTCCGCGCCCGGCCCGCCTTGCTCCCGCTGCGCCTTGAAGTTGGCGACCGACTCCGCCACCACCTCGTCGATGCCCTCTACGCAGGTGAACGCGCCCGCCACGGCCTTGACCTTGGAATTGTCGAACAGCGCCGTCCACGACTTGTCGCCCATCAGCGGCCCCGTCCATTCCGGCTCGTAGCGCACCAGCGTATCCGTGGGCACGTGCACGATCTTCGCCTCGACCCCCAGCCCTCGCGCGATCGCCTGGTAGATCTGGTCCCAGGTGAAACCGCGGTCCTGCGTGATGTGGAAATCCTCGCCCAGCGCCGCGTCCTTGCCGAACAGCCCGACGAACGGCACCGCGAAGTCCGCCGGCCGGGTCAGTGTCCACACCGAGGTCCCGTCCCCGGCCACCAGCACCGGCTTGCCCGCCATGAGCCGATGCCCCAATTCGGCGCCATCGCCGACCTGGGCCGGCAGCCCGGTCCGGATGGTGTGGCTGGGCCGAACGATCGTCCAGCTGAGATCGTCGCTCGCCCTCAGCGCCGCTTCGCAGGCGATCTTGTTCTGGGAGTACACCCAGAACGGGTTCACCGTCGGCGTCTTCTCGGTGATCACGTAGTGCCGCGCCGGTTTCTCGTAGACCGAGGCCGAGGAAATGAAGATGTACTGCCCCGCCTTGCCGGCGAACGTCTCGATGTCAAGGACCATCTGGTCGGGCGTGAAGACCATGAACTGGCAAACCACGTCCCAGCTTTGCTCGCCGAGCTGCCCGTAGGAAGCCGGATCGCTCATGTCGCCGGCGATCGATGTCACCCCCTCGGGCAGCTTCTCCTCGCGCTGCCCCCGGTTGAAGACGGTCACGCGGTGCCCCTCGCCCGCCGCCCGCTCAACGCAGCGGAGCGAGATCTGCCCCGTGCCGCCGACAAAAAGAACGTCCATGCTCATGTGTCACTGCTCCCCTGGGCCCGGGAAACGCCCGGTGGCTCCGGCCAGCCTACCATCCCGGCGCGCGCCCTGCACCGCCTTGCCTCCCCGCCGCCCCCGGTCTATGTGCAACGCCGAACAGCCTCCGGGGAAGAACATGCACAAACGGCGCCTGGGCAAGACGGGCTACAACGTCTCCGAGATCGGCCTGGGCTGCTGGCAGCTCGGCGGCGACTGGGGCGGCATGGACGATGCGACGGCCCGCGAGATCCTCTCCACCGCCGTCAAGCTCGGCGTCAATTTCTGGGACACCGCCGATGCCTATGGCGGCGGCCGCTCGGAGCAGCTGATCGCCGAGGCCGAACCCGGCAACATCGGCGTCCACGTCGCCACCAAGCTCGGCCGCGGTCCCGGTATCGCCCTCGAGCACTTCAGCCGCGAGACCGTCAGGGAAACGCTGCAGGGCTCCGCCGAGCGCCTGCGCACCGATACGATCGACCTCGCCCAGCTCCATTGCGTGCCGCCGAAGGTACTCGAGGACGGAGAGATCTTCGCCTGGCTCGACGACCTCAAGCGCGAGGGGCTGATCCGCCACTACGGCGCCTCCGTCGAGACGGTCGCCGACGCGCTCACCTGCCTGAAATACCCCGGGCTCGCGACCCTGCAGATCATCTACAACATCTTCCGCCAGGACGCCGCCGAGGAACTCCTGCCGCGCGCCGCTGTCGCCGATGTCGGCATCATCGTGCGTCTGCCCCTGGCCTCCGGGCTGCTCACGGGGAAGTTCGGAAAGTCCCACCACTTCGCCGAAACCGACCACCGCAACTTCAACCGCGACGGGCAGTCCTTCAACGTCGGCGAGACCTTCTCCGGCCTGCCGTTCGAGAAGGGGGTTGAGCTCGTCGAAGAACTCGAGACGATGAAGCCCAGGGACTGGCCGATGACGCATCTGGCGCTCAGATGGCTGCTCGACCAGCCGGCGGTTTCCACCGTCATCGCCGGGGTCTCGCGCCCCGAGCAGCTGGTCGACAACGTCGCCGCCACCGAGCGCCCGCGCCTCTTCCCCGAGCTCACCGAGCGGTTGGCGAGATTCTACCGCTCGAAGGTCCGTCCGCACGTGCGCGGCAGCATCTAGACCCTAGCCGCCCGCCAC
>CAZNOZ010000073.1:0-7553 GCA_964574935.1 uncultured Devosiaceae bacterium | reverse complement strand
CCGACGGTGCGCACCTCGGGTGGCGGCTCCACCGCTTGCTCGGCCCGCCCCAGCCGTTCGCGAATCCAGGCAAAGTAGACGAGCTTCATGTCACGGGCTCCCTGAGGTGCCGCCACACGCCGGCGAAATAGCGGTAGCCGGTCCACACCGTCAGCGCCGCCGCCGCCCACAGCACCAGTTCGGCGAGCAGCGAGATGCCGGCGACCAGCGGTTCGAGCATCACCAGCCCGACGGCGACCAGCTGGGTGGCGGTCTTGTACTTGGCGAGCGCGGAGACCGCGACCGTGACCTGACGGCCGCCCATATATTCCCTGAGACCCGAGATGAAGATCTCGCGCAGGACGATCGCCAGGGCAGGGACGAGATCGATCCCGGTGAGCTGGCCGGTCGCGGCGAAGGTCACGATCAGCGCCCCGACCAGCATCTTGTCGGCGATCGGGTCGAGCATCGTGCCGAGGCTGGAGCCGGTGCCCATGCGCCGGGCCAGAACCCCGTCGACATAGTCGGTGACCGCCGCCGCCACATAGAGCGCGAACGCGGTCCAGGCGAGCGGCGTGGTGCCGGCGAGCACCAGCCAGACGACAATCGGAATGGCGACGATGCGGGCAATGGTCAGCAGGTTGGGCAGCGACATGGGGCGTTCCGGGGCGGTTCAGTCGCGATTGAAGTGATCGTAAATCCGACGGGCGGTCTCGGTCGAGATGCCTTCGATCGCTTCGAGGTCGGCCAGTGCGGCACGGGAGACGGCCTTGGCCGAGCCGAAATGGTGGAGCAGGGCGCGCTTGCGGGTCGGCCCGATGCCGGGGATTTCGTCGAGGGGGTTGCGTGCAATCTGCTTTTTGCGGCGCGCCCGGTGGGTGCCGATGGCGAACCGGTGCGCCTCGTCGCGCAGCCGCTGCACGTAGTAGAGCACCGGGTCGCGGGCCGGCAGCATGAAGGGCTCGTGGCCCGGCAGATAGAAGGTCTCGCGGCCGGCGTTGCGCTCCTCGCCCTTGGCGATGCCGATCAGCGCCACCTCGCGGGGCAGATCGAGGCTCTCCAGGACGTCGCGGACGGCGTTTACCTGGCCACGGCCGCCGTCGATCAGCACGGCATCGGGCCAATCCGGTATCGCGTCGGGATCCTCGTCGACCGCCGCCTGAGCTTCGGCGGCAAGCCGGGCAAAGCGCCGGCCGAGGACCTCGCGCATCATCCCGAAATCGTCGCCGGGGCTCAGATCGGCGGTCTTGATGTTGAAGGTCCGGTAGTGGCGCTTGGAAAATCCCTCCTGTCCGGCGACTACCATGGCGCCGACGGCATTGGCGCCCTGGATGTGGGAATTGTCGTAGATCTCGATGCGGCGCGGGGGCTCGGCGAGGCCGAATGTCTCGGCGAAGCTCTCGAGCAGCGAGCGCTGGGAGGCGGATTCGGAAAGCTGCCGGCCGAGGGCGGCGCGGGCGTTGACCCGCGCGTGCTCGACGAGTTGCCGGCGCTCGCCGCGCTTGGGGACTGCGATCGAAACCTTGTGCTTGGCGCGCACATACAGCGCTTCTTCCATGAGCTGGCGCTCGGCGATGTCGTGGGAGATCAGGATCAGCGGCGGCGGCGTGCGGTTTTCGTAGAATTGCGTCAGGAAGGCGCCGAGCACCTCCGGCTCGGTCAGCGACTTGTCGGCGCGCGGATAGAAGGCGTGATTGCCCCAGTTCTGGTGGGCGCGGAAGAAAAACACCTGCACGCAGAACTTTCCGGCTTGCTCGTGAATGGCGAAAACGTCGGCATCCGAGACGGTTGTGGCGACAATGTCGCCCTGGCTCTGAATCAGCGCCAGGGCGCTGAGGCGGTCGCGGAGCATCGCGGCGCGCTCGAAATCGAGCGCTTCGGCGGCCTGGTTCATTTCCTCGGACAGGTGCGCCTGGACCGTTTTCGACTTGCCGCTCAGGAACGCCACCGCGTCGGCAACGAGCGAATTGTAGTCGGCGATCGAAATCTCGCCGGTGCAGGGGGCGGCGCAGCGCTTGATCTGGAACTGCAGGCACGGCCGGGTTCGGGAGGCGTAGAAACTGTCCGAGCAGTTGCGGATCAGAAACGCCTTCTGCAGCGCAGTGATCGTGCGTCCCACCGAGACGGCGGACGCGAAGGGACCGAAATAGCGGCCCTTGCGGCGGCGGACGCCGCGATGCTTGAGGATTTGCGGGGCCTCGTTGTCGGTGGCGATGAGGATATAGGGGAAGGACTTGTCGTCGCGCAGCAGGACGTTGTAACGGGGCCGGAGGCGCTTGATGAGATTGGCCTCGAGCAGCATCGCCTCGGACTCCGTCTGGGTGGTGACGAACTCCATGGAGCGGGTGGCGGCGATCATCCGGGCGATACGGACCGGGTTGCCTTCGAGGCGCGTGTAGTTGTTGACCCGGGCTCTCAGATTGCGGGCCTTGCCGACATAGATGACGGCGCCGTGCTCATCGAGCATGCGGTAGACGCCCGGGGAGGCGGGCAGGGTCCTGACGAACGCCTTGACGATCCGAGGGCCTTTGTCGAGGGCGGCGGTGGTCATCGGGGAGCGTTCATTCGCCGGTCTCCGGACCCAGAAGATGCCGGCCGCCGTCGAGGGCGATCATCTGACCGGTGACCGACGGCGTGGTGATGAAATAGAGCGCCGTGGCGACGAACTCGGCCAGCGCCGGTGCGTGTTCGAGCGGCAGCCGGTGCTGGACAAGGTCGAACGATTCGTCGGACTGCCCCTCCTCCTTCAGCGAGGGGCCGGGGCCGATGGCGTTGACCCGGATGCGCGGCGCGTAGTGCAAGGCCATTGTGCGGGTCGCGGTCCACAGCGCCGATTTCGACAGATGGTAGGAGAAAAAGTGCGGCGAGACGCGCAGCACCCGTTCGTCGACCATGTTGATGATATTGCCGGGCGCGTCGTCGGGAAGCTGGGCGGCGAAATGGCGGGCCAGGAACGCGGGGGCCTCCACATGCACCTTGAAGTGGGATTCCCAGGTCTGCGCGGTCACGGTGTCCGGGGTGTCGGCAACGAACATCGAGGCGTTGTTGATGAGCACGGTCGGCGGCCCGAAGGGTTCGGCGGCGTGGGCGATCAGTTTGCCGTACATCGAACGGTCGGTGAGGTCGCAGCCGAAGATGGCGGCCCGGCCGCCGGCATTGTTGATCTCCTCGGCCAGCGCCTCGGCGGCGTCGACCGAGGAGTTGTAGTGGATGACGACCGCATGGCCGGCTTCGGCGAGGCCGCGGGCCAGCGCCGCGCCGATGCGCCGTCCCGCGCCGGTGATGAGGACAATCTCCGCCATTCGAACTGCTCCTCCTGACGCTAGCCGCCGACGCCGGGTGCCGCGGACAACTGATATACGAACAGCACATACACAATATAGGCCGCCGTCATCGCCGCGCCCGTTGCCCGGCCGATGCTGCGCGCGAGAAAAACGATCGGCACCAGCGCGGCCGCCGCCGCGAGCATGACCCAGTAGTCGAGCGCGAAAAAGTTCGGCGTGACGCCCAGCGGCGCGATCAGGCTGACGACGCCCAGGATAAACAGGATGTTCAGGATGTTCGAGCCGAGGACGTTGCCGATGGCGACCGCGTGCTGGCCGCGGGCGGCGGCGGAAATGCCGGCGGCGAGTTCGGGCAGCGAGGTGCCCAGCGCCAGAATGGTCAGGCCGATGGCGCTATCGGCAACATGCCAGCGGCGGGCGATCTCGATGGCCGAATCGGTGGCGAGCCGGCCACCCAGGGCGAGGCCGACGGCGCCGATGACGACGAAAAGCAAAAGGCCGCCAATTCCACCTCGGCCGCCACTCTGGGGGTTTTGGCCGATGGCGCGGGCATTCTTGTTGGTCCCTGTCCAGACGCTGTAGATCAGAAAGAACGCCAGCAGGGCGACAAGCATGCCGCCATCGGTGCGCCCGATGGTTCCGTCAAGGGAAACTCCGACCAGCGTCAAGCTGACCACGATCATGAATATGAACGACTGGCGAAGGCCGTCCTGACCAGCCGAGATGGTCGTGAACATTGCCGGCAGCCCGAGCACGACCAACACATTGGCTGTATTGGAGCCGACGATGTTGCCCAGCGCCAGCCCTGATGCGCCGGCGAGGGCTGCGTCGACCGAGACGACCAGTTCGGGCGCCGAGGTGCACAGCGATACGATGGTGAGCCCGACCAGCAGTGGCATGATCCGGAGCCGGTTCGAAATGCCCACGGCACCTCGAACGAGCAGGTCACCGCCGACGCCGAGAGCGACAAGTCCGGCGAGCAGAGTGAAATAGACCATGAAATGCACGGAATTGGCGCGGCGGGTGGGCTTCGGCCTCCCATATGAGGAGGGGCCAAGTCGAATGCAATCGCCTCACGAATTGGTGGCTGGCGGCCAGGTGCGGCGTCACGTAGCGTTGGCCGCCGGGAGGCGCGATGCTGACCACCACCCACCTGCTGGTCGCCGGCGGCGCCCTGGCGCGGCCCTCGCAGCGTTGGTTCCAGGTCGCCGCGGCGTGGCTGGGCGGGCTGACGCCGGATCTCAGCGTGTTCGTGATGGTCGTGGTGGGGCGGTTGACGGCCGACGGCGCCAATTTGTGGCGGCAGCCGGACGGGCTCTATTGGTCCGAGCCGTGGCAGAGCCTGTCGGCGGTTTCGAATTCGGCGCCGCTCTACGCGGGATTGGCGGGCGTCGGCTACCTCATGCATCGGCGCGGCGACAGGCTGGGGGCGTGGGGGGTGGCGGTCATGCTTTTCGCCGGCGCGGCGCTGCTGCATGTGGGGCTCGACTTTCCGGTGCATGTTGAGGATGCGCACGTGCATTTCTGGCCGTTCTCGGACTGGCGGTTCCATTCTCCCATCAGCTACTGGCGGCGCGACCATTATGGCGACATCGTCGGCGGCATCGAGATGATTGCCGGGGTGGGGCTGGCCGCTCTGATCGTCAGGCGGTTCTCTTCGGTGCCCATCCGGGTGCTCGCGGTGGCGCTGACGGTGCCCTATTTCGTGCGCTTCGGGTTCCTGTTTCACTGGGATCCGGTCTAGCGGCAGCCGGGATACGCCCTCGATTGGGTTGTGTGCCGATGGGGTTTTCACCTTCCGTTCACCAAGAGTTGAGGTTAGCATGGGGGCGTGAGTGGGCGGAATTGCCCTCCTAAACAGGGATCAGTCTTATGGATATTGTCGCGATTATCATCTCACTCGTTCTTGGCGCCGTTGGTGGCATCGGCATTGGCCAGATGGTCAAGGGCGTCAATCTGGGAACCGTGGGGAACGTCGTGGCCGGAGCGATCGGCGGAATCGTTCTCGTGTGGGTCTCCGCCTATATCCCCGGGCTCGCCGGCATTGTCGGCGCCGGCGCCGAGGCGCAAGGCATCGGCACCTGGATCGGCCAAGCGATCGTCGGCCTCATTGGCGGCGGCATCCTGACGGCCATCGCCGGTGGCATTCGGAACGCCATGGGCACCAGCTGATCGCAACACGCGATCGCAAACCGATTTGCGCCTGGCCTGAGGGCCGGGCGCAGTTCGTTTGGGGCGCCGTCACGGCCGGTGACGGTCACTGAGCAGGTCGGCGAACAGCGCCTCGAAGCGTGCCCGGGCGGCCCCCGATTCGAATCGGGCGAGGCCGAAGACGGTGCCACGCGCGGGCGTGACGAAATCGGCCTCGAAGGCGTCGAGGTCGATCTCCTCGGGTTCATCGGCCACCGATTCATCGTCGGGGGTATGCGCGCCGAGCTCGTCCTCCACACGCAATTCCAGCGACCAGCCGTCTGACGAGTCGGCGGGCGCGAGTTCGAGAACACCGACGGCGGTGAGTTCGGCGAGGTCGGTTTCCTCTCCGATCCCGAGCAGCTGAGGATTCGGCAGGTCAGCGGACCGGTAGTCGCGGGTGGCGCGGACGGTCAGGGCGCGGTCGCCGGCCGCTCGCCCGGCGCGCAGCCAAGCCAGCAGATGGGCGGGGTCGATATCGATATCTCGCTCATCCATGGCGGGAACTTCTTGGCGGCGGCGCAATCGGGCGCTCAGAATTCGCCTTCCTCGAGGACGGCGGTACCGTGGCCGAGCTTGTCGAGGGCCTCGGCCCAGTGGTCGGCGAGTTCGGGGTGGCCGAGCAGGTATTCGGCGGTCGATCCCTCGCGGCGCTCGTCGGCGAGCGCGGTCGTGTCGTCCCACTCTTCGGGCTCGGCATCACCGCGGCCGATCCACATCAGCGCCACCAGCTCGTTCTGCTGATCGCGGTCGAGCCCGTCGATTTCGTTGACCAGCTCGTCGCGGCCGAGATCGCCTTCCATCTCCAGCAGCGAGTCGCGGGCATCGTCGTCGGCGGGACTGTCGGCGGACTCGTCGTCCTCGCCGGCTTCCTTGGCCATCAGCGCCCGCACCTTGAGGATCAGCATGCGCAGGAAGGCGGGATCCATGGCCAGCTCGTCGAGCGGTTCGTCTGTCGGATCCTCAATCGGCTCTTCGGTCATCGCGGTGTCCTCTTCGCGTCGTCAGCACTCTGATTGCGTCAGGTCGGCATATCCTTGCGTTGAATCAAGAGCGCGGGCGATTGCGGATGCGGTCGGCGATGAACAGCACGATGGCGACGGCGAGGACGAACAGGCCCGGCGGGGTGACCGACAGGAACAGCATCTCGGTGATGATCAGGCCGATGCCGAACATGCCGAGCACGAGCTTCGGCAGGATGCCGATCGCCAGCAGCAGGGCGGCGAGGCGCAACAGAGATGCGGCCCAGCGGGCGAGGCTCATCGAACACTCCGCGAATGAGGCGGCCGCTTCGATAGGCCGGTTGCCGCGCCGAGGCAAGCGGCGGGAGTTGACCCCCTCCCGTTTGACGGCGTTCGCGCTCCCCCGGAATGTAGCTACGAAAGATCCTCGCGTTGCTCCTCATCATGGGCCCTCGGGTCTCTGCCTGCCCTCACGCCGGGCAGGCTGGCCCGAGGGTGACGATGTGGGGGCGGGCTGGTCCGCGCGGGGCGGGGCGAGCGAAGCGTTAAGCATGCCGGTTCATCCCCGGGAAACCCAACGGCGCGCACAATTGCGGCCAGTTGGGTCGGCGCCCGCGGGCGCCTTGTATCTGCGTATCTGACCCGGGGGTTTTCATCATGCGTTTCATTGCGATTTCACTGATGCTCGCCGCGAGCGTCGCACTTGCCGGCTGCCAGGCGTTCTCGCGCAGCGCCGCTATCGGCGCGGGGGCCGGCGCGGTGGTGGGCGGGCTGGCGACCGGCCGGCCGATCGGCCTGATCGCCGGGGCGATCGCCGGCGGGGTGACCGGCGAGCTCATCGGCCGGGTCGCCGGCGTCGACGACCAGTGCTACTTCCGCGACGCCAACGGCGACATCTTCCGCGACAAGTGTCCCGACGCGTAGAGCGTCGGGTTTACTTCGCTCACGCGAGTTCGCTTCGCTCACCGCTCCGCGGGGGCGGCCGAATTGTCGGCCGGCTCGCTCTTCGCTCGCTGTTCGCAAACACCACGGCATGCGCAGTCTTCCGCGACACGTGCCCGGACGCGTAGAGCGTCGGGTTTACTTCGCTCACCGCTCCGCGGGGGCGGCCGAATTGTCGGCCGGCTCGCTTTTTCTC
>CAZNOZ010000072.1:0-7795 GCA_964574935.1 uncultured Devosiaceae bacterium | reverse complement strand
ACGCCGATCCCGTCCTGACCACCGCCAGCATCGCGCCGGGCACGGAACCCGAACTGGTCAGGGTCTCGGCCCTGCCGCTCCCGGCGGCGGCCGACGCCGCGGGGGCCACCATCGCCCCCAATGACGTCCTCGAAATCGACGTCTTCCGCGTCGATGAGCTCGACGCCACCGTTGCCGTCGACGCTTCGGGCAGAATCTCCCTGGCGCTGATCGGGGCCGTCGAGGCCGCCGGCAAGACGGCGCGTCAGTTGGAGGCCGAGATCGAACGGCTCTATGGCGCCAGCTTCCTGCAGTCGCCCGAAGTGAGCGTCTTCCTCAAGGAGTCCTTCGGCCAGCGCGTCACGGTCGAAGGCGAGGTGCGCGATGCCGGCATCTTCTCAACCTCCTCCGGGTCGAGCCTGGTGCGGGTGATCGCGCTCGCCGGCGGGCTCTCCGACATCGCCGACCCGGGCAAGGTGTTCATCTTCCGCGACTACGCCGACCAGCGCCTTGTCGCTCAGTACGACCTTGGCGCCATTCGCAAGGGCAACGCGCCTGACCCGTCAATCGTCGGTGGCGATGTGGTTGTGGTCTTCGCCTCAGGCACCCGGATCGCGACCCGGAACCTGCGCGAGGCCCTCGGCATCGCCACTGGCGCATCCGGATTACTACGTTAGAGCGATGGCGAGGCAGCTGCTAGTCAGACCGGTACGTCGCGCAACGCGCTTCGCGTCGGGGGTGCTCCATGCTTGAGCGGCCAGGTGCGCTCGCTCCAGGGTCGGTGCCGGCAACGGGCCAGGCCGCCGCGTTTGCCCTTGATCGGGCCGGCGCGGGCGACGGCTTCCGCTTCGAGGCCCTGTCCGGCCGCGGCCCGGCCGACGAGGAGGACGCCCTCAGCCCGATCCGGCTCCTGTGGTACCTCATCCAGTATCGCTGGCTGATCGCGGTTCTGGTCGCGGCGGGGCTGGTTTTGGGCACCGTGGTGACCTTGATGCAGACGCCCCGCTTCCTGGCCGAGGCGCGCATCGAGATCATGGTGCCGACTGCCAGGGTCCTGCAGGATCTCGACATCGTCACCCAGACCGGGGACGTCAGGGCGTTCGAGACCGCCCGCCAGAAATTGCACAGCCGCGATCTGGCGCGCCGGGTGGTCCTGGAGTTGAACCTCGCTCAGAATGCCGCCTACGTCCTGCCGCGCCCCGACTTCTCGGTCGCCAATATCTTCGATCGCGTTTTCGGCGGCGACTCGCGGCCGCGCCTAGCCGATCTCGACGCGGTGACCCGCGAGACCCTGGCGCTCGATCGCTTGCTCGATCACCTCTCGGTGACGCTGGTGCGCGGCACCTCCCTGATATCGGTCGGCTATTCCGACCCCGACCCCGAGCTTGCCGCCGCCATCGCCAACCAGGTCGTGCGCTCCTACATGGACCAGCAGGTCGATCGCACGGTCGAAACCTCGGATCTGGCCCGCCAGTTCATCGAGGAGCAGGTGGCCGAGGTCAAATCCAAGCTCGAGCAGTCCGAGAGCGCCCTGGTTGCCTACGCCACTCAGGCCGGCCTGAGTTCGGCCGGGAACGACGGCTCGCTGGTGGCCGCCAATATCGAGGCCCTCAACGCCGCCCTGTCCAGCGCCATCCAGGAGCGTCTGGGGGCCGATCGTCTGGTCGCCCAGATCGAATCCGGCGAGGCCGGGCATCTGCCCCGGGTGCTCGATGACGAAGCCGTCAAGGGCACGCGGGCCACCATCGCCGAGCTTCGCGCCGAGTACCAGCACAACCTCGGCACCTTCAAGCCGGGCTTTCCCGAAATGCGGCAATTGCAGGCCCGCATCGACGAACTCGAGCGGCAGCTGGCGGCCCAGATCGACGAGATCGCCGCATCGATCCAGGTGCAGCACCGGGAGGCGGTCCAACAGGAGGCGGATCTGCGCGCCGAACTGGCGAATCTGGAAGCCCATCAGGTCGCCTTCCAGGACAAGAACATCCAGTACACCATCCTGCGCCGCGAGGTGGAATCCAATCGCGCCCAGTATCAGTCGCTGATCGACAAGCTGAACGAGGTCGGCGTCGTCTCCGATCTGCGCAGCGCCAACGTCGATGTTGTGGACTATGCGGTGGTTCCCGCCTCGCCGTACGCGCCGAAGCTCTCGGCCAACCTGATCATCTACTTCGCCCTTTCCAGTCTCCTGGCGGCGGCGATCATCTATCTCTCCGAGCTGCTCAACAACAAGTTCAACGTCCCCGATCAGATCGAGGCCGAACTCAAGCTGCCGGTTCTGGGCATCATTCCGCGGGTCGAAGGCGAGGCGCTCGCCGGGGCGCTCGCCAACCCGAAGTCGGCGCTTGCCGAAGCCTATCGGTCGCTCAGAACCTCGCTGCAGTTCGCCGGCCCCGAGGGTGCCCCGCGCAGCCTGTTGATGGCCAGCGCCGAACCGGGGGAGACCAAATCGACCTGCGCCTACAAGCTGGCCGACGAATTCGGCGCCATCGGCGTCAGGGTGCTGCTCATCGACGCCGACCTGCGCCGGCCTAGCCTGCACCGCATCTTCCGCACCGACAATTCGATCGGGCTGTCGAACCTGCTCACCAGCTCGATATCCAACGAGGACATCGCGCGCGTCTTCAGGCGCACGGAGCTGAACAACGTGACCTTCCTGTCCGCCGGCCCGATGGTGCCCAACCCCGCCGATCTTCTGTCCTCGCACCGCATGAGCGCCATTGTGCACGCCTGCACCAGGCGGTTTGACCTGGTGCTGGTCGACACGCCGCCGGTGATCGGTCTCGCCGACGCGCTGATCCTGTCGCGGCTGACCGAGGCCACCATGCTGATCGTGGCCGCTCACCAGGCGCCGCGGAAATCGGTGAAGGCGGCGCTCAAGCGCCTCAGCTCGGCGGGCGGTCACATCATCGGCGCGACCATGGCCAAGCTCGATGTGGAGAAGGTCGAGTCCAATTACGCCTATCGGTACATGTACGACGGCTACTACTCCTACGGACACGGTCAGAGCGGCGAAGCCGAGGCAATCGAAGACAAGGTGACGGATCGAACCAATGTCGGTGTCCGGGGAATGGCGATCGGCCGCTCGGTGGCTCGCCTTTATGACCGTCACCTGCGTCGTCGTCTCCAACGCAGCTAGCGGTCTGGTTCTCGAGCGCGATCCGCAACTCGCGCTGAGGTTGAATCCGTTCGCTACGGAGGCGCGCGTCGCATTGGCCGCCTCGGCGCTGGAGGCGGACATGCCGTCCCCCGACCCACGGCTGGAATCCGGGATCGCCACGCTGCTCGCCCTGGCGCCGGGCGACGCCCGCGGCTACTCGCTGCTCGCCGAACTTCGCGACCGCCAGGGCCGGCCCGAGCAGACGCGGGCGCTCTATGCCCGCGCCCTGGCCCTGTCGCACACCGAGCCGCGGGCGCTGTTCTTCACCCTCAGCGAAGCGATCGCCGACGGGCGCCACGTCGAAGCAGTCGGCGTCATCGACATCCTGCTTCGGCGGTGGGGGGACCTGCGCCAGGACATCCTGCCGGCGATCGGCCCGGTGATTGCCGACCCCGCCGGGCGGCGGGCGCTGCTGAGCGCCCTTGGCGGGGACCCGCCCTGGCGGACGCGGGTGTTCGACCACCTGCTGACCACGCCCCTTGGTCTGGAGGTCGCCGAAACGCTGCTGCTGTCCGATCGCGGTCCCGATGCGCCACCCTCGCCCTCCGAGGTCGCCAGGGCGATCGCCGCGTTGGTCGCAGCGGGTGCCCACGAGCACGCCTATCGGCTCTTCCTGCTCACCCTCTCCCCCGACGAGCGTGCCGTGTCGGGATACGTCCACGACCCCGCCTTCACCCGGCCGCCCGGCGGTCGGTATTTCGAGTGGACGCTGCGGCCCAGTTCAGGGGTCGACGTCTCGATCGCCGAACCGGACCCGGGCGGGCTCACCATTCGCTTTCTCGACAGCCCCGCCCGGCTCGGCAATCTCTCGCAAACGCTCGTCTTGCCGCCCGGCCGCTACCGGTTGCAGGCCAAAGCCGACGCCCGGTCCCTTGTCGCGCCACGCCGGGTCTTCTGGCAGCTTCGATGCGCGTCCGGCGAGCCGACGCCGCTCGCCACGCTGGAGCTCGCCGCGGGCAGCTATTCGGACCGCACCTTCGCCGAGGCCGTCGAGGTCCCGGCCGACGGCTGCGGGCTGCAGGTTCTCACGCTGCGCACCGGGGCCACCACCGACAGCTGGCGCGAGCGCTACCGGGGTTCGATGCGCGTTGCCTCGGTCTCCATCGTCAGAATGTAGGCCGCCATGTCGCCGCGACGCATCAAGACTTGGTATTTCGGGGCGCTCCTTGTCGCTTCGTTGGTGATCGGCGGCGGCACGGCAAAAGCCCTTGGGACCGTCCTCCTGCTGGAGGTCGCAACCCTGCCGGCGCTCGCCTGGTGGGCCATGACGCGGCACCCGTCCGCCTACGGCGCACCGCCGATGGCGATCATCGCGCTGGGGGCATTCGCGTTCGCGCTGCAGCTGGCGCCCCTGGCGCTGATCGGCCTCACCGACCCGTCCGCAGGCGGCATCGCCATCTCCCGCGACCTCGGTCGCACCTGGGATTCGCTGGCCTTCTTCGCGACGATGGCGGGCTTGTTCCTCGCCCTCGGCAAGGCCGGCGAGGCGTCCCGCGATCGGCTTGTCGCTTTCTTGCTGCTCGGTGTGGTGCTCAACGCGGTTCTGGCGCTGGCCCAATTCGCTGCCGCCGAGCCGTTGCGCCTGCAGCCCTTCGGCTTCCGGATCGACGCCGGGTTCTTTGCCAACACCAACCATTTCTCGTCTCTGCTGCTGGTATCGATCCCCTTCTTCATCTTTCAGTTCCACTCGATCGGCCGGCCGGCCCTCGCCGCTCTTCCCCTCGCCGCGATAGTCTTCGTCGAATTTGCCGCCGGATCGACCGCCGGCATCGTGCTCTCGCTCATCGGGGGAGCATTTGCCTGGGCGCTCATCGTGGGCGCGGGCGGCCGCACCTGGATCGCCGTGACGGCAACCGCCGTCGGCGGCGCCCTGCTCGTTCTGGGCAATCTCGACCGGCTGCTCGACAACGCCACCGCCCCGGGCCTCGACCGGGTTGTTTTCGCAACCCACAGCTTCGAAGCGATCGTGAGCTACTGGCCGTTCGGATCGGGCTTCGGGACCTTCCCCATCGTCTATCCGCACTTCGAGCTCCCCTCGGAGATCTATCGCCAGTTCGTCAATCACGCCCACAACGACATTCTCGAACTCGTGCTTGAGGGCGGCCTGCTTTCGGCGCTCGCGATCCTTTTCTATGTGATCGCGCTGGTCGCCGAGTTCGGCCGCGCCCGACACTCTCCGCTCAGGCGCGCGGCGCTTTGCGCGATCGGGTTTCTGGCCATCCACTCGCTGGTCGACTATCCGCTCCGCACCATGGCGCTGGCGTCGGCATTTGCGCTTGCCAACGCGCTCTATTTCGCGCGGCCCGCACACCTCCCCGACGCGCCGCCGACCGCCCATGCGTAGTCCTGCCTAGGCAGCGTTCCTGAACGGGAATTCGCGCCTGGCGTGTAGGATCGCGAACAGAATTTGTGACTTTCGTCTGCGCCTTCCGGTGGAACATTGCACCGGCTCCGTCCGGGGGCGAGGGGTCCGTTGTCGGGTCAGGGGCTGAATGCTTGACAAGCCGAAAGCGCGTGAAGCGTCCGCGAAGGGGCAACCGGCGGCGCGCTGGTACGCCGCCCACACGATCGCCAATCGCGAAGTGACGGCCCTGGTCAATCTCGAGCGCCAGGGCTTCGATTCCTTCTTGCCGCTGTATCGCCGCACGATTCGCCATGCCCGGCGGCTGGTGTCGCGGCGCGCGCCGCTTTTTCCCGGCTACGTCTTCGTCCGGCTGGACCCCGATCGCGACCGCTGGCGTTCGGTCAACGGCACCATCGGCGTCAAATCGATCGTCATGGCCGGGCCGGTGCCGCTGCCCGTTCCCGCCGGAATTGTCGAAGGGCTTGCCGCTCTTGTCGATGCGCACGGGCTGATCGCGACCGGCGGCGAACTTCGCAGCGGCGACAGGGTCGAAGTCGTCAACGGACCGTTGGCGTCACTTGTCGGAACCCTGATCAAGGCCGAGAGCCGGGACCGGGTCCGGGTATTCGTCGAGCTGATGAATGCCGGCGTCCCGGTCAGTCTGGAACGAAGCGACGTCATCCGGGCGGCCTGAACGCCCGGACACAAGGGGAGGGGATGGGTGCCCGGGCGGCACCCTGCCGGGGGGCACCCCGGCTGCGGTAGCCATGGCCCCATGGGGCCGTGGTTCGGGACAGGACCATGAACGATCTGACCTCGGCCATTTACAAGCTGGCGCCGGCCCTGCGGGGCGGCTGGCACTTGAGCGCCTTCGATCGGCTTGCCGGGCTGGCCGTTCGGCTGCGCTTTCAGGTCCTCGGGGGTTTGCTGGTGGGCGTGCTGGTACCGGCCCTTGTGCGGCAGGGGGGTGACTGGGAAGGGCTCACCACGGCGGGCCAGGTCAACACGCTGGCGGGCTCGGCGTCGGCGCTCGTGGTCGGGCTGTGGTTCCTCAGGCGCCTGAGCGTCTTTCCCGGGGCGCGGGCCAGCGCCTACATCGTGCCGGTGTTTGCCGCCACCTTCGCGCTCGTTCTGGCGGCGTTCCTGTTTCTCAGGCTCGAATACAACCGCTTCCAGTTCCCGGCGAGCTTCGTGGTCGCCGTCGCCTGGTTCTATTCGCTCTACTTCCTTTCGCAGCGCATGCGCACCTTGCGCCTGGCGGTGGTGCCCGGGGGCGATACCTCCCGGCTCCTCGACATCCCGCGGGTGCGCTGGCAGCCCCTGGCCCGGCCCCAGTTCGAGCCGCGTCTGTGGGACGGGGTGGTGGCCGACCTGCGGGCCGAGCCCGGCCCTGAATGGGAGCGCTTCATCGCCGACGCGGCGGTCGCCGGCACCCCCGTCTATCACACCAAGCAGGTCTCCGAATCCCTCACCGGCCGCGTCGAGATCGAGCATCTGTCCGAGAACACGCTGGGCTCGATCAATCCCAACCTCGCCTACGCCAAACTCAAGCAGCTCGGCGACTGGCTGACCGCCCTTGCCGCCCTTGTCCTGCTGGCGCCGATGATGCTTGCCATCGCCGCCGCGGTGCGGCTGGAGTCGCCGGGCCCGGCGCTGTTCCGTCAGACCCGCACCGGCTTTCGCGGACGGCCGTTCACGATGCTGAAGTTCCGCACCATGCTCACGCGCCCCCGGACCGCCCCCGCCCGCGATGACGCCATCACCCGCGACGGCGACGAGCGGATCACCGGCCTCGGCAGGGTGCTGCGCCGCACGCGCCTCGACGAATTGCCGCAGCTCATCAACATCCTGCGTGGCGAGATGAGCTGGATCGGCCCGCGGCCGGAGGCCGCCGTGCTCTCCGAATGGTACGAGCGCGAGCTTCCCTTCTATCGCTACCGCCATGTCGTGCGCCCCGGAATCACCGGTTGGGCGCAGATCAATCAGGGCCACGTCGCCGAGCTCCCCGAGGTGCTCGGCAAGCTGCATTTCGATTTCTACTACATCAAGAACTTCTCGCCCTGGCTCGACATCCTCATCCTCATCCGCACGGTCCGTACCGTTCTGACCGGACTGGGAGCCCGCTAGGCGATCCCGGTGCACGCCGACAGCGTCAAGCGCGTTCTGGTCACCGGCGGCGCCGGCTTTGTCGGCTCGCACCTCGTCGACCGGCTGCTCGCCGACGGCCACGAAGTGTTGTGCGTCGACAATCTGTTCACCGGCTCGAAGGCCAACCTCAGGCACCTGCACGACCATCCGCGGCTCGAGTTCATGCG
>CAZNOZ010000071.1:4884-7978 GCA_964574935.1 uncultured Devosiaceae bacterium | reverse complement strand
TCAGTCGTCGCGGAAGGCGCGCTGGACCTGGTCCGCCAGAGGCTTCAACAGGTAGGACAGCGGCGAACGCTCGCCGGTGCCGATGAAGGCTTCGGCCGGCATGCCCGGCATGAGTTGCAGATCGCCGAGCCGGGCGCGCTCGGCGGCGGGAACGTCGATCGTGACGCGGTAGTAGGGTCGGCCGGTCGCGGCGTCCTGCAGCCGGTCGGCCGAAACGGTGGTGACGGTGCCCTTGAGCTCGGGGGTGGTGTTGCGGTCAAAGGCCGTGAAGCGGATGACCGCCTCCTGGCCGGCGCCCACCTGATCGACATCGACGGGGTCGATGTGGACTTCGATGACCAGTTGCCCGGCCGTGGGGACGATCCTGAGGATCGTACTGCCGGGCGCGATGACGCCCTGTTCGGTGTTGGCGGCCATCCCGAACACGGTGCCGGCGACCGGGGCGCGGATGTCGGCGCGGCGCAGCCGATCGGCAAGCGCCCGCTGCTGCTCGTACAGGCGCGTGACGTCTGCCTCTGCCTCGCGCAGCTCGGCAAGGACCTGCTCCAGGAAGGCGCGGTCCACCTGCAGGACGCGAATCTCGTTTTCAGCCGCGGCGTCGCGTGCCCGCGCGATTTCGGCGCCGCTCTCGGCAATCTGTCCTTCGAGGGCGGCGGCGGCGCGCTCCAGCACGAGGACCTCGGAACGGGTGGTCAGTTCGCGCTCGGCAAGCTGCCGTTTGGTGCCGAGTTCTTCGCGCACAAACGCGAGCTGCCGGTTGGCGGCGTCGCGGGCCGCTTCGAAGCCCTGGGCCTGCAGCTCGAGCTGGGCGACGCGCCGCTGCAACTGCTCGATCTCGCCGGTGCGCGCCTCGCGGCGGGCCTCGAACAGGGATTGCTGGCCGGCGCCGATGCGCGCGATCTCGTCGGCGGCGAGGCGGACGGCGGGGGAGGGGCCGAAGGCAACCGCCGCGCGACCGTCGCGTTCCGCCTCCAGACGGGCCCGCCGGGCGAGCGCCTCGACGAGCTGGGTTTCGGTGACGGTGAGCGAGGCGTCGATCTGGGTCGTCTCGAGCCGGACCAGGAGGTCGCCGGGCTCGACCCGGTCGCCGTCGGCGACGTAAATCTGGGCGACGATGCCGCCCTCGAGGTGCTGAACGGTGCGGGCGCTGCCCTCGATACCGACGACCCCCGGCGCGATGACGGCGCCGGCGATCGAGGCGAAGGCCCCGAAGGCCAGACCGACAACGATCAGCGCCGCCAGGCCGGCAAGGCCAAGGGCGACGGTCAGCCGATCTCCGGTCGGGGGGCGGTGCGGGGCGGTCTCAGGCGGGCTCATCGCCGTCTCCTCCCGTCGGTGCGGCTGCGTCCGTTGCCGCCTGCGCCGCCGCCCGGGCTTCCGACAGCCGGCGCGCGGGCCGGCCCAGCACCTTGGACAGCACCTCGTCCCGGGGGCCGAGCGCCACCTGGCGGCCGCCGACCAGCGACAGAAGCAGGTTGACGTTGGCGATCGCGCCGGGCCGGTGGGTCATCAGGACGACCGTGCGGACGCGCTCACGCAGTTCGGCGACGCATTTGTTGAGTGCCGCCTCGCCCTCGGCGTCGAGGTTGGCGGTGGGCTCGTCGAGCACCAGCAGGGCGGGGTCTCCGTACAGCGCCCGGGCGAGCGCGACGCGCTGGCGCTGGCCGCCGGCCAGTCCGGCGCCGCCCGGATCCAGGCGGGTCTTGTAGCCCTGGGGCAGCTTGAGGATCATCTCGTGGGCGTGGGCGCGCCGGGCCGCCTCGACCACGGCGCGGTCGTCGGCGTCGGGGTCGAAACGCGCGATGTTGTCGCGCACCGTGCCGGTGAAAAGCAGGGCCTCCTGGGGCAGGTAGCCGACGGCGCGGCCCAGGATTTCCGGGTCGTACTGGTCCAGGGACGCGCCGTCGAGCCTGATCTCGCCGCGCAGCGGCGGCCACAGCCCGACCAGAGCCCGCGCCAGCGATGACTTGCCGGCCCCGGTGGGCCCGATGACGCCGAGTGCGTCGCCGGGCGCCAGCGCCACGGAAACCCCCTGCAGGAGCGCACGATCGCCGCCGGGGGCCGCGAGCACGAGCCCACGCACCTCGAGCCGGCCGGTGGGCGCGGGCAGCGCTGTGGCGCGGGGCGGGGCCGGCGCGTCGAGCAGGGCGGCCAGCCGCCGCCAGGCGTCGCGGGTGGCGACGATCTGGCGCCAGTTGCCGATCGTCTGGTCGATCGGGGCCAGGGCGCGGCCCATGATGATGGAGGCGGCGACCATGGTGCCGGCGGTCGCCTCGCCCATGAGGACGAGCCAGGCGCCGGTGGCCAGAATGGCCGACTGCAGGAACATGCGCAGCCCGCGGGTGAAGGCGGCGAGCGCCGAAATCCGGTCGGCGGCGGCGGTTCCTTCGGCGACGGCGGCGTCGTGGCCGGCGCGCCAATGGGCCAGCACCGGGCCGACCATGCCGAGGGCGCGAAGGGCCTCGGCGCCACGCTGGGCGTCGAGCGCGAACTCGTTTGCCGCCGCGGACCCGGCGGCCGACCGGGCGAGCTGGCCCCGGGTGAAGGCGCGGGCGCCGAGCGCCAGAGCGACCAGCACGACCGCGCCCACCAGCGCCACGAGACCGAGCAGGGGATGGAGAAGGAACACCACGACCAGGAAGATCGGCGTCCACGGCAGATCGAAAAGGCTCAGCACGCCGCCGGAGCCCAGGAACTGGCGCACGGAAGCGAGATCGTCGAGCGGCCGGGGGGACGCGACGGCGCGATCGCCCGCCCCGATCCAGGCGGCGAAGGCGGCCCCGGCGAGCGCGTCTTCGAGCCAGGTGCCGAGCCGCGACATCACCTGCCGGCGCACGAAATCGAACAGTGCCAGGAACGCGAAGAGCGCCGCGACCAGAGCGACCAGCACCACCAGGGTCGGCACCGACCGCGAGGTGAGCACGCGGTCGTAGACGAGCAGCATGAAGACCGGGCCGGTGAGCATCAAGAGGTTGACGGCGACCGAGAACAGCGCGGTGGCCGCGACCGCCCAGCGGGCGCGGCGCCTGGCGCGCCGAGGGTCGGCGGCCGGGGCGGCCGCGACGGTGGACAGCGCTTTTTGGGCTCCGCTCAT
>CAZNOZ010000071.1:0-4784 GCA_964574935.1 uncultured Devosiaceae bacterium | reverse complement strand
CGATTCGCTTAACGGGGGGAGAGGGCGGGGGAGTCTACGGGCTCTGTGGCGCCCCGCGCAGTCCATGCGCCAAAAACACGCGCAGCGTTGATGGCACGGTGGTACGCGGTGTGGAGCAAGTCGCGCACGGACGGCTCGACACGCACGCCTAAGTCTACTCGCGTCCTTACCAAGCCATCGAGGGCGGTCGCGATACCGCGCAGACGCGCAAAGCGCGGATTGATAAGGCGCCATTTGTTTTCGAGCCCGGCGATTTCGGCCCATTCGGCGATTTCCGGGGTGGGGTGTTTGTGCCAAAAAATCCAGTTCGAGCGACCTTGCTTTTCGGCCCGGGCGCAGAATTCGTCGACAGACAGCGCGCGGAGCATCTCGGACTGTGCATTGGCGTTGTAGATTACTCGCAGCCCGTGCTTTGAAAGCCGATAGCCGAGCTCGATGTCCTCGGCGCCGAATGTGAAGTTTTCGTCGAACAGACCATATTCGAGAAGCAATCGGCGCTTGCAGGAAGAGCGACCGCCCCAAAACCACGTGTAGTCGAGCTCCGCGCCGTCCTTGATGGCTGAGTAGCTGAACAAATGGGTGGAGTCATAGGTCACAAATCGCATCAGCGGATCGTCGGCGATGCTGGGGTGCAGGCCAGTGAATCCCAGCACAGCGTCGGTGTCGGCCGGATGGAGCCGATGGGAATCGAGGTGTTCGGTGAGCATGTCGGGGTGGGCAATATCGTCATCATCAACGAACACGATGATTGGAGCGCTGGCCGCAACGACGGCGGCATTCTTGGCCGCCGAGATTCCGCGGTGCTTTCCCGAAAGGAAACGCAGATTCAGCCTGCCGGTGTAGGCGCCCACCACAGCGCTGGTGTCGTCTGTTGATCCGTCGTCGCTGACGATCACCTCGAATGCCTGACGCGGCAAGCTCTGAGCGACCAGCGCGTCGAGCGCATGCGCCAGAAGCGGCGCCCGATTGTAGGTGCAGATCAGAGCGCTGATATGCGGGGACCCTTTCATGCGCTCAATTTGTGCGCCTGCGCGCCGAATCCGGTGAGGTCCAAAAGCGTCTCTATCGATTCGGCGACGGCAGCGGGGGAGAAGTGGCGCTCGATGTGGGACGCGCCGTTGGCGGCCAGCCGGCGCCAAAGATCGGAGTCGGTGTAGAGCGCGACGACCGCACGTGCAAACGACTCAGCGTCGTCGGCAATCAGGAGCTCATGGCCGTTGGTGACGCCCATCCCCTCGGCTCCGATGCTTGACGTCACCACAGGTAGCCCCAGGCTCAGGGACTGGCCGATCTTTCCCTTCATGCCTGCTCCGAACCTCAGTGGCGCTGCAAAGACCCGGGCCTGATCGAACCAGGGAGCAGGATCGGCCACGTAGCCTACCGGGTGGACGAAATGATTGCCCAGTCCCTTTATCCGGTCTGTGATTGCGCTTCCGAGCATGGTGAGCGGAATGTCTCCAAGCTCGCTACGCACGATTGGCATAATGTCGGCGACCAGGTGCACCATCGCGTCCTCGTTGGGGGCGTGCAGATAGTGGCCGATGAACAGCAGTCCTTCCCGCTCGTTGTTCGGCGGTGACCCGGTGCGTACGGCGTGTATGTTGGGGACGACGACGCTCGCCGCGAGCGGATCGTATTCCCGAATCTGATCCTGTTCGTCGGGGGTGACGGCGACGGTCACATCGGACAGGGCGATGTTGGAGCGCTCGATCCGCTCGAAATGGTCGGCCTTCAACATCAATTCGGGATCGTCGCTTTTGGCACGCGCTTCCCGTCCCATGCGCACGCCGTGCAGATCAACCGTGTCATTGACCAACAGCGCGTTGGGCAAGTTCGCGCGCACGTAAGGGGCGTACAGATTGACGATTTTCGGCATAGACAGGAACGCCATTGCGTAGCTTAGGCCCTCGGTTCGAAAGTGCCTGAGGGCAGCCTCAAATCCGTAAATTACCGGCACGCCCATGTCCGCCAGCGCGCGTTCGTATTTCGGCAGCTCGGCGTCGATATCCGAAAGAACCCAGTGGTAATCCGCGGGAGTGGAGTCGGAGACGAACGTAACCTCCCAGCCTTTCTTGCGCATGATTGAGATGATCGAGTAGAGGCGTTGCGAGGAGCTATTGCGGTCCGGCGTGGGCAGGCGGTGTTCCGCGATCAGCACGCGGCGGCGCGGCGGAGCGTTGATGGCGCCGTCTGGAGCGAGATCGATTGACCAGTTCCACTGGTTTCGGACAACTTCGACACGGGCGGCCGAATCGACCAGTGACGCCGTACGGCGAAGCGCCGGATAGCGCCAAAACAGTGGTTCGGCGATTCGCGCCCTGACAACGGCTGGCAGCGGCAGGCGCCGCCAGACGGCACGGGCCGCCATATAGGCCGGCTGGGCAGGCCATCTCTGCCGCATACCGCCTAGCCCGCGGCGCTTTCCTGTCCCACTGTTCGTCGACACCGCTTTTGTGTGGCCTCGGAGATCGCTATGGGTGAATCAACAAGAGAATCCGCACGCCCGTAGGGCAAGTTAGCGCGAATTAGCGACCCGTGGTACCGGCAACACGGGAAAGAACAACAGAATTCGCTAGCGTGGTGACGGCGGGGCTTTGGCGGACCGAACAAAGTACCGACCCCAGGGCGTGCCCGCAAAGTGCTGCGCGAGTTCCTGAAAGTTGCTGACCTTCTCCGCAATCGGCCGGGCAGATTGGCGCCGGATCGGCTCGGGCACCCATTCGACAGGCGGCTGGTCGAGGAATTTAAGCGTTCTATTGGCGGCGGCCAGTGGGGTCGACGCGAGCTGCTCATATCGGAGCGTCATCCGCGGCCGGCCACGCAACCGGTGCAACGCGCGGCGTCTGGTGGTTGCGATCTCCCGGAAGTAGGATTCCGCCTCCTCGATCGGAATGCGGATGTCGTTAGAATCGTTAAGCCTGTCCGCGTTGGATGAGGACCACTCGCCGGTTTGCTCAGCGTAGCGAAGCGACACCAGTGCGGCGAGTTCATCGTCCCGAGTGAGGTGGACTATCCTAAGGTCGGCCGGAAGCGCCGCCCAAAAGGTGTCGTCGTTCAATCTGTGGTAATAAAACAGCTTGAAACCACATGCTTGGTAACCGGGCAGCGACAGTACGACATGCAGGAATTCCTTGGGGTCGCGGCGCTGCAGCAACTCGATTTCGGACTCTGGCCGCCCCGCCCGTCGCGCCGGCGCTTTGAATCCTTCAAGAGCACTTGCGTCTTCCTTGGCGATCTCGCCGAGGCAGGACACGCCAGGGACTGAATCAAGCAGGAGCGCCAGGAGATTGGAGCCCGTACGCGCCGTGGATAGGACGATGAATCTTATCACGCGCCTGCTGCGGTTTTGGGGACGAGTTGGTTGGGCGTCGGGCCGAGACAACAACTGGCGGTCGGCCACGGTATCCGGTCAATACTAGGTTAGGGCGCACCGGTCGGCAATTGCGAAAACCCCGGCAATTGGCAAGCTCGACCGTCGAACGGATTGTGGTCGACCTACGCGAAGACCCATCCATCGGTATCGAAGGGGTCGGCAAAATCGGTGAAGATGATCGTGTCAACGCCGAAGCTGATCGTGGAGTAGTCGAGCAAAGTGGCAAAGACGAGGTCGTCGACGCCGTGGACGCCAACCGTCGAGAGCGCCGCAAAGTCGAGGACGTCGAGTCCGTTTTCCCAGTCGCCGATCGTGTCGAGTCCCCAGCCCTCCACGAACGCGAAAGTGTCTGCGTCGCCGCCGCCCCAGAGTTCGTCTATGCCTAGCCCGCCATCGAGGTAGTCAGTGCCGGCGGCACCCCAGATGGTGTCGTCGCCGTCGCCGCCGAACAGCATGTCGTTGCCAGCGCCGCCGCCCAATTGGTCGTTGCCGGCGTCGCCCCGAACTTGGTCGTCACCGGCATCGGCCCACAGGAAATCGTCGCCGTCTTCGCCGTGGATCTCATCTGCCCCAGTGCCGCCCCAAACCGTGTCGCTGTTGCCCCCGGCCCAAATCACGTCGTTGCCGTCCGCGCCCCCGATGTGGTCGATTCCGGTTCCCCCCCAAATCTGGTCGTCACCCGAGCCGGCCCATAGCCCGTCGTCGCCGTCACCGCCATGGATTTGATCGTCGTCGCCATGACCCCAAATCGTGTCGTTGCCCTCTTCGCCCCACAGGATGTCATTGCCATCGCCGCCGCCGATCCGATCGTCGCCGGTGCCGCCCCATGCCTGATCGGCGCCGGTGCCAGCCCACAGCATGTCATTGTCGGCGTCGCCGTAGAGCTCGTCGTCGCCTTCGCCGCCACCGATCTGGTCGTTGCCATCGCCTCCAGAGATGGTGTCATTGCCAGTCCATCCCCACAGGAAGTCGTCGCCAATGCCGCCATAGAGGTGATCGTTGCCCTGATCGCCCCACACCGTGTCGCTGCCGGCCTCGCCCCAAATCTGATCGTCTCCGGCCTGGCCACCGAGCCTATCGGCGCCTTCGCCGCCCCACACCAAGTCGTCGTCAGCGCCGCCCCACAGCTGGTCGTCGCCGTCGTCGCCGTAGAGCTGGTCGGTCCCATCATTGCCCCACGCAATATCCGCGCCGCCACCGCCATGCAGCTCGTCGTCACCCGATCCACCCCCAAGCCGGTCCGCGCCCGACCCGCTGTAGATGATGTCGTTGCCGAGTTCACCCCAAAGCCGGTTGTCGCCTTCGCCGCCGATAATCGTGTTGTTGGCCTCATTGCCCATGATGAGATCGTTGCCGCTTCCCCCGATCGCGTTTTCGATCAGCGAGGCGGGGTTGTCCTCGAACAGCCACG
>CAZNOZ010000070.1:0-8009 GCA_964574935.1 uncultured Devosiaceae bacterium | reverse complement strand
TCTCATGGCCTCCTGCGCCTTCGATCGCTCCACCGGAGCGATCGATCGACCTCCGGTCAACCGGCTTGGAGTGGTGGAGCCAAGGGGAGTCGAACCCCTGACCTCTTGAATGCCATTCAAGCGCTCTCCCAACTGAGCTATGGCCCCATCACCAGATGCCGCGAGCGGCTGCCCGCGGGCGGCGGGAAACTAGTCAACCGCACTCGGCGACGCAAGTACCGGGTCGACGTCGGTCAGGTCTCGTCGTTCTTCTTGACGGGCACGTCGAAGGCGATCCGATCGTCGTCTTCGTCCTCTTCGAGGAACGCGTTCTCGTCGTCTTCGCCAATGTCCTCGACGTCCTCGACATCCTCGACATCGGGGATCTTCTCTTCGGAATCGTCGTCGTCCTCGTCCGCCTCCGCTTCATCGAGCGAGATGACTTCGGCGCCGGCGGCTTCGGCGGCCTTGTCGACCTCCACCTCTTCCTTTTCGGGCTTCGGCGGGGCGGCCTTCTCGGGCTTGGCTTTCTCGGTATTGCCGGGCTGGGAGACGACGAAGACGGTCCCGCAACGGGGGCAAAGGATGGGATCGCGGTTGAGGTCGTAATATTTGGTGCCGCAATTGGGGCACTGGCGCTTGGTTCCGCGATCTGGATTCGCCACGGTGGACCTCCGACACGGCGGCTGCGGGCACTCGACTGGAAACGGTTGGGTACGGATTCGGCCCCGGGCTGTCAAACCAAAATCGACGGCGGCTTGAGGGCGCCGGCCGTGACGGGTTTTCGCACCCCCGGCGGCCGTGATAGGAGGCTCGCGCCGCAATTCGCAACCTGCCGCGCCACAGGGCCGGCCCACGCCCATGTCGCACTCTGAAATCAGTCATGCCGCGCCCCTGGCGGCGGTGAGAGCCGGCCCGCTTACCGGGCGCGTCCGGCTGCCCGGTGACAAGTCGATTTCGCACCGGGCGCTGATGCTGGGTGCCATGGCGCGCGGTGAAACCGTCATCGAGGGTTTGCTCGAGGGCGAGGACGTCCTGGCCACCGCGGCGGCGATGCGGCAACTGGGCGCCGTCGTCGACAAGCGCGCCGAGCATTGGCACGTCGGCGGCGTCGGCGTGGGCGCCTTCGTGGCGCCGGACGAGGCGATGGACTTCGGCAATTCAGGCACCGGCGTTCGGCTGGCGATGGGCCTGGTCGGCCCGAGCGGCTTCGTCACCCGCTTCGACGGCGATGCATCGCTGAGAGCCCGGCCGATGCGTCGGATTCTCGAGCCGCTGGGGCAAATCGGCATTGAGGTGATCGAGGATACTGACGGGCGGCTGCCCCTGGCGATCAGGGGACCCGATCTGCCGGTGCCGATCGACTACCGGCTGCCGGTGGCCTCCGCCCAGGTCAAGTCCGCCGTGCTGCTGGCGGGTTTGTCGATCGCGGGGGTTACCGCCGTGGTCGAGCCGGAACGGACCCGCGATCACACCGAGAGGATGCTGGCTGCTTTCGGGGCGCGGCTGGAGATCTCCGAGACCGGCGAGGGGGGGCGCCGCATCGAGCTCGAAGGTCTGCCCGATCTCGTCGGGCAGAGGGTGCACGTACCGGGCGATCCGAGCTCGGCCGCTTTCCCGCTGGTGGCGGCGCTGATCGTGCCGGGCTCCGACATCGTCATCGAGAACTGCCTGATGAACCCGACCCGTACCGGGCTGATCGAGACGCTCCTCGAAATGGGCGGCGAAATCACCATCGAGAGCCGCCGCGTCGCCGGCGGCGAGGAGATCGCCGATCTGAGGGTTCGCCATGCGGCGCTCAAGGGCGTGGAGGTGCCCCCCGAGCGCGCGCCCTCGATGATCGACGAATATCCGGTGCTGGCGGTCGCGGCGGCGTACGCGGAGGGCGAAACCCGCATGCGGGGACTGGCTGAGTTGCGGGTCAAGGAGACCGACCGGCTGGCGGCGATGGCCGAGGGGTTGGCGGCGAACGGCGTCACCGTTACCGAGGGCAAGGATTTCCTGATCGTCTCGGGTGGAAGCAACAGGTTGGGTGGCGCCACCGTCGCAGCCCGTCTCGACCACCGGATCGCAATGAGCTTCCTGGTCATGGGGCTGGCGACCCACGACCCGGTGACCGTCGACGACACGCGTGTCATCGCCACCAGCTTCCCCGGGTTCGTGGCGGCTTTCGAGGGGCTCGGCGCGGCGTTTGACGGGACCGGCTGATATGCTCTCGGCGGCGGAATTCGTTGCATTCGGCGCCATATCGGATGCGGCGCGCGCACGCGCGTTCTATTGCGGAATTCTCGGACTGCAGGTGAGGGAAGAAACTGAGTTTGCGCTGGTTCTGGACGCCAACGGCGTGGAACTTCGTCTTCAGAAGGTGGGGAATGTCACGGCAGCCGATCATACCCAGCTTGGCTGGCAGGTGGCCGCAATCGCACCGATTGCGCGGCAGCTTGTCGAGAGGGGGGTCGTGCCGAAGCGGTATTCGTCTCTCGAGCAGGACGAGTGGGGAATCTGGACGTCGCCGGGCGGGGCGCAAGTGCTCTGGTTCGCGGATCCGGACGGCAACCTGCTGTCCCTGACGCAAATGAAGGACGCAGCGCCATGAGCCTGGTGATCGCGGTCGACGGGCCGGCCGCCTCGGGCAAGGGGACCCTGGCCGCCCGCCTGGCGCACCACTGCGGGCTGCCGCATCTGGATACGGGGCTGCTCTACCGGGCCGTCGGGATGGCGGTGATCGAGGCCCTGGATGCACCCGATCTCGAACAACGCGCGGTGGCGGCGGCCGGCGCGCTCGATCCGGGTGGACTCGACGCGGCAGCCCTGAGTACCGCGGAGGTGGGGCTCGCCGCCTCGAAAGTCTCGCGGTTCGAAGCGGTGCGCGCGGCCCTCAGACAATACCAGCGCGATTTCGCGGGCCAGCCGGGAGGAGCGGTGATCGACGGGCGCGATATCGGCACCCGGATCTGCCCGGATGCGGACGTCAAATTTTACGTCACCGCCACTGCCGAGGTTCGGGCCAGGCGGCGCGCCGCCCAGCTCGCCGAGCGCGGTATCGACATCTCCGAAGACGAAATGCTCGCGCAGATCGAGGCGCGCGACGCCAGCGACCGTGAAAATCCCGCCGGCGCCTTCTATCCGTCTCCCGACGCGCACTTGCTCGATACCACCGATTTGGATATAGAGGCGGCGTTTCAAGCGGCCCTCGAAATCGTCGAGGGCGCTCGCGCGGGCAAGGAGGGGCACTAGAAAATCCGCCCCAAATCCACACCTCGCCCGCCGCGCGCCGCCGGTTTCGCCGTCATCCCGGTCGTCGGGCCGCCGACATGATTTCGCGAAAGCTGACGCGCACCCCGTGCCGGGGTGTTCAGGCGCGCCCGAGACGGGCCGCCGCGGTCGCTTCGCAAACCAAGGACACGTGAAGGAGCAGGCATGGCAAATACGGCCGAAGCGACGGGCAAGGAAGATTTCGAAGCCCTGTTGATGGAGAGTTTCGAGTCCCGCGAGCCGCTGGAAGGAACAGTGGTGAAGGGCACGATCGTGGCGATCGAGAAGGACGTTGCGGTTGTCGATGTGGGTCTGAAGACCGAGGGGCGCATTCCGATGAAGGAATTCGGCGCCGCCGGACGCGACGGCACGCTGCAGGAGGGCTCGGAGGTCGAGGTGTATGTCGATCGGATCGAAAACGCCCTCGGGGAAGCCGTGCTCAGCCGCGAGAAGGCCCGCCGCGAGGAGAGCTGGGCGCGCCTGGAAAAGCAGTACGAGAAAAACGAGAAGGTCGAGGGCCAGATCTTCAATCAGGTCAAGGGCGGCTTCACCGTCGATCTCGACGGAGCGGTCGCGTTCCTGCCGCGCAGTCAGGTCGATATCCGGCCGATCCGCGACATCACTCCGCTCATGAACGTGCCGCAGCCCTTCCAGATCCTGAAGATGGACAAGCGGCGGGGCAACATTGTCGTGTCGCGGCGAACCATCCTCGAGGAGAGCCGGGCCGAGCAGCGCTCCGAGCTCGTCCAGCAGCTCGAGGAGGGCCAGGTCGTCGACGGGGTGGTCAAGAACATCACCGACTACGGCGCGTTCGTGGATCTGGGCGGGATCGACGGATTGCTGCACGTCACCGACATGGCCTGGCGGCGGGTCAATCACCCGACCGAGGTGCTCAGCATCGGCGAGACCGTCAAGGTGCAGATCATCCGCATCAACCAGGAGAGCCATCGCATCTCGCTGGGCATGAAGCAGTTGCAGGCCGACCCCTGGGAGGGGATCGAAGCCAAGTATCCGGTTGGCACCAAATTCACCGGCCGGGTGACCAACATCACCGACTATGGCGCGTTCGTCGAACTCGAGCCCGGCATCGAAGGGCTGATCCACATCTCGGAAATGAGCTGGACGAAGAAGAACGTGCATCCGGGCAAGATCGTCTCGACCTCGCAAGAGGTCGAGGTGATGGTGCTCGAAGTCGACCCCGAAAAGCGACGGATCTCGCTCGGGCTCAAGCAGTGCATGGACAATCCCTGGGAGAGCTTCGCAGAGCGGTTCCCGATTGGCGGCGAAGTCGAGGGCGAGGTCAAGAACAAGACCGAGTTCGGGCTGTTCGTGGGGATGGACGGCGACGTCGACGGGATGGTGCACCTATCCGATCTCGACTGGAACCGGCCCGGCGAGGAGGCGCTCGAGGACTACGATCGTGGCGACATCGTCAAGGCGAAGGTGCTCGATATCGACGTCGAAAAGGAGCGCATCTCGCTTGGCATCAAGCAGCTTTCGGGCGATCCGATGGAATCCGCGGCCGGCGGCCTCAAGAAGGGCGCGGTCGTCACCTGCACCGTTTCCGAGGTCAAGGATGGCGGCATCGAGGTCAAACTCGCCGAGAGCGGGCTGACCGCGTTCATCAAGCGGGCGGATTTGAGCCGCGAGCGCTCCGAACAGCGGCCCGATCGCTTCGCACCCGGAGAGAAGCTCGACGCACGGGTGGTGCAGTTCGACAAGAAGACCCGCCGGGTGGGGCTGTCGATCAAGGCCCTGGAAATCGCTGAGGAGAAAGAGGCGGTCAAGCAGTATGGCTCCACCGATTCCGGTGCCTCGCTCGGCGATATTCTCGGCGCGGCGCTGAAAGACCGAACGCAGGCCGCCGAGGAGGCCGAGGCCAAGACCCAGGAGGCCGAAGACGCCAAGACCGAGCAAGCCAAGACCGAAGACGCCGAGGCCAAGCCTGCCAAGTCCACCAAGAAGGTGAAGACCGCCAAGACGGACGAGGCCGCCGACGAGGAGGAGGCCAAACAGGCCGACGAAACGGCGGAGAAGCCCAAGAAGGCGACGCGGGCAAAGAAGGCGACTTCGGAGGAAGGCGAGGAAGCCGACGAGGGCGAACCGGCGAAGAAGCCGGCCAAGGCGACCAAGTCCGCCAAGACGGCCAAGACGACCAAGACGGCGAAGACCAGTACGGCCAAATCCAAGAAGGCCGACGACGACGAGGCCAAATCGGACGAGGCGGAATCGGACGAGGCGGAGAAGCAGGACTAGCTCCGCATCGGGCGGCGGGGGACGGTGCCCGGCCGACAATTGGGACCTTCATAAGCCGACGCCGCCCGCCGGCGCCGGCCAGGGGGTCGGGGAGCGATAGAGACAGACGGGTTTGACGCCGATGGCCGATCAACCGCCCATTGACGAACTCGATCAGCTTATGGCGCGCCGGGAGCTCAGGGCCTCGCGGCGGCGCTGGCGGGTGGTGGCGATCCTGGCGCTGGCCCTTGTGGTCATCACCGGCAGTTGGCAAGCGGGGGTGCGCCTCAACCGTCCCGAAAATCGTCCGCACATCGCCCGGGTCGATATTGCCGGCACGATCTACTCGGACCGCGCGCGCACGGACGTCCTCGACAGGCTCGCCGAAAACGAGAACGTCTCCGCCGTGCTGATCGCCATCGACAGCCCCGGTGGCGCGACCGCCGGCGGCGAGGAGCTGTACACCGGCATCCGCAAGCTGAGCGAAGCCAAGCCGGTGGTCGCCGTCATCAGCCAGCTCGGCGCTTCGGCCGCCTACATGACGGCGATCGCATCCGACCGGGTCTTCGCACGGCGGCTTTCGGTCGTGGGCTCGATCGGCGTGATCTACACCCACCTGAACGCCGCAGCGCTGATGGATACGATCGGCGTCGAGCTCGACCGGGTGACGACCGGCCCCCTGAAGGCGCAGCCGGAGATCGACGAACCGATGGCGCCGGCGGTCCGACAGTCGCTGCAGGCGCTGGTCGACGACTCCTTCGACTGGTTCGTCTCGATTGTCGCCGAGCGGCGTGAGCTGCCGCGATCTGAGGTGCTGGGGCTCGCCGACGGGCGGATCCTGACCGGGCAAATGGGGCTCGAGGCCGGTTTGATCGATGCCATCGGCGGCGAAGCCGAAGCGATCGAATGGCTCGAGGCCGAGCGTGGGGTGGCGGCCGATCTGCCGATCCTCACATACTATCCGCCCCCGCCGGACGCCCTGACGCAGCTCAGACGGGCGATCGCCGGCGGCGCCGCCGAGGCGTTGGGGATCGACGCCTCCGGGATCGCGCCGCTTGACGGTCTGGTCTCGGTTTGGCACCCTCGCCTCTAGCCAATCTGCGCGCTTGCACAGGCGGTTAGCGGCGGATCAGGAGGCCATTATGATAAAGTCGGAGCTCATCCAGAAGCTCTCTGACGAAAACCCGCACCTATTCCAGCGGGACGTAGAGAATATTGTGAATGCCATATTGAGCCAGATCGGGGACGCGCTGTCGCGTGGCGACCGGGTGGAATTGCGCGGTTTCGGAGCGTTCTCGGTGAAGAATCGGCCCGCCCGGGTCGGGCGGAATCCCCGCACCGGCGAAAAGGTCGCGGTCGAGGAAAAGTACGTTCCCCAGTTCAAGGCCGGCAAGGAAATCCGCGAGCGGCTGAACCGCTAGCCGAGCGGCCGGGACAATCGCAATGCAGCGCGCGGTGGGCTGGTTGGTGCTGTTGCCCCTGGGGCTGGTGCTGGTGTTGTTCGCCCTGGCCAATCGTGGGGTGGTTCAGATCGGCTTCGATCCGCTGACACCGGAGGTGCCGTTCGTCGCCCCGATGCAGATGCCGATGTTCGTGCTCATCTATGCGGTGCTGATGGCGGGGGTGTTGATCGGCGGCATCGCCTCCTGGTTCGCGCAGTCGCGGCACCGCGCCGAAGAGCGACACCTCAGGCGGCGGGCCGAGGCGCTCGAAGGCGAGCTGGACCGGGTGCGGCGGGAACGGCGGACCGACGAGACCCTGGCATTGCTCGAGGACGGCGAAAACGGGTAAACGATTGCGGCCAACCGCCGATCCGGAGCCGCAATGGGCGTCGTCGTCAAAATCTGCGGACTGAAAACGCCAGCAACGGTCGACGCCGCCGTCGGCGCCGACATGGTGGGCTTCGTGCATTTCGCCGAAAGTCCGCGGCATCTGGCGTTTGACGCCATTGCGTCTCTTATCGCCCATGCCGGCGGTCGGGCAGAGACCTGCGTGCTGCTTGTCGATCCGGGGCCGGAAGCGATCGAGGCGGCGGCCGAGACCGGTGCGGACTGGCTGCAGCTGCACGGGCGTGAGAGTGCCGAGGCGGTGCGCGCGGCCCGGGCGGCGACCGGGCTGCGGGTGATGAAGGCCCTGCCGATCGCGACGCAAGCCGATCTCGGCACGGTCGCCGAGTATGCGGCGGTCGCCGACCGGCTGCTGCTCGACGCGCGGCCGCCGGCGGGGGCCGGGCGGCCCGGCGGCCTGGGGCGCGCCTTCGACTGGTCGGTTCTCGCCGAGATTGACCGGCGGCGCCCATTCATGCTTGCAGGAGGGCTGACAGCGGAAAATGTCGGGGCGGGAATTCAAGCCACCCGCCCGTTTGGAGTTGACGTCTCGTCGGGCGTCGAAGTCGCGCCGGGCGTCAAGGACGCCGCTATGATCGAGGCCTTCGTCGCCGCGGTGCGGACGGCGGAGTCGGCCGAACAGGAGACGACCGAAGCGTGAGCGAAGGCCTCAACACCCTCAGGGCCGGCCCCGACGAGGCCGGGCATTTCGGC
>CAZNOZ010000069.1:5152-8029 GCA_964574935.1 uncultured Devosiaceae bacterium | reverse complement strand
CGGGAAACGCCTCGATCAGCTTGCCGATGAGGGCGACGATCGGAGCGGGATCGTCCGGGCGAGCCATAGCGTATCCGGAAACCGGCCGGTCGCGGTGAACCGCATCGCAATCGGGGCGGTCGCGGACAGCAGGTCGGCCAGCCGTTCCCTGATCTCTTCGTCGATGCGGGAAAACGGCACGAACGGATATATGAGCGTCACATGGGCCGGCAGGCCGGCCCTGGCGCTCGGGTCGTATTCGTCGCGCCAACGCCCGACGATGGGTTCCGCCTCGGGGATTTCGAGCACCAAAGCGGTGTCCATTGCCGGTCACCCGATTTCGGGCGCCGTCTCGATGCCCTTTGCGGCCCGGATCTCATTGGCAAAGCGGCGGAAGAGGTAACGGCTGTCGTGGGGGCCCGGCGAGGCCTCGGGGTGGTACTGCACCGAAAAGACCGGCTGGCCTTCGACCGCGAGCCCGCAATTGGAGCCGTCGAACAGCGACTTGTGGGTTTCGGCGACACCCTCGGGCAGGCTGTCGGCGTCGACCGAAAAGCCGTGGTTCATCGAGACGATTTCCACCTTGCCGGTGGTGAGGTCTTTCACCGGGTGGTTGGCGCCGTGATGGCCCTGATGCATCTTTTTGGTCTTTGCGCCAAGGGCCAGCCCCAGGAGCTGGTGGCCGAAGCAGATGCCGAACACCGGCTTGCCAGTGGCGATCAGCGCCCGGATGACCGGGACGGCGGTGGCGGCGGTGGCGGCGGGATCGCCGGGGCCATTGGACAGGAATATGCCGTCGGGCTCGAGGGCCAGGATGTCGGCGGCCGAAGCGGCGGCGGAGACGACGGTGACGGCGGCGCCCTCGTCGGCGAGGCGCCTGAGGATATTGCGCTTGGTGCCGTAGTCGATGGCGACGACATGCAATTGCGGGGCGTCCTGCCGGCCGTAGCCCTGGTTCCAGCGCCAGGAGGTCTCGTCCCACCTGTAGGTCTGGGCGGTGGAGATGTCGGTGGCGAGATCCAGCCCCTCGAGGCCGGGGAAAGCGTCGAGGGCTTCTTGCATCGCCGCCTCGTCGAACCTGCCGTCGGGGGCATGGGCCAAGGCCGCGTCCGACATGCCCGAGGTGCGGATGGCGGCGGTCAGGGCCCTTGTGTCGAGCCCGGCCAGCCCGACGATCGAGCGGGATTTGAGCCAGTCGTCGAAGGCGCTGCCGGCGCGGTAGTTCGAGGGGGCGGTGATGTCGGCCCTCACGATGACCCCCCGGACACCGGCGGCAGCGGCGAGGTTGACGGTCTCGATGTCCTCGTCGTTGGCGCCGACGTTGCCGATGTGGGGGAAGGTGAAGGTGACGATCTGGCCGGCGTAGGAGGGGTCCGTGAGGATCTCCTGGTAGCCGGTCATGGCGGTGTTGAAGCACACTTCGCCGGCGACGATGCCGGTGGCGCCGACCCCGTGCCCGTACAACCGGGTGCCGTCGCGCATGAGCACCAGCGCCGTCGGCTGTCGCGTTTGCCAGGTGCCCATGTGGGCCCGCCCCGTTCTCGTCACCGGGCGGTGGTATAGGGGCGGGCGGTCCCGGGTACAAGCGCCGCGGTCTTTACCACCCGGGCGGTGGAGCATTTCAATTGCGAGGCGCGGGGCGTATACCGGCGCCCGATTCGCTCAGGGGCGAGGCAAGCCATATGCGCGAGAAGATCAACGAGGCGCTCAAGGCGGCCATCAAGGCCGGCCAGAAGCGCCGGACGTCGACGCTCAGGCTCATCAACGCCGCCATCAAGGACCGCGACATCGAGGCCCGCGGCGAGGGCCGGGAGGCGGTCACCGAGGATGAAATCCTCGCCATCATGCAAAAGATGGTCGTCCAGCGCGAGGAATCGGCGACGATCTATGCCGACGCCGGGCGCGCCGAACTGGCGGCCCAGGAGCGCGAGGAGATCGAAATCATCCGCGAGTTCCTGCCCAAGCCGCTGAGCGAAGACGAGGTCGCCGCCGCCATCGACGACGCGGTGGGGGCGACCGGGGCCGAGGGGCTGCGCGACATGGGCAAGGTGGTCGGGGCGCTCAAGAAGAAATTCCCCGGCCGCATCGATTTCGGCGACGCTTCCAAGGCGATCAAGGCGAAGCTGACGGGCTAGGACGGGCCCGACGGCGAGCGGTCGAGTTTCTCCAGCACATCGCGTTCGGCGGCGAGGAGTTTGCGCGCGAGGTCGAGGGCGGCACTCCGCGGATGCGCGGCCGCGCTTGCGTCCAGTTCCTCAAGGACAGTGCGGCGCTGATCGGCCAGCGCCGCGAAATCGACGGCCACACCGGACATCTCGTGGGTCATCAAAAGCGCCAGAAGCGGTGAGATCGGCAGATTGGGAGCGGCCGCGACCTTGGCAGCGAGGCGTGCCACGGCCTCGGTCCCGGCCGGCGTCGGCGCGAAGACCTCGCGATCGGGATAGTTGCCGGCGGCCTCCTGGCGGCTTTTCGCCCAGCCCCGGCGCCGGAGGCGATCGAGGACGGCGTAGACGACCTGCCGGTTGACGCCGAGCAGGCGCCCGAAACTGCGCTCGAACTCGGCGGCGATGGCGTAGCCGTGGGCGGCGTGCGCGGCGATGAGAGCGAGGACCGCGAGCTCGCGCGCCTTGGTGGCACTCAAGGCGTCGTGGCGGCGAGACGGCCGGAGACCGGCTCGAGGTCGTACATGGCGAAAGTCTCGATGGTCTCGGTCATCTCCTGTTCGTCACCGTGGTCGCGCCGGCCCTCGGCGGTTTCGAGATAGTCGTAGAGGGTCTTCTTGCGGTCGAAGGTGACCCAGACGACGACGGCGTTGCGTTCGCGGTCGACGCCCACCTGGCGGGCAATCACGCCGTCGAGCTTCTGGTCCATCAGTTCGCTCGGGCGCGCGGCGATGCG
>CAZNOZ010000069.1:566-5052 GCA_964574935.1 uncultured Devosiaceae bacterium | reverse complement strand
CGATGCGGTTTTCCGACCAGTTCCTCGACGACATCCGCGAGCGGCTGCCGATCTCTTCGGTCGTCGGCGAATACGTCGCGTGGGACAAGCGCAAGTCGCGCCCCGCGCAGGGGGATTTCTGGGCCTGCTGCCCGTTTCATTCCGAAAAGACGCCGTCGTTCCATGCCGACGACCGGCGCGGGCGCTATCACTGCTTCGGGTGCGGGGTGTCGGGCGACCATTTCCGGTTTCTGACCGACAAGGCGGGTCTGAGCTTTCCGGAGGCGGTGGAGACGCTGGCCGGCCGGGCCGGGCTGCCGATGCCGGCGCGCGACGCGCGGACCGAGGAAACCGACCGGCAGCGGGCGACGCTGGTCGAGGCGATGGAACTCGCCGCGACCTATTTCGCCGAGGCGCTGGCCGCCAACGCCGGGGCGCGGGCGCGCGGGTATCTCAACGAGCGCGGGGTGCCGCCGGCGCTGCAGCAGAAATTCCGGCTCGGCTACGCGCCGGGTGCGCGCAACGGGCTGAAGGAATATCTGGCGCAGAACCGGGTCAGCGCCGAGACCATGGAAGCGGCGGGGCTGGTCATCACCGGGGAGGACGTGGCGGTGCCCTTCGACCGCTTCCGCAACCGGCTGATGTTCCCGATCACCGACCGGCGGGAGCGGGTGATCGCCTTCGGCGGCCGGGCGATGGGCGACGACGTCGAGCCGAAATACCTCAACTCGCCGGAGACGCCGCTGTTCGCCAAGCGGCGCACGCTCTACAACGCCGCGGCGGCAGCCGCCGCCGTCAGGGACGGCAAGCCCCTGATCGTCGTCGAGGGCTACATGGACGTGATCGCCCTTGCCGGGGCGGGGATCGGCGGAGCGCTGGCGCCGCTGGGCACGGCGCTCACCGAGGAGCATCTGGGTCAGCTCTGGCGGATCAGCGAAGTGCCGGTGATGTGTTTCGACGGCGACGAGGCCGGCGCCCGGGCCGCCTCGCGGGTGATCGACATGGCGCTGCCGATGCTCAGGCCGGGCCACTCGCTGGGCTTCGTGACGCTGCCGGAGGGGACGGACCCCGACGATTTCGTGCGTCAGCACGGGGCAAGCAGTTTCGCCGGGCTGGTCGACGGGGCGACGCCGCTGGCGGCCGCGGTGTGGGCGCGCGAGACGCGCGGGACGGTGTTCGAGACCCCGGAGGCGCGGGCGGCGCTCGAACAGCGCCTGAAGCAGATCGCCGGGACGGTGGACGACGCTTCGGTGCGCCGGCACTACCAGCAGGAGTTCGAGCAAAGGGTCGGCGCCTTTTTCCGGCCGGCCGAATCATTTGGCGGCGGGACGGGTTGGCGCGGCCGGGGTCCCGGTGGCCGGGGTCCCGGTGGCCGGGGTCCCGGTGGGCAGGGCGAACGGTGGCGCGGCGAGCGCTGGCGCGGGCCGGGATCGCCGCGCTACGTGGTTTCCGAGGGGCTCAGAAACTCACGGGCGATGAAGCAGCATGGCAGCGTCGCCATCGATGCCCAGGAAGCGGCGATCGCGGTCTCGCTGGTCAACTACCCCGGCCTCGCCGACGACCGGATGGACGCGCTGGCGGCTTTGGATCTGGCGTCCGCGGAGCCCAGGAAGCTGCTGGCGGCGCTGCTCGACGCGATCGGCGAGGGGGCGGCGGATGCCGCCGCGGTGCGGGAAGCTATGGTCGCCCGCGGGCTGGGCGAGAGCCTGGCGGCGATGGAGAAACTGCTGGCCCGGCAGGGGGTTTGGCAGGCGCTGGCGAACGCCGACCGAGGCGATGCGGAGACCGGGCTTAGCCACGCGTTGGCCTTGCATAACAAGAAAGTTCAACTAAATAGGGAGCTCAAGGCGGCCGAGATAGCGCTTGGCGACGATCCCAGCGAGGAAGCATTCGAGCGGCTGCGTGATATCCAGAACCAGATCTCCAGTGTCGAGGGCACGGAAGCCCTGATCGAGGGGTTTGGTTCTTTGTCCGGACGCACGGTCAGGAACCTCTAGGCGAGGCCGGACCGGGCGTTGCGGCCGTCCCGATTTTCGGGGCGCCGGGCTTGGGACGGTGGGGAAAGGGTGAGCATCGCCGCCGGCGGCGCGGGCCGGTGGCGTGGAGCGACAAATGGCGACCAAGGTCAAGGAAAAAGAAACCGACAAGCCGGACACCTCCTCCGAGGGACCGGACGGGCCGCTGCTCGATCTTTCCGATGCGGCGGTGAAAAAGATGATCAAGTCCGCCAAGAAGCGCGGATACGTCACCTATGAGCAGCTCAACGAAGTGCTGCCCTCCGGCGAGGTCAACAACGACCAGATCGAAGACACCATGGCGATGCTCAACGACATGGGCATCAATGTCGTCGACGAGGACGAGGTCGAGGAAGCCGACAGCTCCTCGTCGGATGGCAACGACGAAGAGAGCAGCACCGAGGTCGCGACCACCAGCACCTCCACCGCCGTCGCCTCGAAGTCCAACACGCGCGAGGCCGCCGACCGCACCGACGATCCGGTGCGCATGTATCTGCGCGAGATGGGCACGGTCGAGCTTCTCAGCCGCGAGGGCGAGATCGCCATCGCCAAGCGCATCGAGGCGGGCCGCGAGACGATGATCGCGGGGCTGTGCGAATCGCCCCTGACCTTCCAGGCGATCATCATCTGGCGCGACCAGCTTGCCGAGGGCGAGATCCTGTTGCGCGACATCATCGACCTGGAAGCGACCTACGCCGGCCCGGACGCCAAGCAGGCCGAGCCGATGGCCGGGGACGGCGCCGCCGGCCAGACCGCGAACGGCGAAGCCGCGGCCACCAACGGCGAAGCCGCCGCCACCAACGGTGAAGCCGCGGCCACCAACGGTGAAGCCGCGCCCGCCGCGCCGGAGGAGGCCAAGAAGCCGGCCGAGGACAGCGACGGCGAGAATACCAGCGCCGAAGGCGATACGGAGGACGACGACGAGGACGACGACGACGACGAGTTCGAGACGAATCTCTCGCTATCCGCCATGGAGGCCGAGCTCAAGCCGCAGGTGGTGGAGACCTTCGACCGGATCGCCGACAGCTATCGCCAGATGCGCCGCGTGCACGACCGGCAGGTGGCGCGGCAGCTGGAGGCGAAATCCATCACCCCGGCGGCGCAGAAGAAGCTCGACGTGTTCAGCGCCGAGATCATCTCCGACGTCAAGTCGCTGTCGCTGAACAACTCCCGCATCGAATCGCTGGTCGAGCAGCTCTATGACATCAACCGCAAGCTGGTGCGCCTGGAAGGGCGGCTGTTGCGGCTGGCCGAGAGCTATGGGGTGAAGCGCGAGGAATTTCTCACCGAATTCCACGGCCGCGAGCTCGACCCGGACTGGACCAAGCTGGTCGCCAAGCTCGACGGCAAGGGCTGGAAGGAATTCGCCAAGAAAGAGAAGAAGGCGATCGGCGAACTGCGCGGGGAAATCCAGACCCTGGCGCAGGAGACCGGGCTCGACATCGCCGAGTACCGCCGCATCGTACACAAGGTGCAAAAGGGCGAGCGCGAGGCGGCGATCGCCAAGAAGGAAATGGTCGAGGCCAACCTGCGCCTGGTGATCTCGATCGCCAAGAAATACACCAACCGCGGCCTGCAGTTCCTCGACCTCATCCAGGAAGGCAACATCGGCCTGATGAAGGCGGTCGACAAGTTCGAGTACCGCCGCGGCTACAAGTTCTCCACGTATGCGACGTGGTGGATCCGGCAGGCGATCACCCGGAGTATCGCCGATCAGGCGCGCACCATCCGCATTCCGGTGCACATGATCGAGACGATCAACAAGATCGTCAGGACCTCGCGGCAGATGCTGCACGAGATCGGCCGCGAGCCGACCCCGGAGGAGCTTTCCGAAAAACTCCAGATGCCGCTCGACAAGGTGCGCAAGGTGCTCAAGATCGCCAAGGAGCCGATCTCGCTCGAGACCCCGATCGGCGACGAGGAGGATTCCAACCTCGGCGATTTCATCCCCGACGTGAACGCCATCCAGCCGATCGACGCGGCGATCCAGTCGAACCTCAGGGAGACCACGACGCGGGTTCTGGCGTCACTGACGCCGCGCGAGGAGCGGGTGCTCAGGATGCGCTTCGGGATCGGCATGAACACCGATCACACCCTCGAAGAGGTCGGCCAGCAATTCTCAGTCACCCGCGAACGCATCCGGCAGATCGAGGCCAAGGCGCTCAGGAAGCTCAAGCATCCGTCCAGGTCGAGGAAGCTCAGGAGCTTTCTGGATAACTGAGATTGTCGATTTTGCGGAAAGGGCTCGGTCCAGATGCCGGGCCCTTTTGTGTCACTCGAGCCGCTAAGGATACACAATTCGCGCTGTGGTATTTGGCATAGCCGCATCTTCGCGATTGGGCCATTTCACAGTCACGCTAAGTTGAACATGATAGCTGGTGGCGAGGGCCACAATGTTCTTGAACGCGCGATTTGCTTCCAGGCCTTGAAAAGAAAACCCCGCAGCCGGAACGAAGCGGAACCCGTTCTCATGGTGAGATCCATCTTTGATG
>CAZNOZ010000069.1:0-556 GCA_964574935.1 uncultured Devosiaceae bacterium | reverse complement strand
ATCCGCCGCACCGCCCTTCTCGATGCATGATCCGATGACGTCTTCAAGGATATTGTTCCAGTAGTTCTGGGACGCGGAGGTTCCGTTCACTTCGGCTTCAATCACCGTTGTGAACTTCATGGATGGCGCGTCGCGAACTCCTATGAGAATGCCAGAGGCACCATGTTCTGGTGTGCCGTTCCTCAATGTGACGAACTCGGAGATCAGCTTGTCCACAACGGTGATTGTGGTGTCTTCCAGAGGCTTGGCGCGCCCCTTAAGAAAGTCAAATGCTGCCTCGCTCACTTCGATTTTCGCCATCGAACTTCTCCCACTATCGCTTGAGGTTGCCCTGATATGATATCGTATCAAGCGTATAGATACGATATCACGGGTCTGCGAGTCAAGCATGTGTTTTGCCAGGCCGCGTGACGAGCGCTTTCTGCGCAAGTGTGTCGGCATCGGCATGAACACCGACCATACCCTCGGAGAGGATGACCAACAGTTCTCGGTCACGCGCGAACGCATCCGCCAAATCGAGGCGAGGGCCCTGCACACGTTCTTCGACCAATAGGCA
>CAZNOZ010000068.1:4560-8220 GCA_964574935.1 uncultured Devosiaceae bacterium | reverse complement strand
AAGAAACCAGCTTGTCCTTCGTCTGCGAGGAGAATTTCGGGTCCGGCACCTTGACCGAAAGCACGCAGGTCAGTCCTTCCCGGCAATCATCGCCGGTCAGCTGCACCTTCTCGCGCTTGAGGATGCCGGAGCCTTCCGCATAGGAGGTCACCTGGCGCGTCAGCGCCGAGCGCAGGCCGGCCAGATGGGTGCCGCCGTCGCGCTGCGGGATGTTGTTTGTGAAGCAAAGAACATTCTCGTGGTAGCTGTCGTTCCACCACAACGCCGCCTCGACGACAATCGCGTCGCGCTCGGTCTGGAAATAGATCGGGGCCTCGATGAGCGGGGACTTGGCGGCATCGAGGTGGCGCACGAATTCCACCAGCCCGCCCTCGTAGTGCAGTTCGATCTCATGCGGCTCGGCATGCCGGTGATCGAGCAGATACACCCTGACCCCGGAATTGAGGAAGGCGAGCTCGCGCAATCGGTGCTCGAGGGTCGCGAAATCGAACTCGGTCATCGTGAAGGTCTTGGGCGAGGGCATGAAGGTGATGATGGTGCCGGTCTCACCTTCCGCGGCGGGGCCGACGAGCTTCAGCGGCGCGTCGGGCTTGCCGTCGGTGAAGCTCATCTCGTGAACCTCGCCGTCGCGGACGATCTTCATCTTCAGCCAGGCGGACAGGGCATTGACGACCGAAACGCCGACCCCGTGCAGGCCGCCGGCGACCTTGTAGGAATTCTGGTCGAATTTGCCGCCCGCATGCAGCTGGGTCATGATGACTTCGGCGGCGGAAATCCCCTCCCCCTTGTGGACCTCGGTGGGAATTCCGCGGCCGTTGTCGGCGACCATGACCGAGCCGTCGGGGTTGAGGGTGACGGCGACGAAATCGGCGTAGCCGCCGAGGGCCTCGTCGATGGCGTTGTCGACGACCTCGTAGATCATGTGATGCAGGCCGGAGCCGTCGTCGGTGTCCCCGATATACATGCCGGGACGCTTACGGACCGCGTCCAGGCCCTTGAGAACCTTGATGGATTCGGCGCCGTATTCGCCGTTGCCGGCGGCGGCGGCCGGCGCATCGGCGGCCGGTTGCTTGGATTTGGCGCTCATCTTCGAATCACATCCGTCAGGGGGTGCCCCAATGTAGCCTTTTTCGGCCCCAAACCAAAGCTAAGGGGCCGGAATTTCAGAAGATTTGTACATTCAGGATATGGGGATCGGCGGCGACGATTTCACCCCGAGAGGGTCAGTTTGCCGTCGGCGACAGTGACCAGCCTGGCCTCCCCCTCAAGAGGCTCGAACAGCATCGGATCGGTGCCGGTGAGCCAGCACTGGGTGCCCAGTTCGTTGAGCTGCCGATACAGTGCCCGGCGGCGGGCCGAATCGAGATGGGCGGCGATTTCGTCGAGCAACAGGATGGGGGTCATCGCGGCGACCTTGCCGACCAGCCTGGCGTGGGCGAGCACCAGATTGACCAGGAGCGCCTTCTGCTCGCCGGTCGAGCACAGATGCGCCGGCATGCGCTTGAGGCCATGGGTGACGGCGACATCGGTGCGGTGCGGGCCGATTGTGGTGCGGCCGGCGGCCTGATCGACGCGGCGGGCCTTCTTCCAGATCTCCTGATAGGCGGCCTCCAGGGCCGTGGAGACGGAGGCGTCGGCCTCGAAGTCGGCCAACCGCGTCAACTCGAGCTCGGCGATCGGGAAGGCGGTGTCGGTGGCGGTGACCAGCAACGCCCTGAGATGCTCGAGGGTGTCGGTGCGCGCGAAATGGATGGCGGCGGCATGGGCGGCCATCTCGGTCTCGATGGCCAGCATCCATTCGGGGTCGGGCTGCTCGGTGAGAAGGCGGTTGCGCTGGCGCATGGCACGCTCATAGGCGTTGAGCTCGGCGCCGTGGGAGGGAATGAGGGTCGCCACCAGGCGGTCGTAGAAGCGCCGGCGGTCGGCGGTGGGGCCCGAGAACAGGCCATCCATCGCCGGGGTCAGCCATGCGATGCGCACATGCGCGCCGAGGTCGTCGACGCGCCCCGCGTCGGCGCCGTTGATGCGTACGCGGCGGGGGCGTTCGCCGCCGCCCGGCCCGACCCCGGTGCCGATGTCGACGGCGGCGGGGCCGCCCTCGACGGTGGCCGCCACCGCCCAGGCGCCGTCGCCGCCATGCATCGCCATCTCGTCGAAGCTGGCGCGCCTCAGGCCGCGGCCCGGGGAGAGCATGGAGATCGCCTCGAGCAGATTGGTCTTGCCGGCACCGTTGTCGCCGGTGAGCACGACATGGCGATCGTCGAGATCAAGGGCGGCGGCGGAGTAATTGCGGAAGGTGTGCAGCCTGAGCCGCGAGATGTGGCGCTGCGGCGGCGTCCTGTCGGTCATCGCGCCCCTTCAGCCGGCCGCCGCTAGACGCGCATCGGCATCAACACATACAGCGCCTGGGGCTCGGTTTCGGACTCGATCAGGGTCGGCGAGCCGGCGTCGGCGAACATGAAGATGGTGCTTTCGGCGCCGATCTGGTCGGTGACGTCCATCAGATACCTGGCGTTGAAGCCGATCTCGAATGCCTCGCCGTCGAATTCGACGGGCAGCTCCTCGCGGGCGGTGCCGTGGTCGGGGTTGGTCACCGAAAGCTCCAGGAGCCCCTCGCCGAGGGCCAGCTTGACGGCCCGGCCGCCGCGGTCCGAGGCGATCGTGGAGACCCGGTCGACGGCGTGGCGGAAGCTGTCGGTGTCGACGGTCATCCGCTTGTCGTTGCCGGACGGGATCACCCGCTCGTAATCGGGGAAGGTCCCCTCGATCAGCTTGGACAGGAGCACCACGCCGCCAACCTCGAAGCGGATCTTGGTGTCGGAGAGCTCGACCTTGACCTCGGCGGCGTCGTCCTCGAGGAGCTTGAGGACTTCGCCGACGGTCTTGCGCGGCACGATGACCGCCGGCATGCCGTCGGTGCCCTCGGGGGCGTCGGTCTCGGCGCGGGCCAGACGGTGGCCGTCGGTGGCGACGGCCCTGAGTTTGGCGCCGCCCTTGGGATCGGCGAGCGAATGCAGGTAGATGCCGTTGAGATAGTAGCGGGTCTCCTCGGTCGAGATCGCGAACTGGGTGTGCTCGATGAGCTCGCGCAGGGCCTTGGCGCCGAGCGCGAAGGAATGACTGAACTCGCCCGACTTGAGGTCGGGGAAGCCGTCCGGGTCGAGGCAGGCGAGCGAGAAGCGCGAGCGGCCCGAGGTGATCGCCAGCTGGCCCGCCTCGCCCTCGGACGCCAGGGACACCTCGGCGCCGTCGGCGAGCTTGCGGACGATCTCGTAGAGCGTGTAGGCGGGCACGGTGGTGGTGCCGGCGACGTCGACCACGGCGGGGGCGGCCTCGGTCACCTCCAGGTCGAGGTCGGTGGCCCGCAACTGCAGGCGCTCGTCTTCGGCGGCCAGCAGCACGTTGGACAGGATCGGATAGGTGTTGCGGCGCTCGACGACCCGGTGCACGTGGCCCAGCGACTTCATCAGATGATTGCGCTCCAGGGTGACCTTCATCATCCGCTCCGGTTCGATCCAGTGAGGTGTCCGCCAGTGCCGCCCCTCCCGGCCGGGCGACAGCCGGGGAGGGGAAAATTGGCCCGCCCAGCGGCAAAACGCAAGGCTGGTGGGGGACTGCGGGAGAACTGCCCACCGGGGATTGCGGCGGGGCGGGGCAGGC
>CAZNOZ010000068.1:0-4460 GCA_964574935.1 uncultured Devosiaceae bacterium | reverse complement strand
TTTGCCCCTCGAGCCCACGGGTCAAGCCCGAGGGCAGGCGCCGGCTCGGGGCGTTCGTCGCCACGATTGACCCCCCGGGTCAATCGTTCGCTGCGCGACCGCTCCTCACTCCTCAATCATCCTCTTGAGGAGCTCGACCTCCTGGGCGAAGCTCGTGTCGTCGGCCATCATCTTCTCGATCTTCCTGACCGCGTGCAGGACCGTGGTGTGGTCGCGGTTGCCGAACCGCCGGCCGATCTCGGGCAGCGAGCGCGAGGTGAGAATCTTCGCCAGATACATCGCGATCTGGCGCGGCCGGACCACCGACCGCGAGCGGCGGGCCGACAAAAGGTCCGGCTTGGATACCTTGAAGTGCTTGGCGACGGCGATCTGGATGTCGTCGATCTTGATGCGCCGGCTCTCCCGGGAGCGGATCAGATCGTGCAGGGCCTTCTCGGCGCTCTCGATGGTGATCGGCTCGCCGGTGAGCTGATTGGCGGCGACCAGCCGGTTGACGGCGCCGTCGAGATCGCGGCCGTGGCTGACGATCTTGCAGGCGACGAAATCGAGCACGACGTCGGGGATATGCAGCCCCGCGAAGCGCTGGATCGCCTGCTCGGCGCGCTTCTGGAGGATGGCGCGCCTGAGATCGGCGTCGAGGCCCTGGATGCCCACCACCAGCCCCCCGGAGAGCCGCGAGCGCAGCCTTTCGTCGAGAAGGTCGAGCCCGGCCGGGGTCGAGTCGCCGGCCACCACGATTTGCTTGGCGCCGGTCAGGAGCGCGTTCAGCGTGTGGCCGAACTCGATCACCGCCGACTTGCCCTGCAGGAACTGCATGTCGTCGATGAGCAGCAGGTCGATGCGCCTGAGCCACTCCTTGAAGCCGATCGCCGACTGCCGCTGCACGGCGTTGACGAAGTGGTACATGAAATGGTCGGCGGTCAAATAGACGATGTTGCGCGAGCGGTCGGCGGCGCCGGCGGCCCAGGCGATGGCGTTGAGCAGGTGCGTCTTGCCCAGCCCGACCGAGGAATGGATGTAGAACGGGTTGTAGGCCACCGTGCCGTGCATCGAGGCGTTGGCGATCTGGCGGGCGGCGGCCAGCGCCATCTCGTTGCCGCGCCCGGCCACGAAGGTGTCGAAGGTGAGCTTCGAATCCAGCGCCGAGCCGCTCAGCGCGTCCTGGGAGGCGGTCGTCGGGCGGCCGCCATTGCGCAGCGGGGTGTCGGGAATGTCGGGCTTGGGAGCGCTCGCCTTGGCGGGCGGATTGATGCGGGGCCGCGCCTGGCCGTTGATGCGAACGGTCACGTGCAGGCGCTTGATGACGTCGGTCTCGGCGGTGAAGGCATCAAGAATGCGGTCGGAGTAGTTGGACAGGATCCACGAGCACAAAAACCTCGTGGGTACCGACAGGTGCACGATGTCGTCGCAAATCTCCTCCAGCTCCAGACGCGCAAACCAGGAATTGAAGATGTCCTCCCCGACCCCGGCCCACAAGCGCTTGCGCACCCGCGACCACAGCGTCTGGGGGTTGATCTTGACGTCCCGAGTTTGAGGTTTCCGCTTCGCCGCCGCCGTCGCGGTTGATGTGGAGTCGTCCTCGCTCGCAGCCAGGCTGTTCGTATTCTTCATTGATTTGCCCCTTGATGACGCCGCCGGCCGACTTGCAATCGGCTCTTGGCGGCACCCCCTGTCGCACCCGGAATCCCGAATGCACCTCACCCGATCGCCGCAAAACTCTGGCGAGAGATAGACTTGAACTTTATTTTGGAATGGCGCCTAGGCGCCGCGACCTACAGGTCCAGGTAACTTACCGCCGCTACAATCGCAAACTCGAAAAGGAAATACATACAGGCATACTCGGGCAAATTCGATTGCCCGGTGACGTCACCCATATGATCCGCATTTCCACTCCCCCAATTTTTCCGCACGGGCCCCTGTGCGAACGGTCCGCGGCTGTTTTGTGTGATTAGCGGAGATCATCTTAGAGGGGGGCCAGAAGCGATTCAACCGAGGAATCTCGCATTAGGGGGCTTGACTCTCAGGTTCGGACGGAGCCCGGCCGGCGCGTCCGCCAGCGCCGAAAATTAACGTTCTGGATTCCAACCGAGATTCTCCGCCGGCGTTGGAATCGGGTGGCGGGAGAATAATTTTGCGCCGGGCGGCGATGCCTACCGGTGGCGCCAAAACGCCCACCCATAGCGGCTTTCGCGCTCCGGTAAGGCGCTGCAAGCGCACTCAAAAACGCTCTCTGTGACAGGAATGCTACAGGACGGGCAAATTCGAGACGGCGGGGGCGCCCGTCGGCGGCGCCGATCGCGGCGTCTCAGGCACCGACGCCTTTTACGCGGGCGGCAAGGCGCGAGATTTTCCGCGACGCGGTATTGCGGTGAATGATCCCGGCGCCGGCGGCCCGCATGATTTCAGGCTGGGCGCTGACGAGCGCCGCGCGCGCCGCCTTGGCGTCGCCGCTGGCGATTGCCTCCTCGACCTTGCGCACGAAGGAGCGCATGCGCGAGCGGCGCGCCGTGTTGACCTCGGTCTGGCGCGCCATCCTGCGGACCGCCTTCTTCGCCGATTTGGTGTTCGCCATGGTCTCTCCGCGGGGGGTGGGCGCCGCCTCAAACAAGGGGCGGCATCCCAGCCGCCCCGGCAGGCGGGACTTATAGTGGCGCCCCCCGGGCACGTCAACGGGCGCGCCCGGGGACCGCTCAGCGTTGACACACGGGGCAGTAGAAGCTCGCACGGCCGGCCTGCACGAGGCGCCGGACGGTGCCGGTGCAGGCCTGTCTCAGGCACGGCTCGCCGGCGCGGCCATAGACCGCGAAGCGGTGCTGGAAGCGGCCGAGCTCGCCGGAACTGGCGCGGAAGTCCCGCAGCGTCGAGCCGCCGGCCGCGATGGCCTCCTCGAGCACCTCGGGGATCGCTGCGGCCAGACGCTCGAGGGCGGCGCGGGGGGCGCCGGACACGGTCACAAGAGCATCGGCCCGGCGGCGCGGCGCCACGCGGGCCCGGAACAGCGCTTCGCTGGCGTAGATGTTGCCCAGGCCCGCCACCACGCGCTGGTCCATGAGAAGCGACTTGATCGGTCCCCGGCGATGGGCGGCGGCCCGGGCGAGCCAGTCGGCATCGAACCTCTCGCCGAGGGGCTCGGGACCGAGGGCGCCCAGAAACCGGCTGCGCGCCGGATCGGCGAAAAGCTCCATGAACCCGAACCGGCGGGCATCGGTATAGCTGACGACGAGCGGCTCGCCGCCGGGCCGCTCGAGGTCGAGTTCGAGATGGGTGTGGGCCGCCGCCGGCGCGCCCCGACGTCCCGGTGGCGGTGGCGCGGCGAGGAGAAAGCCGCCGGTCATGCCCAGATGCGCCAGCCAAGTGACGCCGTCGGATAGCGCGAAGAGCAGGAACTTGCCGCGGCGGCCGACATCCACGATGCGGCGGCCGGTCAGGCGGGCGGCGAATCGGGGCGGAAAGGCAAAGCGCAGGTCCGGGCGGAAGAGGCGCACCGCGACGATTTCCGCGCCGGTGAGGCTCGGGGTCAGGCCGCGGCGAACGGTTTCGACCTCGGGCAGCTCAGGCATTGGGGCGGGTCGGAGGGCGGCGGACGCAGGGCCGGCGGCGGCGGGTTTGTTGGATTCGCCGAGCCGGCTCGGATAAGGTGCCGCCGCGCCCCCAACAACGGGCGCGCAACTCGGCGATGGCAGGCGGTTCGGGACCCATGGCGAGCGCTCAGGATAGCACGCATTTCGGCGACCGCGAGGTACCGCTCGGGGACAAGCAACGGCTCGTCGACGACGTCTTCGAGCGGGTTGCCGGCCGCTACGATCTGATGAACGACCTGATGAGCTTTGGGGTGCACCGGCTGTGGAAGGACGCCCTGGTCGCCATGCTGTCGCCGCCACGCGTGAGCGGGCGTCGGTTCCGGGTGCTCGATCTGGCCGGCGGCACCGGCGATCTGGCGCAGCGCATCCTCGAGGCGTCGCACGGCAACGCCGAGGTGACGGTCGCCGACGTCAACAACGAGATGCTTGCGGTCGGCGCGGCGCGGGCGAAGGACTGGCGCTATTCGCAGGAGGTCAGTTTCGTCGAGGCCAATGCCGAGGCGCTGCCCTTCGAGGACGACAGCTTCGACGCTTGCACGATTTCATTCGGTATCCGCAACGTGCCGCGCATCGACAAGGCGCTTGCCGAGGCATTCCGGGTGCTGCGGCGCGGCGGACGGTTTTTGTGCCTGGAGTTTTCGCATCCGGACGTGCCGGGGCTCGAGATGGCCTACCAGGCCTATTCGCGCTCCGTCATCCCGGCGCTCGGGCGGGCGGTGACCGGGAGCGCCGAGCCCTACCGGTATCTGATCGAATCCATAGAGCGCTTTCCGGGGCCGGCGGCGTTTTCCGCCATGCTGGCGGCGGCCGGCTTCGTGCGGGTCACCCACCGGCCGCTGAGCGGCAATATCGCCGCCATCCATTCGGGCTGGAAGCTCT
>CAZNOZ010000067.1:0-8234 GCA_964574935.1 uncultured Devosiaceae bacterium | reverse complement strand
CGGCCCGGGGACAGCATGCGGCCGGTCTCGCCCACCGAATAGGGCGGGAAATTGTAGTGCAGCATGAAGGCGTTCTTGTAGGTGCCCTCGAGGCTGTCGACGAACTGCTCGTCCTCGCCGGTTCCCAGGGTCGCGACCACCAATGCCTGGGTCTCGCCGCGGGTGAACAAGGCCGAGCCGTGGGTACGCGGCAGGATGCCGACCTCGGCGAGGATCGGGCGCACGGTGGTGAGATCGCGGCCGTCAATGCGGGTCTTGGTGGCCAGGATGTCGCCGCGCACGATCGTCTTTTCGAGCTTCTTGAACGCCTCGCCGACCTGCTGGGCGCTCGGCCCTTCCGGGTTTTCGGGGTCATGAAGGGACCCGACGAGCTTCGTTTTGACCTCGCGAACGGCGGCCTGGCGCTCGGCCTTTTCTCGAATGGCATAGGCGGCGCGCAGATCGGTTTCGGCCTCACGCGCGACGGTCTCGTAAAGGCCGGAGAGGTCGGCGGGAGTGAATTCGCGGGGCTCCTTGGCGCTGAGCTCGGCGAGCTTGATGATCGCCTCGATGACCTTCTTGGACTGCTCGTGGCCGAACATCACGGCCCCCAGCATGACCTCCTCGGAGAGCTCCTGGGCTTCCGATTCGACCATCAGCACCGCGTCGGCGGTGCCGGCCATCATGAGTTCGAGCTTCGATTCCTCGCGCCGGTCGACGGGGGTGTTGAGCACGTACTCGCCGTCGATATAGCCGACCCGCGCCGCCCCGATGGGACCCATGAAGGGAATTCCCGAAATGGTCAGCGCCGCAGAGGCGGCGACCATGGCGACAATGTCGGGCTCGTTTTCGAGGTCGTGCTGCAGGACGGTGAGAATGACCTGCGTCTCGTTCTTGTACCCGGACGGGAAAAGCGGCCGGATCGGGCGGTCGATGAGCCGCGAGATCAGGGTCTCGGACTCGGTCGGCCGGCCTTCGCGGCGGAAATAGCCGCCGGGGATCTTGCCCGCGGCGAAGAACTTCTCCTGGTAGTTGACGGTCAGGGGAAAGAAATCCAGCCCGGCCCGCGGTTCGGTCTCGGAAACCACGGTCGCCAGGACCACGGTGTCGCCGAGGGTGGCGAGCACGGCGCCGTCGGCCTGCCGGGCGATCTTGCCCGTCTCGAGTGTCAGGGGCTGACCGCCCCAGTTCAGTTCTACCTTGTGGTGATCAAACATATTTTCCTCATGTTCCAGCGGCGCGGCCGGGATGCACGCAATGGCACGCCGACGACGCCGTCCGCTTGGCGGCAATGTGGAACATGGGCAAGATGGCGAGGCGCTCCCGGGCGGGATTTTGCATCTTCGAGAGCGGCCGGCGATCCTGCCATGCCCCACTTCGCCGTTGTTGGCGGCGCGGCAAGCTCGGCCGCGCCGATGTTGTCATAGGCGCCTAGCGGCGCAGCCCGAGCCTTTCGATCAGGGTCTGGTAGCGCGCTTCGTCGGTGTTGCGGACATAGTCCAGCAAACGCCGGCGCTGGCTGACCAGCTTCAGAAGCCCCCGGCGGGAGTGATTGTCACGTCCGTGGAGCTTGAAATGCTCGGTCAGGTTCGCAATGCGTTCGGTCAGGATCGCGACCTGAACCTCCGGCGAACCGGTGTCGTCGTTCTTGATCGCAAAGTCCTTGATCAGCTCCGCCTTGCGGGCCTGCGTGATCGACATCGGTGTTCCTCACAAGTTGTCGGAAAATTCTGACGCCGCACGCCGGGATGTCGTCCAGCGCGGGCCAACTCGCCGCATGGGTGGCGGCTGGCGGTCCTATAGGCGAGTTTCACCGCAAAAGCAAAGCCAAAGCGCGGGCGCCCGGTCCCGGACGGCTCGGCAACGATCACAGGTCCGTCTCGCCTTGCCCGACCTCGCCGCCCCGTGCGAGCCTCGCGGCGAAGATCGACTCGGAGACGATTGCCAATGAAAGGTGTTTTCTTCGTGCTTTATTCCGCACTTGCGTCAGCGCAGGGACCCAGCCTCGACGTCCTCCGCGCCATGAGCTGCGAGGATGTCATCGCCCACGCGGAAGATTCCAGAGGCAACATGATGATGGCCGGCAGCCTCCTGACGACCGGCATGTGGATGGGCGATCGCTGCATCGAACCCGACTACGAGCGCGGGTTCGACCTTCTGCATCGACTGGGTGACGACGCCGGCATCGACGGCGCAATGCGCGATTTGAGACGCCGCGCGGGCAACGGCAACCGCACGGCAAAAAAACGGCTCGTGCGCGCCGAAGCCGCGCTCGAGAAGCTGGGCCTGCCGGCCCACGAATAGGCCCGCGGGGTCTATTGGCCGGCCAGGATCAGTCGCTTCGGCTTGAACTGCCCGGTTTCCACCCGTCCGATGGCCACGAGCTGCCCCCGGCAGTAGGCGGCGGCGACCGGCTCGGCGGCGGGGGCGTCGGGACCCAGGATCAGCACCGGGTTGCCGAGCCGGAGTTTGGCGGCCTGGTGGGCGTCGACAACGATCTCCGGGACGTCGGCGAGCGCGGCGGCCACCGGCAGCAGCAGCGAGGCGGGCTCCCCGGCGGCTTCGAGGGCGGCGAGGGAGACCGCCTGATCCTCGCCAAAGCGGCCGACCGCGAGGCGCCGCAGGGCCCCGATATGGCCGCGCGTGCCGAGCGCCTCGGCGATGTCGCGGGCCAGCGCCCTGGCATAGGTGCCCTTCGCGCACTCGACCTCGAGCGTCGAGCGCTCGGCGCCGTGCGCGATCAGATCGAGGCGGTGGACCTTGACCTCGCGGGGTTCAAGCTCGGGTGTCTCGCCGGCACGGGCGAGCTCGTAGGCACGCTTGCCGCCGATCTTAACCGCCGAAAAAACCGGCGGGACCTGGGTGATCGTGCCCGTGAAGTCGTCGAGGGCCGCCGCCAGCTCGGCGCGGGACGGGCGCTTGTCGGAAGTGGCCGTGACCTCGCCCTCCGCGTCGCAGGTCGTGGTGGCGGCGCCCCAGACAATGTCGAAGCGGTAGGTCTTGGCGCCGTCCTGCACAAACGGGACGGTTTTGGTGGCCTCGCCGAGCGCAATCGGCAGAACTCCGGTCGCCAACGGGTCCAGGGTGCCGGCGTGGCCGGCTTTCCTGACCGAAAACAGCCGCTTGACCGCCCCGACCGCGCGGGTCGAGGTCATGCCGGCCGGCTTGTCGAGGATCAGCCAGCCGGAGATGTGGCGCTTTTTTCTTTCGGGCTGGGTCACTAGCCGGCCGTCTTTCGGGTGGTCGCGTTGCCAAACCGCAAAACCGCTTCGCACTTTTGCTGGCAACGCTCGGCCGGCTTGTCGAGGATCAGCCAGCCCAAAACGTTTCGTTTCAGGTTGATTTCGCTCACGGGCCGCACCGCTCGCCGTGCGGCTCGCTGGCCCTCCGCGGGGGCGGCGAAAACGTTCGCCGGGGTCCTCGCTTGCCTGGGCAAGCTTGTCCGGTGCCAGCCATCAGGGTCAAACCTTCACTCGCTTTTCTCGTCGTGGTCCGGTTCGAGGTCGCGGGCGACGCGTTCGGACTTCAGGAGCGCCTCGATGCGGTCGGCTTCGGCGAAGCTCTCGTCGACCTCGAATTTCAGCTCCGGAATGAACTTCAGGTCCAGCTCGCCCGAAATCGCGCCACGGATGAAGCGTTGGTGGCGGTTGAGGGCTTCGGCCACCTCGCCCGCGTGGGCGCCGCCCAGCGGCATGACAAACACGGAAGCGTGGCGAAGGTCGGCGCTGACCCGCACCTCGGGAATGGTGACGGTGACCCCGGCGAGCGCCGGATCCTCGACCTCGTCGCGCATGAAGAACGTGGCGAGCGCGTGGCGGACGAGCTCGCCGACGCGCAGCATGCGCTGGGAGGGGGCGGATTTGCGCGAATGGGGCATGGGCGCGCTCGGAGCTCGACGGGCAAAGGGCTTTCAACCGAAGCGGCGAATTCGCGGGCGCCCGGCGTGCGGCAGGGGGCGCTAGAGCGTGCGCTCGACTTCCTCGACCCGGAAGCACTCGATGACGTCGCCGACCCGCATGTCCTCGTACTTCTCGAAGGCCATGCCGCATTCCTGGCCGCCCTGGACCTGGTTGACCTCGTCCTTGAAGCGCTTGAGGGTTTTCAGCTTGCCTTCGTGGATGACGACGTCGTCGCGGATGAGCCGCACCCCGGCGCCGCGCTCGACCATTCCCTCCGTGACGCGACACCCGGCGACCTTGCCGACCTTGGTGATGTTGAAGATCTCCAGGATCTCGGCGTTGCCGATGAAGGTCTCGCGGCGCTCGGGGCTCAAAAGGCCCGACATCGCGGCTTTCGCGTCGTCGACGAGATTGTAGATGACGTTGTAGTAGCGGATTTCGATCCCCTCGCGCTCGGCGAGCTCGCGGGCCTGCTTGTTGGCGCGGACGTTGAAGCCGATAATGATGGCGTTCGACGCCTTGGCGAGGGTGACGTCGGACTCGGTGATGCCGCCGACGCCCGAAAGCATGATCTGGGCCAAGACCTCGTCGGTCGAGATCTTGTCGAGGGCCCCGACGATCGCCTCCATCGAACCCTGCACGTCGGCCTTGATGACGAGCGGGAACTGGGCGGAGCCGGTCGCCTTGAGCTGGCTCATCATCTGCTCCAGCGACGTCACGCCGCCGACGGCCGACTTTTCGCGGACCAGGCGCTGGCGGTATTCGGAGACCTCGCGGGCGCGGGATTCGCTTTCGACGACGCCGAACTGATCACCGGCCGCCGGCACGCCGGTCAGCCCCAACACCTCGACGGGGGTCGAGGGGCCGGCGGACTTGACCTGCTGGCCCTTGTCGTCGATGAGCGCCCGCACCTTGGCCCACTCGGAGCCAGCGACGATGATGTCGCCGACTTCGAGCCTGCCGCGCTGCACCAGAACGGTGGCGACGGGTCCGCGGCCGCGGTCGAGCTTGGCCTCGATGATGAGGCCCTGGGCGCGCCCGGCGTCCTCGGCCCTGAGCTCGAGCAGCTCGGCCTGTAACACGATGGCTTCCAGGAGCTTGTCGAGATTGGTCTTCTTGGCGGCCGAGACCTCCACCTCGAGGGTCTCCCCGCCCATCGATTCGACAACGATTTCCTGCTGCAGAAGCTCATTGCGGACCCGGGTCGGGTCGGCGCCGGGCAGATCGATCTTGTTGATGGCGATGATCATCGGCACGCCGGCGGCCCGTGCGTGCTTGATCGATTCGATGGTCTGCGGCATCACGCCGTCGTCGGCGGCCACCACGACCACGGCGATGTCGGTCGCCTGGGCGCCGCGGGCGCGCATGGCGGTGAACGCCTCGTGGCCGGGCGTATCCAGAAAGGTGATGAGACGGCCGTCCTTTTCGACCTGGTAGGCGCCGATGTGCTGGGTGATGCCACCGGCCTCGCCGGAGACGACGGACGTCTGGCGGATGGCGTCGAGCAGCGACGTCTTGCCGTGGTCGACATGCCCCATGATGGTGACCACCGGCGGCCGGGGGCCGAGCTCCTTGCCGGCATCGACGGAAGCGTCCTCGAACACGCCCGCCTCGACGTCCGACTCGGCGACCCGCTTGACCGCGTGACCCAGTTCGGTGGCGATCAGTTCGGCGGTGTCGGCGTCGAGCACGTCGTTGATTGTCGCCATCTGCCCCTGCTCCATGAGCAGCTTGATGACATCGACGGAGCGCTCGGCCATGCGGTTGGCGAGCTCCTGAACGGTGATGGCCTCCGGGATGATGACTTCGCGGGCGACCTTCTGGGCCGGGCCGGAGGGCTTTGACTTCTGCCGTTCGCGGCGGCGGCGCAGGGCGGCCAGCGACGGCGCGCGGTCGCGGTCGGTTTCGCCCGACAGCGCATCCCCGATTGTCAGGCGCGTGCGCCGCCGGTCCTCGGCGGGCGGGCGGCGGGTGCGCTCGGGGGTCGGACGGGCGGCGCGGCGGGCACGCTCGAGCTCTTCGGCACCGACCAGGCGATCGCCCTTGCCCGGTTCGCCGGGTTGGGCGGCAGCGGTGTCGCGGGGTTTGTCGCGCCCGCGCTGGGCGCGCTCGGCCTCGATCCTGGCCTCCTCTTCGGCCCGGAGCCGTTCGGCTTCCTCGCGCTCGGCCTTGCGGCGGGCGTCTTCCTCGGCGCGGCGGCGGGCATCGATCTCGGCTTCGTGCTGCTCGACTTCGGAGCGGGCCTCGGCCTGCTTGAGGGCGAGCTCGCGCGCGTGGGCCTCAGCCTCGGTCAATCCTCCCGCCGGCGGCTCGGCCTCGGAGGGGCGCGGCGGCGCCGACGGCGTCGGGGCGGGGCGGGGCGGCTCGGCGGTACCGGCGCCGCGCGGCGCCGGCGGGGCGGTGCCCGGCGTCACGACCCGGCGGGTGCGGCGCTCGACCACTACCGTGCGCGTCGAGCGAGCGCCGCCGGGGCGCGCCGAAACGTTCGGCGAACCCTTCAAGGTCAGCGTCTTCCTGCCCGGTGATGTGGTGCCGCGTTCGTTGCGGGTGTTGTTGTCGGCCATTCTAATCCGTCTTCTCGCCCTCCGCGCGGTCGAAATAGCGGGCGAGCCGTCGATATCTCGCGATAGCGGAATTCGCCGCCGCCCCCGCGGTGAGCGCTGCATGTATTACATTTTGGCCGCCCAATGCCAAATTCAATCGGGACGAGGTGAACGTCTCGATGTGGGGAATGTCGCCCTTTCCTGCCGCGCTCAGCGACGCGGCCAGCTTGCGCCGGCCATCGGGGCGCGCATCGGAGGCGGTCACCAGCGCCACGATCTGGCGATCGCGAATTGCCGCTTCGACCTTGGCCGCGCCCATGACCAGCTGGCCGGCCTTGCGGGCCATCCCCAAGGCGCCGAGCAGGCGGGCTTCGAGATGGGCCTGGGTGAGCTCGGCAAGGTCGGCGGGGACCGCAACGGGCGATTTCAGAGCCCGCGGGAAGGCGCCTTTGGCGACCGCCTCGGCGACGGCCGATTTGTCGAGGCTCACCCACGCCCCGCGCCCCGGCGCCCGCGCGTCGATGTCCGGCATCACCTCACCGTCGGGGCCGAGCGCAAAGCGCACCAGCTCATCGACCGGCAGGGCGCGCCGGGTGACGCAACATTGGCGGGTGGGGATGGCACGGGGCATCGGGTGGCTCGCCAACGTCACTCGGCGGCCGGCGTGGCCGGGGCCGGTGGCGGGGTTTCGGTCTCGGACGCCTCGGCGGTGGCGGCCTCGGCACCTTCCTCGCCGGCTTCGGCGGAGGCGTCAGCCGGTTCGCCTTCGGCCTCATCCTCCTCCTCTTGCGGCGGCGCCAGGTCTTCCTCGGTGACCCAGCCCGCCTTCAGACGCGCCGACATGATCATTGCCTCGGCCTCCTCGCGGGAGATGGGGAAGTCGGAGAAGGTGCCCTCGTAGCGCTGGATCTCGCCGTCCTTGCGCTCGACCCAGCCGACAAGATCGTCGGCGGCACAGCCGGCGAAGTCCTCCAGGGTCTTGACCCCGTCCTTGCCCAGCGCCACCAGCGTGCGGGCCGACAGCCCCTCGATATCGTAAAGCTCGTCGGCGACCCCGAGCGACTTGCGCTCCTCGTCGAGCTCGCGCTCGATCTCGGCGAGATACTCGGCGGCGCGGGCCTGGATCTCCTTGGCGGTATCCTCGTCGAAGCCCTCGATGGAGGCGATTTCGCTCAGATCGACATAGGCGACCTCCTCGAGGGAGGAGAAGCCCTCCGAGGCGAGGAGCTGGGCCACCATCTCGTCGACATTCATGGCGCCCATGAACAGCTCGGAGCGCTCGGTGAACTCCTTCTGACGGCGTTCGGATTCCTCCTGCTCGGTCAGGATGTCGATGTCCCAGCCGATGAGCTGCGAGGCCAGGCGGACATTCTGCCCGCGCCGGCCGATGGCCAGCGACAGCTGCTCGTCGGGGACGACGACTTCGATCTTCTCGGCCTGCTCGTCGAGGACCACCTTGGCGACCTCGGCGGGCTGCAGGGCGTGCACGACGAGATCGGCGAGGCTTTCGGTCCACGGGATGATGTCGATCTTTTCGCCCTGCAGCTCGTTGACGACGGCCTGGACGCGGGAGCCGCGCATGCCGACGCAGGCGCCGACCGGGTCGATCGAGGAATCCGAGGAGGTCACCGCGATCTTGGCCCTGGAGCCCGGGTCGCGGGCGATCGAGCGGATGGTGATGATGCCGTCGTAGATCTCCGGCACCTCCTGCATGAACAGCTTGGCCATGAATTGCGGGTGGGTGCGGGAGAGGAAGATCTGGGGGCCGCGCTGCTCGCGGCGGACATCGTAGATGTAGGCGCGGACGCGGTCG
>CAZNOZ010000066.1:0-8610 GCA_964574935.1 uncultured Devosiaceae bacterium | reverse complement strand
CTTCCCCCGATCGCGTTTTCGATCAGCGAGGCGGGGTTGTCCTCGAACAGCCACGCGTTAGCGATGTTGCCACGGGCCCACTGGGTGCCGCCCAGATCGGCGTCGTTGCCCAGCTTGGCGAGTTGAGCGGCGGCGGTGGTGGTCCATTCGCCGGGCCTCAGATCGACATCGAGGTCGGTGGTGTAATTGGAGAAGTCGTAGGTGTCGGTGCCGCCGCCGTCCCACACGGTCATGAACACTTTGTTGGCGTTCGAAGCGCCCTGGCCGACGCCGTCGACGAACATCTCGCCGGTGGTGGGGCTCCAGGTGTAGACCGTGTTGCCGGCGTTGTGGGCGTAGTTGGCGCCGTACATCGTCTGGATGGCGGCGATGTCGGAGAGCATCAGCGTCTGCGGGCCGGAGCCCGAGGCGATGGTGTAGTAGTCGCCCGGGCTGCCCACATACGAGCGGTAGGTCATTACCGAGTATTCGTTGGAATCGTGGTCGTAGGGTAGAGGCGTGGGTCCTTCGTGGCCGTGTTTGAGCCCCAGGCCATGGCCGATCTCGTGCATGACGGTCGAGAAGGCGTAGGTGCCTTTGACGGGATTGTTGAAATGAACGTGGTTGAACCAGGCGTCGCCGCCGAACTCGTTGAAACTCGGGTAGTAGGAGTAGGCGGTGCCGGCGTTGTCCTCCTCGGCGAATCTGAGGTCGCCGTGGACCGAGGCCGATTCGGTCACTTCGGTGAAGGTGAGCCCCGATACGGAGGAATAGAGGTCCAGCACGGTCCGAACCGCGGCCTGTTGGGCGGCGTTGAAGGCCTCGAACCCGGTGAGCGAATAGCCGTACTCGCTCATCGAATCCGGGAAGGAGAACGTCAGTGAATTCGTCGCCCACTGGACGCCCGACAAGACACCGTCGATGTCGGCGTTCCCGGTCATTGCAACGCCGGTAGTGCTGGGCATGATGGCCTCAAAAGTCCCGTCAATCCAAACGGCCCCCATCATCGCGGCCGTCGGTCGCCAAAGCGTCAAATGGCCGCCGCAAAGGCGGGCCGTCTGCGCAACTGCTCGTTAACCGGGTGGCGCGGCGCCGGTCGCGCGTGCTCACGTGACCTTGTGGCGCCGGACGAACGGCAGGAACGGCGGGGGCGGGGCGGTTTCGGTCAGTGCCGGCGCGGCGCCGGCCCGCGAAAAACCGGTGCGCAGGCCCTCGGCGATGCCCTGGTCGAGCTCGCCGGTCAGCGCCGCGAGCTGGTCGATGTCGAGCCGGCCAAGGCGTTGCCAATTCCCGAATCCCTCGTGCTCGGCTGCACGGAACCGCAGCAGTGCGTCGAACATCGTTTCTAGACCAGGACCGCGAAAGTGCTTGGCGCAGAAATATGCCCGGCTGAAGGCACCCACCTTCACGCCCAGCGGAACGCGGGCGGCGTCCCGAAACCGGTTGGGCGCCATCGCATGGGAAACGGTGGCGTCCGGAACCACGGATATCTCCAATCCGGCGTCGACCACGCGGGCGCTCATGTCCGTGTCCTCGAGCATGAAGTCGAATGATTCGTCGTAGCCGCCGAGCGCCAATAGCACGTCGCGACGAAAGCTGGCGTTGCCGCCGAGCGCCACATAGCGCGCGCAACCGGGCGCGTGGTGGACGGCGGCGCTCGCCATGTCGGGAAAGTCGGCCGGTTCCCCCAGACGATTACAGACGTTGACGCGGCTCTGGCGATTGGGACCGGTCCCTTCGAGAACGTAGCCGCCAACCGCGGCGACCTGCGGGTCGGCATACGGTCTGAGCAGGGCCGCGAGCCAATGGGGAGGCGGCACCTCGTCGTCGTCGAGAATGGCGACGATGTCACCGGCGGCCTGGGCAAGAGCGACGTTTCGCGCCTTGCCAAGATGCGCCTCGGCAAACCGGACGATCTTCGCGCGGTCAGACCATTTCGCAAGAAGCGCATCGGTCCCGTCCTGGGACGGTCCATTGACGATGACGAGTTCAAAGTCCGGATAGTCGAGTTCTTCGACGGCGCCGAGGGCCCGGGCGAGCTGCCCGGCGCGATCGAGCGTACAGATGACGATGGAAACCGTCGGCCGGACGGGCAGGGGGGCGAGTTCGGCAACCAGGTCAGGGCGCTGTGGCGGGTCGGGGCGAACGGCACCGGCCTGCCGCAGGCCTTCCCGGGCGGCGTCGATCCAGGCGCGGCGTGCGAGGGCTTCCGGCGTCGCGGCATCGGCGCCCGGTTCGCCGCGCAGCGCGTCGAGGTCAGCTTCGGCGCGAATACCGGCCTGGAAATAGGGCGGCGTGGCGACCGGCGCGTGGTCCTGGGCGGCGCGCAGGGCCGGATTGAGCGCGCGTCTTGATGCCCGCGCCGCCCAGCGCACCACCCCCGGCAGGCGGCCGGCCCGGGATGCGCGGTGATAGCGGTGCAGGAGCCCCGCGATCATGGCGCGTCTTGGGTGTCCGAATCGGGCTCGGAAAGCCGACCGGCGTCGAGGCGCAGCCGCCGGTTCGTGAAACGGTCGAGCAAGCCTACGTTGTGGGTCGCCAGAACCACGATGCGGGGCGCCGACATGAACTCCTCGAGGCGCCGCTCGATCTTGTCCATGAACCGGGCGTCACCCGCGCCGATGCTCTCGTCGACGAGCAGGATGTCGGGCCGGATGGTGGTCGAGACGGCAAAGGCGAGCCGGGCCGACATGCCGTCGGAATATGTCCGAATCGGCAAATCGAGGTAGCTGCCGAGCTCGGTGAACTCGGCGATGTCGGGTATGAGCGCACGGATTTCAGCCCTGCCGAGGCCCAGGATATGGCCGCGCAGGAAGATGTTCTCGATGCCCGTGGATTCGGGGTCCATGCCGGCGTGCGAACTGAGCAGGGCGCCAACCGACCCGGTGATCGACACCTCGCCGCCGGTGGGCGCGTAGAGGCCGGCGAGAACGCGCAGCAGCGTCGACTTGCCGGCGCCGTTGCGGCCAACCAGCCCCACGCGGTCCCCGTCGGAGATCTCGGCGCTGATGCCGTCGAGCGCCCGCACCATTACCTCGCGGTGCTCGCCGGCGACGACGCGGCCACCGGTGATCTGGGCGAAAAGCCGTTTCTTCAGGGACCGCGAATTGGCGCCATACACGGGGAAATCGACGGCGAGCGAGGAAATCGAGATGTGCGCCACGGGCCCGCTCCCCTCAGACCCAGAAGGGCAACCGCCGGTGCGCGCGGGCGAAAAGCGCGACGGCGAACAGCGAGCCGACAACAGCCAACCCGGCGCAGACGAGCCACGATTCAAGCGCCGGCGTTTCGCCAAGCAGCGGCGCGCGCACGAGCTGCAGCAAATGGTAGGCGGGATTGAGATCGATGAAGAAGGCGCGGCCGCTCAGCTGATCGGCGCGCCAAATGATCGGGGTGAAGAAGAACGCCACCTGCACCAGGCTGGCGATGATAGGCGGGACGTCGCGGTAGCGGGTCGAGATGACGGCGCATACGAGCGCCAGCCAGGAAATGTTGACCAGGAACAGGGCGAAACCCGGCACGAACAACAGCAGCACCGGTGACAAGCGGGGCGGGAAGATCGCCGCAACCAACACCAGGATCACCATGTTGTGGGCCCACACCAGCAGGTTGCGCGCCACCACCCGGTAGAAATGCACGCTCAGCGGCATCGGGACATTGCGGATGAAGCCTCCCGCACCCGAGAAAGCGTCGCAGCCCTCGACGATTGTCGAGGTCAGGAAGCCCCAGAAAATGAACCCGGCGGCGAGATAGGGCACGAACGAGTCCAGCGGCCGGTTCCAAAGCTGCCCGAAGATGAAGCCGAGCACCCCGACCGTGATGCCCATGGAAATGGTCAGCCAGAACGGGCCGAGCACCGAGCGGCGGAAGCGCAGGCGAATGTCGTGGACGGCAAAATGCCCCCACAGGTCGGCGTGCGACAGCCCGACGACGAGATCGGAGATGCCGGTGCGACCGCGTTGGCGGGGGGAATAGACGGATGTCGGTTCCGGGCCGTGGGGCTGATCGGGAAATGTGCTCGTCGACGCCATGGGCCCACGCCGGGATGTGTGTGATGGAGTCGGTCGAACGTGACGCCGGTCCGCTTGTCGGGCCGGACCGCTTCTGCTTTCTAGGGCTGCTCTGTGCACCGAAACGAAAAGGTGCGCAAGTCCGGCCGCCGGGGACCGGCTCCAGGAGGCACGCGCGTTGACCAGGCCCTCGACCAACGTGGCGGTGGTGCACGACTACTTCGCGATTCGCGGCGGCGGCGAGCGGATGGCGCTGACCACGGCAAAGGCCTTCGGGGCGAAACTGGTTTGCGCCTACTGGGTTCCCGCCTCCTTCCCGCGCGACATGTTCCCGCACGATTTCGAGGAGTTGGGCAAACCGTGGATGGCGGAGCGCATGGCGACCCGGCTGCTGGCGCTATCGTACCGGTTTTCCCTGGCCCGCGGGCGCATGCGGAGTTTCGACACGCGCCTGTTCTCCGGCGTCGCGGCGGTGCTGGCGGCCCCCGAGCGCGAGGCGCCGGGGCGCAACGTCTTCTACTGCCACTCTCCGCCGCGCTTCATCTACGATCAGCGCCAGTCCTACGTCACCAGCCGTGGCCGCGCGTGGGCGCCGCTGATCGGGGCCGGCATCGACGGGTTTTCGGTCCTGTACGACCGGGCCGTCGAACGCATGCACGTTGTCGTCGCCAATTCGAAAAACGTGCAGGAGCGCATCCGCAAGTATCTGGGGCACGACAGCGTCGTCGTTTATCCGCCGTGCGACACGGACCGGTTCGAGTGGATCTCGGAACAAGGCTACTACCTCTCGACGGCCCGTTTGCACTCACTGAAGCGGGTCGACCGGATCATCGACGCGTTTTTGACGATGCCGGACAAGCCGCTGGTGGTGGTCTCCGACGGCATCGAGGCCCAGTCGCTGCGGCGGCGCGCCGCCGGCGCGGCCAACATCTCCTTCACCGGCTCAGTGGACGACGCGACGATGCGCCGCCTGATCGGGGAGGCGATCGCCACGGTCTACGTGCCGGTGGATGAGGATTTCGGCATGTCGCCGGTCGAGTCGATGGCGGCGGGCAAGCCGGTGATCGGCGTCGCCGAAGGGGGACTGTTGGAAACGGTCGTGCCCGGCGAGACGGGCATCTTCGTGAACCCGGGCTGCACCGGGGCCGACATCGCCGAGGCGGTGCGCGCCCTCGACGCGCCGGCCGCGGCCCGCATGCGGGCGGCGTGCGAGGCACGCGCCGAGCTCTTCTCGCGTCCGAGGTTCGTGGCCGGCATGGCCGATATTCTGGGGGTGCCGCCCGTCTGACACCGTCACGCGGCGCGTCCGGTCCGGTATTGGCGCCCTCAGGCGCCCGCCGTCTCCAACCGGCGCGCGGCCAGGATCCGGCGGTACAGGCGCGCGTAGCTCCCGGCCATCTTCTGACCGGTGAACAGGCGCCGATGGCGCCCGGCGGCGGCGGTGCCCAGGCGCTCGGCCAGCCGACGGTCGTCCCACAGCCGCCGCATCGCGGCCGCCAGGGCGCCGGAATCGCGGGCAGGCACGACAATTCCGGTGATGGTGTCCTCGTTGACGTAGCTGGTGCCGGTGCCGATCTCGGCGGTGATCATCGGGCGGGCATTCATCGCCGCCTCGACGAGCACGATCCCGAAGCCTTCCGAGCGGCGGTCGGACGGCAGGACCAGGGCGGTGCAGGTCTCGATGAGGGCGGTCTTGTGGAGCTCGTCGAGCGGACCGAGGAAGGTGACATTGGTCAGGCCCCGATCGCGCGCCAGGCGATGCAGGTCGGCTTCGCGTTCGCCCGAACCGACGATGACGACCGGCAGCCCGGTCAGTTCGGCCGCCTCCATCAGGGTGCCGAGGCCCTTGTAGTAGCGCAGCACGCCCACGAACAGGAAGAAGCCGTCGGGGAACCGGCGCCGCCAGTGGGCGCGGCGCACCTCGCCCGGATCGGGAAAATCGCTCCGGTCGAAGCCGATGGGGATGGTCTCGGTGCGGTCCCGATAGCGCGCCAGCACCGGGCTCGAGTCGAGATAGGCGGGGGAGGTCGCGACCAGCCGGTCCATGCGGCTGAGAAAGGCGTGCATGAGCGGGCCGTAGAGGGGGGCGACGGCCCGCTGTCGTACGATGTCGGCATGGTAGGTGGCGATGGACGGCTTGCCGTGCCGGGTGATCAGGTGCGCGAGATCCGCCATCGGCCAGGGGAAGTGGTAGTGCACGAGATCCGCGCCGGCGGCGAGCTCGCGAAAGCGGGAGAAGAACGACAGGGAAATCGGTGTCGATGCGAAATCGTAGTCGAGCTTCGCCTTCTCGGCGCGGTGCCCGTCGATGACGACGGAATTGGCTTGCGGGTCGGCGCTGAGCGAGAGCACCGTCGAGGTGACGCCGAGCGGCGCGGTGCCACAGGCAATCCCGTGGATGACGCGCTCGATGCCCGTGAACGAATCGGGCAGGTAGGTCTTGAAGACGTGCAGGACCGACAGCTCGTCGCTCATGGTCTGAGGGCCGGAATTCGGGGGCTGCCGGGCGGCAATCGCGGGTCCATCCGTCAGGAGCGGCTAGCGCTTGGACGCAGGGCGCTGAAAATGGGCGTCGTAGTGGTCTTCGTCGCCCGCCCGGGCCCGCATTTCAAACCCTTGGGCGGCGAGAACGGCCAAAAGCCGGTCGCGGGTCGTGGCGTTGGTATTCCGGGAGGAGATCTCGACGACGATGTCGTTGAGCGCGCCGTAGAAGGGGGTGCGGGCGAGGATCTCGACGACATCCGCCTCGGAGCCCTCGACATCGATCTTGGCGACAATGGTCCGGGGCCATTCGGTGATCAGGGCGGCGAGGCCCCGGGCGCCGAGCGCCGTCGCTTCGACCGCTCGGCGATGGCGTCCGGTGATGGCGGACAACCCTGAATGCGCCGGATTGTAGCTCAGCCATACCTTGCCGCCGCCGGATTCCGCGATCGCCGCGTTGACCGGCGTGACCTTGCGGGCGTCGTTGAAGGCGACGTTGGCCTTCAGGTTCGCGAAGGTGGCCGGCACGGGCTCGAACGCATATGCGGCGCGGCACGACGGCACGGTGTCGGCGAGCAGGGAAAACACGCCGATATTGGCGCCGATGTCGAGAAACAGGAACGGGGCGTCCCGGCCCTTGATGCAGTCGGCGATGAACTCGCCATAACCCTCGACACACAAACGGAAGGTCAGATCGCCCGGGACGTTCTTCAGCCACGGCCCGTACACCGACCGGGTGAACCCGGTGGCAGCCCCGTCGGCGTCCGGTGCGGGGCGGGCCGCGTCCGGGGATTGGTTCGGCGCCAGCCCCAGCCGCTCCCGCACCGCGTTCAGGAAAGCCATTTCTTGATCCGTGCACGCCACGCGAATCGGGGCATCAACGCGCTCAGGCGCAGCGCCAGCCGTCGCATCGGGGTGATCCAGGCGCCGACGAACTGCTTGACGACCGGTTCGGCGTCGGCGAATTCGATGATTTCGCGCCAGCCCAGGTGCGCGACGAGAATTCCGCGCAGCTCGTGTTTGGGCAGATAGGGCTCGAGCCGATCCGCCGCCGCGCAAAGCCGGGCCACCAGCAACCGCCGGACCATCTTGTCGCGCTCCGCGTCGACGCCGCCCATCGGCTGGCCGGCGCCGAGAAGGCGTCCGTGGGCCCATCCGTTGTCGCGATGGATACGATAGCGCCCCAGGCGCTTTTCGAGCCGGACCGTGCCGCCCACGATATGCGCCGCCGGGGCCAGATAGGCGTCCGCCGAGATCCGGATGGCGCCGCCGTTCTCGGGACGGACGGCGTCGAGGGCGTCGCGGCGAAATACCATCGCCGAGGTCGTCGACCAGATCCAGCCGGTGGCGCCGCGGTTGACGAAGACGAGCGCCGGATCGTCGTCGACAACGGCCAGCAGGCGCTCCGGCGGGCCGTGGCGGCGGGGATCGCCAGCGCGGAAATTGGACTGGCCGCCGGCGATGATCCGCGATTGCTCGTCAACCACGGCCATGTAGGAACACGAAAGCGCCGCGGCGCCAGCCGGATCGAGGTGGGCGCGGATATGATACTCGAGGAACTCGGGATCCCACGCATCGTCGGCGTCGAGGAAGGCGACGAAGACCGATTCGCTGGCGTCGAGCCCGGCCAGCATGGTCTCCATCTGGCCCCGATTGCGGTCCTGGCGCACGAAGCGGAAGCGATCGTCGTCCATCCCGGCCAGGCACGCCTGGATGCGCCTGGCTGAATCATCGGTCGAGCAGTCGTCGACCACCACGCAGGTGAACTCGGGGTAGGTTTGGGCGGCGACCGAATGAAGCGCCTCTTCGACGAACGCGCCCTGGTTGTAGCAGCCGACAAGCACCGCCACCGTCGGCAGACGCGCGCCGTCCGGCGTCAGGTGTACGGGCGTTGGGTCGCGGAGCGGCTTTTCCAATTCGCTGTCGAGCGGTTGAAATGGGCGCTTCGCACTTTGCCGTAGGCCTGCGGTATGTGCAAATTCAATATGGCCGTGGGGGCATGCGCGGCCGCCATCGGACGCGCACGCGGGGTCGGCGAGGGCGAATGAGCCTGCTTGGGGACTGGGGATACGCGGAGCCAACGGCCTCGGAGGTGGCGGGGATCGTGGCCCGACGCCTGGCCGGCCGGCTGCCGATCCGG
>CAZNOZ010000065.1:0-8774 GCA_964574935.1 uncultured Devosiaceae bacterium | reverse complement strand
AGGCGATCTCGGGTTCCCCGCCAACCGCCAGGAAGCCGCCCGACTGCCGGCGCCACAGCCGCGCATAGACGCCATCGCCGGCGAGCAGCTCGCCGTGGCTGCCGTCCTCCACGATGCGCCCCTCATCCATCACCACCAGCCGGTCCATGGCGGCGATGGTAGACAGGCGGTGGGCGACGGCGATCACCGTCTTGTCCGCCATCAGATCGGCGAGTTGCTCCTGGATCGCCGCCTCGACCTCGGAGTCCAATGCCGAGGTGGCCTCGTCGAGGATCAGGATCGGGGCGTTCTTGAGCAGAACCCGGGCGATCGCGACCCGCTGGCGCTGGCCGCCCGAGAGCTTGACGCCGCGCTCGCCGACCTCGGCGTCGTAGCCGCGCCGGCCTTCGTGGTCGGTGAGCCCGACGACCACCTCGTGGATGCGCGCCTGCTTGGCGGCCGCGATCATCTCGGCGTCGGAGGCATCGGGCCGGCCATACTTGATGTTCTCGCGCACCGAGCGGTGCAGCAGCGAGGTATCCTGGCTCACCAGCCCGATCGCGTCGCGCAGGCTCTCCTGGCCAACCTGGCGGATGTCCTGGCCGTCGATCAGCACCCGCCCCGCCTCGACGTCGAACAGCCTGAGCAGCAGATTGACCAGCGTCGACTTGCCGGCGCCGGAGCGGCCGACCAGCCCCACCTTCTGCTTGGGTTCGATTTTGAGGCTGAACGCGTTGATGACCTGCCCGGTGTCGCCCTTCCAGTAATTGAAGCCGACGTCTTCGTAGCGGATCTCGCCGCGCGTCACCTCGAGCGCCGGCGCGCCGGGAGCGTCGATCATGGTCAGCGGACGCGCCACCATGTCCATCGAATTCCGGGTGGTGCCGATGTTGCGGAAGATCCCGGAAGCGATGTCGAGGATCCAGCCGGAGATGTTCACGATCTGCCAGATGAAGGGAATGATCGTGGCGACCTCGCCGGCGCTGAGGTCGCCCCGATTCCAGCCGTCGAGCACGAGCCAGGCGGTCGCTACCATCAATACCGCGTTGAGGAAGAACAGCGACATCCACATGCGCGAGAACACGCGCATCAGCATGCGGTACTGATGGGCGTGCGCCTCGACCGAGGCGGCCACGTAGGCGTCCTCGCGGTCGCCGGTCGCGAAGGTCTTGAGCGTCTGCACATTGGTGTAGCAGTCGACGATGCGCCCGGTGACCGTCGACTTCTCGTCCGCCAGCCGCCGCGATTCCTGGGCGATGCGGGGCATGAAGCGGGCGATCAGCAGGATGTAGACGGCAAGCCACACCACCAGGGGCACGACGTAGAGCGGGTTCTGCCCGCCCAGCACCAGCAACGCGACGGCGACGAACACGACGGCGTACCACACGGCGTCGATGAGCTGCATGAAGCTCTGCTCGATCGCGTCGCCGGACTGCATGATCTTGTTGGCGATGCGGCCGGCGAAATCGTTCTGGAAGAAGGTCCAGCTCTGGCGCATGACGTGCCAGTGCGACTGCCAGCGCACCCGATCGATCAGACTGGGCGCGACCGCATGGAATTCCGTGAGGATGTCGAGCAACCACACGAACGGCCGCGCCAGCACCAGCGCGGCGATGGCCAGCAGCACACCCCCGTGCTCGGTGAACATGGATCCGCGCTCGGTGTTGCCGACAAAATCGACGATGATGCCGAAGAAGACGGGCAGCATCGCATCGAGCCCGGAGCCCACGGCGGTGGTCGTCATCTTGACCGCCAGGCCGGAGCGGAACTGCCCGAGGAAGTAGCGATAAAAACGCAGCAGCCCGGCCGGCGGGTGAGGATCACCCGCCAGCACCGTCGCCGGATAGCGACGTTCAAACCATGAAAAGACCGCGTTCAGCATGGGTGAGAACCTGAGGCAAAGCCGGCCAGATTATCACCGCATCGCGGGCGAGGCTATTGCCCGGGAGCCACACTGCCGGCCTTCCCATCCGGTCGGGCGCCCATCGGCCGACCTCGCGCCGGCTCGAGCGAATCAAACAGGCGGCGCGGCGGCCCCAAACCGGGCCGGTGCGCGCCCGGCCTTGACCTCGGGGCCCGTTGGGTCTGATATCGCTCGCCTTCGGGCGGCGGCGGGCGAAAAAATTTGCACACGGCAAGTGATTCAAATGACTCGTGAATTCGCGGCTGTCCACGCGCCGGCGGTTTGGGGGGCTGGACAAGACTCACTGTTTTGATTCAACGTCTTAGTGGACGGTTTGTCGGGGGTTTCGCCGTCCCTAGAGAACACTGGTGGAGGGGCAAATGGTTTCGGCCGAGCAATCCGGCGCGGGCAATGCGGGCATTCCTGCCGAGGTTGGCAACAAGGCCGAACCCCCTTCCGAATACGAACCCCCTTCCGATTACAAAGACCTCTCGCCCCTGCAGGCGGCACGGGACCGGCTCAGCGGCGTCATCGCGCTGGCAATGGGCATCGCCGCCGCCCTGATCGTGCTGGTGGCGCTGTTCGCGGTCTACGACCGGGCCCGGACTCTCGGCGAGGCCGAAGCGAGGTTGGGCCTGGTGGCCGGCCAGATCGCGCAGTCCGTCGCCAAGGCCGACATCATCGGCGCCCAGGTGATTCTCGAAGCCGCGCAAACCGGTTCGGTGGGGACCGGGGTCAGCCTCTATCTGACCGACAGCGGCGGCAAGCTGGTTGCCTCGACCGCCGAGGGCGCCAACATCGGGACGCATTTCGACCGCGCGACGATGGGCAGCGGGGCCGTGGCCGCCTCGGCGGCGGCCTCCGGCGAGTTCGGGGCCGTCACCGCGATCATGCCGATGCGCGCCGCTCTCGCCGGAACCGGCTGGCGTCTCATGATTGTCGTGCTCGCCGCCGTCCTGCTGCTCGCGGCGCTTGCGGGCGCCATCTACGCCCTGGGCAAACGGCAGCGCGACAAGGCGATGGCCGAGGAGGCCGCCGCCGTCGAAGCGGCCCGCCGCGCCTCACGCCTCTCGATGAATCCGGGGCAGACGACGGTGCTCAACCATCTCGATTTCGGGCTGGCGCGCTGGGATCAGGACGGACAGATGGTCTGGGCCAATCCCGCCTACTGCCGGCTCCTCGGCATCAAGGAAGACGCCGTGCTCGTCGGGCTGGCTTACGACGCGGTGTTGTCGATGGCCGAGCGTCCGCTCTTCTACAAGCCGATCGACGAGCGCGAGGGAACCCGCCGCACCGAGGTCGTGTGCGACGACGGCACCTTCCTGATGGCCGAGGAGCGGGTGGTCGAAGACGGCGGGGTGATGACGCTGGTGACCGACATCACCGAGCACAAGCATTCCGGCCATGCGCTCGAAGCGGCGCGCGAGGAGCAGCGCAAGCTGGCCCGCAACTACTATGAGGAAAAGCTCAAGGCCGAGGCGGCCAGCCGCGCCAAGACCGCGTTCCTGGCCCATCTCAGCCACGATATCCGCACCCCCCTCAACCACATCATCGGTTTTGCCGAGCTCATCCAGCACCAGCTGTTCGGGCCACTTGGCGACGAACGCTACGAGTCCTATGTGCAGGACATCAGGGGATCGGGAGAAAAGCTCCTGGCCTCGTTCGCCGAGATTTTCGAGCTGGCCCAGCTCGAGGCGGGCAACACCCCCATCCGCGTTGAAACGCTGAAGGCCTCGAAACTGTTCTCGACCCTGGAGGCGCGCTTCGCCGAACGGGCCCGGCGGGTCGGTCTGGACTTCCAGATTTCGATCCCCGAGGACGTCGATTTCGAGGGCGACAAGCAGTCGCTGGCCCGGATGCTGGGCAACCTCATCGACAACGCCATCAAGTTCACCCCGTCCGGCGGCACCGTGAAGCTCGCCGCCTGGGCCGCCGAGGACGGGCTGGTGCTGGAAGTCACGGACACCGGAATCGGGATGGCCGAGGAGCGGATCGCGCTTCTGAGCCAGCCCTTCATCCTCGGGGAGTCCGCCTTCGGCAACAAGGCGGCCGGCATCGGCCTGGGGCTCGCGATCGCCCGCGCCATCGCCGAAATCAGCGGCGGCTCGCTGGTGATCGACAGCACGCCGGCGCTGGGCACCACGGTTGCGGTGGCGCTGCCCCGCACCGGTATTTCCGGCAGCACCCAGGCGGCCGCCTAGCGCTTCACCGCGAAGAACCCCTGGAAGGCGGCGCCGACTTCGGCCCGCATCGCCTCCAGATCGGCCTCCAGATGCGCCATGTCCGGCAAGTCGGTGGCGCGCAGCAGCAGATCCCGGAATCCATCGCTCCAGCTTTCGAGGTTGAGCGGCTCGATGAGGCAGGCGCTCATCAGCTGCAGGACGACCTGGTAGCGGCGATGGATTTGCGCCAGCCGTGCGCCGGTGCTCACGATCCCGGCCGCCCCGAGCTGGTCGAGTACCGCCGAGGTGGCGGAGGTTTGCGTTTGCCGGGTTTCAAGGTGCAGGAGCTGGCCGGCCTGCGCGATGAATTCGAGATCGACGAGCCCGCCGCCGACGAGCTTGAGGTCGAACGGGTTCTGGGGCGGCCGGTCGCGCGCCATGCGCTCGCGCATCTCGACAATGTCGGCGAGGGTTTTGGCTTCGTCCCGCGGCAAGGAAAGCACCTCGTCGCGCACCGCTTCGATCCGGGCGCGGACGGTTTCGCCGCCCGCCACCACCCGGGCCCGGGTCAGCGCCAGATGTTCCCAGGTCCAGGCCTTTTCCCGCTGATAGGCGGCGAAGCCGGCCAGCGAGGTCGCCAGCGGGCCGGCATTGCCGGAGGGCCTGAGCCGCATGTCGGCGGCGTAGAGCACGCCTTCCGAGGTCGGCGCCGACAGCGCCGCGACGAGCCGCTGGGTGAGGCGCGCGAAATAGTGCGGGGTCTCCAGCGGGCGCTCGCCATCGGACGCGCTTGCCCCGTCCCCGGCGTCGTAGACGAGAATGAAATCGAGGTCGGAGGTTGCCGTCATCTCGCGGCTGGCGAGTTTGCCGAACGCCAGCAGCCCGGCCTCGGCCCCGGGAACGCGCCCATGCCGGTTTGCCAGTTCCCGCTCCACGGCGGTAAACAGCCGCGCCAACGCGATCTCGGCGATCGTCGAGAACTGGGCGCCGGCCTCCTTCGGCTCCACGGTCCCCGCGATCAGCCCGGCCGAGGTCAGGAAGATCTGCTCCTGGCCCATGATCCGGGCGCGGTCGATGAGGTCCTCGTAGTCGCGCGCCTGTCCGAGAAAGGCATCGATGCGGTGCGCGAGCTCGGCGGGGGTCGGGGCGTGGCCGTAGAACGCCGGGTCGATCAGCCCGTCGACGATGTGTACGCGTTTGAGCACCGCCTCGGTCATGCGCGGCGCCGACGCCATGAAATCCACAAGCAGGCGTCGCAGGCGCGCGTGGGCGCGCAGCAGCGCAAACAGCTGCACGCCGGCCGGCAGCTGGCCGAGGAACGCATCGAACCGCTTCAGCGCCTGGTCGGGATCGCCGGTCGCCGCCAGCTCGTCGAGCAGCGCCGGTAGCAGCTCGGTCAGATGCTGGCGGGCCAGCTCCGCCCGGGTCGCCGCATAGCCGCCATAGTGCCATTTGCGGATCGTCGCCGAGGTCGTCTCGGGATCGCGAAAGCCGATCTTCGCCAGCGTTTCGAGGGTGGCCGGATCGTCGTGATCGCCGGTGAAGACGAGATTGCCGGCATGGCTGGCCAGCGTGTGCTGCTCGGCGAAAAGCTCGGCGTACCTTTCGATCACCATTTCGACCGTCGCGCGGTAGCGGGCCCCGAACGCGCTTTCGTCGGCGTAGCCCATGAGCGTCGCGACCTCCGCCATCCCGGCGTCGTCGTCGGGCAACGTGTGTGTCTGTTCGTCGCCGCGCATCTGCAACCGGTTCTCGACGGCTCTGAGGAACCAATAGGCGTCGACAAGGGCTGCGGCCGCCGGGGGGGCGACAAAGCGGTTCGCCGCGAGGTCCGCGAGCGCCGCGGCGGTGGCGCGGACCCTCAGGGAAGGCTCGCGCCCGCCGGCGATCAGCTGCTGGGTCTGGGCGAAGAACTCGATCTCGCGGATGCCGCCCCGGCCGAGTTTGACGTTGTGGCCCCGCTCGAGCTCGCCGCCGATCTTGCGGGCGGCGTTGATCTGCCGCTTCATCGCCTGGATGTCGGCGATGGTCGCGAAGTCGAGGTGCTTGCGCCAGATGAAGGGCGAAAGCTGGTCGAGGAAGCGCTCCCCGACCACGACATCGCCGGCGGCGGCCCGCGCCTTGATCCAGGCGGCGCGCTCCCAATTCTGGCCGCGGGACTCGTAGTAGGTCAGCGCCGCTTCGATCGAGATCGCCACCGGCGTCGACCCCGGATCGGGCCGCAATCTCAGATCGGTGCGGAAGACGTAGCCGTCGGCGTCGAGCTCGGAGAGAAGCGCCGTCAGCCGGCGCACCAGGCCCACATAGAAACGGGACGATTCAGACCGGTCCGCGAGCCGGGCGGCATCGGCGTCGTAGAAGGCGACCAGATCGATGTCGGAGGAGAAATTCAGCTCCCGGCCGCCGAGTTTGCCGAGCGCCAGAATGGCAAGTCCCGATTGCAGCGCCGGGCGGGCGGCGGCGTCGATCTTTATCTTGCCGTCGGCGGCCGCCTGGCGGACCAGGAAATCGAGCGCCGCATCGATAGCGGCGTCGGCGAAGTCCGAGAGCGCTTCGGTGGCCCGTTGCGTTGTCCAGGCGCCGCCGGTCTCCGCCAGCGCGACCAGCAGCGCCAGCCGGCTCCGTGTGATCCGCAGGCTTCTGGAGAGCCCGGCCTCCTCGCCCGCCTCTGCCGCGGCCCGCGTCTCATCGAGCAGCGCGGCGAAAGAACCGTCGGCCGGCGCGCCGAGGATTTGGCCCAGCCAGTCGGCGTGCGCCCGGGCGCACCCGGCCAGGAACGGCGAACAGGCCAAGAGCGGCGCCAGGGTCGGCCGTGCCGGCTCGAGAGCGGCCCGCGTCGGCCCGCTGGCGCCTTCGAGCAGCGCGGCGAAGGCCGCCTCGCCGCGTTCGGGCAGCGGCGCGAGCTCAGCGGCCAGGGCGGCCATCGAACCGGTCAGCTTGTGGGGTGGACGGGAAGCACCAGGCGCAGCCGGGCACCGGGGTTGTTGTCCTCGATCTCGACCCGGCCGTTGTGAAGGTGCGCGACCGCCGCCACCAGCGAAAGGCCGAGCCCCGAGCCCGCCTCGGCGCGCGCCTCGTCGAGCCGCACGAAGCGCTCGAGAACGCGCTGGCGATCCGCGGCAGCAATTCCGGGCCCGTGATCGGCCACTTCAAGGACGACATCGGCCCCCTGCTCAATGACGCGGATTTCGACGACCGGTTCGGAGCTTTGCGACGGCGGCGCATACTTTATGGCGTTCTCGACAAGGTTCACAAGCGCCTGGCTGACCAGCTCCCGGCTCGCCCGGACCATCACGTGGCTCGCCGCCTCGACCTTGAGTGCCAGCCCCGCATCCTCGGCGACCGGCTGGTAGAGCTCGGCGACGTCGGTGACGATATCGGCGACGTCGACCGGCTCGAACAGCCCCGCGGTGCTGCCCGCCTCCACCCGCGCGATCAGCAACAGGGCGTTGAAGGTCGCGATCAGCCGCTCGGATTCCTCGATGGCCGACTCCAGGGCCTCCGCGGAGCTTGACGGGTTGTCGCCGTCCCGCATCGCCCCCTCCAGCCGGTTGCGCAGCCTGGTGAGCGGGGTCTTCAGGTCGTGGGCGATGTTGTCGGTGACGGCCTTGAGCCCCGCCATCAGGTGCTCGATGCGGTCGAGCATGGCGTTGAGCGAGGTCGCAAGGCGGTCGAATTCGTCGTTGCGCTGGGTCACCGGCACGCGCTCGGAGAGGTTGCCCGACATGATCGCCTCCGAGGTGCCGGTGATTGAGTCGATCCGCGAAAGCACGCGGCGCGCCGACATGGCTCCGGCAACCACGCCGAACACCACGATCATCGCGACGCCCCAGAAGAACGCCTGCACGATGATGCCGCCGAAGCTGCGCCGCTCGACGATGTCGCGGCCCACCACCAGGCGGACGCCGGACGGCAGAACGAAACTGCGCACGAAAGCGACCCCGCGCGTCATGTCCGCCGATTCGCCCTCGGCGAAGGGGCGATCGCGCTCATACGCAAAGGTGTGCTGGCCGGGATGCTGGAGGACGTCGGCGGGAACGTCGAGGACGTTGCCGGCGATCGGAAAGCCATTGGGATCGGTGACGTAATAGATCCCCGGCCCGGGCCCCTGGGCGAAGCGCTGGATCGCCTGGATCAGCCCGGCGGTGCCCCGCAGCCGGTACTGGGCGGCCAGCGTATTGAGTTCGCGCTCGATGGCGGCGATCTGCTGCTGCTGGACCTGGATCGACGCCTGGTAGGCCGCGTAGCCGAGCACCGCGACGGCAAAGATGACGAAGATGACGACGAACACCACCGTCAGCCGGAAGGTCGTGGTGCGCAGAAGCCGGAACAGGCTATTCACGGATCATGTATCCGGCGCCGCGGACGGTGTGCAGCAGCGGCGTTGTCTTGCCGCGGTCGATCTTGGCCCTGAGCCGCGACATGTGCACGTCGATGACGTTCGTCTGCGGATCGAAGTGGTAGTCCCAGACATTCTCCAGAAGCATGGTGCGCGTGACCACCTGGCCGGCGTGCTTCATCAGGAACTCGAGCAGGCGGAATTCGCGCGGCTGCAGCTGGATCGGCTCACCGGCGCGATCCACCTTGCGGCTCAGCCGGTCGAGCGTCAGGTCGCCCACCTGATAGGAGGTCGCCGCCTCGGCCGGCGACGAGCGGCGCGCCAGAACCTCGATCCGCGCCAGCAGCTCGGAGAAGGCATACGGCTTGGTCAGGTAGTCGTCGCCGCCGGC
>CAZNOZ010000064.1:0-9306 GCA_964574935.1 uncultured Devosiaceae bacterium | reverse complement strand
CGATGAGCTTCACCCGGCTGCGCGCGCAGGATTCCTGACCGCGCCGCTCAGGACGCGCCTCGACGGACCGCTCAACCTGCGCCTGCCTGCGGCAGGTTGCGCGGCCCCTGCCGAGGTTCAATTTCAAGGCCCCCAAACGGCAAAAGGCCCGCGCGATGGCGGGCCCGTTCACGTTGGTTGCGGGGGTAGGATTTGAACCTACGACCTTCAGGTTATGAGCCTGACGAGCTACCGGACTGCTCCACCCCGCGCCAAACGAGAACCGGGCCGCAACGGCCCGGAGCGCGGCCTATATAGGCCTCCCGCGCGCCGATGTGAAGGCTTGCCCGCGCCCCCGGACCATTATCCCACCGCAATCCGCCGCGCGGGCTTGTCCGGTGTGATCGCGCCGACTAGGTTGCCCGCCGGCCGCGGAGGATTGCCATGAAATTCAATCGCTTGGGACGCACCGACATCGAGGTCTCGGAGATTTGCCTGGGCACCATGACCTGGGGCCGTCAGAACAGCGAGGCCGAGGCCCATGCCCAGATGGACCATGCCCTCGACCGCGGCATCAACTTCTTCGACACCGCCGAACTCTACGCGGTGCCGCCCAACCCCGAGACCCAGGGGTTGACCGAGACGTATATCGGCACCTGGTTCAACAAAACCGGCAACCGCGACAAGGTCGTTCTCGCCTCCAAGGTGGCCGGCGGCGGCACCCGCTGGATCCGGGGCGGCGCGCCCGTCGACGGCCCCAACATCCGCGAGGCGGTCGAAGCGAGCCTGAAGCGCCTTCAGACAGATCATATCGATCTCTATCAGGTGCACTGGCCCCGGCGCGGGCACTACCATTTCGAGAACTCCTGGACCTACAACCCCTACGGCCAGGACCGGCAGTCGGTGCTGCCCAACATCCTCGAAGTGCTCGACACCTTCGGCGAGCTCGTCAGCGAGGGCAAGATCCGCCACGTCGGGCTGTCCAACGAGACCGCCTGGGGCACCATGCAGTATCTCAGGCTCGCCCAGGAGAACGACCTGCCACGGATCGTCTCGATCCAGAACGAGTACAATTTCCTGCGCCGCTACTACGACATGGACCTCGCCGAGCTCGCCCATCACGAAGATGTCGGCCTGCTCGCCTTTTCGCCGCTCGCCTCCGGCGCCATCTCCGGCAAGTATCTCGGCGGCGTCATTCCCCCCGGCACCCGCGGCGAACTGCAGGGCGGCGTCTATCGCAACAACGAGCTGACCGAACCCGCCATCCGCGAATACATCAAGCTCGCCGAAGCCCACGGGCTCGACGTCTGCCAGATGGCGATCGCCTTCTGCCTCACCAAACCGTTCATGACCTCGGTGATCATCGGCGCCACCTCGATGGACCAGCTCAAGACCGATATCGCCGCCGCCGACCTGGCGCTGAACGAGGAGGTGCTGGACGGCATCCACGACATCTTCGTGCGCTATCCCCGGACCCTGTAGCCCATGGACGCGATGCGCAGGCTGCGGTGGCGAACCGGCACCCGCCGGCACGGACGCAGCAATGAACGAAACCTCCGATCCGCACGCTCGTGCGGCCCGCTCAATGGACGCAAACGCCCTGCGCGTTCTTCTTGTAGAAGGGAAGGCACTCACATTTGTCGGTCAAGGGGAAGACATATTCATTCGGCCCGCACGGCCCCGCGACGCAAATTCCCTGTGGGTTGAGCGTGTAGCCCTGCAGACACAAACACGTGCCAGTGAGCGGCGAGGCTCCGAGGGTGCCCACCCCACAAGGGCCCGCGGTCACACATTGACCGTTCAGGTCCTTGTCCATGCCGGGCGGACACGCAGCTCCCCCCGCCGACGGCGCAGCTTGCCCTGAGCCTTCCAGCGCACCCCCTTCAGCACAACCGGTCGTCCCGACGCCGGGGGGCCCGCCGCCGATGGAAGTGCCACCGCCGGAGGAGCCTTGCGGAGGAGCTGTCGAACACGGGACACACTGACCCTGCGGATCCTTGACCTGGCCCGGTGGACAGGCGATCGGCAACACCTGCAGTTGCATCGTCACCACGCATTGGCCGTTCCTGTTACGCGTCTGGCCGGACGGACACACCGGAACGCACGCGCCATTGAACAACTCCTGACCCCTTTGGCAGGTCGGGATCGGGACGCACGTGCGACCTTGCAGGACCGAACCGCGAGGGCAGGATTGAGCCAGGGCTCCCGATCCGGGATCGACCGCCAGAAACGCCAGGGCCAGCACAACGAGCGAAAGCCAAGGGGTTCGGCCGGTCGATCCGCACAATCGGCGCAAGTATGTGAGGGGCATCGCCCAGCTGATGAAATCAAGCCATGGAACCACAACTTGACGACGGTTCTGCCACTCGATCTGCACAAAGCACCTCGCGCGCCCAAATGTACGCCTTTAGTCGGTCTGCCGGAAGCGCGATCTTGGGCGGCCTGTCAGCTTGCCGATTGCCGACCCATGGCCGCCCTCTCGGCCCGGCGTGATGTGAAACGTGGAGTGTGCCAACGCGGTTCTGCCCGGTCCATCGTGGCGGCATGTATAGTGGGCGACGCGCGTTGTGAGATGGAGCGATGCGATGATCTTTGCACGGCGCGGCATCGCAAGCGGTGGCTTGGCGATCCCGAGGGTGATCGCCGCCGAAGAGACCGAACTGGGCGAGGACGTCATCGAAGGTTTTCACGCCGTCTTCAAGCGCTGCCCCAGGATCCCGTAGCCCATGGACGGCGCGCGGAAGCTGTGGTGGATCCGGGCCCTGCACACCGTCATCTGGTTCGTCTTCGCCACCTGCATCCTCGCCATTCCCGTCGCCACCTGGCTGGGCGCCCTGCCCGCGGCACTCGCATTCACGTTCATTTCCCTGATCGAGGTCGCCGCCCTTGCCCTCAACCGGATGCGCTGCCCCCTGCGCGACCTGGCCGGGCGCTATACCGACGACCGCGCCGACGGCTTCGACATTTTCCTGCCCGGCTGGCTGGCCGGGAACACCAAGACCATCTTCACCCCGATCCTGGTCGGCGGCGTGGGGTGGCTGGCCTGGCGCCTGGTGGCCGGCTGACTCTTCGACCCGAACTTGCGTCCGGCAGCCGCCCGTTCGACCGCATCGTCGGCGGCGGGCAATGACCACATGACCACAATGGTCATTGATTTATTGCGCGCGGTCGCCTATATACCCCTCGCCGGCCGCCACAATGCCGGCGCCAAAGCCAATTCGCGCCAATGCCCCGTGCCTTTTCGGACGCCGAACGCAGACACATTCGCGACGCTTTGCTGGCGGCGGGGCTGAAGCGCTTCGCCGCCCAGGGCATCCGCGCCACCCGCATCGACGACGTCTGCCGCGACGCCGGCATCGCCAAGGGATCGTTCTATTCGTTCTTCGGTTCCAAGGAGGAGCTGTTCATGGCCATCGCCGACGAGCGCGAGACGGTCCACCGCAACGCCATGCGCGAGGCGACACGCACCGCCAGGGGCTCTCCCGCCAAGCGGCTGCGGGCCCTGTTCGACGTCATCATGGAGCGCATCGAGACCGACAGCGTGCTCAGGATCATCCGCGACCGCACCGAGCTCCAGCATCTGTTGCGCAAGCTCCCTGCCGAACGCCTGCAAGCCAATCTCGAAGGCGACCAGCGATTCACCCGCGAGTTCGCGCGACTGCTTGCCGAACGCGGCCTCGCCCGCGACCCCGACCCGCGCGACCTCGAGGCCCTGATGACCGTGATGCTCGCCTTGTTCATGGAATCCGACCTCACGTCCCCGGCCAGCTACGCGCATGCCGTCGGCATGCTCAAAGACCTCTTCGTTCTGCGCCTGGGAGGCGCCCGATGATCAACGTCGAAAATCTCGCCTTCGCCTATCCCGGCGCCAAAGGGCCGGTGCTCCACGATCTGAGCTTTTCCATCGCCGACGGCGAGATCTACGGGCTTCTGGGACCCAACGGCACCGGCAAGACCACCACGCAGCGCATTCTCATGGGGCTTTTGCGTGGCTACTCCGGCAAGGCCACGGTCTTCGGCGAGCCGGTCGGCGCCCTCGGCCGCGCCTTCTACGAGCGCATCGGGGTCGGCTTCGAGCTGCCGACCCTCTATCTGAGGCTCACCGCCCGCGAAAACCTCAGGCTCTTCGCCTCGCTCTACGACCGCCCGACCCGCGATCCCGTCGACGTCCTGGCGCTTGTCGAGCTCCAGGACGAGGCCGACCGGCGCGTCGACACCTTCTCCAAGGGCATGAAAATGCGGCTCAATCTGTGCCGGGCGCTGCTGCACGATCCGGAGCTGTTGTTTCTCGACGAGCCGACAACCGGCCAGGACCCCACCCATGCCCGCGCCACCCGCGCCCTCATCCTCAAGCTCAAGGCCGAAGGCAGGACCGTGTTCCTGACCACCCACAACATGGCCGAGGCCGACGAGATCTGCGACCGGGTGGGGTTCCTGTCGAACGGCCGAATCCCGGTGACCGGCACCCCCGACGCCCTCAAGCGCCGTTACGGCCAGCGGCTGCTGGAGGTCAAGACGGGCGAAGAGGGGGCGCTTCGAACCCATACTTTCGAGATGGACGGGATCGGCGCCAATGCCGAATTCCTGGCCCTGCTCAAGCAGGACAAGGTGGCCTCCCTGCACACCCTCGAGGCCAGCCTCGACGACGTCTTCATCAAGGCGACCGGGCCCGGCCAATGACCGCCCGGCTCGCCACCCTCGTCGTCCACGACGCGCGGCTTCAGTTCCGCTACGGCGTCTATGCGGCCTACGCCGTCGTGGTGCTGTTCTACGGTGCGGTCCTTTATCTCGGCGGCGCCATCCTGCCCCGCTGGCTGCTTGCGCTCACGATCGCCACCGACCCCTCGGTGGTAGGCTTTTTCTTCCTCGGCGGACTGATGCTCCTTGAAAAGGCCGAAGCCGCCCGCATGGCGCTCGCCATGGCGCCGGTCAGCGCCGGCGAGTATCTCGCCGCCAAAACGACAACCCTGACCGCGGTGGCGCTCGTCGCCGTCGTCATGCTGGGCCTCGTGATCCCCGGCGGCGTCGACTGGCCGGTCTACCTGGCCGCCACCGTCACCGTTTCGGTGCAATTCGTCGGCATCGGCGCGCTGTTCGCCCTCAGGTTCAAGACCGTCACCGGCTATCTCATCGGCTCGGCGGGCCTGATGCTGCCGGTCGTCCTGCCCGGCTTCGTCGCCTTCCTCGACCCGATGCCGGTGGCGCTGTCGGTGCTGCCCTTCGCCGCGACCCTGAGACTGTTCATGGTCGCGCTCGGCGCCGCCGCTGCCGAACTCTGGGAGATCGGTGTTATGCTGGCGGTCGCCGTCGCCTATGCCGCCGCCGGGGTCTGGATCGGCATCAGGGCGCTGCAAAAGGAGCTCGGCGTTAAATGAACCTGACCGCGATTTTCGAGCCCAGGCGCTTCTCCCGGCTGATGGTCTCGGACGCCCAGAACGTCAGCCGCGACCCGATCCTGATCCTCGCCATCGTGCTCAGCCTGTTGCCGGGAATTCTGCTGCCGATCTTCCGCGCCGACATTGACGCCACCGCCCTCGCCGCCCTCGGCATACCCGAGCTGTCGCGCTTTGTCGGCGCCATGGCGCTGGCGCTGCCGGCGTTTCTGATCGGCTGGGTCACCGGGTTCCTGCTTCTCGAGGACCGCGACGACGGCCCGCTCATGGCGATGGAGATCACGCCGGTCGGAAAGGGCGGCTTCCTGACCTACCGGGTGACGGTGACCGCGCTTGTCGGTTTCGCGGTGGGGCTGATGACCGCGCGTCTCGTTTTCCCCGAACTCACCTGGCCCCTTTCGGTCTTTCTCGCCGTTCTGGTGGGCTTTGAATCGATCATCGTCGCCTTCATCCTGCTGGCGCTCGCGTCCAACAAGGTCGAGGGGCTGGCGATCACGAAGCTGACCAATATCGGCGCGGTCGTGCCCCTCATTGCCGCCCTGCCCTCGCCCTGGCGCTATCTCGGCGGCCTGGTGCCGAGCTATTGGTTCGGCGAACTGGTGGGGCTGTCGCCGGCGGCCTATCTGCCGCTCGCCGCCGCCGCCATCCTGGCGGTCGCCTCCCATCTCCTGGCCGCCATGGTCCTGTTCAGGCTCATCGCCAACCGCGTCGGCTAGGTCCGCGACGATCGCCCGCTCCGGTGCGGTCGGATTGGCCGAAGAGCCACGGGCACGCCCCGCGCGGTGGCCAACGGCGCGGGTGCCGTGCTAGTCGAAAGCCGCCAAGCCCGAGCCCACAGCCAGCGCGACTGCCACCGGAGGAGGCACATGTTCACAATCACAACCGACATCGAGCGACCCCCGGGTGAGGTCTTCGACTTCATCGCGACCATCCCGAATTCGCCGCGCTGGTTCTCGGCGGTGACCGGCGTCGAGCCCCTCTCCGAGGGGGGCGTCGGCGAAGGCGCGCGCTACCGCTTCGAACGAAACCTGCCATCCGGGCCTGCCGTGAACGAGGTCGAGGTCACCGAATACACCCCGCAAAGCGCTATCACCCTGACCAGCCGTTCCGGCCCGACCCCGTTCAGCTATCGCTTTTCGGTCGCCCCTCAGGGATCAAGCACCCGCGTCACGCTTCACGGCGAGATCTCCGGCGAGGGGCTCGGCGGCGTGTTCGGCCTGCTCAAGGGGGCCGCGCCGGCCCTGTTCGAACGCGGCATGCGCAGCAATCTCGAAACCCTCAAGGCACAACTCGAACGCCGCTGAACCGGCCTCCGATGACACCCGGGCCAGCCCCAAGCAACGGAGCCCCCAAGAAAATGCCCACCATCACCATCGCGGTCGGCCAGACCGCCATCGAGTGCGAGGTTCTCGACACGCCGACCGGCCGCGCCATCCTCGCCGCCCTGCCGATCGAGGCCGCCGCCATGACCTGGGGCGAAGAGGTCTATTTTTCCTGCGGCATCGCCTGCGCGCGCGAGGCGGACGCCAAAGCCGTCGTCGAGGCGGGCGAGATCGCCTACTGGCCCGACGGCGAGGCGATCGCCATCGGCTTCGGCGAGACGCCGATTTCGGCGCCCGGCGAAATTCGCCTGGCCAGCCCGTGCAACATCTGGGCCCGGGCGACCGGCGACGTCAAAGCGCTGGCGAACGCCCGCCCGGGCGACCCCATACGCGTTAGCGCCCGGGAGTGAACCCCCGGGCGCCCGATTTCGACGTCGACGCCTTGTCTAGAGGTAGAGGTTGACGATCCAGAGCAGAACGCCGTTGGCGATCAGATAGCCGGCGTCCACCCAATTGGCGGCCGCGGCGCGCTGGCCGAACATGCCGCCGGAGAAGTTCAGGATCGCGAAGGCCAGGATCAACAGGCCCCACAGCCAGACGTTGGAGGCGACCAGCGCCGCCACCCAGGCGACGCCCAGAAGCCCGACCGCCTGGGTGACCATCGCCCCCATCGGCATCGAGGACGCGGAGCCCATTTCCACGCCGAGAGCGTCCGCCCAGCGCTTGCCGAACAGCCATGGCGAATACCAAAGCCAGCCCAGGATGAACGCCAGCACCGCGCCAACAATCACCGCCAACCAACTCACACCAGTAATCGTGCTCATTGCCTTCCCCTTCGCAAGTCTTGTCGCAGTGCGATCAAGTGCCGCACCCTAGGGCAACGGCTGGCCAACTTGCAACGCCAACGCGAGGACTTTCAACGGTTTCGCTCCCGCATCGGGTCGTAGCCCCTAGGCAGCACCGGCGCGATTTGGCACCCTGTAACGACCAATGGGTGGGCCGCCGGCGGTTCGATCGCACCCGCGTCGGGCAGGCCGAAATACGGGGAGACAACGCATGCAGATCAGATATCTGGGCAACTCAGGATTGAAAGTGTCGGCCCTGGCGCTGGGCACCATGACCTTCGGCCGCGAGGCCACCGAAGCCGATTCCCACAAGATGCTCGACGTCTATTGCGACAAGGGCGGCAATTTCATCGACACCGCCAACGTCTATTCCGACGGCGAATCCGAGCGGATCATCGGCAACTGGCTGAAATCGCAGGACCGCGACGATCTGGTTGTCGCCACCAAGGTGCGCTTCTCGGTCAATCTCAGCCCCAACCGCGTCGGGCTGTCCCGCAAGCACATGATCGCGGCCGTCGAGCAGTCGCTGAAGAACTTGAAGACCGACTATATCGATCTCTACCAGACCCATTGCTGGGACTTCGGGACGCCCCTCGAGGAATCGCTGTCGACCCTCGATCGGCTCGTGCGGCAGGGCAAGGTCAGATATCTGGGCGCCTCCAACATGGCCGGCTGGCAGCTGCAGCGGGCCCTCGATCTCGCCGAGATGCACGGCTGGCAGAAGTATGTCTCCCTGCAGCCGCTCTATAATCTGCTCGACCGCGAGCTCGAATGGGAGCTGGTCCCGGCCTGCCAGGCCAACGGGCTCGGCATCATCCCCTGGAGCCCGCTCAGGGGCGGCTGGCTGTCCGGCAAGTTCAAGCGCGGCATGCAGGCGCCCGCCGCCGGCTCGCGCGTCGAAAAGGCCGAAGCCGAAGGCTGGGGCGAAAACTGGTCCACCTACAACACCGAAGCGACCTGGGCGGTCGTCGACGCGGTGCACGAGATCGCCGCCGAAACCGGCGGCAGCCCGGCCCAGGTGGCGCTCAACTGGGTGATGAACCGGCCCGGGGTCACCGCGCCCATCGTCGGCGCCCGCAATCTCGAGCAGCTCGAGGACAATCTCGGCGCCGCCGAGCTCGAACTTTCCGATGAGCAGCGCGCGCGCCTCGACGCGATCAGCGAGAGGAAACTCCCCTACCCCTACGATTTCATCGAGTCGGCGAAGAAGAGAAGGTAGGGGACGGCCCCGCCTGGACGATGCTGGCGCGTTTTCAGGTCAAATCGACAGCACCGGGCGAACAGTCGGCCGCCTCAGGCCTCATCGTTCCACGGAACGACCATGAGTTCCGGCCACACGGACAGCGCCCGCGCCGCCTTCTTGGTATGCGTTCGCGAATTGTCGAGCACCCGGTTGGGCGTGATCCGGAAGGCGAAGATGTCATCGAGCCCGAAGGGCGCGTAGACGTCGAGCTTGCCTTTTTCATCGAGCCGAATTCCTACGCAATGGGTGCGTGAGGAAAACCTATCGATCGCCTCGCAAGAGGAGCGAAGCGGGGAATAGTCCTGCCCGAAGCGATCGCGGAACCACAGATGTACCCGTGCCTGATTGCGGACTTCGACGGGCACCGGCAATGACTGAAAGCTCGCCAGCGCGCGCCGGATGACCCTGTCTTCAGCCTCGTAGCTGAGGTCGCCATCATCGAAGTAGAACACGTCAACGTCCTTGATTCCGGTGAAGGCGGGCCGGCCAGTCAGCACATTCCAGACCGTGTTGTAGATCGCCCC
>CAZNOZ010000063.1:0-9526 GCA_964574935.1 uncultured Devosiaceae bacterium | reverse complement strand
CAACATCAAGGCCCAGACCGTGCGCCTGAGCTACGCCGCCGAGGACGGGGCCACCTACGAGCTCAACCTCATCGACACGCCCGGCCATGTCGATTTCGCCTACGAGGTCTCCCGCTCGCTCGCCGCCTGCGAGGGCTCGGTTCTGGTGGTCGACGCTTCCCAGGGCGTCGAGGCGCAGACCCTAGCCAACGTCTACCAGGCAATCGAGGCCGACCATGAGATCGTACCCGTCCTCAACAAGATCGACCTGCCGGCCGCCGACCCGGCCCGGGTGCGCCGCCAGATCGAGGAAGTGATCGGGCTCGACGCGTCGGGGGCGCTGGAGATTTCCGCCAAGACGGGGCAGGGGGTCGACGCCGTCCTCGAGGCCATTGTCCAGCGCCTGCCGGCGCCCAAGGGCGACCGCGCCGCGTCCCTCAAGGCGATGCTGGTCGACAGTTGGTACGATGCTTATCTCGGCGTCGTCGTCCTGGTCAGGGTCGTCGACGGGGTCATTCGCCGTGGCCAGAAGGTGAAGATGATGGCCACCGGCGCCGCCTACGAGCTCGACCGGGTGGGCGTGTTCACCCCCAAGCTTGTCGAAACCGGCGAGCTCGGCCCCGGCGAGATCGGTTTCATCACCGCCTCGATCAAGGAAGTCGCCGACACCAATGTCGGCGACACCATTACCGACGCCAAGTCGCCCGCCGCCGCGCCCCTGCCGGGCTTCCGGCCCGTCCAGCCGGTCGTCTATTGCGGTCTGTTTCCGGCCGACGCCGCCGATTTCCAGGATTTGCGCGACGCGCTGGGCCGGCTGAGACTGAACGACGCCAGTTTCTCGTACGAGCCCGAGACCTCCGCGGCGCTCGGCTTCGGCTTCCGCTGCGGCTTTCTGGGACTGTTGCATCTCGAGATCATCGAGGAGCGTCTGGCCCGCGAATTCGACCTCGAGCTGGTCGCGACCGCTCCCTCCGTCGTCTACGAGATCGGGTTGACGGGCGGCGAAACCGTCTCGTTGCACAACCCCGCGGACCTGCCCGACCCCGTGTCCATCGCCGCCATCCGCGAGCCCTGGATCAAGGCGACGATCATCACCCCCGACGAATATCTTGGCGCGATCCTGAAACTCTGCCAGGAGCGCCGCGGCGTCCAGACATCCCTCAGCCACACCGGCACCCGGGCCCTGGTCAACTACGACCTGCCCCTCAACGAGGTGGTGTTCGATTTCTACGACCGGCTGAAATCGGTCTCCCGCGGCTACGCCAGCTTCGACTATCAGCTCGCCGACCACCGGCCCGGCGACCTCGTCAAGCTGCAGATTCTCGTCAACGCCGAGCCGGTCGATGCCCTTTCGTGCCTCGTCCACCGCTCTCAGGCCGAGGCGAGGGGCCGCGCCATGTGCGAGCGGCTCAAGGAGCTGATCCCGCAGCACCTGTTTCAGATCCCGATCCAGGCCGCGGTCGGCGGCCGCGTCATCGCCCGCGAGACCATCCGAGCGCTCAGAAAGGACGTCACCGCCAAATGCTATGGCGGCGACATCACCCGCAAACGCAAGCTCCTGGAAAAGCAGAAGGCGGGCAAGAAAAAGATGCGCCAGTTCGGCAAGGTCGACATCCCGCAGGAAGCGTTCATCCAGGCTCTGAAGATGGGAGATTCCTGAGAGCCCGGCGGCTCCGGTGCTGGAGCCGCCGGGTATCGTTGGGTAGTCGCCGGGCAGGTAAGAAGGGTCCGCGAGCCGTTGGGACACTCGCGGGTCGGTGTCTTCCGGTCTTACTCAGCGGTGTCAGGCTGTCCCATCATTTCGCGCATATGTGCGACCCCCGCATCAACTTCCGCCTTGAACGCCTCAAAGTCGGGCGCGTTGCCATTCATGATCGTGCTCCACTCGCGCGTAATGGCCGCCGCCATGATGGCATCCTTGATCTCCTGTTCGCTTGCGCCGAAGACTTCGGCGTGAGCCTTCTCGACGTAGATGCAATAGTCACAAGGGATCTGTGCCGCGACGGCCAGTCCGATCAGCGCCAGATATTTCGGCGGAATTGTCATGGCGCCGTCCATATGCATCGCCTTGAACTGTTCCCAGCTCGAGACAAATACGGAGTCGGGCAAGGCATGGAGTTCGAAGGCATCGGGTCCCATCATCGCGGCCATTTCCGACTTGGCCGCTTCAAGCGCCGCATCGTCGGCAAGCGCCGGCCCGGCGATGAGGGCAAGCGACACCGCACACGAAACGGCCAAAGTCTTGATCAGTCTGCTCATATGTTCTCTCCTTGATTGACAGGCATGGTTGCCATTGGCCGAACACATGGCCGGTCAGGTCGCCGGTTGTTTGTGGCAGTGCCGCTGGCGCCACGCTGTTGCGCTAAATAAACGCTGGAAACGAACCACCAGCGTGGAGCGCCGGGTAGTGCGGATCGTGAACCTGAGGGTCCAGAAACTGGACTTGAGGAGCAGCCCCGGTATCTAAAGGCTGCGCATCGTGACCGCGCACGAGAAGGGCCCCAATCATGACAAGTGTGAAATCCTACGGGCAGTTCTGCCCTGTGGCGATGTCGACGGAGCTCTTGTGCTCCCGCTGGACGCTGCTCATCATAAGGGAGCTTTTGTCGGGCTCCACGAGCTTCAACGATATCCGGCGTGGCGTTCCGCTGATTTCCCGGACCCTCCTCTCGTCGCGCCTGAAAGAACTCGAGAGTGCGCGGTTGCTGCGGCGCGTGCCGGTCGGGAGCAGCGGGCGATGCGCTTATCGGCTCACTGCGGCGGGGGAAGGGCTTGAGTCGGTTGTCAACGCCCTAGGCGAATGGGGCCAGGAATGGATCGAACCCGAGCTCGCCCTTGGTGAAGTCAACTACGGCTATTTGCTTTGGAACCTGCGCAGAACGGTACGGCGTGTCTCAGACATGCCTCGCCGCTTCGTGGCGCGATTCGAATTCACCGATGCTCCCATCGACAATCGACATCATTGGCTGCTCTTCGACGGAGAGGACATAGACATATGCCATGCTGACCCCGGCTTTGAAGTGAATGTTTGGATCGAATGTCGCCTTCGTACGATGGCCGAGCTCTGGATGGGATGGATATCGCTGTCGAGCGCATTGGAGGACGGCGGCTTCACCATCGATGGTCCACCCGAGTTCATCAAACAGCCCTTCCGATGGCTGGGCCAAAGCCGTCATGCCGGAACGCCAAAACTACCTCGGGAAGCACGGGTCGTTATGGGATGACGGGAGTCGGATGGCTCCTATCTGGTGGCCCTTCGAACAAGCTCCAGCAACCAGTGTTTGACTGTCGCCAGCTCGAACCTGTCGAGTTTCTGGACCCATGAGTTCGAAACCAGCACTGGCGGCGTCCACATCGTGACTATTTGTTCATTCCCACAGCACAGCCATGGGATTGCAACCTATGACTCACGCAAATAACGGCACGCTTGGTTCCGGCGCGATAGGCCCCGATTCCGCAGAATATGATGAGGCACGGATGGTCTTCAACGGAATGATAGATCGCCGTCCCAAATGGATTGTTCCGTGCGGAACTGAAGAAGACGTCGCCAATGCTATTGCCTATGCGCGGAAATACGATTTGCCACTGGCGGTCCGAGGCGGCGGACACAGTTTCGCGGGTTTTGGCACCTGCGAGGGCGGGATCGTCATCGACCTTGCACCGATGAACCGGATTACGATCGACCCCGAGGCGCGTATTGTTCGTGCCGGAGGCGGGTGCACGCAAGGCCAGATCGACAACGCAGCGAGTGCCCACGGCCTGGCGGTGCCTGCCGGCGTCGTCTCGAGCACCGGCATTTCGGGCCTGACACTGGGTGGCGGGCACGGTTATCTGTCGCGCCAGCACGGGCTGACAATCGACAATCTCGTCGAAGTCAGGGTCGTCCTCGCCGATGGTGAGGTGGTGACGGCAAATGCGGAGTCGGAACCCGATCTCTTCTGGGCACTTCGGGGCGGCGGCGGCAATTTCGGAGTCGTCACCGAGTGGGAGTTTCGAGCCCACCCCGTCTCCACGGTCTACGGTGGTCCGATGTTCTTCGACTTCGCGGAAACGGCACAGATCATGCGCTGGTACAATGAGTTCATGCGTGCCGCGCCGCGTGAACTCTGTATCTTTCTCAGCCTCGACACCATGCATTCGCACGGGCCGTTTCCGGACCATTTGATTGGCCGAAAAAGCTGTACGCTGGTCAGCTGCTACAATGGCGCGGAGGCCGATGGTATCGAAGCTATGCGGTCCGTTTGCGAGGCGCTACCTGAACCATTGCTAGATATGACGGGACAGATGCCCTTTCCCGCCCTGCAGTCTATGTTCGATCCGCCCAAAGGCGTCCAGATGTATACAAAGGGCGACTATCTCGGCGATTTGAGCGAGACGGCGGCGGCCGTTCACATCGACTTCGCTTCGCGCGCACCGACCGAATTGTGCCTCACACACTTCTACCCTATTGACGGCGCGGTTCAGGATGTGGCGGCGGACGCCTCGGCATGGAACGAGCGTGACGGACGCTGGTCGATGCTGATTTCGGGCGCTGCGATCGAGCCGCAGGCTGCCCCTGAGCTGAAGAGCTGGGTAACCCGGTATTGGACGGCCGTGCATCCCTTCAGCCTCCATGGCGGTGCCTATGTCAACTTCATGATGGACGGGGAAAGCGACGAGCGGGTGCGCGCGTCCTACGGCGGGAATTACCAGCGGCTCGTCGCGGGCAAACGCCAATATGATCCCGACAATTTGTTTCGGCTGAACCAGAATATCCAACCATAGGATCGAAGAAGCGGCGAGGGTTGGTGCGCGAAGGCGACCCCGGAATGACAATGGGGAGCTTGGCGGACGCCGTCTTTGGCTGTGCGCCGCCCCCCTCAAGCCACAATCTCCTCCGACCGGAACATCACCTTGTGCCGCGCTTCGGCGATCCACTGGTCGATGTCGTCGTCGCTCATCAGGTGGGCGGGGTCGAAACGGTTCCAGTGGAGGATTTCGGAGAGCTCTATCTTCCAGCGCTTATAGGGGGGGTTGGCCGGCGGGCCGAAGCATAGAATATCGAGGACCGAGAGTTCGTCCGGGATGCCGAGCAGCGGCGAATTCGAGCCGGTGGCTCGATTTCAGGTCCGAACGCCCCGCGGCCGACGGCGGGGGCATGCCGACCCCGGGGCCACGCAAAAAAAAGGGGCAGGCGCCTGGCGCCCGCCCCTTTGTTTCGGCCGCCGTTCGAGGCGGCCCGATGGTGCCCGATCAGTCGGGGACGTGCAGCACCTGGCCGACTTCCAGCATCATGTCGCCGCCGATGGCGCCGGGGTTGGCGTCGACGATCTCGTGGAAGCGGTTGCCGTCGCAAAGCTGCGCCTCGGCGATCGACCACAGCGAGTCCCCCGCCTGGACGGTATAGTCGACCGTCATGCCCATCATGGCATCGTCGCCCATGGCGTCTTCGCCCATGGAGTCCTCTTCCATCATGGCATCGTCGCCCATCGCGTCGTCGCCCATTGCGTCGTCGTGCATGGCATCGTCGCTCATGGCGTCGTCGCCCATGGAGTCCTCTTCCATCATGGCGTCGTCACCCATGGCGTCGTCCGCCATCATGGCATCGTCGCCCATGGAGTCCTCTTCCATCATGGCGTCGTCATGCATGGCGTCGTCCGCCATCATCGTGTCGCACGCGGCGCTGTCCGCCAGCGCCGGTGTCCCGGCGGCAAGCAGCGCCGCGAAGGCAACTCCTGTCAGGATCGAATTACGAAAGGAATTCATTTGCCGTCCCTTTATTTGAGTATCCAATCGCGCCCCGGAACCCCGGAACGCGAAAATCACCCTAGGGGCGGCCCCCGCGTCGCGCCCGTCACACCGGTTCAAGCCTCGTGACAACGCCCGTGAATCGGCCGGCCGTCGAGCCGACCGACTGCGGCGCAAGCCATTGGCTTTGCCTCTCAATTTCACCTCGCGCTCAGGTGAAGCCGCTGCCCGCCGGGCCCCGAAGCCGCCGTTCCGGACCGTGGCCGCGGCGCCGACCGGGACACCGGCGCCGCGATCGCCTGCCGCCTGGTGGTCGCCCGGGCGTCGGTCGGACGCTGGTCGGAGGTATGGACAACTTGCCGCATCGCCGCCGCCCGGGGGTGGCAGCGCCCGCAGCCAGTGATTAGATAAGTTCTAAAGTGGTTTCCCGTCGGCGAGCGCCGCAGGCCCGGGCTTGCCCGCGATCTGTGTTCGCAAGGCCGCTCACTTTGCCGCGCCGACCCGACCCGGAAGCCATCCAGGACCCATACCCAACGGCGCCAGGAAACGCCGAACGCCATCGGAGGCAAACATGGACGCGAAAGCCGACAACGCCGGCAAATGCCCGGTCGTGCACGGAGCCACGAACCTGGGAATGCGCTCGAACAGCGACTGGTGGCCAAGCCAGCTCAACCTCAGGATTCTCCACCAGAACGCGTCCCCGTCCAATCCCATGGGCGAGGCGTTCAATTACGCCGAAGCGTTCAAGACCCTCGATCTGAAGGCCCTCAAAAACGACCTCACCGCCCTGATGACGGACAGCCAGGACTGGTGGCCGGCGGATTTCGGTCACTACGGGCCGCTCTTCATCCGCATGGCGTGGCACTCCGCCGGCACCTATCGCACCGGCGACGGCCGCGGCGGCGGCGGCTCGGGGACCCAGCGCTTTGCGCCCCTCGACAGCTGGCCGGACAATGTGAACCTCGACAAGGCGCGGCGGCTGCTCTGGCCGATCAAGCAAAAATACTCAAACGCGATCTCCTGGGCCGACCTGATGATCCTCGCCGGCAATGTGGCGCTCGAGTCGATGGGATTTGAGACCTTCGGCTTCGCCGGCGGGCGCGAGGACGCCTGGGAGCCCGAGGAGGATATCTACTGGGGCGCCGAGTCCGAATGGCTCGATGACAAGCGCTACTCCGGCGACCGGGAGCTCGAAGACCCGCTGGCCGCCGTGCAGATGGGCCTGATCTACGTGAACCCGGAAGGGCCGAACGGCAAGCCGGACCCTCTCGCCGCCGCCATCGACATTCGCGAAACCTTCGCGCGCATGGCCATGAACGACGAGGAAACCGTCGCGCTCATCGCCGGCGGACACAGCTTCGGCAAGTCGCATGGCGCCGGCGATCCGGCGCTCGTCGGTCCCGAGCCCGCCGCCGCCGGCCTCCAGGAACAGGGCCTGGGGTGGAAGTCGAGCTTCGGCAGCGGCCGGGGCGACGACACGATCGGCGGTGGCCCCGAGGTGACCTGGACCACAACGCCGACGAAGTGGTCCAACAACTTCTTCGAGAACCTGTTCGGCTACGAGTGGGAGCTGACCAAGAGCCCCGCCGGCGCCTATCAGTGGGTCGCCAAGGATGCCCCGGAGTCGGTGCCGTTCGCGCATGATCCATCAAGGCACCGCCCGCCGACCATGCTGACCACCGACCTCTCGCTGCGCTTCGATCCGGTGTACGAGCCGATCTCGCGGCGCTTCCACGAGCACCCGGACGCGTTCGCGGACGCCTTCGCCCGGGCGTGGTTCAAGCTCACCCACCGCGACATGGGCCCCAAATCCCGCTATCTCGGCCCCGAGGTGCCGGCGGAGGATTTGATCTGGCAGGACCCGGTCCCCGCGGTCGATCACGAGCTGATCGAGGCCGCCGACATCGCCGACCTCAAGGCGAAAATCCTCGCCTCGGGGCTGTCGATCTCCGAGCTGGTCTCGACCGCCTGGGCCTCGGCGGCGACCTTCCGCGGCTCCGACAAGCGCGGCGGGGCGAACGGCGCCCGCATCCGCCTGGCGCCGCAAAAGGACTGGCAGGTCAACCAGCCCGACAAATTGGCAAAAGTGCTGGAGACGCTCGAGGGCATCGGGCAGGCGTTCAACGACGCCCAGTCGGGCGGCAGGAGGGTATCGCTCGCCGACCTGATCGTCCTGGGCGGGTGCGCGGCCGTCGAGCAGGCCGCAAAAGATGCCGGGCACGAAGTCGAGGTCCCCTTCGCGCCGGGCCGCACCGACGCCACCGATGACCAGACCGATAGCGCCTCCTTCGCCGTCCTCGAGCCGGTCGCCGACGGGTTCCGCAACTACCTCGAGACCGAGTTCACCGTGCCGGCCGAGGAACTCCTCCTCGACCGGGCGCAATTGCTGACGCTGACCGCACCCGAGATGACGGTGCTTGTCGGCGGCATGCGCGTGCTTGGCGCCAACCACGGCGGGTCCCGGCACGGGGTCTTCACCTCGCGCCCCGGCACCCTGACCAACGACTTCTTCGTGCACCTCCTGGACATGGGCACCCGGTGGAAGGCCACTTCGGACGCCGAGGATGTGTTTGAGGGGCGGGATCGGGAAACCGGTGAGCTGAAATGGACCGGCACCCGGGTCGACCTGATCTTCGGGTCGAACGCCCAGCTCCGGGCCCTCGCCGAGGTCTACGCCCAGAACGACGCGCAGGAGAAGTTCGTGGCCGACTTCGTGGCGGCCTGGACCAAGGTGATGAACGCGGATCGCTTCGAGCTGGCCTGATCCCGGCCAGGCCCGTCTCGTCTCCAACGCCCGGGGCGGATCGGCCTCGGGCGTTTTCCGGTCGAGATACGGCCCGGGCGCCGCCGCCTACTTTCGGAAAAGCCGCCGGTTGCGGCCCACGAATTCGCGGATGATCCCCGCCAGTCCCCCGGCCTGCTGGTTTTTGAGATACGCGAACCCGGAGGCGGCCCCGACCGCCCCGCCCAGACAGTCGATGATCAGGTCCCACATGGTGTCCACCAGCCCGGACTTCTGCATGTTGGTGCCGAAGATCTGGTCGACTGTGAATTCGAAGATCTCCCAGATCACGCCCATCGACACCGCGAAGCAGAAAGCGAAAACCGACACCGTGACCGCCGCCGCCGTCAGCCGCTCCGCTTCCACCAGAATCAGCATCACGATGACGCCGACGAGCCCGAGGCCGACCGCCGAGCCGGCGTGCATCAAGACGTCCCACCACCAGAACCGGTTGTAGAAATCGCCGACTTCGCCGAGGAACAGCGTGCCGGCGAGGAACAGCGCCACCGCTGCCGAAAAGCCCGCCGGAACGTGCACCCTGACCAGGCCTGGCAGCAGCAGCGGCACCATCGCCGCCCCCAGGGTGATGATGGCCACGAAAGCGACCGCGAACCGGCCGCTGAGGATCCCGAAACCGGCCGCCCCGATCAGAACCGCAAAAATGACAGCGAGAAGGACACTGCTGCGCGTGGCTTCCATGCCGGCCTCCGGCCTGCCGCTCACGTCCCGGTTTTAGACCGCGCCCTGCCCGAGGCCAAGTTCCCCGTTGCCCGGCAGTCCGTGCCTCGCGCTCGGCCCGCCCAAAACCGGACACCGGCTCATCGCAATATATTCCCAAAGACTCTTGCCTGCCCTTTCCGCCGTCGTCACCGCGGCGCCAGCCCGCCGGCGTGAGGCCAACCAATGCGGGGGTCCATTGGCCTCTCACCGGTCTACGGCACCGCCATCGCCACAAGGGCTACCCCCAACTCGCCATTCCGGCGCCAGCCCAAGCCTGCCCTCGGGCTCGACCCGAGGGGCGCGAGGCTGGACAAAGCC
>CAZNOZ010000062.1:5172-9729 GCA_964574935.1 uncultured Devosiaceae bacterium | reverse complement strand
CCCGAGTTGCCGATGCAGGTCGTGCACCCGTACCCGACAAGGGCGAACCCCAGGGCGTCGAGATCGTCCTGCAGCCCCGCCGCCGTCAGATAATCGGTCACCACCTGGCTGCCCGGCGCCAGCGAGGTCTTCACCCAGGGCTTGACCGTGAGGCCCGCCGCCCGCGCCTTGCGCGCCAGCAGTCCGGCCGCCACAAGCACCGAAGGGTTGGAGGTGTTGGTGCACGAGGTGATCGCCGCGATCACCACGTCGCCATGCCCGAGGGTGTGGTCGAGATTGCGCACCTGATGGCGTTCGCTGAGATGCGGGGAAACGTCCAGGACGCCCGTCGCACCCTCGCCGACGAACCGCGATTCCTCCTCGCTGCCGGGCGTCGCCTCGACATCGGTGCGGCCGCCATGGATGGCGCTGAGGTCGCGCCCGAATTCCGCCGCCACCTCGGTGAGCGCCACCCTGTCCTGCGGCCGCTTCGGCCCGGCCAGCGACGGCACCACGCCCCCGAGATCGAGTTCGATCGTGTCGGTGAACTCAGGCATCCCGGAATCGCCCTGACGAAACACCCCTTGCGCCTTCGCATAGGCCTCGACGAGCGCCACCCGCTCGGCGTCCCGGCCGCTGGTCGTCAGATATTCGAGCGTGTCGGCGTCGATGGGGAAGAGCCCGCAGGTGGCGCCGTATTCCGGCGCCATGTTGGCGATCGTCGCCTGGTCCTCGAGGCTGAGATGGTCGAGCCCGGGCCCGAAGAACTCCACGAACTTGCCCACCACGCCCTTTTGGCGCAGCATTTCGGTGACCGTCAGCACCAGATCGGTTGCGGTCGTGCCTTCCGCCATCGCGCCGGTCAGCTTGAAGCCGACGACCTCGGGGATGAGCATCGAGATCGGCTGGCCGAGAATCGCCGCTTCCGCCTCGATGCCGCCGACCCCCCAGCCCAGCACGCCCAGCGCGTTGATCATCGTGGTGTGGCTGTCGGTCCCCACCAGCGTGTCGGGAAAGGCGAGCGTCTGGCCGTCGAGGTCCTGGGTCCACACCGTCTGCCCCAGATATTCGAGATTGACCTGGTGGCAGATGCCGGTTCCCGGCGGCACCACCCGGAAATTGTCGAACGCCGACTGCCCCCATTTGAGGAACTGGTAGCGCTCGGAGTTGCGCTCGTATTCGCGCGTCACATTGCGCGCGAACGCGTCGGCACGGGCGAAGAAATCGACCATCACCGAGTGGTCGATGACCAGATCCACCGGCACCTGCGGATTGATGAGCGAAGGCGGCGCCCCGAGCGCCTCGGTCGCGTCGCGCATCGCCGCCAGGTCGACAACCGCCGGCACCCCCGTCAAATCCTGCATCAAGACCCGCGCCGGCCGGAAGGCGATCTCGTGCCCAGCCTTGCCGCGGTTCTCCAGCCACGCGGCCACCGCCCTGATGTCGTCGGCGGTGACGGTCCTTCCGTCCTCGTGCCGCAGCAGGTTCTCCAAGACGACCTTGAGGGAGAAAGGGAGCCGCGAGATGCCCGTGAGCCCGTTGGCTTCGGCCGCCGCGAGCGAAAAGTAGACGTACGACTTCTCGCCGACGGTCAGGATTGACCGGGCGCCGAAACTGTTGGGGTGATCGGCCATGCTTGCGCGCTCCGCAACCTGGGATGCGGCCATGGTCGGGGCCGTTGGGGAGACCCCGGCGACCGCCGGGACATTTGTTGGCCTGCTTGTAGCGAAACCAGATTGGCCTTGCCAGTGCTCTGTGACCTCCCGTAACTGATCGCCCCATGATCGACGGGGCCCATCGAACCGCGCCGCCCGCCTTCCAATCGCTCGCCCTCAAGGTCGACGCCCTGACCTGCCGGCGTGGCGACCACGAGGTTTTTTCCTCCCTCGGCTTTTCGGTTGCCTCCGGCAGGGCACTCTTCGTCACCGGCCCCAACGGCGCCGGCAAGACGAGCCTGCTGGCGACCCTCGCCGGGCTGTTGCGGCCGGCCGCCGGGACGATCGAATGGACCGGTCACGACCCCGAGGAGCCGATCCGGGAACTCCTGCACCATGTCGGGCACGCCAGCGCCGTCAAGCCGGCCCTCACGCTCGCCGAGAACATCGCCTTCTGGCGCGACTTCTATGCCGGCGAGGACCGGAGTGAAGCGGCGCTTGCCGATGCCGGCCTTGGCGAGCTGGCCGGCTATCCGGCCGCCATCCTCTCGGCCGGCCAGACAAGGCGACTGGCGCTGGCCCGCCTGAGCGCCGTTCCCCGTCCGGTGTGGCTGCTCGACGAGCCCACCGCTTCGCTCGACGCCGGCGGCGAGGACTGGGTGCGCGGCCTCATCGCGGCCCATCTCGAGGCCGGCGGCCTGGCCGTCGTCGCCAGCCACCGACCCGCCGAGCTGGCCGGGGCCGACCGTGCGGCCACCCTGGCCCTGGCGCCCTCACGCACCCGATGAGCCCGTTCGCTTCCATCGTCCGGCGCGACCTTCGGCTGGCGGCCCGCGCCGGCGGCTCAATCCTGACCCTGGTGGTGTTCTTCGCCCTGGTCGCCACGCTCGTCCCGTTCGCCGTCGGCCCGGAACGCGAATTGCTGCGCCGGCTGGGTCCGGCGATCATCTGGATCGCAGCCCTGCTGGCGCTGCTCATCACCTCCGAGCGGCTCTATCGCGACGATCACGAGGACGGCTCCCTGGCCGCCATGCGGCTGGCGCGGCTGCCGCTGGAAGTCACGATCGCCGGCAAGCTGCTCGCCCACTGGCTGACAACCGCCGTGCCGCTGATGGTCGTGACCCCTCCGCTGGCGGTGCTCTACGATCTCGACGGGGCGACACTCCTGCGCACCGAGCTGACGCTTCTCATCGGCACCCCGGCGCTCATATCTTATGTCGGGATCGGCGCCGCGATCACTGTCGCGCTGCGCCGGGGCGGTCTGATCGCACCGGTTCTGGTGCTGCCGCTCACGGTGCCGACGCTGATATTCGGCATCGCCGCCATCCGCCCCCTGCTCGCGGGCACCGAGGCGACGGCACTGATGTTTCTGATCGGCTTCTCGCTGATCGCGATCGTGATCGCGCCATTTGCGGCGGCGCTTGCCCTCAGGATGGGCGCTGAATAGATAGGGGCCATGACCGACGGCGCCCCTTCGGTGGGGTTTTTCTCCCGGCTCGCCAATCCCGGCCATTTCCTGGCCTGGTCCCGCTACGCGATCGCCCCGCTGGCGGTCGCCGCGGCGCTCCTGGTCGCCATCGGACTGTGGCTGGCCCTTCTCGGATCGCCCGAGGACTACCAGATGGGCTCGACCGTCAGGATCATGTATGTGCACGTGCCCAACGCCTGGCTGGCGCAGCTGTGTTACGGCGTCATGGCCCTCGCCGCGCTCGGCACCCTGGTCTGGCGGCATCCGCTCGCCGACGTCACCGCCAAGGCCGCCGCCCCGCTCGGCGCCGCCTTCACCGCCATCGCCCTGATGACGGGCTCGCTGTGGGGCCGGCCGACCTGGGGCACCTTCTGGGAGTGGGACGGGCGGATGACCTCGACCCTGGTGCTGCTGTTCATCTATCTCGGCATTATCGTCCTGTGGCGCACCTTCGAGGATCAGGCCCGGGCGGGCCGCGTGATTGCCGTGTTTACCCTCGTCGGGGCCGTCAACATCCCCATCATCAAGTTCTCGGTCGACTGGTGGAACACCCTGCATCAGCCCGCCTCGGTATTCCGGGCCGGCGGGCCGACGATGCCGGCCTCGATCCTGGCGCCCCTGCTGACCATGACGGCGGCTTTCACGGTCCTGTTCGCGGTGTTGCAGATCGTCTCGATGCGCACCGAGATCCTGCGCCGGCGCGCTGATTCAATGCAGCGCCGGCACGCCAGCGAGCTGAGCGCCAGGCCCGCATGATCGATCTGGGCGAACACTGGGCGTTTGTCGTCAGTGCCTACGCCGTCGCCACGGTGGCGGTCGCCGCCCTCATCGGCTGGGTCGTCGCCGACGCCCGCCGCCAGCGCGCCCGCCTGGCCGAGCTCGAGGCCAAGGGCATCCGCCGACGGTCCGGAGGCCCGTGGGCTTGATCCGCTCGGCCTTTGTCGCCGTGCCGCTGTTGGTGGTGGCGGCGCTTTTCGCCCTCTTCGCCACGCAGATCGGGCGCGATCCGAACTACGTCCCCTCGGCGCTGATCGGCAGCACGGTTCCCGAATTCAGTTTGCCGGCGCTGGGCACCGTGCCGCAGCCGGGCTTCTCCTCGGCCGATCTCACCGGCCAGGTCACCGTCGTCAACGTCTTCGCGTCCTGGTGCGTGCCCTGCCGCGCCGAGCATCCGATGCTCATGGCGCTCGCCGGGCGCCCCGACATTCGCGTCTTCGGGATCAACTACGACGATCCGCCCGACAACGCCGCCGCCTTCCTCGCCGAGCTCGGCAATCCCTACGCGGCCATCGGCGGCGACCGCAATCGCCGGGTCTCGCTCGACTGGGGGGTCTATGGTGTGCCCGAGACGTTCGTCGTCGACGCCGACGGCGTCATCGCCTTCAAGCATACCGGCCCGCTGTCGCCGGAGTCTTTTGAAGCCGACCTGCTGCCCGCAATCGAGGCCGCCAGGCG
>CAZNOZ010000062.1:0-5072 GCA_964574935.1 uncultured Devosiaceae bacterium | reverse complement strand
GCCCTATTCGATGACCTCCGAGGCCGCCTCGGTGGCGGTCGCCGCGTCCGCGGGTTCGTCGTCGCCGCCCGCGCCATGGCGGCCCAGCACCCCGATCTGGGCGAACGAAAAGACCACCGTCAGCGGCGCGATCCCCCAGACCTTGAAGGCCACCCACAGGTCCGTGGAGAAGTTCCGCCACACCAGCTCGTTGAGCACCGCCAGCGCGAGAAAGAAGAACCCCCACCGCCAGGTGAGGATGCGCCAGCCCTCCCCGGTGAGCCGGTAGACCTCACCGAAGACGTACTTGAGCAGCAGCCGCCCGAACGCGAGCCCGCCCAGAAGCGTGCCGCCGAACAGCACATTGACGATCGTCGGCTTCATCTTGATGAAGGTCTCGTCCTGCAGCCACAGCGTCAGCCCGCCGAAGATCATCACGATCACGCCCGAGACGAGCGGCATTACTGCCACGCGCTTCATGATCGACCAGCTCAATCCCAGCGCGATGACCATCGCCACCATGAACACGGCCGTGGCGAAGAAGATCGGCTGCGGGAAGATGGCCTGAAGCGAGAACCCCTCGATCACCCTGCCGCCATAGGCGTTGGCGAGAAAAAAGACGATCAGCGGCCCGATCTCGAGCGACAGCTTGATGAGTTGCGGCTTGAGCTCGCCGGTGCTTGCGGCGGCGCCGTCATTGCCTGTTTCGTTCACGCGGTTCCCTCCCCGACAATCGCACTGGCGAACTCATCCGCGCTGAACGGCTCGAGATCGTCGATCGCCTCGCCGACGCCGATGAAATGTACCGGCAGGCCGAACCGCCGCGCGATGGCGACAAGGATGCCGCCGCGGGCGGTGCCGTCCAGCTTGGTCATCACGAGACCGGTCACGCCGGCCCGCTTTTCGAAGATCTCGACCTGGCTCACCGCGTTCTGGCCGGTGGTGGCATCCAGCGTCAGGAGCACCGAGTGGGGCGCGCCGGGGATGGCCTTGGCGATGACCCGGACGATCTTTTCGAGCTCCGCCATCAGCTCCTCGCGATTTTGCAGCCGCCCGGCGGTGTCGACGATCAGGACGTCGACGCCCTTGTCCCGGGCGCGGGCAGCGGCATCGAACACCAGCCCCGACGCGTCCGAGCCCGGCGGACGCGCGACCACCTCGGCGCCGGCGCGCTCACCCCACACCTGCAGCTGCTCGATGGCGGCGGCCCGGAAGGTATCGCCGGCGGCCAGCATCACCGAGCTTCCCTCTCCCCTCAGCTTGGCGGCCAGCTTGCCGATCGTCGTCGTCTTGCCGGTGCCGTTGACCCCGACCATCAAGATCACGTGCGGCCGATGCGCGCCGTCGATCGCCAGCGGCCGCGCCACCGGCGCCAGCGACTTGACGATCTCGGCGGCCAGCACCGCCCGCACCTCGCTTTCGGAGACCTCCTTGTCGAAGCGCTCCCGGCGCAGCGTATCGGTGATCGCGGTGGCCACCTCCATTCCCAGATCGGCCTCGATGAGCACGTCTTCGAGCGCCTCCAGCATCGCCGCGTCGAGCTTGCGCCGGGTAAACACCGACGCGATGTTCTCGCCAAGCCGGTTGGACGTTTTCCTGAGCCCCGCCGTCAGCCGGCCGAACCAGCCCTTGCGGGCGCCGCCCTTGTCCGGCTCGGAGGCGCCCGGCTCCAGCGCTGCGTCGTCGGCGAGGGCGTTTCTGTGTTCGGCCGCGCTCATGCCGCGTCCCGGATGGTTCGACCCGCCACGCCGCCGGGGGCCGCGCCGGTGATCTCGACCTCGACGACCTCGCCCGGCCGGCCGCCATCGAGCGCCACGGGCACGAAATGCTCGGTCTTGCCCATGCCCTCGCGTTCGACAAGCACCGAGGCGCGCCGCCCGACAAGCGTGCGGCAGAATTCGGCCAGTCGACGCCCGCCCGCCGCCCTGAGGCGGGCCGCGCGTTCCTTGATCACCCGCCGCTCGACCTGCGGCATTCGCGCCGCCGGCGTCCCCGGCCGCGCCGAGAAGGGGAAGACGTGCAGAAACGTCAGACCGGCCGCCTCGACGATCGAAAGCGAGCCCTCGAACATCGCCTCGGTTTCCGTGGGGAAGCCGGCGATGATATCGGCACCGAACGCCACCTCGGGCCTCGCCGCCCGCACCCGCTCGACGAAGCGAAGGGTGTCGGCGACCGAATGCCGGCGCTTCATGCGCTTGAGGATCATGTCGTCGCCCGATTGCAGCGACAAATGCAGATGCGGCATCAGCCGGTCTTCCGAGGCGATCGCCTCGAAGAGGCCTTCGTCGGCCTCGATGGAATCGATCGAGGAGATCCTCAGGCGCCGCAACGCCGGCACATGGGTGAGGATCCGCTGCACCAGCGTGCCGAGCCTGAACCGGCCCGGGAGATCCGCCCCGTAGGCGGTGATGTCGACCCCGGTCAGGACGACCTCGGCGCAGCCGTTGTCGACGAGGCGCGCCACCTGATCGACAACCTCGCCCATCGGCACCGAGCGCGAATTGCCGCGCCCGAAGGGGATGATGCAGAAGGTGCAGCGGTGGTCGCACCCGTTCTGGACCTGCACGAAGGCCCGCGCGCGCCCCTCGATCCCCTCGATCAGATGCCCCGCGGTCTCGGTGATCGAGAAGATATCGTTGACGCGCACCCGCTCGCTGTCGCCGGTCGTGAGCCCGGCGTAGCTTGCCGCGGTGAGCTTTTCTTCGTTGCCGAGCACCAGATCGACCTCGTCCATCGCCGCGAAGGTCTCGGGCTCGGTCTGCGCCGCGCAGCCAGTGACGACGATCCGCGCGCCCGGGTGCTCGCGCCGCGCCCGGCGCACCGCCTGCCTTCCCTGCCGGACCGCTTCGGCGGTCACCGCGCAGGTGTTGACGATCACCGCGTCGGCGAGCCCGGCCTTGATCGCCTCGGCCTTGATGACCTCGGACTCGAAGCTGTTCAGACGACAGCCGAAGGTTTCGGTGCGCACGCTCATGCCGCGCTTTCCGCGAACAGCTCCGCCGGCAGCTCCCCGTTGCCGTCTGTGGCGAAGGGACCGCTCATCATCACGTGCCCGTCGGCCTCGCGCCACTCGATCACGAGGTCGCCGCCCGGCAGCGTGACCACTGCCTTTCGGCCGGTGAGCCCCTTGCGCGCCGCCGCCACCAGCGCTGCCGAGGCCGCCGTGCCGCAGGCCTTCGTCAGCCCCGCCCCGCGCTCCCAGGTGCGGATCGTCAGGTGGTCCGGCCCATCGACCCGCGCCAGCGTGATATTGGCCCGCTCGGGAAACACCGGATGGTTTTCCAGGAGCGGCCCGAAGCGTTCGAGATCGTGCGCCTCGAGATCGGCGACCCAGAAGATGGCGTGCGGATTGCCGACATTGACAACCGAGGGCGTGTGCAGCACCGGATCGTCGATCGGCCCGATCTGCAGTTCGATGCCCGTGGTGTCGCGAAATTCCTCGGCGAGGGGAATTTCCTCCCAGCCGAATTTCGGCACCCCCATGTCGACGGTGACATTGTCGCCCAACCGCTTCGCCTGGAGCAGTCCCGCCACCGTCTCGATGACCGTCCGGTCGCGGTTGAATTCGTCGGAAAGCAGCGCCGCGACGCAGCGCGCGGCATTTCCGCATGCCGCCACCTCGCCGCCGTCGGCGTTGTAGATGCGCATGAAGGCGTCAGCGCCCTGGACGTGCGGCGCCCCGAGAACGATCAGCTGGTCGCAGCCGATCCCCTGCTCGCGGTCGGCGATCCAGCGCACCTGGTCGGCGCTGAGCGAAATCTTGCGGCCCCGCCCGTCGATGACGACGAAGTCGTTGCCGAGCCCGTTCATCTTCACATAAGGCACCGAAGCGGCCATGGGTTTCGGCTCGAAAAGGGGGTTCGCGGGCGGCCCGGCCGCCCGATCGCGACCTATATGGCGCAGATCAGTGCCGAATGCCAGCGATCGCGCCGTGCCGCGCCGCATGGCGGGCCGAGATGGACGCCGCGATGCGCTTGCCCACCGTTTCTGGTCCGATTGACTCCAAAACCCCCCGCGCCTATAGAGCCCGCCACTTCTGCCGTTATGCAGATGCCGAGCCACTGGCCTGTCCGGGAGACAGGCGGTCACCACCCGTCAGCGCGTTGCGCCCACGGGTGCAATTTGGTTTGGGGCGCCCGCTGCCCATATGGGCGAGCCCCCTCCCCACAAGGGGGAGGGTGAAGAAACGATAGCGTCCCCCCTTTCACCTCCCCCTCGATGGGGGAGGATGGCCCGCAGGGCCAGGAGGGGGTGACAGGAGAGCGATATGTTCGACACCCTCAGCGCCCGGCTGAGCAAGGTTTTCGGAGATCTCACCGGCCGCGGCGCGCTTTCCGAGGCCGACGTCGACGCCGCCCTCGGCGAGGTTCGCCGGGCGCTGATCGAGGCCGACGTGTCGCTGGAGGTGGTGCGCGGTTTCGTCGAACAGGTTCGCGACCGCGCCGTCGGCGCCGAAGTGACGAAATCGATCGCCCCCGGCCAGCAGGTGATCAAGATCGTCCATGACGAGCTGGTCGCCGTCCTGGGCACCCAGGCCGCCCCCATCGATCTCAACGCCGCCCCGCCGGTCGTCGTCCTGATGGTCGGGCTGCAGGGCTCGGGCAAGACCACCACCACGGCCAAGATCGGCCTTCGCCTGACCCGACGCGAGCACAAGCGCGTGCTGATGGCCTCCCTGGACACGCGCCGGCCGGCCGCCATGGAACAGTTGCAGACCCTGGGGCAGCAGGCCGAGGTGGCGACGCTGCCGATCGTCGCCGGCCAGAGACCGGTCGAGATCGCCCGCCGCGCCCATCGGGAAGCGCGCCTGTCCGGTTACGATGTCCTCATTCTCGACACCGCCGGCCGCACCCACATCGACGATGAGCTGATGGCCGAGGCCGAGGCGGTCCGGGCGGCGACCGAGCCGCACGAGACCCTTCTGGTCGCCGACGCCCTGACCGGCCAGGACGCGGTCAATCTCGCCCGCGCCTTCGATCAGCGGCTCGATGTCACCGGTATTGTTCTCACCCGCGTCGACGGCGACGGGCGCGGCGGCGCGGCGCTTTCGATGCGCGCGGTCACCGGCAAGCCGATCAAGCTGATCGGCGTCG
>CAZNOZ010000061.1:0-9882 GCA_964574935.1 uncultured Devosiaceae bacterium | reverse complement strand
GAACCAGCGACCCCTGCCGTGTGAAGGCAGTGCTCTCCCGCTGAGCTACGCGCCCCGCCGCTCGTGCGTCAAAAGCGCGCAACGGCGTCTCCGGGCCGGCCGATGGTGGGCGTGACTGGGATTGAACCAGTGACCCCTACGATGTCAACGTAGTGCTCTCCCGCTGAGCTACACGCCCATCGCACCGCCGCCATTGGCCCGGCTTCGGCCGGTGCGGCGCCAATACGCCACGAATTGCAGGGACCGGTCAATACCGGCCGGGCGCCGCATTTTGACCCCGTTTGCGCCCTCTGATCGAGCCCCGGCGCTTCGCCGCCGGGGAGCGCGGCGCAAATGCGCTGGACAGGCTTCTTCTCACTTTGACATAGTAGGCGCGATCATGAGTACCATCACGCGTCCCGCCGAACGGCCCTACGCGGCCGCCGCCGCGCGGATCTTGAAACAGGAGATGGGTCGGATCGTCTGGCCCACCGCCGTCGCGTCCGTGGTCATCTTCCTGGCCTACGGGGTGACGCTCTATCTGGCGCTCAGCGGGACCATTCCCATTCTGCTCGGCGCCGTGCTGGCGTTCATCTGCATTCACCCCAGCGCCGCTGTGCTGCACGAGGCCAGCCACCGGGCCGTGTCCAGCGGCGCCAAGGGACTGCGCTGGCTCGACGATCTGGTCGGCTATGTGCACGGGCTGATGCTGACCTACGATTTCGGGATCTTCCGGTTCCTGCATTTGCGGCACCACCAGCACACCAACGATCCCGCCGCCGATCCCGACTACTGGATGCAGGGGCGCCGGCCGCTGGTGATCTTCTATCTCGCCATGTTCAGCCCGCTGCACTATCTCCGGCTGTTCATCGAACTCGCCCGCAAGGGCCAGGTCCCGCGCCGCGAGATGGTCTGGGCGACCGCCCGGGTGCTGGCGATCGTGATCACGATCGTGGCGCTGATGGTGGTGGCCCCGGGCAAGACCTTCCTGCTTTGGGTGTTCCCGGCCTCGGTCGCCTCCGGCATCGTCAACCTGTCGCATTCGATGCTGCATCGGCCCGTGGTCAGCGCCGATCGGCGCATGACGACGCTCATCGTGCGCGGCGAGCGGTTGTGGGAATGGGTGGTCAGCCCCTTCTTCTGGCTCAACAACCACCATTTCCTGCATCACGAGTTCCCCCGCGCGCCGTTCACCGCCCACGGGCGCATGTTCCGGGAATTCGAGGGCCAGCTCAGGGCCGACGGCGTTCAGGTCCTCATCGTCGGCCAACAGCCCCCACGCCAAGAGGTACGGACCGGGGCGTCGGCATGAGCATCGATCAGGCCGTCGCGCTGCCCCATCCGGCGCGGCAATCCGCGCGCCTCAACGATCGGCTTCCAAAGGGGTCGGTCTACCGTTCCGTCGCCGCGCGCAACGAGTATTTCGACCACTACGATCGGATCGTCGAACGGCTTTCGATGCCGGTGCGCGGCATGAACGTGCCCACGCGCTTCGGCACCACGCAGATTTCCATCGGCGGAACCGAGGGGGCCGAGCCCCTGCTCGTGCTGCCGGGGATGTCGATCTGCGGCCCGCTGATGCTGGAGTTCTTCGAGTGCCTGGCCGGCGACCGCATGCTCATCGCCCCCGACCTGGTCGGCCAGCCGGGCCTCAGCGACGACCGGCCGTTCACCCCGCGCGACAATGCTTACGGCAAGTGGCTCATCGACGTGCTGGACGCGCTCGAGATCGACAAGATCGACATCCTGGGCCCCAGTTTCGGGGGATCGATCGCCCTCGATCTGGCGGCCCTGCAGCCCCGGCGCATCGGCAAGCTGGCGCTGATCGTCACCGCCGGCCTGACCCGGTCGATCCCGTATGTGCGCGTCTACACCCCCCTGTTCGTGACCTGGTTCGGCTATCGCTTCCTGCCCGTCAAATCGGCGCTGCAGACGATTTCCTCGCCCATGTGCCGGCGCTGGGAGCCGCAAAACCTCGACTATCTGGACCTCATCATCCGGACCACCTCCTACTGGCGGCACCGGCCGGCGGGCGTCTTCGCCGAGGGTCAGTTCAAGGACGTGCTCGAACCGGTCTTCATCGCCTTTTCTGGCCGCGATCACCTGCTGCCGTTCAAGGCCACCCGCGCCCACGCCCACAAGGTGCTGCCGATCGGCCAGGAGATGATCATGCCGCGCTCCGCGCACATGCCGGGCGCCGCCGACGTCCACCCGGTCCACGACGAGCTGCGGCGGTTCCTCAAGCGCTGACGGCGCCGCCTCAGGCGGCGAGCAGCCGCTCGACCTCGTTGACGAGGTCTTTCAGGTGAAAGGGCTTCGACAGGACCGAGGCGTTCTTCGGCGCCTCGCTGTCCGGATTGAGCGCCACCGCCGCGAAGCCGGTGATGAACATCACTTTCAGATCCGGATCGAGCTCGGTCGCCCGACGCGCCAGCTCGATGCCATCCATCTCCGGCATCACGATGTCGCTGAGCAACAGCGCAAACGGCTCCTCGCGCAGCCGGTCATAGGCCGACCGACCGTTGTCGAACGCCACCACCTCGTACCCGGCCTGGGTCAGCGCCCGGGTGAGGAACTTGCGCATGTCGTTGTCGTCTTCGGCCAGCAGAATCCGCTTCATCGCTTGGTGGTTCCGGTGATCTCGCGCTCGGGCGGCCCCGATGGAGATTCGATACCACTGCTCCGCACCAGATTGAACCGCAAAGTGCGCCGTCCCGCGCGCACGGCCTGTGCCAACTGGACACACCGGGCGGCATTGGGCACATTGCCTGCCGCGTGACCGATCCGGGGGAGTGATGATCACCGCCATGCGTTCCGACTATGCCGACCGGCCGGCCTTCGAGACCGTGCGGCCGCGCCGCCTGCTGGCGCCGTTCGTGTTCAATTCGCCGCATTCCGGCCGCGACTATCCCGACCGGTTCCTGTCGCTGGCGCGCCTCGACAAGCTGTCGATCCGCCAATCCGAAGACGCCTGGGTCGACGAGCTGTTCGCGCGCGCGCCGCATCGCGGCATGCCGCTGCTCAGGGCGCACTTCCCGCGCGCCTATCTCGACGTCAACCGCGAGCCCTACGAGCTCGACCCCGACATGTTCGCCGATCCGCTGCCGCCGCGCTTCAACACCCGCTCGCCGCGGGTCGCCGCGGGCCTGGGGACGATCGCGCGCAACGTCGCCGAGAACAAGCGGATCTACCGCTCGAAACTGCGCCTCAACGACGCGCTGCTGCGCATCGAGGCGATCTACAAGCCCTACCACCAGACGTTGCAATCGCTGCTTGGCGAATGCCTGAGCCGGTTCGGCGTCGCGGTCCTGGTCGACTGCCACTCGATGCCCAGACTGTCCCGGACCGCCGACCGGGCCTGTCCCGACGTCGTGCTCGGCGACCGCTATGGCAGCGCCTGCGCCGCCCCCATCACCGACCTGGCCGAAACCGTGCTGGCCGCCGCCGGCCTCAAGGTGGCCCGCAACCGCCCCTATGCCGGCGGTCACAACGCGCGCACCTACGGCCGTCCCGAGCACGGGCTGCATGCCCTCCAGATCGAGATCAGCCGGCATCTTTACATGAGCGAGGCGACGCTCGAAAAGCATGAGGGATACGAGGCGCTGGGGGCCGTCATCGGCCAGCTCGTCGAGGCCCTTGCCGCCTTCGAATTCGGCGAACTGGTGCCCGCCAAGGCGGCGGCCGAGTAGGTCTGCAAGCCCAAAAAAAGAGCGGGCCGCTAGGGGCGGCCCGAAGTCAAGGGAGGAAACGTCGATGGCCGGGATCCAGACGGATCCGAGTGGCCATCAATCCATCATGCATCTCTTGGTTGCACTGATTTGGCGGACCGGCACAAGTGCGCCCGGTGGAAAACGCGGCGAACGAACGCCGCTGTTGCATAAATGACTCACATTTTCGCCGCAAAGTCGCCCCGCGCTTGCCGCAAACGAAAATAGACCAATTATCACAAGGATCTAAGGGACGTGAATCGCTGGCCCCCGAGCGCCGAGTTGCCAGGCGGGATTGATTCGGCAGCGGTATTGGACGTCTTCGAGCGCGCCGCCGGTGCCGCCGCGCGCCACACCCTCGGGCACTTCCGCACCCCGGTTGTGGTGGAAAACAAGTCCGCGCACGGCTTCGATCCGGTCACCGAGGCCGACCGCGCCGCCGAGCGGGCGATCCGAGAGGTGATCGGGGCGGCTTTTCCCGAGCACGCGATCGTCGGCGAGGAACTCGCGGAGAAGCCGGGCGCCGGACCGTATGTCTGGCAGATCGATCCCATCGACGGCACCCGGGCGTTCATTTCGGGCCTGCCGCTGTGGGGCACGCTGATCGGGCTCACTCATGAGGGCCAAGCCATCGCCGGCCAGATGAGCCAGCCTTTTCTGGGCGAGACCTTCACCGCCCTCGCCGGCGCCGCCCGCGCCGAGCGCGCCGGCGAATCGATCCCCCTTTCGACGAGCGGCGCGCGCACGCTGGCCTCGGCGCGACTGGCGACCACCAGCCCGACGATGTTCACTTCCCAGGCGTCCCGCGCCGCCTATGGCGCCGTCGAGGCCGCCTGCCGCGTCGCCCGCTACGGCACCGATTGCTACGGCTACTGCATGCTCGCCGCCGGCCATGTCGATCTGGTCATCGAGGAGGGGCTCAGACCCCTCGACATCGTCGCCCTGATCCCGATCATCGAGGCCGCCGGCGGGGTGATCTCGGACTGGAAAGGCGGCCCGGCGGCGCACGGCGGGCAGATTCTGGCCGCGGCGAGCGCCGATCTGCATGCCGAGGCGCTGGCGCTTGTGGGCCCGGCCGCCGGCTAGCGATCGCCCTGCGAGGTGATGAAGGCGTCGAAGGCGGCGAACACCTGCCCGCGAATCGCGTCGTTCTCCATCAGCAGCTCGTGCCGGGCGCCCGGGATCACCGCGTGCCGTCCGGTGCGCAGGCGCAGGCCGAGTTGCTCGATGGCCGGCGTCGACACCACCGTGTCGCGCGCCCCCGCCAGCATCAGGACCGGCACGTTGATGCGCTGCGGAAAATCGTCGCGGTTGACCCGCGCCATGGTCCTGAGCGCCGCCGCCGCCCACGAAATGGTCGGCGAATCGGTCACCAGGTCCGGCCGCGCCTTGAACACCTCGATCGCCCGCATGTAGCGCTTGAAGTCCGAGGTCAGCGGATTGCCGGCGAACCCGGCCTCGGTCGCCGGCTTGTCCACCGGACGGGCGAAGGGCAGCATTCCCATCCCCGCCAGCTTGAGAGCTTCGAACGCCGTCGCCAGCGCCGCCAGGCTGAGCGGCAGCCCCTCGAACGCCAGCATCGGGGCGCAAAGGAACACCCGATCGAACATCAGCCGGTCGCGGGCCACCGAGATCAGCGCCACCAGCGCGCCCATCGAATGCCCGACAAGGAAGTAGGGCGGCGGGCAGTCCGGCAGCAGGATGTCGGAGTGGAAGCTCTTCAGGTCCAACCAATAGTGGTCGAATTGCTCGACATGTCCCCGCCGGGCGCCCGGCGCGTACCGCTCGGAACCGCCCTGCCCGCGCCAGTCGAAGCTGGCAACCGAAAACCCCCGCGAGCGGAAGTCGGAAATCGTCTCGAAATACTTCTCGATGATCTCGGTGCGCCCGTGCACAAGGCACACCGTTCCCCGGTTGGGGCCCGCAGTGCGCGGCCAGATCGCATAGCGCAGGCGCACCCCGTCCGAGGTCGAAAAGAAATCGGCCCGGGCCCCGCTGGGCATCGGGTTGGAAGGGATGTCCGCCAGATCCGCCGTCCGCCTCACCGCCCCGAGTGCTCCGCTTCTGCGGCGCGCGCTCGCCGCCGCCGAGGACCGCATCCTGTAGGCAACTCGCCGGGCCCCCGCAAGTCGGCAAACGCTCGGCCAGCAGCCCACCGGGCTGCTGGCCTTGGCGCGGGAACGCCATGCGGGGGGCACAAAAGGGCGTTCCCGGTCTCGGCACCACTGGCGCGAACGCCGTTGTGGTGCCTCGCCGGTGTTTTTAGCGGCCGCCGCCTGAACCGCCCTCGAAGCGCGCGTTCATGCGTCGTTCACACCTCCCCTCCCCTTGAAACCAGCCGCCGAGCTTCCGACATTTGGGGCGCCGCGTGCCGTCAGGGCGCGGTGGCTCACTTGCATTTCGCCCCTCCGGGGAAATGTGGAGCCAGGTTCAACGCATGATGCTCGCTCAAGGAGGATGTGCCATGCAAGCTCTTGATTTCTCACCATTCTACCGCTCCACCGTTGGATTTGACCGGCTGTTGTCGCGGCTCGACAACGCCGTCGGCCAGGACCCGGTGGCCTACCCCCCCTACAATATCGAACGCACCGGCGAGGACGCCTATCGCATTTCGATGGCGGTCGCCGGCTTCTCCGCCGACGAAGTCTCCATCGAGACCAAGCAGGGCACGCTGAGCGTGCGCGGCGAGAAGGCCGCCGAAGCCGAGGGCGAGGAACGCCAGTTCCTGCATCGCGGCATCGCCGAGCGCGCGTTCGAACGGCGCTTCCAGCTCGCCGACTATGTCGAGGTGCGCGAGGCCCGGCTCGAAAACGGCCTGCTCCATATCGACCTTTTCCGCGACCTGCCGGAAGCCAAGCGCCCGCGCCAGATCGCCGTCACCACGGCGAATGGCAAGCGCTCCGCCAAGAAGATCGAAGGCACGGCCACCCACTGAGCGGCCCCTGCGATCGGCTTGACGCCAGCTGACCCCTGATGCGCTTTCGGGCGCGGCCCCATGGCCGCGCCCGTGTTGCGTCCGGCTGTCCGCGCCCGCCGCCGGCATCGCAAAAAGGGCTTTCACACGCTTGCCCGACAGGGCAAAATCTGGCAGTGTCAGCGAGATATAGGACAGTAATGTTGTCCATTACGGCGCCTGGCCGCCAATTGGCAAGGTGTCCGGATGTCCGCGAGCGGCCCGGTGTTTGCCGCCTGGACAACGGCCAAGTCGAGCGCGCCGCGAGGCGCGCTGGGCCAGTAGAGCGGCGGGTTGGCTGAAGCGCCGCTCCAAGACGATAACGAGTGCCGCTCGCAGCGAGCCGCAAGGGACCAAGCTAGCCCTGCGACCCGAAGCAAACCGGTGCCGTCTTGGAAAGCGCGCGAGGCAGGAAACGGGACGGAGCACATGGCGCCACGGCGCAACGCAGTTCGAGGCTCTGAGGTCTCGCTGGTTTCCCGGCCGGTGAGCGGCCGGCCGTCGGCGCGCGGGCTCTACGATCCCCGGCGCGAGCACGACGCCTGCGGCGTCGGCTTTGTCGTCCGGCTCGACAACCAGCCTTCCCACTCGATCATCGAGATGGGCCTGCAGGCCGTCCTCAACCTCGAACACCGCGGCGCCGCCGGCGCCGATCCTCGGGTGGGCGACGGCGCCGGCATGCTGGTGCAAATCCCGCACGCCTTTTTTGACAGGGTGACCGACTTCGAGCTGCCGCCCGCCGGCGAGTATGCGGTGGCGATGATCTTCTACCCCCGGGATCGCGACCTGCGCGACGCCTGCGCCGAGCGCGTCAGAAGCTGCGCCGAAGCCGAGGGCCTGAAGGTGATCGGCGAGCGGCAGGTGCCGTTCGACGACAGCGCGCTTTCCGAAGGCGTGACCGCCACCCAGCCGCTCATCGAGCAGATATTCTTCGCCAAGCCGGACGGGCTCGACGACGAGCCGTTCGAACGCAAGCTCCTGATCGCCCGCAAGGTGATCTCGAACACCGTGCTCGCGGAGCTTCCCGAGACGTTCACCGACAACGGCTTCTACGTCGTCTCGATGTCGGCCCGCACGATCGTGTACAAGGGCATGTTCCTCGCCTACCAGCTCGGCGGCTTCTACACCGACCTTTCCGATCCCGACTTCGCCTCCGCCATGGCGCTGGTCCATCAGCGCTTTTCCACCAACACCTTCCCGTCCTGGAAACTGGCGCACCCCTACCGCATGGTCGCCCACAACGGCGAGATCAACACAATCCGGGGCAACGTCAACTGGATGGCGGCCCGTCAGGCGTCGGTCTCCACGCCCCTGTTCGGCGACGACATCGAAAAGCTCTGGCCGATGTCCTACGAGGGCCAGTCGGACACCGCCTGTTTCGACAATGCCCTGGAATTCCTGGTGCGGGGCGGCTACTCGCTGCCGCACGCCGCCATGATGCTGATCCCGGAAGCCTGGGCCGGCAATCCGCTCATGGACGAGACGAGGCGTGCCTTCTACGAGTACCACGCCGCCCTCATGGAGCCCTGGGACGGGCCGGCCGCGGTGGCCTTTTCCGACGGTCGCTATGTCGCCGCCACCCTGGACCGCAACGGGCTCAGGCCGGCCCGCTTCTGCGCCACCGCCGACGGGCTGATCGTGATGGCCTCCGAATCCGGCACCCTGCCGATCCCGGAGGACCAGATCGTCGAGAAGTGGCGCCTGCAGCCGGGCAAGATGCTGCTCATCGATCTCACCCAGGGGCGCATCATCTCCGACGACGAGATCAAGACCGAGCTCGCCGACAAGAACCCCTACGCCGCCTGGCTGGCCCGCACCCAGATCGTGCTCGAGGACCTCCCCGAGGTCGTGCCGAGCGCCCCCCAGCCCTCCTCCAGCCTGCTCGACCGGCAACAGGCCTTCGGCTACACGCTCGAGGACATCAAGTTTCTGATGACCCCGATGGCGACAACCGGCCAGGAGGCGGTCGGCTCGATGGGCAACGACACCCCGCTGTCGGCGCTCAGCGACCGCCCCAAGCCGCTCTACAGCTATTTCAAGCAGAACTTCGCGCAGGTCACCAATCCGCCGATCGACCCGATTCGCGAGGAATCGGTGATGAGCCTGGTGAGCTTCATCGGGCCGCGCCCCAACATCTTCGATCTGGAGGGCCTGTCCACGGTCAAGCGGCTCGAAGTGCGTCAGCCCATCCTGACCAACGAGGATCTGGAGAAGATCCGGATGATCGGCCAGATCGGCGACAACCAGTTCCGCACCGAGACCCTCGACATCACCTACGCCGCCGGCAAGGGCGCCCCGGGCATGGAAGACGCCCTCGAGGCCCTCTGCGAGCGCGCCGAGGAAGCCGTCGGCGCCGGCCACAACATCATCGTTCTGTCCGACCGGCAGCTGCGCGCCGACAGGATTGCCATTCCGGCGCTGCTCGCCACCGCCGCCGTCCATCACCATCTCATTCGCAAGGGCCTGCGCACCTCCTCGGGTCTGGTCGTCGAGACCGGCGAGGCGCGCGAGGTGCATCATTTCGCGGTCCTGGCCGGCTACGGCGCCGAGGCGATCAACCCCTATCTCGCCTTCGAGACCATCGATTCCCTGCACCTCGAACACGCCCTGCCCGCCGAGGTGGACCGGCTCGAATGCAAGACCCGCTACATCAAGGCCATCGGCAAGGGCCTCCTGAAGATCATGTCGAAGATGGGGATCTCCACCTACCAGTCCTATTGCGGCGCCCAGATCTTCGATGCGGTGGGTCTTTCGAGCGAATTCATCGAGCGGTTCTTTTTCGGCACCGCCAGCTCCATCGAGGGCGTCGGCCTCAAGGAGGTCGCCGAGGAAACCGTGCGCCGCCATCACGAGGCGTTCGGCAACGAGGAGGTGCTCAAGCTCTCCCTGCCGGCCGGTGGCGAATACGCCTGGCGCGACCGCGGCGAGGACCACGCCTGGGCGCCCCAGACCGTCGCCGACCTGCAGCACGCGGTGCGCACCAGGTCCGACGAACCGGGGGTCGCGCAGGCCCACTACGACGCCTTTGCGCGCTCGGTGGACGAGAATTCCCATCGGTCCCTGACCATCCGCTCGCTGTTCGACGTCAAGCCGCTCGCCGGCGCCCCGATCCCCCTCGACGAGGTCGAGCCGGCCGCCGAGATCGTCAGGCGGTTCTCGACCGGCGCCATGTCATTCGGCGCCATCTCGCGCGAGGCCCACACCACCCTCGCCCGGGCGATGAACGCGATCGGCGGCAGGTCC
>CAZNOZ010000060.1:0-10451 GCA_964574935.1 uncultured Devosiaceae bacterium | reverse complement strand
AGGCGATCAGGTGCGGCACGTGGCTGGTGATCGCCAGCACCAGGTCGTGGTGCCCCGCGTCCATGATCTCAACCGACGAACCGAGCGCGGTCCAGAATTCGGCGACCCTGGCGACCGCCGCCGTCTCGGTCGCCGGCATCGGGGTCAGGATGCACCAGCGGCTCTTGAACAGCTCCGCGAACCCGGCGTCCGGACCCGAACGCTCGGTGCCCGCCAGCGGGTGGCCGGGCACCAGATGCACGCCTTCGGGCATCAACGGGCCCAGCTCGGCTTGCACATACGACTTCACGGATCCGACATCGGTCACGATGGCGCCGCCTTCGAGGCGCGGCGCGATGACCGCGCCGATATCGCTGTAGGTCCTGACGGGGGTGCAGATGACGATCAGATCCGCTCCCTCGACGGCCGCCGCCGGCTCGAGATGGTAGCTGGTGCCCAGATCGAGTTGTTCGGCCCGCGCCAGCGTCTCTTGGCGCCTCGTGGCGATCGAGATTTCCGCCGCCAGGGATTTCGCCTTGACGGCCCGCGCGATCGAGGACCCGATCAGCCCGATGCCGATCAGCGCGATCTTCCTGAACCCCGGCGCCGGATCAGCCATCCCGGCCCATCCCGTTCAAGACCGTCGCGACCTTGCGCATCGCCTCTTCGGTACCGATGGAGATGCGCAGGGCGTCGGTGAGCCCATAGGCCGACATCTGCCGGACGACCAGGCCGCTTTCGCGCAGCGCCTTGTTGGCGTCGGCGGCGGTGCGGCCGGCCGCATCGGAAAACCTGACCAGAACGAAATTGCCCTGGCTGGGCAGCACCGTCAGCCAGTTGCCCTCGACATTGGCGGTCAGCCATTCGCGCCACTTTGCGTTGTGGGTATTCAGGCGCCGGGTGAATTCGGTGTCGCGAACCGCCGCCTCGGCGGCCGCCTGTGCCGGGCCGCCGACATTGAACGGCCCGCGCAAGCGGTTGATCGCGTCGACGATCGACGGCGGACCGTAAAGCCATCCCACCCGGGCGCCCGCCAGGCCGATCTTCGAAAAAGTGCGGACCATCACGACATTTTCCGACCGGTCGACGAGCCCGATCCCCGGCTCGTAGTCGTCCGCCGTGACGTATTCGGCGTAGGCGGAATCGACCACCAGCAGCACCCCGGACGGCAGTCCGGCGTGCAGCCGGATGAGTTGCGTTTCGCCGAGATAGGAGCCCGTGGGGTTGTTGGGATTGGCGATGAACACAACCCGCGTCCGCTCGCCGGTGGCTTTGAGGACGGCGTCGACGTCGGTTCGGAAATCGGTCTCCTCGGCGACGACCGGTACGCCGCCGGCGCCTCTGGTGACGATGGGATAGACGAGGAACCCGTATTGGCTGACCACCGCCTCGTCGCCGACCCCGATATAGGCCTGCGCGATCAGGTGCAGCAACTCGTCGGAGCCGGCCCCCACGACGATCCGGTCGGGGTCGAGATCATGCACCTCGCCGATCGCGTGGCGCAGCGCCGTTGCCGACCCGTCGGGGTATTCGGCGAGCCGCTCGGCCGCCTCGGTGAACGCGCTGATGGCCGCCGGGCTGGCGCCCAGCGGGGATTCGTTGCTGGCGAGCATGACGACCGGGCCGGGCCCGAGCGCGCCGGCGCGGCCAGGCACGTAGGGCGTAATCTCGGCGATACCGGGCTGCGGCTGCGGCTGGTTGCTCACGGGGATGCCAATCCGGGAGTGGGTCGCGTTGCGGGGCGCGAAGATAGTCGAGTGCCCCTTTCGACGCAAAGAAAACCCGGGAACGCGCGCCGGTTGACGCGGCGCGGCGTCGGCGCCTAGGGGATCCGGGACAGCGCCGGCACGGCGTCCTCCGGCACATGCACCAGCCGTCCGGCGCGCGCCCGGCGCGCCACCGCCGGATAGTTCTCGCGCCGGGCACGGACCGCCAAGAGGCCCGCCAGCGCCGAGCCGAAAAACCGCCCGCCGACCTCGAAGGCCCGCGCCGATTTGAGGAGCGGCTTGAACTGGCTGGGGGGCAGATAGAGCGCGTCGCGCCAGGCCTCGGGGGTGAAGGAATGATCGCGCAGGAGCCTTGCGAGCTGCCCCTTGGAGAAGGGATGTCCGTGGCCGAAGGGTGTGTTGTCGCGCTGCGCCCACAGTCCCCGACGCCTCGGCACCACAACCACCAGCCGCGCCCCGGAGGTGGTCACCCGCCACAGCTCCCGCATCAGTTCTTCTGCATCCGCGACATGCTCGAAGGCATGCACGGCGATCACCAGATCGACGCAGGCGTCGGTCAGCGGCAGTTCGAGGGGATCGACCATGACCGTCTTCGCCGGCGCTCCCTCGGGCCAGCACACGATCCCCTGCCGGGCCGGCATGAAGGCCATCACGCGTTCGGCCTCGTCCACGAAGGCGCTCAGATAGGGCGGCAGATAGCCCAGCCCCACGACCCGACTGCCGCGGCAGTCGCCGACCAGTTCCTTGATCAGCTCCCGTGTGAGCTGCCGCGAGATGCGCCCCAGGGGCGACTTGTAGAACTCGATCAACTCCGAAATCGCAATGGCCATCGCCGGCTGCTCTTCCCCGATCAGGTGTGCCGCAACTGTGCACCAACCGATGCCTCCGTGTCATCCGGCGTGCTAGGCTGGCGCCGGAGCCGTCACGGAGGTGCTCAAATGGCTTTCGAAATCGTCTGCCGACCGGCGCTCAAGGACAACTTCGCGATCCTGATCCATTCGAGCGAAACCGGCACGACCGCCGCCATCGACGCCCCCGACGCGGCGGCGTACGAAGACGTGCTCGCCGAGCGCGGCTGGCGGCTCGACACGATCCTCATCACCCACCACCACGCCGACCACACCCAGGCCCTGCCTGCCTTGAAGGCCCGCGACGGCGCCACTGTCTACGGTCCGCGCACCGAGTCCGCCAAGATCGAAGGGCTCGACGAGAAAGTCGCAGGCGGCGAGGAGATCGCCTTCGGCGGCGGGCGTCTGACGGTGCTCGAGACCCCGGGCCACACCCTCGGCCACATCTCCTATTTCGATCCCGACGGACCGAACCTGTTCTGCGGGGATGCGCTTTTCTCGCTGGGTTGCGGACGCATGTTCGAGGGTGAAAAGAACCAGATGTGGGGCGGCCTCAGGCGCTTGCGAGCCCTGCCGGACGAGACCGCGGTCTATTGCGGACACGAATACACCGAAGCCAATGCCCGCTTTGCGCTCTCGATCGATCCCGACAACGCGGCGCTCAAGGCCCGCGACGAGGAAGCGATGGTGCTGCGTGCCAACGGCGAGAACACGGTGCCGTTCAATCTCGGCCTCGACAAGCGCGCCAATCCGTTCCTGCGCGCCGACGATCCCGCGCTCGCCGCCCGTTTCGGCCTGAGCGCCGACGATTCGGCGAGCGTTTTCGCCGCGATCCGGGCCGCCAAGGACAATTTCTGAGGCGTGGGCGCACCCCGGGGGCTCGACTTCCGCCCCGTCACGGCGGCCAGCTGGGACGATTTCGAAGCCCTGTTCGAGGCGCGGGGCGGGCCGAAATACTGCTGGTGCATGCTGTGGCGGGCAACCCCGGAAGAGCGAAGGACCACCAGGGGCGCGGCCCGCAAGCCGCTGATCCGGCAACGTATCGAGGCCGGCGTGCCGGTGGGCCTTTTGGCCTATGAGGCCGGGCAGCCGGTGGCCTGGGTGTCGGTGGCGCCGCGCCAGAGCTTTCACCGGCTCGGCGGCCCTCGGGCAAAACCCGACGATATCGTCTGGTCGCTGACCTGCATGTTCGTGCCCCGCCCAAGGCGCGGGCATGGGCTGACGCGCCAGTTGATCCAGGCGGCTGTCGCTCACGCCCGGCAGGCCGGCGCCACCGTGCTCGAGGCCTACCCGGTCGCCCCGGGTTCCCCGAGCTACCGCTTCATGGGCCGCCTGGGGGCGTTCGAGGCGGCCGGCTTCGAGTTCGTCGGGATGGCCGGCAGCCGCCGGCACGTCATGCGTCTGGCGCTCGAAGGGCGACGCTAGCCGCGCGCGCGCCGGCCGGCGCCTGCCCATCGGGCGGGCCCCGCACCCGCCGCAATCGCCGTTATGGTTAACGATTCACTACCTTCTGGCACGCCGATTGCGGCGTCGGAGGTGCGGACAGCCGAACTGTCCCGGGATGGCACCAAATGCCATCACAAATTAAGGGAGAGCGCCAAAATGGCCGCCGGGATCACCTTCTATCGGCCCATGCCGGTACATAGATTGAATGGCATGGACACGACAGGCGCCTTCGAAGCCGGGCCGGGCCTCGCCCGCTACCGGCTGGAGAGTTCATTTCTCGCCCACCTCGTCGCCCAGCACGAGGGCGTGGCGTTACATCGCGTGCACCGGCGCGGCACCTCCGCCGACGCCGGGCGCGCCTATGGCGCCACCGCCGAGCGCCTGGCGCACCGCGCGCCGGCCGGATTGACCCGCCGGGTCGACGCCTAGGGCGCTTTCGGCCCGGTCATCTCCTCGGGCCTGACCATTTTGTCGAATTCCTCGCCGCTCAGGATGCCCAGCGCGATGGCCGCGTCCCTGAGGCTCGTGCCGGTCTGGTGGGCGTGCTTGGCGATCTTGGCCGCCTTGTCATATCCGATATGCGGATTGAGGGCCGTCACCAGCATCAGAGAGTTGGAAAGATGCTGGGCGATGCGTTCGCGATTGGGCTCGATGCCGGCGGCGCAATGGCGCTCGAAACTCTGCGCGGCGTCGCCCAGCAGCCGGATCGACTGCATGAGATTGTAGGCGATCACCGGCTTGAACACGTTGAGTTCGAAATTGCCCTGGCTGGCCGCGAACCCGATCGCCGCGTCGTTGCCCATCACCTGCACCGCGACCATGGTCAGCGCTTCGGCCTGGGTCGGGTTGACCTTGCCGGGCATGATCGAGGAACCGGGCTCGTTGGTCGGGATGGTCAACTCACCCAGCCCCGAGCGAGGCCCCGAGGCGAGCCATCTGACATCGTTGGCGATCTTCATGGCGGCGGCCGCGAGCTGCTTGAGGGCCCCCGAAGTGCCCACGAACGCGTCGTGCGCCGCCATCAGCGCGAACTTGTTGGGCGCCGAGGTGAAGGGGTGCCCGGCAAGTTCGGAGATGATCCGGGCCACACGCGCGGCGAAATCGGGATGCGCGTTGAGGCCGGTGCCCACCGCCGTACCGCCGAGCGCCAGCTCCGTCAGCTGCGGCATCGTCGCCCCGATGGCGTCCTCGGCATAGCCGAGCTGGGCGGCCCAGCCGGATATCTCCTGGCCGAGGGTCAGCGGCGTGGCGTCCATCAGATGCGTGCGGCCGATCTTGACGATGTCCGCGAACGCCTTCGCCTTGGCCTCGAGCGTTTGCCTGAGCGTCCCGACCTTCGGGATCAGATCCTCCTCGATGGCCCGCACCGCGGCGATATGCATCGCGGTCGGGAAGGTGTCGTTGGAGGACTGCGAGAGGTTGACGTGGTCGTTCGGGTGCACCGGGGATTTCGATCCCATCTCACCGCCGGCCATTTCGATGGCGCGATTGGCGATGACCTCGTTGAGGTTCATGTTGGTCTGGGTGCCGGACCCCGTTTGCCAGACGACCAGCGGGAAATTGCCCGCCAGCTTGCCCGCCATGATCTCGTCGGCGGCCGCCACGATCAGGTCCCGCCGCTCCGCGTCGAGCAGCCCGAGTTCGAAGTTGGCCAGCGCTGCCGCCTTCTTGACGATGGCGAAGGCGGCGATGATCTCGGGCGGCATCACCTCGCCGCCGATCGCGAAATTGGCGAGCGACCGCGCCGTCTGCGCGCCGTAGTACTTGTCGGCGGGCACTTCGACCTCGCCCAGGGAATCGCGCTCGATCCGCTGCGTCATTGCTCCTCCGTCGCGGTTGCGGCGCACGATGGCGCGGACGCGTTCATGCCGCCTCGGAAATTTCGGCGTGCCTGAGCGCCACCGCGAAGCCGCTGACCGTCTCGGTCGCCGACATCGCCATGCACAGGAAGAACAGCGTCGTCGCCGCCGCCGGCACCGCCAGGAACTCGATGAGATACCCCGCGAAAACGAACGCGCAGACAACCAGATCGCGCACCAGCACCCTGCCCGCCCGGCCGGCCCTGACGACCGCGATCAGCAGGAGCGCCAGCGCCGCCATCGCGACCGTGTCGCCCAGGGTCAGCGTCCACACCCCCTCGGAGGGCAGTTCGAACTCCAGAGCCGCCGCCGTCCACTGTGCCCCGGGATCGCCGATGACGTGGAACGCCACCAGATTGTAGGCGATCAGCGGCAGCACCAGCATCGGCGGCATCCACATCGCCTTCCCCCCGCGTGCGCATTGCGCATGAGCCGCAACAAAGACAAAAAACGCCGGCCCCGCAAGGGCCGGCGGCTCGCCGTACACCGATGGGGGCGCTCGGCGCGTCGCGCTCAGCGTTCGCGCGGCTCGAGGATCTGCCGGCCGCGATACATGCCGGTTTTCAAGTCGATATGATGCGGGCGCCTGAGTTCGCCGGAATCCTTGTCCTCGACGTAGCTCGGCTTGCGCAGCGCGTCGGTCGAACGGCGGTGTCCGCGCTTCATGCGCGATACCTTTCGCTTCGGCACGGCCATGGCAATCTCTCCGTTCGCTCTGGCGGCGCGCCCGTCGGTCCGCGGGCGCCGGGCAACCGGCGGGCCTTATAGCGGCGACCGGGCCCATTGGCTAGCCCCGGCGGTGCGGGACGGCTATAGGACCGGCCCATGACCGAGACCACCCCCCTTGGTGCCGAACTCTCCCGTTCGGCCGCCGACGTCACTTCGTTTCTGGACGGCTATCTGTCCGCGGCGAACCTTTCGCGCGCGCATCCGGTGCCCGAGCGACTGGTGGCGGCCATGCGACACGGGGTGCTGGGGCGCGGCAAACGGCTCAGGCCCTATTTGGTGCGCGCATCGGCGTGCCTGTTCGGCATGCCGCCCGAAGCGACGGTGCGAACGGGAGCGGCGGTGGAATGTGTGCATTGCTACTCGCTCGTCCACGACGACCTGCCCGAGATGGACGGCGACGAGATGCGCCGCGGCCAACCGACAGTGTGGAAGAAGTTCGACCCGGCCACCGCGATCCTCGCCGGCGATACGCTCCTGGCCGAAGCCTTCGCGATCCTCGTCGATCCCGCCTGCCATCCGGACGCGTCCGTCCGCGTCGAACTGGCCGCGCACCTGGCCCGGGGCGCCGGCGCGAGCGGCATGGCGGGCGGCCAGATGCTCGATCTGGGGGCCCCCGGCATGAGCCTGGACGCCACCGCGATCACCCGGATGCAGGCAATGAAGACCGGTGCCCTCATCGTTGCCTCGGTGCGGATGGGCGCCAGCCTCGGCCGGGCGTCCACGGAGCATCGGGCGGCGCTCGACCGTTACGGGGCGGCGGCGGGGCTCGCCTACCAGCTCGCCGACGATATCCTCGACGTCACCCAATCCTCCGCCGCCCTCGGCAAGACCGCCGGCAAGGACGCGGCGCAAGAGAAGGCCACCATCGTGGCGCTCGAAGGGCTGGAAGCGGCCCGCGATCGGCGCGACGCGGCGGTCCGGGAGGCGGTCGCTTCGCTCGAGGGGTTCGGACCGGAGGCCGACCGGCTCCGGGACCTGGCGCGCTACTTTGCGGAGCGCCAGGTCTAGCGATCCGACTGGCGCTTCGGCTTCGTCGTCGGCTTGGTTGTCGGCTTGGGCTTCAGGCCCGCGGCGTGGGCGTGGGATTTCCTGAACCAGGCCTGCAGCGCATCTGTATCGGCGTAGAGCGTCGCCGGCACCTCGGCGTATTCCTTCTGGAAGAAACCGGGATAGCCCTCGTGCAACCCGGTCTCGAAGGTCGTCATGAACTCGGCGAGATCGTCCCTGGAAAGCCTCAGCCCGATGCGGTCGAGCTTGGACATCGAGGCGTACATATTGCCGTTGATCGACACATAAGGGTTCTGATCGCCCTTGCGGATGACCCCGGGGACGCCGGCGATCATCCGGTCGAAGACCTCGACGATGGCGGGATCCGGAACATGTTTGTCCTTGGCCACGGGAACCTCCCGGTTTCGCGCGCTTCAGGTTTTGCCACAAATGCGCCGCATCAGCAGCCCCGGCCCAAACCGGGTCTCGAAATGCCCGTAGGTGACGAATCCGACCGCTTCGTAAAAGCCCTCCGCGTGCGGATTGCCGACAACGTGGATCGCCTTGGCGCCGCTTTTCAGCGCCTGGCTTGCCGCATCTTCCACCAGTGCCCGTCCTATGCCGGATTTCCAGATGCGCGGTTCGACGAACAAGCCGTCGAGCTCCGCGTCGCCGTCGTCGCGCTGAACCACGACGGAAAACCCGACGACGCGACGATCAAGTTCAGCGACGCGAACCGCCCCGGCGGCGATGTGCTCAACCGGCAACTCGATGGCATCCGGATTGGTCAGCAGGGCCTCCCGGTCTCCCGGATTGCCAAGCGCGGCGCGGCGCTGCAATTCGATCAGATCCGCCCGCTCGTCCTCGGACGCCCAGCGAATGGCAACCCGGCGTGACGCTGCTTGAACCGGGTGAGACACGCGCTCACTCCGCCGCCGGCTTGTTCTTCTCGCCCGCCCCGAAGCGCGTCTCGATATAGTCCGCCACCATCGCCCTGAACTGATCGGCGATGTCGGCGCCTCTGAGCGTCGCGGCTTTCCTGCCGTCGATGAAGACCGGGGCGGCGGGCTGTTCGCCGGTGCCGGGCAGCGAAATGCCGATATCGGCGTGCTTGGATTCCCCCGGCCCGTTGACGATGCAGCCCATCACCGCCACCGACAGCGCCTCGACGCCGGGATAGCGCGCGCGCCAGTCGGGCATCGAGGCGGAGATATGGTTTTCGATGTCGCGGGCGAGTTCCTGGAAGACCGTCGAGGTCGTCCGCCCGCACCCCGGACAGGCGGCCACCGTCGGCACGAAATGCCTCAGCCCCATGGTCTGCAGAAGTTCCTGGGCGACCTTGACCTCAACCGTCCGGTCGCCGCCGGGCTCCGGGGTGAGCGAGACGCGGACCGTGTCGCCGATCCCCTGTTGCAAAAGGATGCCCATCGCCGCCGACGAGGCGACGATCCCCTTCGAGCCCATGCCGGCCTCGGTCAGCCCCAGATGCAGCGCGTACTCGCAGCGCGAAGCGAGATCGGCATAGACTGCGACCAGATTCTGGACCTGGGAGACCTTGGTGGACAGAACGATCCGGTCACGGCCGAGCCCCAGCTCCTCGGCGCGGCCGGCCGATAGCAGCGCCGAGAGGATAACCGCCTCGCGGGTCACCTCGGCCGCCGTCCAGGGCTCGGTGCGGCCGTGGTTCTCGTCCATCAGGCGGGTCAGGAGATCCTGGTCGAGGGACCCCCAGTTGACCCCGATGCGCACCGGCTTGGCGAATTTCAGGGCGATTTCGATCATCTCGGCGAAGCGCTGGTCGCGCTTCTGCCCGAACCCGACATTGCCCGGATTGATGCGGTATTTGGCGAGCGCCTCGGCGCAGGCCGGATGCTCGGCGAGCAGCGTGTGACCGTTGTAGTGAAAATCGCCGATGAGCGGCACCGTCACCCCGTCGGCCGCCAGCCGGTCGCTTATGTGCGGCACCGCCGCCGCCGCCTCGGCGCGGTCGACGGTCACCCGCACCAGCTCAGAGCCTGCCCGGGCCAGCGCCGCCACCTGATTTGCGGTCGCGGCGACATCGGCGGTGTCGGTATTGGTCATCGACTGCACGACGACCGGTGCGCCGCCGCCGACCATGACGCCGCCAATGTCCACGCCCACCGAATGCCTGCGGTCCGAAGGACCTGCCATGTTCCGCTCCATTGTTGGCGATCGAATTACGCCCTCGCCCCGAACCGCGCAACATCGGCGCGCCGCGCAAACACTCTTGACGGCACGTCTCCGCGCGTTGTATTCAACCATTCAGTTATCAACCAAACGGTTCAATACGCATGTCGACCGACCCCCTCAGCACCACGCTGCATGCTCTCGCCGATCCCACGCGCCGGGGCATTCTGGCGCGCCTTGCGACCGGGGAAGCAACCGTGGGCGAGCTGGCCGAGCCCTACGACATGTCGATGGCGGCCATCTCCAAGCATTTGAAGGTGCTCGAAAAGGCTGGCCTGGTCGAGCAGGGCCGTGAAGCGCAGTGGCGGCCCCGGCGGCTAAATCCGGCCCCCCTCAGGGAGCTCGATGCGTGGCTGGGCGAATACCGCAAGCTCTGGGAAGCCCGCCTCGACCGGCTCGAGCACTATCTCCGCCATTTGCAGGGCCGGTCCGATGCCTGACGTCACCACGCTCGCGCCCACCGACGGCAACGACATCCTGCTCTCCAGGCTCTACGACGCCTCCCGCGAAGAGGTCTGGTCCGCCTGGACCGATGCCGCGGCCCTTACCGCGTGGTGGGCGCCCGAGGGCTGCACCATCACGACCCATCGCGCCGACATCCGGCCGGGCGGCGTCTGGGCCTTCACCCTGACCACGCCCGAGGGCAAGACCTTCGAGAACCGCCACAA
>CAZNOZ010000059.1:0-10721 GCA_964574935.1 uncultured Devosiaceae bacterium | reverse complement strand
ACTTGGTCAAGAATGCGCTGCGTATGAGACCGGATCGCATCATCCTGGGCGAGGTGCGAGGGGCCGAGGCCTTCGACATGTTGCAGGCCATGAACACCGGTCACGAGGGCAGCATGGGCACGCTGCATGCCAACAGCCCGCGTGAGGCGCTGTCGCGTATCGAGTCGATGATCACGATGGGCGGCTTCACCCTGCCGGCGAAGACGCTGCGCGAGATGATCGTCTCCTCCATCGACGTGATCGTGCAGTCGGCGCGCCTGCGCGACGGCTCCCGCCGCATCACCCATGTTACCGAGGTGCTGGGTATGGAGGGTGACGTGATCATCACCCAGGATCTCTTCGTCTACGACATCGTCGGCGAAGACCCGAACGGGCGGATCGTCGGCCGCCATCGCTCCACCGGCGTCGGTCGGCCGGGCTTTTGGGATCGCGCACGCTATTTCGGCGAGGAGGCAAGGCTCGCAGCGGCGCTCGACGCCGCCGATACGGGCGAACCGGGAAGGGCCTAGCTCATGTTTTCGCCGCTCGTCGTTCAGGTGGCGGTTGCTGTGCTGGCGGTACTCTCCGTCGGCGGAGTGCTCGTTTCGCTGCTCTATCCGCGCCTCTCAGGCGGCTCCAAGAGCGACAAGCGGCTTGAGTCGATCGCGTCGACCAAGCGCCAGGCCGCCGCTGAGCGCATCGCCGGGGAGGAGGGGCGCCGGCGCCGCAGCGTCGAGGACACGCTGCGCGAACTGGAGGAAGCGCAGAAGGCGAAGGCGCGCTCCAGCACCAAGCCGACGCTGACCGTGCGCATGCGCCAGGCGGGCCTGTCCTGGAGCAAGAACACCTACTATCTGGTCTGCGCCGGCGCGGCGGTGGTCACCTTCATGTTCGTGATGTTCGGGGTCGGTTTCGGGGCTATCCCGAGCGCCGGATTCGCGATCTCCGGCGGCGTGCTGCTGCCGCACTTCTTCGTCAACTTCACACGCAAGCGCCGGCTGCACAAATTCAGCGAGGAGTTTCCCAATGCCGTGGACGTGGTGGTGCGCGGCGTGAAGGCAGGACTGCCGCTCATCGACTGCCTCAAGGTCATCTCCTCCGAGGCGCAGGAGCCGGTGGCCGGCGAGTTCCGGGAGATCGTCGAGGACCAGACGCTCGGCATGCCGCTGCCGGAGGCCGTCGAGCGGCTGCCGGAGCGCATTCCGCTTTCGGAAACGAACTTTTTCGCCATCGTCATCGCCATCCAGGCCCGCTCCGGCGGCAGCCTCTCGGAGGCTCTTTCCAATCTTTCCAAGGTGCTGCGCGACCGCAAGAAGATGGCCGGCAAGATCCGCGCGATGAGCGCCGAGGCGAAGTCCTCCGCCGGTATTATCGGATCGTTGCCGGCCGTGGTGGCGATCCTCGTCTACTTCACCAGCCCGGACTACATCCTCCTGCTGTTCCAGACGACGACCGGCAACATCGTGCTCGCGTGCTGCGGGTTCTGGATGTTCATCGGCGTCATGGTGATGCGCAAGATGATCAACTTCGATTACTGAGGCGCGTGCCGTGAACCTCGATCTCTTTTCCGACAACACCGAGATGATCGTCGCCTTTTGCGCGGCGCTGGCGGTGTTCTCCGCAATTGTCGTCGTGGCATGGCCCTACCTGGCGCGCGACGAGCTGGCGGATCGCATGCGCCAGGTGTCGAGCGAGCGTGAGCGCATCCGCGCCCGCGAGCGCGCCAAGCTGGAGGCGCAGAAGAAGCAGGCCTCGCTGCGCGTCGAGCCGAAGAAGTTCTTCAAGAACATCGTCGACCGCTTCGACCTCGCCAAGCAGGCCGAGGACGGCAACATGGTGAAGCAGCTGCGCATGGCCGGCTACCGCGGCCAGAACCCGGTGTTCGTGTTTCTGTCGCTCAGGCTCATCATGCCGATCGTGATGTTCGCCATCGCGACGCTCTACGTCTTCTTCGTCATTCAGCTCGATCAGCCGTTCTTCCTGAAGCTCGCCATCGTCCTGGTGGTGGCCTATGCCGCCTATTACGGGCCGACGCTCTACGTGCGCAATCAGATCACCAAGCGGCAGAAATCCATACGCCGCGCCTGGCCCGACGCGCTCGACCTCCTGCTCATCTGCGTGGAGTCCGGCATGGGCATCGAAGGCGCCTTCCGAAAGGTGTCGGAAGAGATCGGCGCGCAGTCGGTGGCGCTGGCGGAGGAGCTGAGTCTCACCACCGCGGAACTCTCCTACCTGCAGGATCGGCGCAAGGCTTATGAGAATCTCGGTCTGCGCACCGGCCTGGAAGGCGTGCGCTCCGTGGTGACGGCGCTGGTGCAGGCGGAGAAATACGGCACGCCGATCGGCACGGCGCTGCGCGTGCTGGCGCAGGAAAACCGCGACATGCGGATGTCGGAGGCCGAGAAGAAGGCCGCCGCCCTGCCGCCGAAGCTCACCGTGCCGATGATCCTGTTCTTCCTGCCGGTCCTGTTCATCGTCATCATGGCCCCCGCCGGCATAAAGATCGTCGAGCAAGGATCGCTGAACTTCCTGTTCGGCAGCTGATCCGGCCCGCGTTCGAAATCTCTCCCGCGCTGCCGGCGCACCCGGCCGCCCCCCGATCCGCATTCAAGAAACGGCTTCGCACCATCGCGCGCGGTCCAGGGCGCCGGCGCCCGCCGCGGGTGGTTCGTTCAGGTTGGGAGGGGAAGGCGCCTACTCGTCGACGTCGGCGAGCAGGTCCCAGCGGTTCTGTTGGGTCAGAAGCGACCGGACATAGGCCATGTTGGCCTCGACCTGGTCGGGGGGCAGCTCGGCCGCGTAGATCTCGCGGGCCTCGTCGAAGCGCCCCTGCAGGCCGATGACAAGGGCCAGATTCTGCCGAATCTGGCTGGTCGCCCCCGGCTTGCTGACCGCGGTTCGCAAGTGCCCTTCGGCGGTCTCGAGATCGCCTGTCATTGCGAAACTGAGGCCCAGATTGGCCCAGATCGCGGCCTGGTTCGGCGCGATCAGCAGGGCCTGGTTGTAGATCTCCCGCGCCTCGGCGTTGCGTTCCATCTGGTCGAGGATGGCGCCCTTGACGTTGAGGGCCTCCCAGCGGGGCGCGTCGGTGCGGATGGCGCTGTCGATGACGGTCAGCGCTTGGTTGAACTTGCCCACCGCCGCCAGTGCCTTGGCATAGGCGACGGTAACGTCGACATCGTCGGGATGGGCGAGGGTCGCCTTCTGCAACACCGCCACCGCCTGGCCGGGCTGCCCGGCGGCCCTGAGCGCCCCGGCATAGGCCACCGCGGTGCGCTTGTTGGCCGGCTTGGCTTCATAGCGCGACGCCAGCCGCGCCACCGATTCCTGCAATTGCTCTTCGGTGAGCCCGGAATAGTCCGTCGCCGTCACCGGCGCTCGGCTCGTCGCGCACGCGGAAAGGGCCACCGCCGCGACCCCCGCGAGCATGATCAGGCGCAACGCTTTCAGGCTGGGGCGGGAAGGGTGCAGCAATTCGGCCTCGGCATGGGATGAGGCCGCACAGCACCGGCCCTGCCGGCATCAATAGTTTATTAACCCTAACAGTTGGTTAACCGCGGGCCGTATCCCGCGCCCACGCGGCGACTCGGCGCCGCGCCCAACGGCCCGTCCGCCGGCGCATCGGCCGTGACCGGCCTCAGTAGATGTCGTTGGTGGTGTTGTAGATGTTGAACTTGCCGGTGGGCGTGACGATCTCGGGCCCCTTGATGACGGTCTTCAGCGTCCGGGTGGCGTCATCGACAACCACGATCGCGGACTCCTGCTCCTTGCCGCTCCACACCGAGAACCACACTTCCGTGCCGTCGGCGTTGTACTCGGGATGCACGACGCGCTTGGGTCCCGGTCCCAGATCCGCCCATTCCGCGATCGGCAGCACCTCGAAGCCGGCGTCCAGATTGTTGGTATCGAACACCGCCACCGTCTGACTGATTGCCGGATCGGGATTGAGCGGTGAGTCGACCCACAGGTTCGTCGAATTCGGGTGTGTTTTGACGAACAGCGAGCCGCCGCCCTGGCCGTCGATGGTGCGAACCACCTTCCAGGCATATTCGGGGTGGTTTTCCGGATCGGTGCCGATCATCGTCACATTGGCGTTGCCCAGGCCCGAGGTCGCCCACACCGGGCCGAATTCGGGATCGACGAAATTGGCGCCGCGACCGGGATGCGGGATCTCGTGCACCTCGATCAGGGCTTCCAGGTCGCGGTCGCGCGAATCGACAACCGCGATCCGGTTCGAGTTGTTGGCCGCGGTCAAGAAATACCGCCGCGTGCTGTCCCAGCCGCCGTCATGCAGGAACGGCGCCGCCGCGATATTGGTCACCGACAGGTTGTCGAGGTCCTCGTAGTTGACCAGCGAAATCCAGCCGGTTTCTTTGATGTTGACGATGAATTCGGGTTGCTCGTGCGACGCCACGATCGCCGCCACCCGCGGCTCGGGATGGTATTCCTGGGTGTCGACGGTGGTCCCGCGCGTCGAAACGATCCGCAACGGCTCCAGCGTGTTGCCGTCCATGATCACATATTGCGGCGGCCAGTAGGCGCCGGCGATGGCATACCTGTCTTCGTAGCCGGGATATTTCGACGTTTCGACCGATCTGGCCTCGAGCCCGATCTTGATCTGCGCCACCGTGTCGGGGATTTCCATCCACATATCGATCAGGTTGATCAGCCCGTCACGTCCGATCGTGTAGACGTAGCGGCCCGAATGCGACGTGCGCGAAATGTGCACCGCATAGCCGGTGTCGACGATGTTGATGATCTCGTACGTGTCGCCGTCGATCAGCGCCACCTGCCCCGCGTCGCGCAGCGTCACCGAGAACACGTTGTCGATGTTGAAGTCGTTTTGCGGCTCGGTCGGCCGCTCCTCGGGCGGCACGATCACCTTCCAGGTGGCCCGCATGTCCTCCATGCCGAATTCCGGTGGCTTCGGCGGGGTGTGCTGCAGATAGCGGGCCATGATGTTGATTTCTTCGGGCGACAGCTCGCCGGAGGTGCCCCAGTTGGGCATGCCGGCCGGAGAGCCGTATTCAATGAAGGCCGTCAGATAATCGGTGCCCTTCTCCTGCGTGATATCGGGCGTCAGCGGCTTGCCGGTGGCGCCGTGGCGCAGCACGCCGTGGCACCCCGCGCAGCGTTCGAAATAGATCTGCGTGGCGCGCGCGAACTCGTCCTCGGACATATCCGGCGCACCCGGCGTGATGTGCAGCTCCACGTCCATTTCGCTGAGCGGCGCGCTCTGGTAGGCCATTTCGGCCTCCGGCGTGCCCGGATGGCGCTGTTCGCTCTCGTTCAAAGCCGTACCGGCAACCCGCTCGCGGATCGAAGCCACCTGCGCGGCGCTGACCGGCGCCCCGTCGTTGCCCCAGCTCTGGTAGACATGGGTGAGAATTCCGGCGATTTCGGCATCGTCCAGGTGCCCCATCGGCGGCATCATGCCGTTGAAGGTCTCTCCGTTGACTACGATTTCGCCGGTCCGGCCGCGCAGCACCGTTTCGATGGCGCGATCGACGTCGGCCAGCAGGAAGTCCGAGCCCGCCAGCGGCGGGAAGGTCGCGGGCTGGCCCCGACCGTCGACCTGGTGGCACGCGGAGCAATTGGCTTCGAAGTTCTCGCCTCCCGACGCCACTTGCACCGGCTCCGCTTCCGCGCTCCCCGGGTCGGCCGCGGGGGCCGCCTCGGCGGCCGGCGCTTCAGCCGCCGCCGCCGTGGGCTCGGGGAAGGGGGCCGGCGATTGGCTCAGCGTTTGCAGATAGGCCAGTACGTCGGCGCGCTGCTCGGGATCCGCGATCCCCGCGAACGTCATCTTGGTGCCCGGCATCATTTCCTTGGGCGATTGCAGATAGTCGTTCAGTTCCTCATAGGTCCACACCGCGCCGGTGTCGCTCTTCTGCTTGAAGGCGTCCGAATACGCGTAGTCGGCGATCGATCCCACCGGCCGGCCCACGACGCCCCACAGCGGCGGTCCGACCTTGTTGGCGCCGCCCTCCTCGAGGGAATGGCAGGCGCTGCACACCCGTGCCGCGCGCGCCCCGGCGTCCGCCGACGCGTTGGCCAGAAGCTCGCCCAGCGACGCCTGCTGGACCACCGGGCTGCCGTCGCCCTCGGCGCCGTGGTCCTCGGCCCCGCCCGGCAGCGCGTAGCCCACCCCGCGGTCCTCGATCGGGCTGTAGATGGCCTCGGCAATGAACCCGACGCCGATGACGAACAAGAGCGTGCCCAGAATGGCGCCGATGATCTTGTTCCACTCGAACCCGTCCATGAGGTGGTCTCTTTGTGTCCGCAGGATTTGGTCGCGAACCGCTCGCCGGCATCCCCTCGAATCGCCGTCGCCGGCGGCCGGTCCGCGTCGCGCGCGGACCTTATAGGCAAGCCGCCGGATGAGGCAACATCGAGCCGCTTCGGTGCGACAATTGTCCTCGCTTTGCCGCCCCGGTCGGCTTCCCCCCGGCGCGATTGACTTGGCACCGACGGCTCGTGAATAGTGCGCGCCCTGCCGCCGCGGAGCCACCTTCGATGCGCAAGATCGCCTTCCAGGGAGAACCCGGGGCTTTCGGCCACGCCGCCGTCGAGACCGCCTACCCGCAAGACGAGGCGGTCGCGTGCGTGACCTTCGAGGAGACCATTCAGGCGGTTGCCTCCGGCGCGGCGGACCTCGGCATGGTGCCGATCGAGAATTCCCTGTACGGCCGGGTCACCGACATCCACCACCTCTTGCCCGAATCGGGCCTGTTCATCGTCGGCGAGCACTATCACCGCGTCCGGCTGAATCTGCTGGCGGTGCCCGGGGCGACGATGGCAGACGTCGCCACCGTCCAAACCCACCCCGTGGCGCTCGGCCAGTGCCGCAAATACATCCAACGCCACGGATTGCGGACCATCCCGGCCGTCGACACCGCCGGTTCGGCCCGCGAAGTCGCGGCCCGCGGCGACAAGAGTGTTGCCGCCATCGCCTCGAAACTGGCCGGAGAGATTTACGGGCTCGAAATTCTCGACGCCGACATCGAGGACGAAAACCACAACACCACCCGGTTTCTGGTCATGGCCCGCGAGAGCGCCGACATCCCACAGGGGCCGGGGGTCAAGACCACGTTCGTGTTCCGCGTCCGCAACGTGCCCGCCGCTCTCTACAAGGCGATGGGCGGCTTCGCGACCAATTCGGTCAACATGACCAAGCTCGAATCCTACATGCTGGGCGGCTCCTTCAACGCCACCCAGTTCTACGCCGATATCGAAGGCCACCCCGACGATGTCGGGGTCCGGCACGCCATGGAGGAGCTCGACTTCTTCACCGACTATCTGCGCATTCTCGGCGTCTACGAGGCGGGCAAGATGCCGGAGGGGGAGGGTTAGGGGCCCGCCCCCTTGCATCGCCCACCCCCATCGCGCACATAAGCCCCGGAAGGTTGGTGGCGGACGGGTATCTCGCCAACCGGGTCAGGTCCGGAAGGAAGCAGCCCTAACGAGTTTCGCCCGGGTCGTTGCCAGCCTTCCACCGTTCCCTTCATAATGGGCGCCGGCAACCGGGCCGCATCAGACCCGGACCAGCGGCCCCGGGGCCGCATCAGGGGCAGGCGAACGTCATGGCGAAATCGACCGCCAAATCCTCCGCATCGTCCGGCGGCAAGCCGTCCGCGCCCCGCAAGCCCGCCAAAAAACCGGCTTCCGCCGCCAAGGCCGGGGCCCAGGCAGCGCCGACGGCCCCCGCCGCGCCGGCCGAAAAGCCCCCCAGCTATGTCGTTCTCGCCCGCAAATACCGCCCCGCCGACTTCTCGACCCTGATCGGCCAGGACGCGATGGTGCAGACCCTCACCAACGCCTTCGCCTCGGGCCGCCTCGCCCACGCCTTCATGCTTACCGGCGTGCGCGGGGTCGGCAAGACCACAACCGCCCGCATCCTCGCCCGCGCCTTCAACTATGTCGACGAAACCGGTCCGCACCCGACCCTCGACCTCGCCACCGAAGGCGAGCACTGCCGCGCCATCATCGAGTCCCGTCATGTCGACGTCGTCGAGATGGATGCCGCCTCCCACACCGGCATCGACGACATCCGCGAGATCAACGAATCCACCCGCTACGGGCCCGTCTCGGCGCCCTACAAGGTCTTCATCATCGACGAAGTCCACATGCTCTCCAAGAACGCCTTCAACGGCCTTCTGAAGACCCTCGAGGAGCCGCCGCCCTATGTGAAGTTCATCTTCGCGACGACCGAAATCCGCAAGGTGCCGGTAACAATCCTCTCCCGCTGCCAGCGCTTCGACCTTCGCCGCATCGGCGCCGACGTGATGCGCCCATATCTCGAGGGGATTTTGCACGCCGAGAAGATCGAATGCGAGCCCGATGCCCTCTCGCTCATCATCCGGGCCGGCGAGGGCTCGGCGCGCGACTGCCTGTCGCTCATGGATCAGGCGATCGCCCACGCCGGCGGCGGGATCGAGGCCGAATCGGTGCGCGCCATGCTCGGGCTCGCCGACCGCGCCCGCTCGATCGACATGTTCGAGGCGCTGATGGCTGGCCGCGTCGAGGCCGCCCTCGAAGGCCTGCGCGAGCAGTACGATTCCGGCGCCGACCCGGCGATCCTTCTCGCCGATCTCGCCCAACTGGCGCACCTGGCGACCCGCCTGAAGGTGGTCCCGGAAGCCGCCGCCGATCCCTCGCTTACCCCCGACGAACGCGAGCGCGGCGCCGTGCTCGCCGACAAGCTCGGCCTCAGGGTCCTCGGCCGCGCCTGGCAGATCCTGCTCAAGGGTCACGCCGAGGTGCTCGCCGCCCCCGACGCCCTGGCCGCCGCCGAAATGGTGCTGGTGCGCCTCGCCCATGCCGCCGACCTGCCGACCCCCGACGAAGTCATCGAAAAGCTCACCGGCTCGCCGGACGGACCGCCCGCCGCTGGCCCGCGCGCGCCGGCCCCCTCCGCCGCGAGGGGTTCGGCGGCAACCGCTGCGCGGCCGGCCGTGGCGCCCGCCGCACCCCCCACCTCCGAGCCGACCGCCGAAATCGCCACCTGGGCCGAACTGGTGGCATTGGCCGGCGCCCAGCGCGATCTCATCGTCAAGCACGCCCTGGAAGCCCAGCTCAGCCCCATTGCCATGGAACCCGGCCGGGTCGAAGTGGCGCTCGCCGAAGGCGCCGACCCGGCGATCATCCAGACCCTGTCGGCACGCTTGCGCCATTGGACCGGTCGCCCGTGGCTCATCACCGTTTCGGGCCGGGCCGCCGCCCCGACCCTGGCCGAGCAGCGCAAGGCCGAAGCCGCCGCCGAGCTCGATGCCGCCCATGCCGACCCGGCGGTGCGCGCCGCACTCGACGCCTTCCCCGGCAGCCGTCTGGTGGCCGTGCGCCGGCGCGATGACGATGAGAACGCTTCCGGGGCCGACGACGAAGCCGTGGGCCTCGGCGATGACGAAGTCGAAAACGACGATGGGGACCTGATGCAATGAAGGACATCATGGGCCTGATGGGCAAGATGCAGGAGCTGCAGGCCAAGATGGAAGCGATCAAGGACGAGATCGCCGCCATCGAGGCCGAGGGGGTCGCCGGCGGCGGCCTGGTCCGGCTCACCGCCACCGCTCGCGGCGAAATCCGCTCGCTGAAGATCGATCCGTCCCTGTTCACCGAGCACGACGTCGAGATCCTCGAGGACCTTATCGTCGCCGCCCACACCGACGCCGGCCGCAAGGCGCAGGCGCTGGCCGAGGAGCGCATGGCCGAGTTGACCGCCGACCTGCCGCTGCCCCCCGGCATGAAGCTGCCGCTGTGACACCGCCGAGCTGATGATCACCACCCGAGCACGCAGTCCCCACAATCGTCATTCCGGCGCCAGCCCAAGCCTGCCCTCGGGCTCGACCCGGGGGGCGCGAGGCTGGACAAGGCCGGACTTGTAAGCGGTCACGGGCCGAGGGCCCGGGACGAGAAGCGCCAGTGGCGCTTCGAGAGAGCGGCAAGGCCACGAGGGCTACGCCCGAGTGGCTATGGCGGTCCTCATCTGCTCGGCGTGGCCAGTGGACCCCGGGTCAAGCCCGGAGTAACGAAGAACGCGAACGGCATGCCGAAATACGAGCCCGACGATACATCGAGCGCCAGCGGCCCCACCCCCCTTTTCGTCATCCTCGGGCTTGACCCGAGGATCGCCCCGATCCACTGAGCCTCATGAGCCAGTCCGGCGGCCCCGAAATCAACGAACTCATCGCCCTTCTCGCCCGGCTGCCGGGGCTCGGGCCGCGCTCGGCGCGCCGCGCCGCCCTGCACCTGATCAAGCGCAAGGACCAGCTCATGGTCCCCCTCGCCGCCGCCCTCGACCGCGCCGTCGAAACCGTCACCACCTGCGAGGTGTGCGGCAACATCGACACGCGCTCGCCGTGCTCGATCTGCGCCGATCCGCGCCGCCAGGGCTCCATGGTGATCGTCGTCGAGGATGTCGGGGACCTGTGGGCCCTCGAACGGGCCGCGATCGGCCCGGTCCGCTATCACGTGCTCGGCGGCACCCTGTCGCCTCTCGACGGGGTCGGCCCCGACGATCTGGCCATCGATTCCCTGGTCCGGCGCCTCGAAAAAGGCGGCATCGACGAGGTCGTGATCGCCCTCAACGCCACCGTCGAGGGCCAGACCACCGCGCACTTCCTCACCGACCGGCTGGCGCCCTTTGGCGTCAAGGTCACCCGCCTCGCCCACGGCGTGCCGGTCGGCGGCGAACTCGACTATCTCGACGAGGGCACCCTGGCCCAGGCCCTCAAGGCCCGCACCGA
>CAZNOZ010000058.1:0-11128 GCA_964574935.1 uncultured Devosiaceae bacterium | reverse complement strand
TACTACTCGGCCTGAGCGGCGGGCAGATCGGCGAAACGGCAAAGGGCGCCTTCGGGCGCCCTTTTTCACGGCTCAGTTGATGAAGAAGACCGCGGCGAGGCCCGTCACGACGAGCTTCCGCGGCACGGCGAAGTGGGCGAGCCGGTACACGCAACTTGACAATCCGGCTCGCGGCCACCCCGTAGAACGCCCAGCTGCCACGCGCCGATGAACAACAGCTCTACGCCGGTGGGCGGCCGCTGGCATACGGCAACTCCTCACAAATGACCGTACGGGCGCAATTGTAGGTGCCCCATGCTTAAGAAAGTGCTGACGGGGCGCGCGCGTGGGGGGCGCGAAACGGCCCGGAACGCTTTGCTCCGGGCCGGCTCGAAGGTTCGCGACATGTCGCGGGCTAGTGCTGGGGCCAGTGACCGCCTCCCTGGCCGCCCCAGTTCTGGTTGGGCCACTGCGGGCCGCCCCAGTTCTGGTGTGGATACGGCCGGCGCAGGTGATCGCGGTCGATCAAAATCACCCGATGCGTGCAACGGTTGATTCGATAGGTGAACTGCCACCAGCCCTGTTTGGCCGTGACGATCACCCACGCGCCGCGCTGCCTGCCGATCCGGATGTCCCGGTATCCCTGCCGGGCGAAGTAGCCGTAGATCGCGCGGTCGGTCCAGCAGCGGTGTGCGTAGCGATCGTGGTTGGAGACCGAGACGCTGCCGCCGTTGCCGAATTGCAGCGAAAACGAAAACTGCGATGCCGAGCCGCTGGCCTGGGCCGGCAGGGCGGCCATGGTGGTGCCGCCCAGGGCCAGGGCCACCGCCCCGGCACGGGCGATCTTCTTGATGGGGGTGAATGGGCTCGGGGTCATGGGTGCTCTCCTTGGGTCGAATCTCAGCGCCGTCATCAGCGTGATCGGACCCTAGCCACCCCCGTTTGAACCGGGCTCGAACCTGCTATTCATGGCCGGTTCATCAACCTGAACCGCATCCCCCTCAATCGCCGCCCAAGCCCGCCCCACCTGTGCTAAACAACCGCTGACGGCCTGATTCGGGCCGCTTCGACCGCGCGCCCATGGACCAGACCGACGATCTCGTCACCGCCGCCGAAACCGCTGCCCGCGTCCCCACCCGGTCGCGTGGGGCGCCGGCCAACGAGCTGAAGTCCGACTATTCCGCCGCCGACATCGAGGTGCTCGAAGGGCTCGAGCCCGTTCGCCGCCGCCCGGGCATGTATGTTGGCGGCACCGACGTCGACGCCATGCATCACCTCTTCTCGGAGGTGATCGACAACGCCATGGACGAGGCGATCGCCGGCCACGCCAATCGCATCGAGATCGCGCTGAGCGCCGATGGCTCCCTCGCCTGCACCGACAACGGCCGCGGCATTCCGGTCGATCCGCACCCCAAGTTTCCCGACCGCTCGGCGCTGGAGGTCATCATGACCACGCTGCATGCGGGCGGAAAATTCTCCTCGCGGGCCTACGAGACCTCCGGTGGTCTGCATGGCGTCGGCGTCTCGGTGGTCAACGCGCTCTCCGATCTGACGGAGATCGAGGTCGCCCGCGAGCAGAGGCTCTTCCGGCAGCGCTTCTCGCGCGGCCATTCCGTCTCCGGACTGGAGGACCTCGGCAAGGTCAGCAACCGGCGCGGCACAACCGTCAGATTTCACCCCGACCCCGAGATTTTCGGCCCCAGGACCCGCTTCGCGCCGGCCCGCGTCTTCGCCATGGCCCGCGCCCGCTCGTACCTGTTCGGCGGCGTCGAGATCCGCTGGTCCTGCGACGAGGAGCTGGTCGAGGGCACCGACACCCCCGCCCGCGCCAGCTTCCACTATCCGGGCGGGCTCAGCGAATACATGCAGGCGCGTATCGAGGGCGCGACCCGGGTCGTCGACGACATCTTCGCGGGCCGCGCCGGCGCCCCGGGCAAGCACGGCACCGTCGAATGGGCCATCGCCTTCACGACCGGCGATGGGTTCGTCAACTCCTACTGCAACACCATCCCCACCCCCGAGGGCGGCACCCACGAAGCGGGCCTGCGCACGGCGCTGCTGCGCTCTCTGAAGAGCTATGGCGAGCTGGTCGGCAACAAACGCGCCGCCACCATCACCTCCGAGGACGTCACCGCCAACGCCGCCGCCATGCTCTCGATTTTCGTCCGCGAGCCGGAATTCGTCGGCCAGACCAAGCACCGGCTGGCCTCCACCGAGGCGACGAGGATCGTCGAGACGGCGCTGCGCGACGCCTTCGATCACTGGCTCGCCGGTGCTCCGGCGCAGGCCGGCAAGCTGCTGGACTGGACCGTCGAACGCGCCGAGGAGCGCCTGCGCCGCCGCCGCGAGCGCGAGATCGACCGCAAGTCCGCGACCCGCAAGCTGCGTTTGCCCGGCAAGCTCGCCGACTGCACCCAGGGCGCCGCCCAGGGGGCGGAGTTGTTCATCGTCGAGGGCGATTCGGCCGGCGGCAACGCCAAGCAGGCCCGCGACCGCGCCACCCAGGCGGTCCTGCCCCTGCGCGGCAAGGTGCTCAACGTCGCCGGCGCCTCCCGCGACAAGCTCGCCGCCAACCAGCAGATCGCCGATTTGATCCAGGCGCTCGGCTGCGCCACCCGTGAAAAGTACCGCGACGAGGACCTCAGATACGACAAGATCATCATCATGACCGACGCCGACGTCGATGGCGCCCACATCGCCTCGCTTTTGCTGACTTTCTTCATCCGCGAGCTGCCGGGGTTGGTCGATGCCGGCCATCTTTATCTCGCCGTGCCGCCGCTCTATCGCATCACCCAGGGCCCGAAGACCCTTTACGCCCGCGACGACGTCGATCGCGATCGATTGATCGAGGCCGAGTTCTCCGGCCGCGGCAAGATCGACATCACCCGCTTCAAGGGCCTCGGCGAGATGAGCTACACCCAACTCAAATCGACAACGATGAGTCCCAACTCGCGCACCCTTTTGCAGATCAGGGTGCTCGACGGGGAGGAATCGACCCTGGCCGCCGTCGAGCGGCTGATGGGATCGAAGGCCGAAGCCCGCTACCAGTTCATCCAGGAAAACGCCGAATTCGTCACCGCGCTCGACATTTGAGGCGCCCGCCGTCCTCAAATCGACACGAAAGCGGTGCCTCGTTAAGCCAATGATTCGAACCGCGATTGACTTGCCGGCCTCGGACGCTATGGTCCGCCGCGTCGAGGGGCGCTGCCGCAGCGGGGACGAGGCCGAAGGCCCCCGCGCGCAATCAAACGCTTATAGGGACGCTTCCGACGTCTGATTCCTTGCACGAAGATTTTTCCAAACTCGGGCTGAGCGCCAAGGTGCTGTCGGCCGTTGCCGACGCCGGCTACACCAAGCCGACCGACATCCAGGCCAAAGCCATCCCCTCGGTTCTCGAGCGCCGCGACGTTGTCGGCATCGCCCAGACCGGCACGGGCAAGACCGCCGGCTTCGTTTTGCCGATGCTCACCCTTCTGGAGTCCGGCCGCGCCCGGGCCCGCATGCCCCGCACCCTCATTCTCGAGCCCACCCGCGAGCTCGCCGCGCAGGTGGAGGAGCATTTCAACAAGTACGGCAAGAACCACAAACTGACCGTGGCACTGCTCATCGGCGGGGTCTCGTTCGGGGACCAGAACACCAAGCTCGATCGCGGCGTCGACGTCCTGATCGCCACCCCCGGCCGCCTGCTCGACCACTTCGAGCGCGGCAGGCTCCTGATGAGCGGCGTCGACATACTGGTCATCGACGAAGCCGACCGGATGCTCGATATGGGCTTCATCCCCGACATCGAGCGCATTTGCTCGCTTCTGCCGCCGCGCCGCCAGACGCTGTTTTTCTCGGCGACGATGCCCAATGAAATCCGGCGCCTGACGACGAAGTTCCTGCGCCATCCGGTCGAAATCGCGGTCTCGCCACAGGCCACGACCGCCGAGACCATCCACCAGCGGCTTGTCAAATGCGGGTCCAAGCCGCAAGAAAAGCGGGCCGTCCTGCGCGCCCAGATCCGCGGCGCGGAGAACTTCAAGAACGCCATCATCTTCTGCAACCGCAAGCGCGACGTCGCCACCCTCGCCCGCTCGCTGCAGCGCCACGAGTTCGACGCCGCCGCCCTGCACGGGGACATGGACCAGGCCTCTCGCACCGCCACCCTCGACCGCTTCCGCAAGGACGATCTGGCGCTCCTGGTGGCCAGCGACGTCGCCGCCCGCGGCCTCGACATCCCGGCCGTCAGCCACATTTTCAATTTCGACGTGCCCACGCACGCCGAAGACTATGTCCATCGCATCGGTCGCACCGGCCGCGCCGGCCGGGCGGGCAGCGCCGTGACCCTGGTGGCGCCGAGCGACCGGAAATATCTCGACGCGATCGTCAGGCTCATCGGCCGCCCGATCGAATGGATGGATGCGCCGCCCCCGCCCGAGGAGAAAACCGAAGGCGAAACCAGACGTGCCCGCGGCCGTGCTCGCGGCGGCTCGCCCGCCAACGGCACGGGCAAGACCGCCCGGACCGGCAGCAAGCCGCCCCCGCACCAGGACACCAAACCGGCCGCCAATCAGCCCGCCAAACAGCCCGCCTCGTCCGGCGCCGCCGAGCGCCCACCGAAGCGAGCCGAATCCAAGGCGGATTCAAACCAGCCATTCGGAAAATCCGACCAGGTGCCGGCGTTCCTGCGCCGTCCGGTTCGGGCCGCCGGCTGACCGCCTTCCCAGCACCCGCAACCGCCCGCCAGCCGGGCCTTCGCGCCGTCGCCGCGTCATTAACACGGTATTAAGCCGCCCGGCACAAAGTAGCCGCACTTTGGCAATTTCTGCGGGCGACAAACACGTGTCGGACGGCGAATACGAGCGGGCGCTGGAATACGCCACGACGGCGATGGAGATGATGCGGCGTGCCGGCATCCCGCCCCGCCCGCAATGCTACGAGGTGTGGTTCACCTACGCCTCAGGTGTCTCCGAGAAACTCAATGAGCGCCTGAACGCGCTGATGCAGGACGGCAAGATGCCCACCCTTGAGCAGGTGATGGACGTCTACCGCGAGTTTCTGTCGAGCTCCGATCTCGAGCATCGTCTGTCGGCGGTCTCCGCCGAAATGAATTCGAAGATCACCGCCGTCAACCGGATGATGAGCGAGGCGCTGGATACCGCCGCCCACTATTCGGGCGAGCTGGAATCGGCAACCGGCAGCCTGGAAGTTGAACTCGATACCGACACTCTGCGGACCCTGGCCAGCGGACTTCTGAACGAAACCCGCCGCATGCAGGAGACAAATCGCAAGCTCGAGGGCAAGCTCGAAGAATCCAAGAACGACATTTCGCTGCTTCAAAAGGATCTCGACGACGCCAGGCGCGCCTCACTCGTCGATCCGCTCACCAAAGTCGCCAACCGCAAGGGATTCGACGACCGCCTGATGCAGGAGATTCGCGCGGCCGCCGAGCAGGACAGGGCCCTGTCGCTTGCTATCCTAGACATCGACCATTTCAAGCGCTTCAACGACACCTTCGGTCACCAGACCGGCGACCAGGTGCTGCGGCTGGTGGCGATGACCGTCAAGTCCTCCATCAAGGGCAATGACTTCGTCGCCCGCTATGGCGGCGAGGAGTTCGCCGCGATCCTGCCGCACACCTCGCTCGACGGCGCCAAGGCCGTCGCCGAAAACATCCGCAAGGCCGTCCACGCCAAGCAGCTGCTCAAGCGCTCGACGAACGAGAATCTCGGACGGCTGACGATTTCGATCGGGGTCGCGCAATGGCGCGGCGGCGAGGATTCCTCGCGCCTCATCGAGCGCGCCGACGAGTGCCTGTACGGCGCCAAGCGGGCCGGCCGCAACCGGGTGGTCGCCGAAGACGATCCGACGAGGTTCAACGAACAGGTCGCCTGACGGGCGGAACGGATCAGCTTCCCGCGCGCGCCCGCGCCAGATCCTTCAGATCGGCCTTTTTAAGCTCGACGCTCTCGCCGCAGCCACACTGCCCGGTCTGGTTGGGGTTGTTGAACACGAACCCCGAGCGCAGCTTGTCGGCCTCGTAGTCCATCGACGTGCCGAGCAGGAACAGCGTCGCCTTCGGGTCGACCCACACATCGACGCCCTTGTCGCGGATATGGTCGTCGCCTTCGACCGCCTCGCCGACATAGTCGAGCGTGTAGGCCATGCCTGCGCACCCCGCGTTCTTGACCCCGACGCGCACGCCGGCCACCGGCCGCTCGGCGGCGGCGACGATGGCCGCGATCCGCTCGGCGGCGCGGTCGGTCAGAGAGATGACCTTGAAGTCCATGCCTACCACCAGTTCAGCGCCACCTTCGCTTCATCGCTCATCCGCTCCGGATCCCAGGGCGGATCGAATACCATCTTGACCTCGACGTCGCTGACCCCCTCGACGGCGCGCGCCGCGTCCTCCACCCATCCCGGCATTTCGCCGGCCACCGGGCATCCCGGCGCGGTGAGCGTCATGTCGATGGTCAGGCGCCGATCGTCGTCGAGATCGGCCTTGTAGATGAGCCCCAGCTCATAGATATCGACCGGGATCTCGGGGTCGTAAACCGTCTTCAGCGCCGCCACCAGGTCCGAGGTCATCCGTTCGACCTCCTCGGCCGGCAGCGCCGCGCCCTCGGCGGTCGTCAGAAACGGCCCCTGAGGCGCCGCGCCTTCGGCGTCCGCCTCATCCCGGGGCTTTTCGGTCGCTTCGGTCATGGTCGCTCTTCGAACACGTCCCTACTCGAAAAATGTCTGCGCCCGCCCGATCGCCTCGATCAGCGCGTCGACGTCGTCACGCCCATTATATAGGCCGAACGAGGCCCGGCAGGTAGAGGTGGCGCCGAACCGCTGCAACAGCGGCATCGCGCAGTGATTGCCGGCTCTCAGAGCAACCCCGTAACCGTCGACGATGGTCGCCAGGTCGTGGGCGTGCACGCCGTCGAGCGTGAACGAGAAGATCGCGCCCTTGCCCGGCGCCGTCCCGATCAGCCGCAAGGCATTGATCTTCTTGAGTTCTTCGAAGGCATAGGCACCGATCCCGGCCTCGTGGGCGCCGATCCGGTCCCGGCCCAGCCCCTCCAGATAGTCGAGCGCCGCCCCCAGCCCGATGGCCTGCACGATCGGCGGCGTCCCGGCCTCGAACCGGTGTGGCCCGTCCTTGTAGGTGACCGCTTCGGTCGTCACCTCGTCGATCATCTCCCCGCCCCCCTGATAGGGCGGCATCTCCGCCATCAGCTCCCCGCGCCCGTAGAGCGCCCCGATCCCCGACGGCCCGTAGAGCTTGTGTCCGGTGACGGCGTAGAAATCGACGCCCAGCTCGCTCACGTCCACCGGCAGATGCACCGCCGCCTGGCTGCCGTCGGCGAGCACCGGAATGCCCCTGGCGTGCGCGATCTCGGCGATCGCCTTGATCGGCGCCACCGAGCCCAGGACGTTCGACATGTGGGTGACCGAGACGAATTTCGTGCGTGGCCCGATGGCGGCCTCGAAGCGCTCGGCCGCGATGGCCCCGTCCTCGCCCACATCCACCCAGACGATTCTGACGCCCGAGCGCTGCCGCAGAAAATGCCAGGGCACGATGTTTGAGTGGTGCTCGGCAATCGAGATCACGATGTCGTCGCCTTCGGAGACGCGCGGCGCGACGAAGGCGCTGGCCACCAGGTTGATCGCCTCGGTGGCCGACTTGGTGAAAACGATCTCCTCGGCGCTCGCCGCCCCCAGGAACCGCCGCACCGTTTCCCGGGCGCCTTCATAGGCCTCGGTCGCCCGGCTCGACAGGGTATGCAGCCCACGATGCACGTTGGCGTATTCGTGGGTATAGGCGTGCGCGATCCTGTCGAGCACCGCGCGCGGCTTCTGGGCCGAGGCGGCGTTGTCGAGATAGACCAGCCGGTGGCCGTTGATCTGTTCTTCGAGGATCGGAAACTCGCCGCGCACCGCGGCGAGGTCGAGGGGGCGGGATTCCGCGGTTGCGATGCTCATGCCGCCTCGGCCCGTGCCGCCGTGCCCAGCCACTGGGCGACCAGCCCCGCGAGCAGCGCCCGCACCGGTTGCGCCTCGATCGGCTCGATGAGTTCGGCCACAAACGCCTCGATCAGCATCGATTCCGCCTCGGCGCGCGGAATGCCGCGGCTCATCAGATAGAAAAGGGACTCCGCGTCGAGCTCGCCGCAGGTCGCGCCGTGCCCGCACACCACGTCGTCGGCGAAGATTTCGAGCTCCGGCTTGTGATTGACCTGGGCGCCTTCGGTCAGGATCAGCCCCTGCGCCATCATCTTGGCGTCGGTCTTCTGGGCCCCGCGCTCGACCACGATCTTGCCCTGAAACACCGCCTTGGCGTGTCCGCGCACGACCGATTTGAAGAGCTCCTGGCTGGTGGTGTCGGGCACCGCGTGGCTGACATTGAGGCTGATGTCGGCATGCTGATCGGCACCGATGAGGTTGAGCCCGGTGAAATCGGCATGCGCCCCCGCCCCGTCGAAGCGGGCCGACAGATCGGCCCGGCTGAGCGACGCGCCCCGGTTGACGGTCAGGGCGCGCAGGCTTGCGTCGGCCGCCAGCCGGAAGTCGGTGTGCACGATCTGCCGCACCGCCGCGCCCTGCTCGTCGATCTGCACGAAGGTCACCCTGGCCCCCGCCCCCAGCCGCACACTGACCGCGGCGTTGACGAAATGCGCCGCGTCGCTGCCCGACAGAGTCAGGACGATGGTGCCCGCGACCCCGTCGGCGACCTCGATATCGGCACGCGTGGCCGAGACCGCCGCCGCGCCCTCGGTCTCGATCGAGATGTGAAGCGGCTGCTCGAGATCCCGGGTAATGCGGATTTTCGCCGTCTCGGGGGCCAGAGCCGCCGCCAGCACGTCGGGAATCGCCTCGCCGAGGGGCTTGTCGGCGTCCGCCGTCCCGACCTCGACGCCGGCGGGCGCCGGATCGGACGCAACCAGCCGCCCGTTGACGAGGCGGATCGCGGCCGTCCCGTCGATCCTGACGCCCTTGCCCGGCTCGGCGCGTGCCGCCAGCGTCGCCGGCACCTCTCGGATGAGCGCCTTGAGGTCGGTGAAATGATAGGCCTCGACGCGGCGCGTCGGCAGGCCGTCCGTCCGCAGGCGCTCCGCCGCCGTGTCCGCCCCCGCCTCCCGCAGGAGCCCGATCAGGGCCTCTTCGGCGGCGCCCAGACGGATCTCGGGCCGCTCGAGCCGGTTCACGCCGCTTTCTCGTCGAAAGCCGCGTAGCCTTTCGATTCGAGCTCCAGCGCCAGTTCCTGGCCGCCGCTTTCGACGATCCTGCCGTCGGCGAACACATGCACGAAATCGGGCACGATGTGGTTGAGCAGCCGCTGATAGTGGGTGATAACGACGAAGCCGCGGTCGGGCGCCCGCATCGCATTGACCCCTTCGGCGACGGTTTTTAGCGCGTCGATGTCGAGCCCGGAATCGGTCTCGTCCATCACGCACAGCGTCGGCTCGAACACCGCCATCTGCAGGATTTCGGTGCGCTTCTTCTCGCCGCCCGAAAACCCCACATTGAGGGCGCGCTTGAGCATGTCGGCGTCGATCTTGAGCCGGCCGGCGGCCTCCCGGACATGGCGGAGGAAATCCGGCGTCGACAGTTCGGCCTCGCCGCGCGCCTTGCGCTGCGCGTTGAGCGCCGATCGGAGAAACGTCATTGTCGCCACGCCGGGGATTTCGGTGGGATACTGAAAGGCCAGGAACAGACCCGCCACCGCGCGTTCGTCCGGCTCCATCGCCAGGAGGTCCCGCCCGCCGAGAAGGACGGCGCCGCCGGTCACCTCGTAGCCCTCGCGGCCGGCCAGCGCATGGGCGAGCGTCGACTTGCCGGAGCCGTTGCGGCCCATGATGGCGTGCACCTCGCCGCCACCGACGCTCAGATCCACGCCCTTGAGGATTTCGCGATCCTCGACCGTGACGTGCAGATCCTTGATTTCGAGAAGCTTTTCGCTCATTCGCCGTCGTCCGCCCCCGACTCGCCGTCCCAGTAGTCAAGAGAATCCTCCGCCCGGCCGATGAACCGCACACCGCCCTTGCGCGTCGCCCAGTCAAAGCGCGAACTGACCGCGAATTTGCCGGAATCGGGATACTCCACCACATCCGATTGGCCTGAATTGGCGGAAATCCCGAGATACTTGAGCGGCTCGGTTCCCGTATTGATGATCTGATGCGCCACCTCGGAGCCGCCCGTGGGCGCCGCCAGCACGTCGTTGGCCTTGATCGGATAGCGTTCGGTTCCGAACCGGTAGGTCCCCTCCCCCTCGAGGATCACGAACAACTCCTCGGTCTGATGATGCGCATGGAACGGGAACGCCCGCTTGCCCGGCGGCACCACATGCACCATCACGCCGATTCCCGTCGAGCCGATCCGCCGCCCGAAGCTGCCGATCTTGGCCTCGAAAGCCTCGCCATGGCCGTTCTCGCGCAGTTCGACATCGGCGATGTTCATCACCGGCCTGGGGCGATCCTCGCTCATCCCACACTCCCTTCCAGACTGATCCCGATCAGCTTCTGCGTCTCGACCATGAATTCCATCGGCAGTTGCTGCAGGACGTCGCGGACGAAGCCGTTGACGATCAGCGCCACCGCCGCCTCCTCGTCCAGCCCCCGCTGCCGGCAGTAGAACATCTGGTCGTCGGAGATTTTCGAGGTCGTCGCCTCGTGCTCGAACACCGCCGTGGGGTTGCGGCTCTCGATGTAAGGCACCGTGTGCGCCCCGCACTGGTCGCCGATCAGAAGCGAGTCGCACTGCGTGAAGTTACGGGCGTTCGCGGCTTTCGGATGCGCAAAGATGCGCCCCCGATAGGTGTTGTCGGAGACGCCCGCCGCGATCCCCTTCGAGATCACCCGCGAGGAGGTGTTGCGGCCCAGATGCAGCATCTTGGTGCCACTGTCGACCTGCTGATGGCCATTGGAAATGGCGATCGAATAGAACTCGCCGCGCGAATTGTCGCCGCGCAGAATGCAGCCGGGATACTTCCAGGTGATCGCCGAGCCGGTCTCGACCTGCGTCCAGGAAATCTTGGAGTCCGCGCCCCGGCAGTCGCCGCGCTTGGTGACGAAATTGAAGACCCCGCCCTTGCCCTCGGCGTCGCCGGGATACCAGTTCTGGACCGTCGAGTACTTGATCTCGGCGTCCTCGAGCGCCACGAGCTCGACCACGGCGGCGG
>CAZNOZ010000057.1:1335-11334 GCA_964574935.1 uncultured Devosiaceae bacterium | reverse complement strand
ATGGTGCGGCTCGCCGACCTTTCACGTTCGGCCTTCATGAACGGGGAGCTGTCGACGGTGATGAGCCCGCGCACGGTCATCACCTGGGCCGAGAACGCCCAGATCTTCGGCGATGTCGGGCTCGCTTTCCGGCTGACCTTCGTCAACAAGTGCGACGAGCTGGAGCGGCCCGTGGTCGCCGAATTCTACCAGCGCGTGTTCGGCGAGGATTTGCCCGAGAGCGCGGCGAATCTGGCGATTTCGGCGTAAGGCGCCGCCCGCAAGTGACCCCGGATGGAAAGGTTCTCTGCGTCTGTGTCGGCAATATCAGCCGCAGCCCGATGATGCAGGCGGTGCTTCAGCAGCACCTTGGCCCCGCTTTCCCGGTTGAGAGTGCCGGCGTGAGTAGAGAGTTGGCCGGCCGGCCCGCCAACAGCCGTTCTCTCGCCTGTCTGAAGGAACGCGGCGTTGATCTGAGCGGCCATGTCAGCCGCTGGATTGGAGATTTGGATATCGAGCAGTTCGAGTGGATCGTTTGTGTCGGCCATGACGAGGCCAGTGAGGTCCGTTCTGTCTTCGGGCACATTTCAGCGAGAGTTGTGGTCGCCAACGAGGGGCAAGGCGGGATTCCCGACCCCTACGACCTCGGACTGGCCGGCTATCGCGACTGCCTGGCTCTGCTGGATCAGGTCATGCCGAGTATCGCGAAAGAAATCACCGAAGCCGCCAGCAAAAACCGAGGCGCTACATACTGATGCCCGCACCCGGCGCCCCTTCCAAGCCCAACCGGCCCGACCCGACCGGCCCGTTCAAGACGGCGGTCTCCATCACCATGCGTGCCATCGCCGCCCAGCGCGATCTCGACGTGGCGTTCACCGCCGACCGGCCGATTCTGACCCGCGACCGGGCGCGGCTGGGCACCCTCAGCCGCCAGCCGACCCCCAACGACATCGCCGTGGCGCGCGGCCAGGCCGACTCGATGGCCATGCGGCTGGCCTGCCACGACGCCTCGGTGCATCGCCGCCTCGCCCCCATGGACCCCGACGCCCGCGCCGCCTTCGACGCCGCGGAGGCCGCACGCCTCGACGCGCTCGGCTGCCAGCGTCTGCCCGGCATGCGGGCCAACATCGCCAGCGCCATCGAGGAGCGCCTGCATCGCGCCAATGCCGGCGCCATCACGTCGGCCGACGACGCCCCCCTGGCCGAGGCGCTCGGGCTGATCGCCCGCGAGCAGCTCGCCGGCATCGACGTGGCGCCGAGCGGCGAGGCGGTGGTCGAGCACTGGCGGGACAGGATCGAACAGGACGCCGGCGGCTCGCTGGCGACCCTCACCGAGCGGCTCGACGACCAGGAGGGGTTCGCCCGGGCCGTCCACGAGCTCATCCGCGCCCTCGACCTGGTGCCCGACGTCGATCCCGCCGCCCATGAAGGGGACGAGGCCGAAGATACCGAGACCGGCACCGACCAGGAGCAGCGCACCGGCTCGGAGGCGGAACCGGAAGGCGCCGACGGCGCCACCGACGAGATGGACGCCGAGACCCAACCCGGCGAAGCCGAGCACGCGATGCAAGCCGAACCGGCCGATGCCGACGCCACCGAGATCGACACCGACGAGATCGCCGAGCTCGAGGGCGAGGAGCCGCCGCTCGCCCGCCCCGAGGACTCCCCGCCGCCCGACTTCCGCAACCTGCCCGACTACCGCGTGTTCACCACCCGCTTCGACGAGATCGTCGCCGCCAACGAGCTGTGCCCGCCCGACGAGCTCGATCAGCTCCGTTCGCTGCTCGACACCCAGCTCGAACATCTCGCCGGCGCCGTTGCCCGCCTCGCCAACAAGCTGCAGCGGCGCCTGCTCGCGCAGCAGGCGCGGTCCTGGGAGTTCGATCTTGAGGAAGGGGTGCTCGACAGCGCCCGTCTGGCCAGGGTCGTCACCGATCCGATGCAGCCCCTGAGCTTCAAGGCGGAGCGCGAAATGGCCTTCCGCGACACCGTGGTGACGCTTCTGATCGACAATTCCGGCTCCATGCGCGGGCGCCCGATCACCATCGCGGCGATCTGCGGCGACATTCTCGCCCGGACCCTCGAACGCTGCGGCGTCAAGGTCGAGATTCTCGGCTTTACCACCCGCGCCTGGAAAGGCGGGCGCTCGCGGGAGGCCTGGATGCAGGCCAACCGGCCGCCCAATCCCGGCCGCGTCAACGACATCCGCCACATCGTCTACAAGGGCGCCGACATCCCCTGGCGGCACGCCAAGCGCAATCTCGGCCTGATGATGCGCGAGGGGCTCCTGAAGGAGAACATCGACGGCGAGGCGCTGCAATGGGCCCACAAGCGCCTGCTCGCCCGGCCCGAGAGCCGCCGCATCCTGATGGTGATCTCCGACGGCGCCCCGGTCGACGATTCAACGCAGTCGGTCAATGCCGGCAACTATCTGGAAAACCACCTCCGGTTCGTGATCGAGGACATCGAGACCCGCTCGCCGGTGCAGCTGATCGCCATCGGCATCGGCCACGACGTCACCCGCTACTACCGGCGGGCGGTGACGCTGCTGGATGCCGACGAGCTGGCCGGGGCCCTGACCGACAATCTCGCGGCGCTGTTCGAGGAGCATCCCGATGAGCCCGCCGAGCGGCGGCGCGCCGGGTGAGAAAATCCGGCGGCGCAATCGCCCTGTTCGCCGGCGTGCTGCTCGGCCTCCTGCCGATGCCCGCCGCGGCCCGGCCGATCACCATCACCGCGATGCCGATCGTCAACTTCAGGGGCGCCGCGCCGGGCCAGCCGGTCGACGAGCTGCTGTGGCGCGGCGGGCTCGAGCTCAATTCCTCCGACCCGGAATTCGGTGGGCTTTCCGACATCACCTTCGTGGGCGCCGGGGGCGAGTTGGCGATGGTCACCGACGAGGGCTTTTTCGTGTCGACCCGTCTGCTCACCGACGACGACGGCGCCCCGCTGGCGCTGGCCGGAAGCGAGATCACCGCGATCAAGGACGCCCGCGGCAACGACCTCGGCTCAGCCTATACCGGCGACGCCGAGGCCCTCGATACGATCTGGCGCGGTGGCGCCCCGGCCGCCGTCCGGGTGGGCTTCGAAAATCTCACCCGGGTCGACGATTTCGACCTGGCGGCCGGCCGGCCGGCGGGGCCCGCGCGGCCCGTCGCCATCCCGGACTGGCTCGGCGCCTATCGCGGCAACCAGTCGCTCGAATCGGTGTGCATCGCCACCGATGCCTCGCCGATCGCCGGTTCGACGCTGCTGATTACCGAGCAGGCGCCCCGCAGCGGCGAGGACGCCTGGTTGCTGGGCCGGCTCGACCGCGGCCCGGTGCACCTCGCCCGCGCCAACGGGCTCAGCCCCACCGCCTGCGCCTTCGGCCCCGGCGGCGAGCTCTATATCCTCGAACGGGGCGTGGCGCTGTTTTCCTTCCGCATGCAATTGCGGCGCATTCCCGCCGATCAGGTGGTGCCCGGCGCGACCTTGACCGGCGAGGTGATCCTGAGCGCCTCGGGGGGCGAGATCGACAACATGGAAGGCCTCGCCGTCAGCACCGGGCCCGCCGGCGAGACGATCCTGACAATGATCTCCGACGACAATTTCAACGACTTCGAGCGCACCCTGCTGCTGCAGTTCACGGTGCCCGACTAGATGCGGTCCGGGGTGGCCTGTCTTTCACCGTCGTCGCAAGGCGCGAACCCGCCGAGGCAATGACGGTTGGGGATTGCCGAGCCTCGGGCTGGCGGATGGGCGCCGCCGGAAGCTAGGGTGATCCGCAACACCCGCCGGAGAACGGCCCCATGACCCCCGATCTCGTCGCGATGGCGCCCAACATCGTTTCGGCGTTGGGGATGCTGGCGGTCGCGATCGCCGTGTTCGTTTTCGCCCGGATGCGGCTGGGACCGGTGTGGGGCGCCATGGCGATCGGGGGCGGGCTCTGGGTCTTCGCGATCGCCCTCAAGGTCGCCTGGGCCCTGTCCTTCAACACCCCCGTTTACACGGCGCTGACCGGCAGCCTGCCGGCGGGCGTGGGCGCCGGGGCTTTCTTCGTCTATATCGGCCTGTTGACCGGGATCTTCGAGTGCCTGGTTGTCTACCTCATTGCCCTTTATGTCGGGCCCGTGCGGCGGCTGGACCGGGAGGGCGCGCTGGCGCTCGGGGTCGGCTTCGGAGGAACGGAAGCGGCCCTGCTGGGGATCGGCGCACTCGCCAACTGGCTGGTCGTGATTATGGCCCCCGCCAGCATCCCGCCGGAGGCGCTGGCGGCGCTGGGGCCGATCGACTGGACCATCGCACCGGCGGCCGGCGTCGAGCGGGCGACCGCCATCGCGGTTCACGTCTTCTCCTGCACCGCGATCCTCCTGGCGGCGCGCACGGGGGCGGTGCGCTGGTTGTGGGTGGCGTTCGCGATGAAAACCGGGCTCGACACGGTCGCGGTCTGGGCCGGGCTCGGCTACGGGCTGACCACCGCGGCCCATGTCTGGACGGTCGAAGCGATCCTGGCCGTCTTCGGGCTGCTGTCGGTGTGGGGGCTGGTGGTGCTGGTGCCGCGCTGGCCGGCAGAGGGGGCGGGCGAGGCGGGCTAGCCGGTGCCGCGCGCCGTGAGCACACCGTCGGTGACCAGACGCCTCAGCGCCCCGTAGGGGATCAGCAGCACGCCGGCGACGGCGAGCTTGACCAGAAAATCGCCGGCCGCCAGCGACGTCCATAGCGGCACCTGAGCCCCCACCGACAGGAACGGCGCCGCAAAGCCGAGCGAGCCGTCCTCGAACCCGAACAGCGCGTCGAGGCCGGCGAAGACGGGGGCGAAGGCGAGCGAGAAAAACACGATCGTGTCGAGCACCGAGCCGATCAGCGAGGAGACGAGCGGGGCCCGCCACCAGCGCCCGGCCCTGAGCCGATCGAAGACGCTCACGTCGAGAAGCTGGGCAATGAGGAACGCCGTGCCTGAGGCGATGGCGATGCGCGGGCTCGCCAGCAGCACCGACAGCACGACTGCCAAAGCGAAGCCGACATAGACCACCCGCCGCGCCGGGCCCGGCCCGAATTGCCGGTTGGTCAGATCGGTGACGAGGAACGCGACCGGATAGGTGAAGGCGCCCCAGGTCAGCGTATCGGCGAGATTGACGGCGCCGAGGCTGAGCCGGACCGGAAACTGCACCAGGAAATTCGAGGCCGCGACCACCGCGACCATCGCCAGGGTTGCGAGGGTCAGGCGTGCGAGCATCGTGATGGGTTTCCCGATAGGGCCGGCGCGGCGCGGCTGGCGCCCCCGGCGACGCGCCCTCAGGCGGCGAGGGCCTGTTTGACCTGCTTTTTGATGCCAAGCGCCCGCTTCGAAAGCTCGCCATCGGGGGCCTTGAGCAGGAAGGCGTCGAACCCGCCGCGATGCTCGATGGTCCTGAGCGCGCTGGCGGCGACCTTGAGCTTGAAGGACGCACCGAGCACGTCCGAGAGCAGCGTCACCGTCACCAGGTTGGGGCGGAAGGTGCGCCGCGTCCGGTTGAGCGCGTGGGAGACATTGTTGCCGGTGATCACGGACTTGCCGGTGAGTTCGCAGCGCCGCGCCATGGTTCAACTACTCTTTGATCGAGGTTCGGGCCGAAAAGCCGCGCCTAGTTAGTCGCAGTGGTGGGGGGCGTCAAGTCAGCGATCCACCCGCGCCCATCCGCCCTCTTGCCTGCGCGCCCCCTTCCCGCCAATCTCCGGCCGGCGATTCGCCGTTGTCCCTGACACCGCCCAAGGAGCCGTGACCGACACGTGGCCGCTTCCCTTTCCGCGATCCGCGCGGCTCTGATTCCAACTCTGTTCGTCGCAATCGGCCCCGCCGCGCTCGCCGCCGGCGGCGAGCCGTTCTTCGCGTCGGGCTCCTATGTGATCTCCTTGCGGGGCATCAACATCGCCGAGGCGGAGATCGGTTTTTCCGACGAGGGCGACACCTATCGGGTCGCGATCAACGGACAGTTCTCCGGGGTGGCGACGATCATCACCTCGGGCTCGGCGACGATGAGCTCGTCGGGTCGGGTGCGCGCGGCGGGCCTGGTTTCCGACAGCTTCGCGCTCACCACGCAGACCGAGAACGATTTCTTCTCGTTCGGCTTCCAGGCCGCGGGCGGCACGGTGACGTCCGAGACGGTCTATCCGCCGCTTCCCGAGGGGCTCGACCGGGTGCCGATCCGGCGTTCGCACCGGCTCGGGGTCAACGACCCGATCGCCGCTTTCGTGGTCAAGGCGGACAGCCTCGGCCCCGCCGTGTGCGAGCGCACGCTCAAGGTCTACACCGGCATCGAGCGCTACGACATGGAGCTTTCCTTCCTCGCCAATCAGCAGGCGACCTCCCAGCGCACCGGCTATCAGGGCCCGGTTGTGTTGTGCGCGATCCGCTACAAGCCGATCGCGGGGCATTTCGTGGGCTCGGAATCGACCGAGTATCTGGCCCAGACCGACCGCTTTCTCATCTGGTACGCGCCGTTGGGTCACACCGGCTTTCTCATCCCCTACCGGATGCTCATGGGCACCGCCTTCGGCGACCTCTCGATGGTGCTGGTGGCTATGGACGGGGTGTGAGCGAGAACCGGCGGCAACCGCGTCCACCGCGCGGGCTCGCGATAGCGCTGGGGCACAGGTGCCGCCTACCGTCCCCCCGCCTTGTTTGCACCCGAAAGCTCTGCCACCTTCAGTGCCCATGGAGGCAGCCATGAAACAATTCGCCCGTCTCGCCGCCCTGGCGCTTTTCGTCTCGGCCGCGGTCCCGGCCGCCGCGCAGATCATCGCCAACCCCACCCAACCCCATTTCAAGGTCACCAAGGCCCAGCTCGGCATCATCCCGCCCGACGCCTGCCCCGGCATCGCCAAGCTGGCGGTGTGGATTTTCGCCAACCAGAACGGGCAGGCCTCTTTCCTGCTGGTGAGGCGAGAGACCGGCGCCGTCAGCGGCCCCTACGATGTCGACGTCGTCGCGGGCGCCGGCGGCGTGCATCTGGGCACCTATACGCGCAATCTCAACATCGTGCAGTCGACCTACGCCGAATATCGGGTGGTGATCCCGAACTCGGACGTGCATTCCAACTGGGTGTCGCTGATCAAGGACTGCTGAGCGGCGTCCCGGTCTGGCACCGTCAAGGGGAGTTTCGCTAACGCCAGGCGCGCCAACGCCGTTGCGCCGGGAGTTCTGGGTTAATGGCCGTCGGCGCGCGAGCGCCCGCCGCATTCACAAAGCCGTCACGAATGACCGCGATTTACCCGATCGCAACGAAGGTGAACGGATTTCGGCGCGCAACCGCCGGATTTCGGGGGGATTCGGGATCGACTTGTGTCCCCGCGGCCGGCGCGCCACAAGATGCGGACCGCGGCGCCGGTTGCGAATCGGCAGACCGCCGATTCGGTCCGAGTTTGTTCGCGCTTCGTATCAGAGGTAAATTCACCCCACCGCCGAGCCTCGAAAGTGTGCCGCACTGGCACGCCTTCGCCCCTCCTGTCCCATGCACGCCACCGAACCCTCGCACCTGAAGGCCATCCTGGGCCCCACCAACACCGGCAAGACCCACTACGCGGTCGAGCGGCTGCTCGCCCATCGATCGGGGCTGATCGGGCTGCCGCTCAGGCTGCTGGCGCGCGAGGTCTATCAGCGAATGGCGGGGCGGGCCGGCGCCGACCAGGTGGCGCTGGTCACCGGCGAGGAGCGCATCGTGCCCGCCAGGGCCCGCTACTGGGTGGCGACCGTCGAGGCCATGCCGACCCAGCTGCCGGTGGAGTGCCTGGCGGTCGACGAGATCCAGATCGCCACCCACCCCGACCGCGGGCATGTGTTCACCGACCGGATGCTCAACGCCCGCGGCAGCCACGAGACGCTGCTGTTGGGCGCCGGCACCATGGGGCCGGTGATCCGTCGCCTGCTGCCGAGCGCCGAGATCGTCTCCCGGCCGCGCCTTTCCGAGCTCACCTACACCGGGTCGAAGAAGCTCACCCGGCAGCCGCGCCGCGCCGCCATCGTCGCGTTTTCCGCCGACGAGGTCTACGCCATCGCCGAACTGATCCGCCGCCAGCGCGGCGGCGCGGCGGTGGTGATGGGGGCTTTGAGCCCGCGCACCCGCAACGCCCAGGTGGAGCTTTTCGAAAGCGGTGACGTCGATTTCCTGGTCGCCACCGATGCCATCGGCATGGGGCTGAACCTGGCGATCGATCACGTCGCCTTCGCCGCCGACCAGAAGTTCGACGGCCATCAATGGCGCGCCCTCACCCCCGCCGAAATCGGCCAGATCGCCGGCCGCGCCGGCCGCCATGCCTCCGACGGCACCTTCGGGACCACCTCCGGGCTTCAGGAGTGGGACGAGGAGACCGTCGAACAGCTCGAAACGCACCAGTTCGAGCCGGTCCGAACCCTGCAATGGCGATCCGGCACCCTCGATTTCGCATCGCTCGAGGCGCTGGCGGCGAGCCTCGATGTGACGCCCGAGGACCCGGCGCTGACCCGGGTGCCGACGGTGACCGACCAGCTGGCGCTCGGCTATCTGATGCGCCACGACAACGCCGCGCTGGCGACCGGCGATGAAGCCGTGCGGCTGGCCTGGGAATGCTGCCAGATCCCCGACTACCGCGAACTCTCCCCCACCTTGCACGGGGAGATCGTGGCCTCGGTGTTCGGAGACCTGAAGCGCCGCGGCGCCCTTTCCGATGACTGGATTGCCGAGCAGGTCCGCTTCTGCGACAATATCTCCGGAGACATCGATACCCTGTCCAACCGGATCAAGCAGATCCGGACCTGGACGTTTGTCGCGAACCGCAGGGACTGGCTCAAGGATCCGCAACACTGGCGCCAAACGACGCGCGATATCGAGGACCGGCTGTCGGACGCGCTGCATGAGCGGCTTACCCAGCGCTTCGTCGACCGGCGGACCTCGCTGCTCATGCGCCACCTCCGGGAGGGGGCGGTGAGCGAGCCGGAAATCAACGACAAGGGCGAAGTCTCGCTGGGCGGCCAGCTCATCGGCGTCATCGAAGGCTTCCGGTTTACGCTCGCCCGGTCCGACGATCAGGACGCCAGCCGCAATCTGGCCGCCGCCGCCGGTGCCGCCATCGCTCCCGAGATTCTGCGCCGGGCCGAGCGCTTCGCCGACGCCCCCAACGACGAGATGGTCCTGACCGCCGACGGCTTCGTGCGCTGGCGCGGCGGCGTTGTCGCCGAACTCGCCGAGGGCAACGAGCTGATGGCGCCGCGCGCCGTATTGCTCGCCGACGAGACGCTGACCGGCCCGCATCTCGAGCGCGTCCAGGACCGCCTGTCGCTGTGGCTTCGCCACACCATCAACACCGCGCTCGAGCCGCTGATGGTGCTGCGCGACCCCCCCGAACTCGACGGCCCTGCCCGCGGCGTCGCCTTTCAGGTCGCCGAGTGGTTCGGCGTCCTGCCCCGGCAGCTCGTCGCCGACCAGGTCAAGGGGCTCGACCAGGAGGTCAGGGGCCGGATGCGCAAGCTCGGCATCAAGTTCGGCGCCTACCACATCTTCGTGCCGGCGCTATTGAAGCCCGCCCCGCGCGAGCTGGCGCTGGTGCTTTGGGCGCTAAAGAACGGCGGCGTCAGGCAGGAAGGGGTCGCCGATCTGCCGCGGCTGATCCTGTCGGGCCGCACGTCCGTCGAGGTCGACCCGGCGATCGATCCCTCGCTTTATGAGATCGCCGGCTTCAAGGTCGCCGGCAAGCGGGCCGTCAGGGTCGATATCCTGGAGCGGCTGGCCGACATCATCCGCCCGCTCGTCGCCTTCGACCTTGCCCGGGCCGACGGCGAGGCGCCCGAAGGGGCCGCCGAGGGCAACGCCTTCCGCGTCACCGTTGAGATGACCTCGCTGCTGGGCTGCGCCGGCGAGGAATTCTCTTCGATCCTGAAGTCGCTCGGCTACCGGGTCAAACGCACCCCGATCGAACGGCCGGAAGGGGCCGACGCCGGCGCGGGATCGCCGGCGCCCGCAACCCCGGCGCCCGACGGAGCCGGCCAGGCGGAAGAGACGCCGGCGGAAGCTGGCGAAGCGGAAG
>CAZNOZ010000057.1:0-1235 GCA_964574935.1 uncultured Devosiaceae bacterium | reverse complement strand
TGGCGAAGCGGAAGAGGCGCCGGCGGAGGCGGGCGAAGCGCCCACCGCCGACCCGGCCGCGACCGAAACGGCCGAGACCGAGATAGCCGAGACCGCGGCGACCAAAACGCCGCAGGACGGGGCAGCCGCCGCACCGGCGGAGCCGGCGCGCCAGGAAACCGAGGCGCCGCGTCCCGAGGACGGCGAAGCCGCGCCCGCCGAGGCGGCGCCCCCTCGGCCGGAGGCCGAAGCGAGCCAGTCGGCGGCATCAGCGGCGCCCGCTGCGCCGGTTTCCGATGGCGAAGACGCCCCGGACGAGCCGCTGTTCGACGAAGTATGGTCGCCGTCGCCCCGCCGCGCGCGACATCAGCGCCCCCGCAAGCCCCAGTCGGAGGAGGCCGGGCCTGCAAAGCGCCGGGCCGCCCACCGGGGCGGGGACCAAGACCAGGGCGCCAAAAAACCCGGAAAGGGCAAACCGCGCCGTGCCGCCCCCAGGCCGGACGGCGACGCCAGGCCACCGAAGAAGCGGCGCGACGAGATCGATCCCGATTCCCCCTTCGCGGCCCTGGCGGCCCTCAAGGAACCGCCCGCAACCCGCAAGTGACCGCCTCCCAGCGCCTCGACAAATGGGTCTGGTTCGCGCGGCTCGCCCGCACCCGCAGCGCCGCCCAGCGGCTGATTGCCTCGGGGCGCGTGCGGGTCAACTCCGCCCGCGTGCGCTCCAACGCCACCCCGCTCAAGCCCGGCGACGTGCTCACCGTGACCCTGCCCCGGGCCGTGCGGGTCTTGAAGGTGCGCGATACCGGCGTCCGTCGCGGGTCCGCGGCGGCCGCCGCCGAGCTCTACGAGGACCTCTCGCCGAAGCTGGAGCCCGGCCCCTCCCCCCTATCGAGCTTCGAGCGGGCGATCCGCGCGCCGGCCCCCACCGGCCGGCCGTCCAAGCGCGACCGGCGGCTGATCGAGCGGCTTAGGCAAGCGGCACGCAACGGGTTTTCGCCGGCGCGCCGATAGGCGCATATCGCTTCCAGGCGGGGCGCTTGCCCTTGCTCGGAAAACCGGCTAGCAACCTCGCCGGGTGCCCCTCGAACCGCCGTCGCGGCCGGCCCCGGGGCCCGGCAAGGCCTTCCGTCCATGACCTATATCGTCAACGACAAGTGCATCAAATGCAAATACATGGACTGCGTCGAGGTGTGCCCGGTCGACTGCTTCTATGAGGGCGAGAACATGCTCGTCATCCACCCCGACGAGTGCATCGA
>CAZNOZ010000056.1:0-12246 GCA_964574935.1 uncultured Devosiaceae bacterium | reverse complement strand
TCAACGAGGCGGCGCTGTTGGCGGCGCGGCGCAACAAGCGCTTCGTCACCATGGACGAATTCGAGGACGCCAAGGACAAGCTGATGATGGGCGCCGAGCGGCGGACGCTGGTGCTCACCGAAGAGGACAAGAAGCTGACCGCCTATCACGATGCGGGCCACGCGCTGGTGTCGATCCTGATGCCGGCGTCGGACCCGATCCACAAGGCGACGATCATCCCGCGCGGCCGGGCGCTGGGCATGGTGATGCGATTGCCCGAACGCGATCAGGTCTCGCTGACGCGCGAGAAATGCCTCGCCGATCTGGCGGTGGCGATGGGCGGGCGGGTCGCCGAGGAGGAAATCTTCGGCGGCGACAAGATCACCTCGGGGGCTTCCGCCGACATCAAGATGGCGACGAGCCTGGCAAGGGCCATGGCCACCGAATACGGCATGTCCGACAAGCTGGGCCCGCTGCTGTACGGCGACAACCAGGACGAGGTGTTCCTCGGCCGCTCGATGATGCAGCGCACCGTGCACATGTCGGACGAGACCCAGAAGATCGTCGACGAGGAGGTCAAGCGCTTCGTCGAGGAAGGCTACGCGACGGCGAAAAAGCACGTTCGCGACAAGATCGACGACCTGCACAAGATCGCCCAGGGCCTGCTCGAATACGAGATGCTGACCGGCCAGGAAATCAAAGATCTGATCGAGGGCAAGGCGCCGGTGCGCGAGACCGAGGTGGAGACGAAGTCGAGCAAGGGCACCGGGGTGCCCAAGGCCGGCAAGGTCGGACGCAAGCCTAGCGGCGGGCGTCCGGGCGACGACCTGGAGCCGCAGCCGGAAGGCTAGGCGGACCAGCACCGCTATTTTTCGACGGCGGCCGTTCCCGATCCGGGGCGGCCGCTTTCATTCGGGCACCGTGCTCAGTCGTCCGGTTCGGCCGGCAGGGCTTCCGTGATCAAACGCGCGCCTTTCTTGCGCGTCAGATAGGTCCAGAACCATTCGGTGAGCACAAGGGCGGCGGACCGCACCTCGATCAGAAAGTATATGTGGGCCAGCCCCCAGAACCACCAGGCGGGCCAGCCGGTGAGCCGGAACCGGCCCATATCGACGACCGCCCGGTGGCGGCCGATGGTCGCAAGGTTGCCCGCGTGGCGGTAGGCGAACGGTTTCGCCGCGGTGGGTCCGCCCGCCAGGATCACCTCGGCGGCGTAGCGCCCCTGCTGCTTGGCCGCCGGGGCGATGCCCGGCACCTTGGGGTTGTCGCCGGGGCCATCGGGCCAGTCCACCAGCGCCGCGTCGCCGATGACGAATATTTCGGGCCGTTGCGGCACCGCCAGGTGCGCGGTCACCTGGATGCGGCCGCCGGGTCCCGGGTCCATGCCGAGCCACTCGGCGGGCCCTCTGACGCCGACACCGGCCGCCCAGATCACGGTGGCCGCGGGAATCGAGCGGCCGGCGACCCGCACGCCTTCGCCGTCGATGTCCTCGACCATCGTGTCCGTGCGCACCTCGACGCCCAGCCCCCGCAGCGCCCGCCCGGCGTAGGCCGACAGTTCGGGCGCCAGCGCCGGCAAGATGCGGTGGGTGCCCTCGAGCAACAGGATGCGCGCGTCGCGCGGGTCGATGCGGCGGAAGTCGCGCACCAGGGCGGCGCGGGCCAGCTCGGCGATCGCCCCGGCCATCTCGACCCCGGTCGGGCCGCCGCCGATGATCACGAAGGTGAGCTGCTTGTGGCGTTCCTGCGGGTCGCGTGCGGTTTCCGCCCGCTCGAAGGCGAGCAGAATGCGGCGGCGCACGTCGGTGGCGTCGGTGATGGATTTGAGGCCCGGCGCAAAAGCCGCCCACCCGTCGTGGCCGAACCAGGCATTGGCCGAGCCGCAGGCGATGATCAGGTGGTCATAGGGGAGTTCGCCGGTGCTCACCCGCACGCGCCTGGCGTCGGGATCGACCCCTGTCACCTCGCCGAGAATCACCGAGACGTTGGCCTGTCGGGAGAATATCGAGCGGATGGGCCAGGCGATGTCGGCGGGGCTTAGATCCGCGGTGGCCACCTGGTAGAGCAGCGGCTGGAACAGGTGGTAGTTGCGCCTGTCGACGATGGTGACGTCGACCGGCTTGCCGGCAAGCGCCTTGGCGGCGGCCAGGCCGCCAAAGCCCGCGCCGATGATGACGACCTTCGGGCGGGTGCCGGGATCGGGTGCTGACATGGCCCCTCGCAAGAGTGAACGGCGCGGCGACACCGCTTGCCGCTGGTACTATTTCGGCGGCGCATTGGCCAGCGGCGGGCGGGCGGGTGCCGCCGGACGCCGCGGGAGGGGAACGCGGGCATGCTCCCCGGTGCTTATTGGCCGTGACGGGGCGTTTAGGATAGACCCGGATGCCGCTTCGCCGGCGAAGCGGGCTAAGCTATAATCTCAAATCCTATTCGGGGACGTTTGGGGATCATGGGCAAGTATTTCGGTACCGACGGCGTTCGCGGGCTTGCCAACGGCGATGTCTTGACGCCGGAGCTGGCGATGCGGGTCGCAATGGCGGCGGGCATCGTCTTCCGCAACGGCTCGCATCGGCACCGCGTGGTCATCGGCAAGGACACGCGGCGGTCGGGCTACATGATAGAATACGCCATGACCGGCGGCTTCACGGCGGTGGGATGCGACGTGTTCCTGCTCGGTCCGATGCCGACGCCGGCCGTCGCGATGCTGACGCGTTCGCTCAGGGCGGATCTCGGGGTGATGATCTCGGCCTCCCACAACCCGTTCGACGACAACGGGATCAAGATGTTCCGCCCCGATGGCTACAAACTCCCCGACTCGACCGAGCGCGAAATCGAAAAGCTCGTCGATTCAGACCTGACCTCGCGATTGGCCCAGGGCCGGGAGATCGGTCGCGCCAAGCGGATCGAGGAGGCGCGCACCCGCTACACCGAATATGCCAAGCGCACCCTGCCGCGGCACATCGATTTCACCGGCATCCGGGTGGTCGTCGACTGCGCCAACGGGGCCGCCTACAAGACCGCGCCGGAGGCGCTTTGGGAGCTCGGCGCCGAGGTGTTCGCGATCGGCGACCAGCCGGACGGCTTCAATATCAACGACAAGTGCGGCTCGACGGCGCCGGCGGCGCTGTGCGCCAAGGTGCTGGAGCTGCGCGCCGATATCGGCATCGCGCTCGACGGCGATGCGGACCGGGTGATCATCGTCAACGAAAAGGGCGAGATCGTCGACGGCGACCAGGTGATGGCGGCGGTCGCGAAATACTGGCACGCGCGCGAGATGCTGACCGGCGGCGGGATCGTTTCCACCGTCATGTCCAATCTCGGGCTCGAGCGGTTCCTGGATTCGCTGGGACTGAACCTCGAACGCACCAAGGTCGGCGACCGGTACGTGCTCGAGGCGATGCGCGCCGGCGGCTTCAATGTCGGCGGCGAGCAGTCCGGGCACATCATCCTGACCGATTTCACCACCACCGGTGACGGGGTGGTGGCGGCGCTGCAGCTGATGGCGGTGATCCAGGAAGAGGCGAAGCCCGTCTCCGAGGTCTGCCACCTGTTCGAGCCGGTGCCACAGCTCACCCAGAACGTGCGCTACCGGCACGGCAAGCCCCTGGAGGACAAGCTCGTCCGCCAGGTGATCGAGGAGGCCGAGGGCCGGCTAGGCACCACGGGGCGGCTTGTCGTCAGGGCCTCCGGCACCGAACCGGTCATCCGGGTGATGGGCGAGGGCGAGGACGAGGCGATGATCGCCGCGGTCGTCAAGGATATCGCCGGGGCGATCAAGAAGGTCGCCTGAGCCGCTTTTCCGTCGGGCAAACGCCCCCCGTTCACTCCACAATGCGTCATCCCGGCGACCCGGGCGGCCGGCGGCAGAGGCGCAAAATCGTCCAAATCCCAATGTTGTCAGGCCGTTAGGGTTAAGGCTTTAGGTTAAGTGGGTTTTAACAAACGGCGCCCATACTCGTGCGAGGTCAACGCGTATCGAGCACGAGGACAAACCCATGCGTACCCTGGTCGCCATCCTTATGGTTTCGTTTGCCGCCGCGCTACCGGGCGTCGCTGTGGCCGCAGACTTCCCCGAGACGCCCTACATCGCGCCGGACTACGGGCTCGGCGAGGGCTGGTACATCCGCGGCTCGAAATCGCTGAGCCTCGATTATTTCCCCGACATCCAGACCTGCGGGTGCGGCTCGAACGCCGAAGGCTGGAACTGGTCGGTCGGCGCCGGCGTCGGCTATGAATTCGACAACGGGTTCCGGGTCGACAAGACCTTCGACTACATGGTCTCGACCGGCGAGACCGACACCGCGGTCGCCTACACCCTGCGCATGGGCCTGGTTCTCGCCAACGCCTATGTCGATTTCGGGCTCGGCGACAACATGGACGCCAGCGGCGGCTGGGTCGGCTATGTGGGCGGCGGCGCCGGCGGCGCCTGGTACGACCTGCAGGCGACCGGCTCGCCCGGCGGCACGGGCTGGACATTGGCGGCGGCGGCGATGGCCGGCATCGGCTATGACATGGGCTCCGACGTCATCGATTTCGGCTACCGGTTCGTGTATCTCAATGAGCTCATGACCGACGATCCGGCGACCATCGCCGGCGGCTTCGGCCACGAGTTCCGGGTGAGCTGGCGGCACCGGCTCTACTAGTCAAACGACAGCACCAAACTGTGAGCGGCGCCCTTCGGGGCGCCGTTTCTTTTCGGGCGTGTGGGGGGCGCGGTTCGGCGCAAAAAAAAGGCCCCGCCGAAGCGGGGCCCTTGTGAACCATTCGCCCGTCGGGCTCGTCACTTGATGTATTTGACGACGCCGATCGAGACGTTGTGGGAATAGAAGTCGGACCAGGGATCGGCGAATGCGCGATAGTTGTATTGCGCGCGACCCGCCCAGCCATTGCCAAACATCAGTTCGCCACCGACGCCGACAGTCCCGAAGTTGAGCGTGTCGGGGCCGAAGCCGGTGTAGCTCGGGAGCCGGTGCAGCGTTCCGACGCCGGCCAGGACGTAGATCAGGCCGTTGTCGCCGACCTCGATGCCGGCCCGGACATTTCCTTCCAGCAGCACCTGATTGGCGACATCGCCCCAGATGCCCGAGTCGGTCTGCGGCCAGTAGTAGCCCACGACACCCTCGACGCCGAGAATGACCTGGCCCAGATCCCAATTGTATCCGACGACCTTGCCGACGCCGAAGACCGCGTCGGGCGGTGAAAAGATCGGGTTTCTTTCCCGGGCCCAGTTGATCAGCGCGAATTTGCCCAGATACAAACCCGACCAGTCCGTTCCCTCGTCGGGAGCGGTGAGTGCCGGCTGTTCGGTCGGCACGTACAGATCGGTAGCAAGTGCACCGGTGGTCGTGGCTACCGCCATCACCCCGGCTATCGACAGTTTCCTCATGACGCCCATTACTCAGTCCTCTTCGTTAAGCGTTTTTTGGACCTTGTTAACAAGTTGCACAAACGCGGTGTGGCGCGCAATCGGAGTCCGGAGAATCCCGCATCAAGGACCGCCGCAACGCTGATATTTCACGCGAGTGTTGCAGCCGCACCACGGTGTGCGCGCAAGGGTTGTGGCGACTTCGAGGCGGGGCGCGGTGCGGCGGCTCGTCGGGGCCAAGAACGGCCGCCATGAGCGCAGGACAGGGGAGCGCTTTGTGGCTAGGCTGGGTCGGTTGAGGCATCAGCGAGGGGCGGTCGGTCGATGGTCGCGGAGATCCTGAGCTACGCGGTCAGGCCGCGGATCGTCGCGGTCTATTTCGGTCAGCTCCTGTTCGTGGTCGGCCTGTCGGCGCTGCCTCCGGCCATTTGCGCGCTCGTGTTCCGGGAGTGGGCCCACGCCGTCGCGTATCTGATGGCGGCCGGGGGGCTGGTCGCGGTCGGCTGGTGGCTGCAGCGCCAGGCGCGACCGGTCGACATGCAATGGAACGAAGCGCTGGTCACCGTGGCGGCGATCTTCGTGGTCACGCCGCTGGTCTTCGCGCTGCCGATGACGGTGAGCGGGCTGAGCTATTCGGACGCCGTGTTCGAGGCGATCTCGGGCATCACCACCACGGGGTTGTCGACGTTCGCGAGTGTCGAGGACAAGACGCATACGACGATCTTCGCGGCGGCCTGGCTGCAGTGGCTCGGCGGCATCGGCATCATCGTGTTGTCGTTCGCGCTGCTGTTCGGGCAAGGGGGAGCCAGCGCCAGGCGCTTGACCGGCGCGCTCAGCCCGCAGCTGGGGTTGCTGGGCGGCACCCGCGCCTATGCGCTGCTCGCCATCCGCATCTACGCCGGGCTGACCGCGATCGGCATCGTGGCGCTGTGGCTTTCGGGCACGGACCTGTTTTCCGCGATCGCGCTCACCCTGTCGTCGGTGTCGACCGGGGGCTTCTCGCCGCTGAACGCCAGCATCGGAGGGCTGGGCGCCCTGACGCAGACCCTGGTGATCGTGTTGTGCGTGCTGGGGGCCATCGCGCTGCCCATTCATTACGACGCGCTCAGGGGCAGGTGGGCGTCGGTGATCCGCGATTCGGAAGTGCGGGCCCTGATCGCGCTGGGGCTGGCGGTCTCGGCGGTGCTGGTGCTCAGGCAATGGAGCCTCGCCGGTGCGCCCGACCGCGCCTGGTGGCAGCTCGTGCTCACGGGCTTTTCCGCGCAGACCACGGCCGGGTTCACCAGCGTCTCGCCTGGCAGCCTCGATGGACTGTCGAAGGGGGTGCTGATCGTGGCCATGGCGATCGGCGGCGGTGTCGGCTCGAGCGCCGGGGGCATGAAGCTGTTGCGCCTGATCGTTCTGATCCGGCTCGGCTGGTATCTGATCGCCAGAACCGGGCTGACGCCCCACGCCAGTGTTTCCACCCGCATTGCCGGCCGCGAGTGGGACGACCGCGAGCTCGTGCTGGTGCTGGTGACGCTCGGCCTCTTCGCCGCCGTGATCCTCGCCTCGTGGCTGGTCTTTCTCGCCTATGGCTACGATGCGCTGGATGCCCTGTTCGAGGTCGTCTCGGCGACGGGCACGGTCGGGATGTCGACCGGGATCACGCGCGCCGCGCTCGAACCGGTGCTCAAGGCCGTGCTATGTGTGGACATGCTGCTCGGCCGGCTGGAAATCATCGCGCTCATGGTGGTGGTGTTCCCGGGAACCTGGATCGGACACCGCCAGACGCCGCCCGACAGCGAACAAGGAGAAGCTGACCAATGAGACTGGTGATTCTCGGCGCGACCACCCTGGCGGTCGCCACCGCCCAGGCGCTTAGCAAGGCCGGGCACGAGGTCGTCATTATCGAGCGCGATGCCGCGCGCATCGAGGAACTGAATGACACCCTCGACTGCGCCTTCCTGCATGGCGACGGCTCGCGGCCCGACGTGCTTTCCGAGGTCGATCCGAAACAAACCGATATCCTGTACTGCGTCACCAATCACGACCAGACCAACATCATCACCTCCCTGATCGGCAAGAACCTCGGCATCGCCCGGGTGGTCACCTTGATCGAGGAAGAGGACTATCTGCCGATCTGCGAGGAGTTGGGCCTTCACGACACCATCCTGCCGGTCCGCACCGTCAGTCGCCATCTGGTCGGGCTGACCAAGGCGAGCCCCGACTAGAGCGCCGCCCAACCCACGCGCCTTAACCAGCCCACGAGGCGAGGGGCGGCCGGGCGTTTTGCCGCTTGCACTTTTGCCGCGCTTCCAATAGAGCCGCCCGTGGGACACCCCTCCCCAACGAGGGGCGACTATCTGGAAGGATAGACGATGAGCACACCCACGCGGCCGGACGCGCGTCCGGCAAATCCCAATTTCTCCTCAGGTCCGTGCGCCAAGCGTCCCGGTTGGACGCCGGGGGCGCTCGAGCACGCAATTGTGGGCCGATCGCACCGTTCGAAGCCGGCCAAGGCGCGGATCGAGCGGGCGCTCGCGCTGACCCGGGAGCTGCTGGCGCTGCCCGACGACTATCTGGTCGCGGTGGTGCCGGGCTCGGACACCGGGGCGTTCGAGATGGCGCTGTGGTCGCTTCTGGGCCAGCGGGGGGTGGACCTTCTTGCCTGGGAGAGCTTCGGCGCCGGCTGGGTGACCGACGTCACCAAGCAGCTCCGCCTCAATGACGTCCGAACCCTGAGCGCGGACTATGGCGAACTGCCCGAGCTCAAGGCGGTCGACTGGAACCGCGACGTGGTGTTCACCTGGAACGGCACGACCTCCGGGGTGCGGGTGCCGGACGCCGACTGGATCGCCGCGGACCGCGAGGGACTGGCGATTTGCGATGCGACCTCGGCGGTGTTCGCGCAGGACGTCGAATTCTCCAAGCTCGATGTGGCGACGTTCTCCTGGCAGAAGGTGCTGGGCGGGGAAGCGGCGCACGGGGTGCTGATCCTCGGGCCCCGGGCGGTCGAACGGCTCGAAAGCTACGCGCCGCCCTGGCCGCTGCCGAAGCTTTTCCGGCTCACCAAGTCCGGCAAGCTCAACACGTCGATCTTCGAGGGGGCGACGATCAACACCCCGTCGATGCTGGTCATCGAGGATGCCATCGACGCCATGGAATGGGCGCGCGCGATCGGGGGGCTCGAGGCCCTCAAGGCGCGGGCCGACGGCAATGCAGCGATGATCGCCGACTGGGTGGCGGCCACCGATTGGGTCGGGCATCTGGCAAGGGTGCCCGAGACCCGATCGAACACCTCGGTGTGCCTGAAGATCGTCGACCCGGACATCGCGGCGCTGCCCGCCGACGGGCAGGCGAAGTTCGCCAAGGCGCTGGCGGGGCGGCTCGAAGCCGAAGGGGTGGCCAACGACATCGGCGCCTATCGCGACGCGCCGCCGGGGCTCAGGGTCTGGTGCGGCGCCACCGTCGAAACGGCGGACGTCGCGGCGCTGACCCAATGGCTCGACTGGGCGTTCGCCGCGGAAAAAGCCGAACGGGGCTGACCCTTCAACTCACAAATTGACGGAATTCATGGAGGGCTGAATGCCCAAGGTACTCGTATCCGACAAGCTCAGCGAAACCGCCGTGCAGGTGTTTCGCGACCGTGGCGTCGAGGTCGATTTCAAACCCGAGCTCGGCAAGGACAAGGACGGGCTGCTCGCGGCCATCGGCGGCTACGAGGGGCTGGCCATTCGCTCGGCGACCAAGGTCACCGAGAAGCTGATCGCGGCGGCCGACAAGCTCCAGGTGATCGGCCGGGCCGGCATTGGTGTCGACAATGTCGATATTCCGGCGGCCACCTCAAGGGGCATCATCGTGATGAACACCCCGTTCGGCAATTCCATCACCACTGCCGAGCATACGATCGCAATGCTGATGGCGGTGGCGCGGCAGATCCCGGAGGCGGACGCCTCGACCCGGGCGTCGAAGTGGGAGAAGAACCGGTTTCTCGGCGTCGAGGTGACCAACAAGACGGTGGGGATCATCGGCTGCGGCAATATCGGGTCCATCGTCGCCGACCGGGCGCACGGGCTGAAGATGCGCGTTCTGGCTTATGATCCGTTCCTGACGCCGGAAAGGGCCGCCGATCTGGGGGTCGACAAGGTCGAGCTCGACGAGCTGCTGGCGCGTGCCGACTTCGTGACGCTGCATACGCCGCTCACGGAAGCGACCCGAAACATCATTTCCGCCGAGGCGATCTCGAAGATGAAAACGGGCGCCCGGCTCATCAACTGCGCCCGCGGCGGGCTGGTCGACGAGGCGGCGCTGCTCGCGGCGCTGGAATCGGGCAAGCTGGCGGGGGCGGGGGTCGATGTGTTCGTCGAGGAGCCGGCCATCGACAATCCGCTGTTCGAGGCACCGAACATCGTGTGCACGCCGCATGTGGGCGCGGCGACAACGGAGGCGCAGGAAAACGTGGCGCTGCAGATCGCCGAACAGATTTCGGACTATCTCATCGACGGAGCGATCACCAATGCGCTCAATTTCCCGTCGATCTCCGCCGACGAGGCGCCGAAGCTGACCCCCTTCATCAAGCTCGCCGAGCAGCTGGGAAGTTTCGCCGGGCAGTTGACCGAAACCGCGATTTCCGAGGTCAAGATCGAGTATTCGGGCGTGCTCGCCGAACTCAACACCAGGCCGCTGACGGCGGCGGCCGTGATGGGGCTCCTCAAGCCGCTTCTGGACGACGTCAACATGGTCTCGGCGCCGGCGATCGCACGGGATCGGGGGATGACGATCGAAATCGTCAGCCGCGAGCAGCAGGGCGCCTACGAGGGATATATCCGGCTCACCGTGAGCACCCAGCGGGGCGACCGCTCGGTCGCCGGAACGGTCTTCTCGGACGGCAAGCCGCGGCTCATTCAGGTCAAGGGCATCGACATGGAAGCGGCGCTCGGCCCCTCGATGCTCTACATCACCAACCAGGATCGGCCGGGGTTCATCGGCCGGCTGGGGACGACCCTCGGCGACTGGGGCATCAACATCGCCAACTTCCATCTCGGCCGGCAGGCGGCGGGGAGCGACGCGATCGCGCTTCTTGAAATCGATGGCGACATATCTGACGAACAACTCGACGCCCTGGTCTCCATCGACGGGGTGATGCAGGCCAAACGGCTCAGATTCTGACGGCCGGGGGCCGACGCCGAACCATGGATATCGGCAGGGGACGCGCTAAGTCCGGGAACATGCAGCCGGTTCCGGCCTACTACATCAATCTGCCGTTCCGGTCCGATCGCCGGACGTTCATGGAGGATCAGTTCGAGCGGCTCGGGCTGCAGGCGAAACGGATCGCGGCGCGGCAACCGGCTGACTTGGAACCAGACTTTCTGGCGCGTCACGCCGATCCGAGGCGCGCCCTGTTTCTGTCGCCGCCGCAACTGTCCTGCACGGCCAGCCACATCGAGGTGTGGCGCACGATGCTCGCGGACGGTGTGGCGCGGGCGCTGATTGTCGAGGACGATGCCCTGCTGGCGCCGGCTCTGCCGGCATTCTTGCGGGAGCTGCCCGAGCTGCCCTTCGATCTCATTCGGATCGAGACCTGCCGACGTCCGCTTCTGTGCTCCGACCCGATACCCGGGGTCGAAATCGCCGGTGTCCGCCTGCGCCGGTTCCGTTCGACCGGATGGGGCTCGGCCGGCTACGTCATCACCGCGGACGCGGCGCGCCGGTTGCTCGAGCGAACGGACCTGTTCGACCGGCCGACGGACGTGACCCTGTTTTGCCCCATCGAGCGCCCCGGCAGCACGCTGCGTCTGGCGCAAACCGATCCGGCCCTGTGCACCCAGCTGAGGGCCGAGGTGAGCCCCAGAGCCGGCGCGGCCAAGGGCAACATCGGGATATTCCTGCAGCCGGCGTCGCTGACGGCACGGCTCTCTGTCCTGGGGCGGCACCTGCGGTGGGGATCGATCAAACTGGTGGACATGGTGATCCGGCGCGATCTGAGGCGGCGCCTGATCGGCATCGAGCAGCCCGACCGCGGCGAGGCGTGAGGCCGGTTCAGGTCAGCGGCACCTGCGGGCGGGCGCGGGCGGAAAACTCGGCGAGCGCGATACCGACGACGACGAAGGCAGAGGCGACGAGGTGATAGGGCTCGAACGCCTCGGCGAGCAGAAGCACACTCATCACGGTTCCAAACACCGGGATGAGGTTGATGAACAGGCTCGCCCGGTTCGGCCCCACACGAACGACCGAGACCGCGTAGCAAAGCTGGGCGCCGATTGAGGGAAACACCGCCGTGTAGGCGACGATCAGCCAGCCGCGCGCGGTGATTTCGGTGGGGACGACGGCAGCGAAACCGCCGGCGAAGCCGAGCGGCAGGATCACGGCGGCCAGCGCCGCCCCGGCGAAGGTGACGGCCAGGAAGCTCAGCCAGTGGATGTCCGGGCGATATCTGAGGGCCAGGGAATACAGCGCATACAGCACACAGGCGCTGAGCGTCAGCCCGTCGCCCTGGTTGACGCTCAGCGACAGGATGCGGGCCGGTTCGCCGTGGGTGGCGACCAGAAGTACACCCCAGATTGTCAGCGCCACCCCGAGGATCTGCAGCCAGCGGGTCCGGACACGGAAGGCGACGAAGTTGCCGGTCATCACCAGGACGGGGATCGCCGCCTGCTCAATCGAAATGTTGACCGCGGTGGTGAAGTGCGGGGCGGAATACAGCAGGAGATTGAACAGGCCCATCCCGAAGAACCCGGAGGCGAGCAGCAGCCACAGCTTGCCCCTGACCGCCGGCCAGTCGCGTTTGAGATGCGGCAGGGCAAGCGGCGCAATCAGCGCCATCGCGAGCAGCCAGCGGAACAGGGTCAGGGCGGCCGGCTCGATTTGGCCCACGGCCAGCTTGGCGGCGATCGTGTTGCCGCTCCAGAACAAAGGCGCCA
>CAZNOZ010000055.1:0-12378 GCA_964574935.1 uncultured Devosiaceae bacterium | reverse complement strand
GAACAGGCGCGGACCGCGCCGTGGTGCCGAACACCACAAGCGGAACGCAACGCATTCAGGGCCCAAATCCGCCGCGTCACGGCGAGACGCCCAGCAAAAGTGGACACCACTTTTGCGGTTCGGGCGTCCGCCCACTCAAAGTGGCGCCCGGCCTTGTCCGAAAACCGGTTCCCGCTTTTTGGGGCCGGGCGCCGGGGATTTGGCGACAATCGTCCATTTTGGCTTCGCAAGCCCTTGAAGGAGGTCGGCTCCGTCCGCGGTCTTTCTCCTGAAACTGAACGATTTTCGCTCAAACCACGCTCCAAACCCTTTGTGAGTACAGGCCCTAGTAGCGCAATTCGCCCGTGCTGAGCGCCAGCACCCGGGAGATCTCGGTCAGCGAACGGCCCGACTGCTCCATCCACGTATTGAACGCCGCCTGCACCGCCCGCATCGCCGATTTCGAGGATGGCGGTTTGTCGACCACGCCTTCGGCGATCAATCGCGCAACCCCGTCGCGGCCGAGGACAAACCCGTCCTTGCCCATCGCCCTGAGGAAATACGGGCCCGTCATCCCGCCCAGCCGCGAGCCGCGCTGCTTGAGCATCTCCACAAGCCCCGCGAAATCGGTGGCCGGCCACACCGCCAGCTGATGCGGCCGATTGCCGCGCTCCCCGCTGAGCTCCACCAGAAGCTGCGCGTTGGCCTGCACCGAGCGGATCTTCGCCGCATGCCGGACGATTCGGGTGTCCTGGGTCCATCGCGCCACATCCTCGTCGGAGGCCATCGCGTTGCGATGGATGTCAAATCCCTCGAAGGCCGCCTCGAACCCGTCCCATTTGGCCTCGATCACCCGCCAGTTGAAGCCGGCATTGAACACCGCCCGCACCATGCCGGCGAGCCAGCGGTCGTCGGGGATCGCAATCAGCTCGGATTCGGGTTTCGGCCGCGAAAGCAAGGCCTCGACCGCTTTGGGGCCGCCGCGTCGCTCGGCGGCGATCGCATAGATCTCATCGAAGCTGCGCATCCCTGCTGTCCCTCCAGATAGGAACCACTACCGCCATCCGGGCTTTCACGTAGGGGACGCGACGCCGCTGTGACAGCGAACTCCCCCACCCGGCCTGACGCAATTAAGGGCCTATTAACCATACACTAGGCAATAATTCCCTAGCTGCAGGGGCAACCGGTTCGGCGTCGCCCCAAGAACAATTTACGCGATAGGGCGGTCCGGTGAGTAACGTACTTGCTTTCCTTAATCGGCTGGGCATGGCGCGGGTAGCCGCGATGGCGGTTGTCGCCGTCATGACGCTGGCCTTCTTCGCCTTCCTGACCTTCCGGGTCACCACCCCGCAGATGGCGCCGCTCTACACCGGCCTCAGCTTCGATGATTCGGCGGCCATCGTCTCCGAGCTGCAGACCCTCAACATCAACTATCAGCTGCGCGGCGAGGGCGAGGCGATTCTGGTCCCGCGCGATCAGATCACCTCGATCCGCATGACGCTGGCCGAATCGGGGCTGCCGGCGCGCGGCCAGGTCGGCTACGAGATCTTCGATCAGCAATCGACCCTGGGCGCCACCAGCTTCGTCCAGAACATCAACCAGCTCAGGGCCCTGGAGGGCGAACTCGCCCGCACCATCACCTCGCTCGCCCGGGTCCGCGGCGCCCGCGTGCATCTGGTGCTGCCCGAGCGCGAGCTGTTTCGGCGCGAGGCCAAGGACCCCACCGCCTCGATCGTACTCGAGGTCAGGGGGGCGCTGTCGGTCGGTGAAATCCGCGCCATCCAGCACCTGACCGCCACCGCCATCGACGGGCTCAGCCCCAACAGGGTCTCCATCGTCGACACCGAAGGCGAGCTGCTGGCCTCCGGCACCGTCGGCAACGACGAGGACGCCGCCGCGGCGATGTTCGCGGAGCGGACGCTGGCCTTCGAGAACAGGGTGCGCACCCGGATCGAGGACATGCTCTCCAACGTCGTCGGCGCCGGACGGGCCCGCGTGCAGGTTTCCGCCGAGCTCGACACCACGCGCTCGACGGTGACCCGCGAGACCTACGACCCGAACGGCCAGGTCGTGCGCTCCTCCCAGACCCGCGAACTCGAAGACGCCGCGACCGGACCCGCCTCGGACGGCTCCGTGTCGGTGGCCAACGAGCTGCCGGGCAACGCCGGCACGACGTCCACGGCCACCGGCGGATCCTCGGAACGCTCCGCGACCACCGAGGAGACCATCAACTACGAGATCCCGAAGACCACCACGACCGAGGTCAACGAGGCCGGCGACGTCAGGCGATTGTCGGTGGCGGTGGTCGTCGACGGCACCTACCAGTCCGACACCAACGGCAATTCCGTCTACCAGCCGCGCTCCGGGGACGACCTCACCCAGATCGAGGCGCTGGTCAAATCCGCGATCGGCTTCGACCCGTCCCGCGGCGATCAGGTCCAGGTGGTCAATATGCAGTTCGCCGCCCGTCCGGATCTGACGATCCCCGATTCCGACGCCGGCCTGTTCAATTTCACCCGCGACGATCTGTTCTCCATGGTCGAGATGCTGGTGACCATGCTGATCGCGGTGGCGCTCGTGTTCTTCGTGATGCGGCCGTTGGTCAAGCGGGTGCTGGCGCCCGAAACCGAGCCCCTGGCGCTCCCGCAGGCTTCCGCGGTTCCCGACGCCGAACCCCAGCAACAGATCTCCGGCCCCCAGGCGCTGATCGACAGCGAACGCAAGCACCAGGGCGAGTCCGAGCAGTGGATGGAGCAGGCGCGCTCGATGGGGGAAGCGAAGTTCCAGACCCTTCAACAAGTCGGCGATCTGATCGAGGAGCGCCCCAAGCAGGCCTCCACGATCATTCGTGACTGGCTCAACCAGGCCGCCTGATGGCGCCCCCCGCACAGGCAGCCATCGCCGGCCCCCGCCCTTCCGAGGGCCGGTTGGTGGTGCAGGGCGATGCCGCCGAACGGGACCTGGAAGGTGACGAGAAGGCCGCCGCCATCCTGCTGGCGCTGGGGCCGGACTACGGCAAGACCATCTTCGAGGAGCTCGACGAAATCGAAATCCGTCAGCTCTCCAGCGCCATGGTGCGGATCGGGCCGATCACCCAGAGCATGCTCGACGAATTGCTGGTGGATTTCGTCACCCGCCTGTCCTCCAACACCAACCTCGCCGGCACCCCGGATTCAACCGAACGTCTGCTGCTGTCCTTCCTGCCCAAGGAGCGGGTCGACTTCATCATGGAGGAGATCAGGGGCCCGGCCGGGCGCAACATCTGGGAGAAGCTCTCCAACGTCCAGGAGGACGTGTTGGCGAACTTCCTGAAGAACGAATATCCCCAGACCGCCGCTGTGGTGCTGTCCAAACTCTCTCCCGATCACGCCAGCCGGGTCCTGGCGAGCCTGCCCGAGGCGCTGTCGATGGAGTGCGTGTTGCGCATGCTTGCCATCGAGCCGGTCCAGAAGGACGTGCTGGACAAGATCGAATCCACCCTGCGCACCGAGTTCGTCTCCACGCTCAGCCCCAGCCGGCTGCGCGACAGCTACGAGCAGATGGCGGAGATCTTCAACAGCTTCGATCGCCAGACCGAGACCCGTTTCATCGCCTCCCTCGAGGAGATCGATCGCGATGCCGCCGAGCGCATCAAGGCGCTGATGTTCACCTTCGACGATTTGGCGGGGCTGGAATCCGCAGCCATCCAGACCATCCTGCAATCGGTGGAGAAATCCGATCTGGCCCTGGCGCTCAAGGGCGCCTCGGAGGCGACCCGCGACTTCTTTTTCGCCAACATGTCGGCGCGCGCCTCCAAGATGCTGCGCGAGGACATGGACACCATGGGGCCGGTCCGCCTCAAGGACGTCGACGAGGCCCAGTCGCGCCTTCTCAACACCGCCAAGGACCTTGCCGCCCGCGGCGAGATCGTCATCACCAAGAACCGCGGCGACGAGGAGATGATCGGCTGATGGCTGAGCTCGCCGCCCCCGCCCGGTTCGGCTTCGACCTCGACCTCGGCCGGACCGGGGACAAGGCCACGCTGATCGACGAAGCGGCGCTGCAAAGACTGCTCGACGAAGCACGCCAGACGGCCCGCGCCGAAGGCAGGGCCGAAGGCGAGGCCGGTGCCGCCGCCCGCGCCGCCGAGGCAACCGCCGCCGCCGCCCGCGACCTCGCCGACCAATCCGCCCGCTTCGCCGAGGCGCTCGACGCGGCGTTGGGCCAGACGCGCGGCGAGGCCGCCGAGCTTGCCTCACTGATTGCCCGCAAGCTTGCCTGCCATCTCGTCGACAGCCGGCCCGCTGCCGAAATCGACGCCCTCCTCGCCGAGTGCCTGGCCTCCCTCGACCGGGTGCCGCATGTGGTCATTCGCTGCCATCCCGATCTCGCCGAAGCCGTCAGGCAGACCGCCGAGTCCCGCGCCGCCGAGCTCGGCTTCGACGGCCGGCTGGTGATCATGGGCGAGCCCGACATCGCCCTGGGCGACTGCCGTATCGACTGGGCCGACGGCGGGGTGGTGCGCGACGGCGCCGCCATCGAAGCCTCGGTCGACAAAGCCATCCGCCATTATCTCGGCGCCTCCCCGACCGCGACGGGGGCCGCGCCCAGCTTGCCCGGAGAAGACCAATGAGCGACGAAGACGAAACCGGCGCCCCTGACGACGGGCCGACGCAAACCGATCCCGCCGCGCCGGCCGCCGGTCAAACCGATCCCGCCGCGCCGGGCCCGGCCGCCGGCGCCCCGAGCCTCGAGGACATGAGCGGCAATGGGGATGATTCGAACATCGACGACGTCGACGCCGTCGACCCCAGCGACAAATCGGCGGCCGATCTCGAGGCCGTGTTCGACGTGCCGGTGCGAATTTCGGCGGTCCTCGGCCGAACCCGCATGCCGGTCGCCAAGCTGCTGAAGATGAATGTCGGCAGCGTCGTCGAACTCGACCGGCAGGTCGGAGAAGCCATCGACATCTATGTCAACGACCGCCTCGTCGCGCGCGGAGAGATCGTGCTTGTCGATTCCAGGCTCGGCATCACCATGACGGAAATCATCAAAGCCGCCTGAGGCGGAGGGAGAGGACCAATGCGGCTACTCATCATCGGCGCGCTGGAAGGTCAGCTTTCCGAGGCGACCAAGCTGGCGATGGACGGGGGCGCCAAGGTTGCCCACGCCCCGACCGCCGAGATCGCGCTGGCCAGCCTGAGGGCCGGACGCGGCGCCGACCTGCTGCTGGCCGACGTCGCCATCGACATCCCCTCGCTCATCGGCGCCCTGGAGGCCGAGCGCATGCATGTGCCGCTGGTCGCCTGCGGCACCGGCAACGACACCGCCGCCGCCGTCAATGCCATCCGCGCCGGCGCCAAGGAATACATCCCCCTGCCCCCCGACGCCGAACTGATCGCGGCGGTCATCGCCGCCGTCGCCCGCGACAGCACCGACTTCGTCTACCGCGACCCCGCCATGATCCGGCTGGTCGGCCTGGCCGACCAGATCGCGCCCTCGGACGCCAGCGTCCTGATCACCGGCGAGAGCGGCACCGGCAAGGAACTGGTGGCGAAGTATCTGCACGCCCGCTCGCGCCGGGACTCGCGGCCCTTCATCTCCGTCAACTGCGCGGCCATTCCCGGTGAGCTGCTCGAGTCGGAATTGTTCGGGCACGAGAAGGGCGCCTTCACCGGCGCCGTCGCCCGCCGCATCGGCAAATTCGAGGAGGCCGACACCGGCACCCTGCTGCTCGATGAGATATCCGAGATGGATACACGCCTGCAGGCCAAGCTCCTGCGGGCGCTCCAGGAACGGCTGATCGACCGCCTCGGCGGCGCCAAGCCGGTGCCGGTCGATATCCGCGTCATCGCCACCTCCAACCGCAACCTCGACGAAGCGGTGCGCCAGGGCACGTTCCGCCAGGATCTCCTCTATCGCCTCAACGTCGTCACCCTGCATCTGCCGCCCCTGCGCGCCCGCCCGGCCGACATCGAGGCCCTGGCCGAGCACTTCGTCGCCAAATATGCCGACGCCAATGGCCTGCCCCGGCGCGCGCTTTCCGAAGCGGCACGCCAGGAGCTCGCCCGCGCCCCCTGGCCCGGCAACGTCCGCGAGCTCGAGAACACTCTGCATCGCGCCGTGCTGCTGGCCTCCGGCGACATCATCGAGCCGGCCGACATCAGAATGCCCGACGGCGCCGATGCGGCGAACGCCGCCTCGCCCTCGATGGCCGACCAGGCCGCCCTCGCCGCCCGGGCCGCCACCGCTTCGCTGGTCGGCCGCAGCGTCGCCGATGTCGAGCGCGACCTCATCCTCGACACCCTCGACCATTGCCTGGGCAACCGCACCCACACCGCCAACATACTGGGGATTTCGATCCGCACGCTGAGGAACAAGCTCAACCAGTATGCCGGCGAGGGCCTTGAAGTGCCCGCCCCGGGCGCCCAGCGTTCCAGCGCCGCCTGAGCGCATCAGGGCCTTTTCGACCAATTGCGAGCCATTCTGACGGAGCGATTTTGTGACAGGATCAAGCCAAGGCCCGCAGGCCGTATCAGGCCATACGGCCAAGGGGATTTGCGCCGATAGTGGCGCAAAAGCGCACGCCAATCGACAAACAGAATTGACCCGGAATTGGTCGAAAAGGCTCTAGATGGCCGTCAACGAGCTTCCCCCGGTTTCCCGCCTGCGCGGCCTGTCGCCGCCCGGAATAAAGGGCATCGCCAATCTGCTGCGGCAGTCGGACATCGCCCTGGCCACCGGGGTGATGGCGATCCTGGTGGTGCTCATCATGCCGCTGGCGCCCATGGCGCTCGACATGTTGCTCGCCGTCTCGATCGTCTTCTCCGTTTTGATCCTGATGACGTCGCTGTTCATCCAGGCGCCGCTGGAGTTTTCCTCCTTTCCGGCGGTGCTGCTGATCGCGGCGATGTTCCGCCTGGCGCTCAACCTCGCCTCCACGCGGCTCATCCTCGCCTACGGGCATACCGGCACCGAGGCCGCCGGTTCGGTGATCCGGGCCTTCGGCAACTTCGTGATGCGCGGCAATTTCGTGATCGGCATCATCGTTTTCTCGATCCTTGTCATCGTCAACTTCATCGTCATCACCAAGGGCGCCGGCCGCATCGCCGAGGTCGCGGCGCGCTTCACCCTCGACGCCATGCCCGGCAAGCAGATGGCGATCGACGCCGACCTGTCGGCGGGGCTGATTGACGAAGACGCCGCGCGCGCGCGCCGCACCAAACTCGAGGACGAAAGCAGCTTCTACGGGGCCATGGACGGGGCCAGCAAGTTCGTGCGTGGCGACGCCATCGCCGGGCTTCTGATCGTCTTCATCAACATCGTGGGCGGCATCATCATCGGCGTCGGCCAGCAGGGGTTGGGTCTCGATCAGGCGGCCAACAACTACACGCTTCTGACCGTCGGCGACGGGCTGGTCACCCAGATCCCGGCCCTGATCGTCTCCACGGCGGCGGGCCTGCTCGTCTCCAAAGCCGGCGTCTCCGGCGCCGCCGACAAGGCCCTGGCGCGGCAGTTCACCGGCTATCCCCGCGCCCTTGGCATGTCGGCGGTCGTCATGGCGGTGCTGTCGCTCCTGCCCGGCATGCCCGCCCTGCCGTTTCTGGCGCTGGCGGGCGGCGTCGGCTACCTCGCCTTCACCACCCGCCGCCAACAGCTCGCCACCGCCGAAACCGCTCGCCGCGCCGAGGTCGCCAAGCAGGCCGCCGCCGAAGCCGCGGCCGGCGAAACCCCGGTTTCCGATTCGCTGAAGATCGACGAGCTCAAGCTCGAGCTCGGCTACGGCATCCTGTCGCTGGTCAAGGAGGACAACGCCGGATCCGACCGGCTCACCGAACAGATCAAGGCACTGCGCCGACAGCTCGCCACCGAGCTCGGCTTCGTCATGCCGGCCGTCAGGATCCTCGACAACATGCAGCTCGAGCCCAACGCCTACCGGGTCAGGATCAAGGAGGTCGAGGCCGGCGGCGGCGAGGTCCACCCCGATCAGTTCATGGTCATGGATCCGACCGGCGCCAGCATCGAGATGCCGGGCATCCACACCACCGAGCCGACCTTCGGCCTGCCGGCAACCTGGATTGACGCGGGGCTGCGCGAGGAAGCGGAGATGAAAGGGCTGACGGTTGTCGATCCCGCCTCCGTGATCTCCACGCATCTGTCCGAACTCATTCGCAACAACGTCGCCGAGCTGCTCGGCTACGCCCAGGTCCACGAGCTCATAGAGGCGCTGCCCGACGAGCAGCAGAAGCTGGTCGAAGACATCGTGCCGGCCCAGATCTCGCTCACCGGCATCCAGCGCGTGTTGCAATTGCTCCTGGCCGAACGCATCTCGATCCGCGACCTGGGCACCATCCTCGAGGGAATCGCCGAGATCGCCGGCCTCGCCCGCAGCCCGCAACAGATCGCCGAGCATGTGCGCACCCGCCTCGCCCGCCAGCTCTGCGCCGCCCACGCCGGACCCGACGGCACCCTGCCGATCCTCACCCTGGGCCCGGACTGGGAACGCGAATTCGCCGACGCCATGGCCGGCGACGGCGAGGAACGCCACCTGGCGATGGCCCCCTCGAAGCTGCGCGGCTTCATCACCGCCGTGCAGGAAGCCTATGAGGACGCCGCGCGCATGGGTGAAATCCCGGTGCTGATCACCTCCGCCGCCATTCGCCCCCACGTCCGCTCGATCATCGAGCGATTCCGCCCGCAGACCGCCGTCATGAGCCAGGCCGAGGTCCACCCCCGCGCCCGGCTGAAGACCATCGGCAATCTCTAGCAGGCCATGCCGGGCGCGGTTGCGCGCGCCCGCCCCTGCCCTATGCTCGGGTCGGTCCCCCCGGTGGAGCGCGAACCTGGTGTTGGAAGGTGGCTGTTTTTGCGGACGCATCCGCTTCGCGGTCGGAGAGGTCTTCGACTGCGTTTACTGCCACTGTTCCGAATGCCGCAGGACCCACGGGGCTGCCCTGCCGCTCTTCGTCGTGGTCGAGGCGGACAAGTTCACGCTGTCCGGCGACCCGCCGGCCGCCTTCCGCCGCGCCCACGGCCATCACTGTTTCTGCCCGACATGCGGCACCAACCTCTCCTATCGCGGCGATGGCAGCGCGTACGTCTCGATCTCACACGGCGCCTTCGACCGCGCCGAGGATATTCGGCCGCTCGCCCATCAGTTCTGGCCCCTTCGGCTGCCCTGGCTCGATCTCCACGACGACCTGCCGAAATTCGAGGGCAACACGCTCAGCCACCCCGCGACGAGACGACGCTAGCGGCGTGCGTGAGGCATTCGGACGCCGCGGTCACGACCTGAAGACCGCTCCGGGTTGCCCACAGATGACGCCGATGTGAGCGTTGCGGCGTCGCGCCCGCCGCCACATTTGCCTACCATCGCGCCGCCAATCGCAACCAACCGAAAGGAAGCGAAAGTGAACAATCTCACACAAGGCCTCATCGCCGGCTTCGTGGCCACGGTGGTGCTGTCGGCGCTGATGGTGCTCAAATCGATGATGGGCCTGATGCCCGAGCTCAACGTCATCGCCATGCTCGCCAAGATGACCGGTGGAAGCCCCATCATGGGCTGGGTCGGCCATTTCGCGATCGGGACAATCCTGTGGGGCGGCCTGTTCGCCTATCTCGCGCCGCGCATTCCCGGCGGGTCCGACTGGATCAAGGGCATGCTGTTCGGAATCGGCGCCTGGCTGCTGATGATGATCGTGGTCATGCCGATGGCCGGCGCCGGCTTCTTCGGGGCCAATTTGGGCATGATGGCCGCCGTGATGACGCTGGTGCTGCACCTGATCTACGGTGCCGTGCTCGGCGCGACCTACGCTGCCCTGGTGGGGCGCTCGGGGGCGACCGCGTAGCGCGGCTGCGAACCCCACAACCACCGTCAAAAAGGCCGGCCCCGCGGGGGGCCGGCCTTTTGACTGTCTGGGCCCGCTGGCGCTAGCGCCGCTTCATGCGGCCGGCGACCTCGTCGAGCTCCGCTTGTTCCAGCTTTTCATCCTCGGCCGTTTCGCGGGCGCTCTCGCGCGCGTCGAGCATCTCGACTTTCTTGAGGTCCTCGATCGCCTCGGCCAGCTCGTCCTGCGCCGGCTCCAGCTTCTCGCGCATGTCTGTGGCGGACGTAACGAGGTTGTCGCGCCGCACCCGCGCCGCCTTGGCGAAGGTGGAATAGGCGAAATGGGTGGCATCGGAAATGCCGGTCTTCTGGTGTTCGAGCTCGATCTGCTGCTCGAGTTCGGCGGCCATGCGCTCGAAGTCCGCGACCATCATCTCGATCTGCGCGACCTGCCGGCGCTTTTCGTCGACCTGGAATTTTCTCATCCGGATCAGGCTGTCGCTACGCGACTTCATTACTCATACTCCATGCCCGCACAAAACTCTGGGCTAGTCCTCGTCCCCTTGGGCCAGAATTTCCGCGAGCTGGCGGTAGCCCTCTTCGATCGTCGTCCGTTCGTCCCGGCCTTGCGCAAGAAAGCCCTCGAGCGCCGGATTGATGGCGATGGCCCGGTCCACCTTCGGGTCCGATCCGCTCCGGTAGGCCCCGAGCCGGATCAACTCCTCCATGTCCGCGAAAACCGACAGATGCTCGCGCGCCTTCGCCAGGAGAGGCTGCACGTCGGCCGGCACACATTCCGGCATCGTGCGCGACACGGATTTCAGGACATTGATCGCCGGATGGCGCCCCCTTTCCGCAATGGACCGCTCCATCACAACGTGCCCATCGAGGAAGCCGCGCGCGGCGTCTGAGATCGGTTCGTTGTGGTCATCACCTTCGACCAAAACGGTAAACAACCCGGTAACGGAGCCGGTGTTTTCGACCCCCGGGCCGGCCCGTTCGAGCAGCCGGGGCAGTTCCGCGAAGACCGTGGGCGGGTAGCCCTTGGCGGTCGGCGGCTCGCCGGTGGCCAGCCCGATTTCGCGTTGCGCCTGGGCGAACCGGGTCAGCGAATCCATCATGCACAACACCCGCTTGCCCCGGTCGCGGAAATATTCCGCCAGCGTCAATGTCAGGTAGGCCGCCTGCCGGCGCATCAGGGCCGGCTCGTCGGAAGTCGCCACCACGATCACCGACTGATGCATGCCGGCCTCGCCGAGATTGTCCTGGATGAACTCCTTGACCTCCCGGCCCCGCTCGCCGATCAGCCCGATCACCGCCACGTCGCAGTCGGTGTTGCGCGCCAGCATGCTCATCAGCATCGATTTGCCGACCCCGGTGCCGGAGAAGATGCCCAGCCGCTGCCCCTCGCACGCCGTCACGAACGTGTTCAGCGCCCGCACCCCCAGATCGACCGGCGCCCCGACCCGGCTGCGCTCGTGCGCCGGCGGCGGGGATGCCCTGAGGTGATAGGCGCGCTCGCCGAACCGGGCCGGCCCCTTCCCGTCGACCGGTTCGCCGTTGGCGTCGAGCACCCGGCCGAGCCAGCTCATGTCCGGCTGCACCGTTCCGTAGTGCCTGGCGAACACCGCCCGGCAGCCCATGCGCACGCCCTCCAGGGTGCCGAAGGGCAAACACAGCGCCCGCTCGTTTTCGAACCCGACGATCTCGCAGGTCAGCGTCCGGTCTTCGCCGGTCTCGATGATCACCCGGCCGCCGACCCTGAGCTCGCGCACCGGCCCGACCACCTCGACCAGAAGTCCCTGCACGGTCTTGACCCGGCCGAAGACCTCGACCTCGTCGACGGCGTCGATTTCAGCGATCAGCGGTCGCAACCCGTCCCCCGAATCGGCCCCCGTGATTCGCCCCACGGTAACCTTTCCTTTACCCAAAAACGTTAACAACACCCTCGGCGCGGTTGACATCCGATCCGGCTTGACCCGCCGCCTGCCGCCCGTCATGGGGCGCAATTCGCTGAGTCCGCAGAGTCGTTTGTAAGCGTTCCTTAATCCACCTTGTTAAGGCTGGAAGGGGCCCAAAATTCAGCAATTTCAGATACTTGTGTATGGACGTCGGATGCAGCCAAGGCGTATTGCAGAACCAAATTAAACTTTGTTAACTAATTGGGTTTAGCGTCGAATCACGCCCAGTACGGGCGGTTTCGGGGTGGCGATCCGCGCATGTGCCGCACCCGAGGTTCCAGCAGCGGGACACGCATAAGGGGAACAACATGCGGGTACTCCTGATCGAGGACGACAGCGCCACCGCGCAGAGCATCGAGTTGATGCTCAAGTCGGAAAGCTTCAACGTCTACACCACCGACCTCGGTGAGGAAGGCGTCGATCTGGGGAAACTGTACGACTACGACATCATTCTGCTCGACCTCAATCTGCCGGACATGAGCGGCTATGAGGTTCTGCGCACCCTCAGGGTGGCGAAAATCCAGACCCCGATTCTCATCCTTTCCGGGCTCGCCGGCATCGAGGACAAGGTCCGCGGTCTCGGCTTCGGCGCCGACGACTACATGACCAAGCCGTTCCACAAGGACGAGCTGG
>CAZNOZ010000054.1:8611-12432 GCA_964574935.1 uncultured Devosiaceae bacterium | reverse complement strand
GCGATCGGGCGCGGGCCGGAAGGGATGTAGGGGCGGTGGCGGGGGGCGACGGCCACACCGTCTCGCTGCTCGGACATCCCAGTTGGGTCGGCGAGGTGGGCGGCGGCGCGGAAACCCTGGTGCTGCTGCATGGCGGACTGCTGCACACCGAGCTGTTGCTCAACTCCTTCGGCGTGCTGCTGGCGGACACGTACCGGGTTGTGGGCGCCGACCGCATCGGGCACGGGCGCACCGCCGACAACGGGGAGCCCTTCACCTACGAGTCGATGGCGGCGCAGACGATCGCGCTGCTCGAACATCTGGGCGGGGCGCCGAAGGTGCTGATCGGGTGGAGCGACGGCGGGGTGGCGGCGCTGCATGCGGCGCTGGCGCGGCCCGAGTTGGTCAAGGCGATGGTTCTCATTGGCTCGACCTACCACGTGTCGGGATCCGACAATCACGGCCTGGCGCCGGACAGCGAGCCCTACCAGTGGTGCAAGTCGGAATACGCGGCACGCTCGCCGGACGGCGAGGCGCATTTCGATGCGGTGGCGGAACGGCTGTTCCGCCTTTGGCGGGCCGAGCCGCAACTGACCGCCGACGACATGGCGCGGCTGACCATGCCGACGCTGGTGATGGCCGGGGATCGCGACAGCGTCACCCTGGAGCATGTGATCGACACCTACCGCGCGCTTCCCGACGCGGACCTGGCGATCGTCCCCAACGCCGGCCACGGGCTGCCCTTCGACAGGCCGCGGATCGTCGCTGACCTGATCCGGGACTTCGTGGGGCGGCTGGACGCGCCGGGTGAGACGGGTCAGGCGGCCGGCTAGCCCGACTTCGGGCGGCAGGCGAGACGCACGACGCCCTTGTCGAGAAGCCTGGCGTCCTCGAGCTCGAGGGCGGTTTCGGCGTCGATGCCGGTCCACAGGGGCGTGCCGGCGCCGATCAGCACCGGCATGACGAAGATCTGCAGATGATCGACGGCGCCGCGGGCGACGAAGGCCGATTGCACCTTTCCGCCGCCGGCCATCCAGACATCGCCGCTCTCGATAGCGCGCAGATGCCCGATCAGCGCCTCGAGGGGGCGGCCCCAGGGCGTGACGCGGGGCGGCGGCTCGGGCAGGGGGCGCGAGGTGACGACGATGGTGTCGACGTCCGGGTGCGGCCAGTCGCTCACCGCCCGGCGCAGCCAGTCGTAGGTGTCCCGGCCCATGACGAAGGTCGAGACCCCGGCGATGAACCCGTCCCAGGCGAATTCGCCGTAGTCGATGTCGCCGAACCGGTCGAGCCAGTCGAGGCTCTCATCGGCATCGGCGATGAAGCCGTCGAGGCTGGCGGCGATGTAGCCGAGTATGCGCGCCATCGTTGGCGGTCCCGCGAATCGTCGACGCAAGGGACCGCCTGTCTGTCGTGTCGCGCGGCGCCAGGCAAGCCCGATTCGGGCGGTGCCGGGCCCGCCGGAGATCGGCGGGATTTGCGGCAAGAGTGGCGATTTGCCCACAGTCGGCGCCGAAATCGCGTTTCGGGGCGCGTTTCGGCCTGCATTTCTTGACGGGCCCGCCCGCGGCTGCACAATCGCGGCTTGATCGTTTCGACGAGGCGAAAGGTGCCCGCATGCGACTGAAAGCCATTCTTCTGGGCACGACGGCCCTGAGCATCATCGGAGCCCCGGTTGCCGTTCAGGCCGGCGGGATGGACTGGGCCGGCTTCTATGCCGGCGTGGGTGCCGTCCGGCTGATTGAGGGCGTCATGTACGAGGGCGGCACCCCCTACACGCTGGAGAATGCAACCCCGGTCACGATCGAAGGCTTCGCGGGCTACAACTCGGTGATGGGTAATTTGCTGCTGGGCGCGGAAGTCAATGTGCTGGCGGCGAACTTCCAGGAGGTGGGTTTCCCCGACTGGCATTTCCAGGGCATCGTCGATCTCCGTGGCAAGGTGGGCTATGCGGGCGACGGCTGGAGCGCGTACGTGCTGGGCGGGTATTCGGTCGGGCGCTTCGATCTGAGCGGTCTGGAGGGCTCGATCTGCGGGTACAATATCGGCGCCGGCGTGTCGGTGATGGTGACCGACAATTTGTTCGTGGGCGCCGAGCTGGTGCAGCGGCAGATGTCCGGTGGGACCTCGGCCGGAAAGAAGAAAGTCAAGTCGGTCTCCCTGGATTCCCAGTCGCGCACGATATCGGCCAAGGTCGGCTTCCTGTTCGACTAGCCATCAGCGCAAGACGAGGAGCCCGGGCGATACCCGCGGTCCGCTCTTCGAGCTACACCGACACGAGGTAGATGCCGCCTTCGATCGGCGCATCGCGCTCCTTACGCAGCGGCCCGGTTTCCACCGAGCGCAGGGTCAGCCGTCTTTCGGCGCACAATTGCTCCACATACGCTCTGGAATGCGCGTAGCGCCCGGAATCGCGCAACGTGTAGGTGCCGGTTTCGAGGTGTTCGGTCGAGAACGCGAACAGCGCCCCGGCGCGGACGCTTGATCTGAAAGCGTCGAACACCTCTTCGAGCGCCCCGACATAGATCAGCACATCCACCGCTGCGTAGGCGTCGTGGATGTCGGCGTCGCGCGTGATCCCGTCGACGATGTCGCCGATCTCCAGCCGGTCGTAGACTCCTTTGCGCCGGGCCGCCGCGATCATTTTCGGCGACAGGTCGACGCCCGACAGGCGCCCCGCCAGCGGCCGAATCTCGACGCCGAACAGCCCGGTGCCGCAGCCGAGATCGAGAACGGACTCGAACTTCCCGGATGCCGGCACGTGCCGCGAAAGCAGTTCGGCCACCTGGCGCGGCGCGCGGTAGTCGAGCTCCTTGGTGAGATTCAGGTCGAAGGTCTTGGCGTAGTCATCGAAAAGCTCAGCGACATACCTGGCGGGCGGGGCGGGCGGCAATTCGCCTTTGGCCGCCGCCAGCAGATGGCGTGCCTCGGCATTGTCGGGCTGGAGCAGGAGGCAGGTTTCGAAGGCCACGATGGCTTCCTCGCGCCGGCCGCGATCCAGCAGCGCATGCGCCATGGCCCGCTGCGCGGGCGCGTGGTCGGGTGCCATGCCAACCGCCCGCTGCAGTGCTTCCAGCTCCTTTTCGGGTCCGTTGTGGCGGCGCCAGAAGCTTGCGATGCGAACATAGAGATCGGCGTCGTCCGGCTTGAGGCGCGCCGCCGCGTGGAAGCTGCGCAGGGCCTCCTGGGGACGTTGCCGCCGGTCATAGACCTCGCCGAGAACGACGTGTAGGTCCTGATCGTCCGGCGCGCCCGCCAGGGCCCGTTCCAGAACCTCAATCGCCTCGGCCTCCGAGCCATCGGCGATCAGGTATTCCGCGAGGGCTTTCGAATAGGTGGCATTGGACGGATCGAGCCGAAGCGCTTCGCGGGCGGACGCGATGGCCTCCGGCACCTGGCCCGCGGTGAAACAGGCAAGGCCCAGACTGTGCCGGAGATCGGCGCGGTCGGGTTGCAGCTCGACGGCGCGCCGGAAGCACCTCATCGCCTCGTCGGGCCGGTCGATCCGCATGAACACCGAGCCGAGATTGTGATGGGCGAGGACGTCCTCGGGATCGATCTCGATGGCACGGCGCAGCGCCGATGCCGCCTCGTCGTAGCGCCCCAATTCGGTATGCGCGGCGGCGATGAGGGAATGCACGACGGGCAACCCGGGGTGCTTCGAGGCGGTCTTCGCCGCCGCCTCCAGCAGGTCCTCGAAACGGCCCTGAGCGTGCAGTGCGCGCAATCCGGCGATGTCGTCGTCGGAAGCGGCGTTCGTCTTCCCGCTCATGGTGTGCCCACGTACGCCGGATGGGAGGGCGAAATCCTATCACCGGCGGGTTCGCGGTCACAATGAGCGG
>CAZNOZ010000054.1:0-8511 GCA_964574935.1 uncultured Devosiaceae bacterium | reverse complement strand
GATCGGCGCCGGGTTGCGGCCGCTCTCAAGGGGCGTCGGCACGCAAGCGAAGATTGCCGGCGCGAGAAGCGATCAGGGATAGACCCGGGCGGCCCTGGCGGTGGCGAGCTCGTTGCCGTCGGCGTCGAGGGCCGTGGCGGTCCACTCGTAGGTATGGCTGCCGGCCGGCGGGCAGGGGCTGCGGTACTCGAAGGCGCCGGGCGCGATCGTCGCTTCGCCGGTCCAGGGCGCCTCGCCGCCGCCATGCGGATAGCTCGGCACGTCGAGATCGACCATCTGGAAGCGGATCGTGGCGGTGCCGTCGGGCACGCCGGCGAGGCGGAATTCGGGGTTGGGGACGATGTTGGGGTCGCCCGAGGTGCACAAGGGAATGTCGCCCCAGTCGAAGGCCAATTCGAAATTCGCGGCCGAGGCGGGTGACGAAGTGCTCATGACGATCACCGCGATGAGTGTTGCCAATCTCATCGCCCGAGCATAGCAGAAGCGGCGGGCGAGGTGTCGAGCCGATGAGCAGGCTGTCGGTCAGAATTGGCGCCGGGGGATTCCCCGGCAGTCCGGAGGGCGTCGGCTGGCAGTCGCTGGCGGGGATCGCCCTGATGGTCGCCTCGACCGCCTTCTACGTGACCTCCGACACCTGCATGAAGCTGGCGACCGCCGATCTGCCGCCGCTGGAGGTTTTGTTCCTGCGCGGGGTGTCGGCGAGCGTGTGGTGCGTGCCGATGATCGTTCTGACCGGCAATTTCCGCAAGGTGCACCTGGTTGTCGACAGGCGGGTGATGGCGCGCAACCTGCTGGAACTGGTGGCGGTCCTGTTCTGGATCGTGGCGCTGGCCAAAGCGCCGATCGCCGACGTCACCGCCATCGGGCAGACCGCGCCGCTGTTCCTGATCGTGGGGGCGGCGGTGTTCCTCAGGGAGCGGCTGACGGCGCTGCATGTGGGGCTCGTGGCCGTCGGGCTGGTCGGGGCGCTGATGGTGGCGCAGCCGGGCGGATCGGGTGTCTCGTGGTTCTCGCTGCTGGCCTTCGGAACGGCGCTCGGGATGGCGGCGCGGGACCTGGTGGGGCGGGGCGTGGCCATGCATGTGCCGAGCCCGGTGGTGGCGCTGGGCGCGGTGCTGGTGGTGCTTGTCGGGTCGGGGGTGGCGACCTTCCTGTTCGAAGACTGGCGGATGCCATCGCCCGATAACCTGATGCAGCTGGGCCTCTCCGGGTTCGTCCTGATCTTCGCGCACTGGTTCATTTTCCTGAGCTATCGGTCGGCCCCGGTTCGCGTGGTGGCGCCGTTCCTCTATATGTTCACAATCTGGGCGGTGATTTCCGGGCTGGTGGTGTTCGCCGACGTGCCGGACCCGCTGACGCTTGCCGGCATCGCGCTGATCCTCGTATGCGGAATCTCGATTGTCATGCACGACAACCGGCTGCGACGGATCGCGCCGGTGGCGTGAGGACGGGGTGCGGCGATGACGAAGCTCTCGGTCAATCTCAACGCGGTGGCGATGCTGCGCAACCGGCGCGACGTCGGCTGGCCGTCGGTGACCGGCATCGCGCGGGTGGTGCTGGAGGCGGGGGCCGACGGGATCACCGTGCATCCGCGCCCCGACGAGCGCCACATCCGACGCGCCGACGTGCCGGAGCTCAAGGAATTGCTGCGGGAGTTCCCGGAGGCCGAATACAATATCGAGGGCTATCCGGCACCCGAGTTTCTCGATCTCGTCTCCGGGACGGCGCCCGACCAGGTGACCTTCGTGCCCGATGAGCCCGGTCAGGCGACCTCCGATCACGGCTGGGACATGGCGGCCGACGGCAAGCTTCTGAAGGCGGCGGCGGCGCGCATGAAGGGCGCCGGTATCCGGGTGGCGCTGTTCATCGACGCGGACCCCAAGGCGCCGCCGGCGGCGGCGAAGATCGGGGCGGACCGGGTGGAGCTCTATACCGGGCCCTATGGCGGCTCGTTCGGCACCGAGGAGGGCGCCGGGCATCTGGACGCGCTTGCGGCGACCGCCGAGACGGCGCGGGCGGCGCGGCTCGAGGTCAATGCGGGCCACGATCTGACCCTCGAGAACCTGCCGGCGTTCCTGGAGAAGGTGAAGGGCGTGGCCGAAGTCTCGATCGGGCACGGGATTACCTCGGACGCGCTGCTGATGGGGTTTGCGGAGGCGGTCCGGCGGTACAAGGCGGTCCTGGACGAGGCCAACCAGTGAAAAGGAGCGATGTCTGGCCGGGCGGGATGCCCGAGGTCGGCCAGACGGCGGCGCGCTCGCGCGAGGTGACGGCGCGGGACATCGAGGCGTTCACCGAATTGAGCGGCGACCGCAATCCGCTGCACTATGACGAGGCGGCGGCGAAGGCGACGCGGTTCGGCGGGATCGTGGTGCAGGGCGGGGTGACCAGTGCCATTTTGAACGCGGTGGTGGCCGAGGACCTGCCGGGGCCGGGGACCGTGTTCCTTAACGTCAACTGGGCCTTCAAGGCGCCGGTGAGGCCCGGCGACACCATCACCGGTCAGGTCGAGGTGACAAAGGTGCGCACCGACAAGCCGATCAGCGAGCTCAGGACCCGGGTGGTCAGGGGCGACGGCACCGTGGTGCTGGAGGGCGAAGCGGTCTGCTACACGATGGCGCTGCCGCAGTAGGCCCGTTCAGCCCAGCCAGACATCGAGGAAAATCATCACGCCGAGGCCGAGCATCAGGCCGGTGGTGGCGATCCCCTCGGAGCCCTCGCGGTGGGTTTCGGGGATGATCTCGCGGCTGATCACGTAGAGCATGGCGCCGGCGGCGAAGGCGAGCCCCCAGGGCAGCAGGGGCCCGGAGACCGAAACCGCCAGGGCCCCCAGGAACCCGCCGACCGGCTCGACCATGCCGGTCGCGGCGGCGATGAGGAAGGCGGGCCCGCGCCGGTAGTTCTGTCCGATCAGCGCCACGGCGACGGCGAGACCCTCGGGCAGGTTCTGCAATCCGATGCCGATGGCCAGCGACAGACCGTTTTCGAAGCCGGCGCCCGCGAAGCCAACCCCGACGGCCATGCCCTCGGGGAAATTGTGGATGGTGATGGCGATCACGAACAGCCAGATGCGGCGCAACGCTTCGGTGGGCGGGCCTTCGCGGCCGATGATGAAATGCTCGTGCGGCAGCACCCGGTTGAGAATGCCGACCGCGGCGCCGCCGAGCAGCAGCCCACCGACCGCGATGGCGGCGGGCAGGATACCCTCGCCGTGGCGTTCGGTGGCGATCTCGAGGGCCGGCACCAGGAGCGAAAAGAAGGAGGCGGCGAGCATCACCCCGGCGGCGAAGCCCAAGAGGCCGTTGCGGACGCGGGCCGTCGGATAGCGGCCGAAAAGGGCAGGCACGGCACCGACCGTGGTCAGCATGCCGGCGGCGAGCGCGCCGAGAGTGCCGAGGAGGACGAGATTCATCGGCGCAGCCCCCCAGCCGATGGCCTAGCTTCGGGGGGCAGGCACGACCAGTGCGATGCGATGCGCCCGGGCTCCGGCGAGCCAGGAGGAGACGACGTCGGAGAGCACAAGCTCGACCGACTGGCCGGGAGAGAGCTCGATTTCGGCGTCGGGCAAGGCGGGTTCGCCATCGACATAGACATACCAGCCGGTGAGAAGCGCGGTCCCGGCGGCGTCGTTTTCGATCCGAAAGCTGAACACGGGATCCTCGAGCTCGGGATTGAGCGAGAAGGCCGACTCGTCTCCCGAAACCAGCCGGGCGACGGCGTCGAGGCTCGTCGTCATGCGGGCCGTGAGCGCGATCGTTCCGGACCCGTCGGCGGCAAGCGGGGCGACTTCGAGGACGGCCAGATGCTCGCCGACCTCGGCGCCGGCGATCAGGACGGGCATCTGGGTGGGGAAGGACGAATAGTATTGCCCGTCGATCTCCACGCAGCTCGGCTTGGCGGTGACCGGGGTGATGGTGTTGAGGGAGCGCATCAGATCGGCGAGCCCTTCCGCGCAGGTGTCCTCGGAGCCCTCGGGGATGCTCAGGGTCGCCGGCACCATCACGGGCGTACCCGTGGCGAGGGCGCCGGTGATTTCGGAGAGCTTGACGGTGGCCTCGAATTGCGGCGCGCAGCCGGCGAGGAGGGCGGCGACGAGGACCGGGGCGAGATGGGCCGGGCGGATGCGGGGTACCATGGCGAGACCTCCGTGCGTTGCGACACCGAGATTGCCCGGGCCGGCGCCGTGGCGCAATCGGCGCGTTGCGGGATGGTTCGCAACGGGTTGCGAATGGCCCGGGCGCGGCTCGGAACCTAGGTGTCGAGGACGCGGCGCATGCCGCGCACCGCGTAGCCCGCCTGGGGCGGATAGAGCGCGAAGCGGTCGGCGGAGGGGTCGATCGCGGCCAGGGCGTCGATGGGCCAGTGCGGGTTTTCGAGGGCCGGGCGGGCGAGGGCGACGAGATCGGCCTTGCCTTCGGCGATCACCTCGGCGGCCCGATGCGGGTCGCCGATGAGCCCGACTGCCATGGTGGCGATGCCGGCGCCGGAGCGGACGGCTTCGGCGAAGGGCACCTGAAAGCCCGGACCGGGTGTTGAGCGGGCGCCGTCGAAGCCGCCGGACGAGCAGTCGATGACGTCGACGCCGATGGCCTTGAGGCGTTGGGCCAGCGCGACGCTGTCTTCGACCTGCCAGCCGTCCGGGTGCCAGTCCTGAACCGACAGGCGCATGAACAGCGGCTTGTCGTCGGGCCATGCCGCGCGCACGGCAGTGGCGACCTCGAGGGCGAAGCGCATGCGGCCCTCGCGCCCGCCGCCGTATGCGTCGGTTCTCTTGTTGGCGAGCGGGGAGAGGAACTGGTCGATCAGATAGCCGTGGGCGCCGTGGATCTCGACGGTGTCGAAGCCGGCCGCCTGGGCGCGCCGGGCGGCCTCGCCAAAGGCGTCCACGAGGGCGGCGATCTCCTCGACCGTGAGTTCGTGGGGAACCTTCCAGCCCTCGGCATGGGGGACGGCGGAGGGGGCGACGGGCTGCCAGTCCTCGAAGGCGAGGCGGGCCTTTTCCGCCTCGGAGGGGTCGCGGTTCCAGGGGTTGGGCGTCGAGGCCTTGCGCCCGGCATGGGCGAGCTGGATGCCGGCGGCGGCGCCGTTTGCGTGCAGGAACTCGACGATGCGCTTGAGGGGCGGAATGTGCACATCCGACCACAGGCCCGGGCAGGCATAGGAGATGCGGCCGGCCGGCTCGACGGCGGTTGCCTCGACGAAAACGAGGCCGAACCCGCCCAGGGCGAAGCGGCCCAGATGCACCAGATGCCAATCGCCGACCAAGCCCTGGCGCGCCGAATACTGGCACATGGGCGAAACGACGATGCGATTGCCGAGGGTGAGGCCACGGAGGGTCAGGGGCGCGAACAGGTGCGGCATGGGCGGTTCCGGCATGGGAAACGGGGCCTTGGGAAGGCTTGATCCTTCACGCAGCGGCACCTCAGGGCAAGCGATGCCGACCGGGCGACGGCGGCTCAGGTCTTCAGGTGGTAGCCGGACCGGAACATCCAGACGATGACCGCCAGGCACGCGACGAGGAAGAATGCGATGGCGCCAAGCGAAATCGAAACGTCAACGTCGGCAACGCCGTAGAAGCTCCAGCGAAAGCCCGAGATGAGATAGACAACGGGATTGAACAGGGTCACCGTCTGCCAGAAGGGCGGCAGCAGCGACAGCGAGTAGAAGGCGCCGCCCAAAAAGGTCATCGGGGTCACGATGAGGAGCGGGAAGATATTGAGCTTCTCGAAGCTGTCCGCCCACACGCCGATGATGAAGCCGAACAGCGAGAAGGTGATCGAGGTCAGGACCAGAAACGCCACCATCCACACCGGATGGACGATCTGGAGCTGCACGAAAAAGCCCGCGGTCACCAGGATGATCAGCCCGAGGATCAGTGACTTGGTGGCCGCCGCCCCGACATAGCCGATGACGATTTCGATTGAGGAAATCGGCGCTGAGAGGATCTCGTAGACCGTGCCCGTGAATTTCGGGAAGTAGATACCGACCGAGGCGTTCGAGATCGACTGCATCAGCAGCAGCATCATGATCAGGCCCGGCACGATGAAGGCGCCGTATTGCACCCCCTCGACGTTCTGGATACGGGCCCCGATGACCGCTCCGAAAACGATGAAATAGAGCGACGTCGAGATCACCGGGGCCAGGATCGACTGCAGCAGGGTGCGGCCGGTACGGGCCATTTCGGCGCGATAGATGGTGGCGGGCGAGCGCAGGTTCACTTGTGTTCTCCGACCAGGCCGACAAAAATCTGCTCAAGAGAGGACTGGGTCGTCTCCAGATCCGAAAAGGCGATGCCGGCCCTGTTGAGGTCTTCGAGCAGCGAGGTGATGCCGGTGCGGCCGGCCCGCGTGTCGTAGTCGAAGACGAGCCTGGTGCCGTCGGGATTGAGTTTGAGCTCGTGGCCGTCGAGCCCGTCGGGGAGGGCCTCGAGGCGGTCGCGGAGCTGGAGCGTCAGCTGCTTCTTGCCGAGCTTGCGCATGAGCTCGTTCTTTTCCTCGACCACGATCAGCTCGCCGTGATTGATGACCCCGACCCGGTCGGCCATTTCCTCGGCTTCGTTGATGTAGTGGGTGGTCAGGATGACGGTCACCCCGGAGTCCCGCAGTTCGCGCACGAGCGCCCACATCTCCTTGCGCAGCTCGACATCGACGCCGGCTGTCGGCTCGTCGAGGAAGAGGATTTTCGGCTGGTGGGCGAGGGCCTTGGCGATCACCACGCGCCGTTTCATGCCGCCGGAGAGGGCCATCAGCCGCTGGTCCTTCTTGTCCCACAGGCTGAGGTCGCGCAGCAGCTTCTCGATGTAGGCGTCGTCGGGCGGCAGGCCGAACAGGCCGCGGCTGAAGCGCGTTGTCGTCCAGGGGTTGGTGAAGATGTCGATGGAGGTTTCCTGTGGCACCAGCCCGATCTGGGAGCGCGAGGCCCGATAGTCGTCGATGATGTCGTGGCCGTCGACGGTGACCTTTCCGGACGTCAGGTTGACCAGCCCGCAGATGATGCCGATCAGCGTCGTCTTGCCGGCGCCGTTGGGGCCGAGCAGCCCGAAGATCTCGCCGCGTTCGATCTCCAGATTGACGTTCTTGAGCGCCTCGAGGCCGCCCTCGTAGGTCTTGGAGAGGTTCTCGATGGAAATGACGGGAGCCATCGGCGAGGGATCCGGGGCGGGGCGGGGCGCGATGGCTTATGTGGGATTTGGCGGACGCCCGTCAAGCCGTCAGGGGGGTGCGGCCCTGGCCGGCGGCGGGGCGCGGCGAGGCGTGGAATTGACCGGGGCGGCGCATCCTGATTGTTAGGCGCCTGGATTTGACATCCGCGGGGACTGCGGGGGCAAGGAGCGTGACATGCGTGTCTATTACGATCGGGATGCCGATCTCAATCTCATCAAGTCAAAGAATGTCGCCATCGTCGGCTACGGCTCGCAGGGGCGCGCGCATGCGCTCAACCTCAAGGACTCAGGGGTGGCCAACGTCGTGGTGGGGCTCAGGGATGGCTCGTCGAGCGCCAAGAAGGTCAAGGCCGACGGGCTGGAGGTCAAATCGGTCGCCGAGGCCGCGAAGTGGGCCGACGTGCTGATGATGGTCACCCCGGACGAATTGCAGGCCGACATCTACGAAGCGGAGATCGCCGGCAACCTCAAGGACGGGGCGGCGCTGGCTTTCGCACACGGGCTCAACATCCATTTCAACCTCATCGAGCCGGCGGAGACGATCGACGTCATCATGATCGCGCCGAAGGGGCCGGGGCACACGGTCAGGGGCGAATATGAGGGCGGCGGCGGCGTGCCGTGCCTGGTGGCCGTGAAGCAAGACGCCTCGGGCAACGCGCTCGACGTGGCGCTCGCCTATGCCTCGGGGATCGGCGGCGGCCGGTCAGGGGTCATCGAGACGACGTTCCGCGAGGAGTGCGAGACCGACCTTTTCGGCGAGCAGGTGGTCTTGTGCGGGGGGCTGGTGGAGCTCATCCGGGCCGGCTTCGAGACGCTGGTGGAGGCCGGCTACGCGCCGGAGATGGCGTATTTCGAGTGCCTGCACGAGGTCAAGCTGATCGTCGATCTGATCTACCAGGGCGGCATCGCCAACATGAACTATTCGATCTCGAACACCGCCGAGTACGGCGAATATGTCTCCGGGCCGCGGGTCATCGGCGCGGCCTCGCGCGCCGAGATGAAGGGGATTCTGGCCGATATCCAGTCGGGGCGGTTCACGTCGAAATGGATCTCCGAGAACAGGGCCGGACAGCCCTCCTTCAAGGCGATGCGGCGGAACGCCGACGCGCACCCGATCGAAGAGGTGGGCGAGAAGCTGCGCGGGATGATGCCGTGGATCAAGGCGGGAGCCCTGGTCGACAAGTCGCGGAACTGAGGTTTCGCTGTCGCGACGCCATTCGAGCGTAGCTCTCATGGCCTTCTCGCCTCCAATCGTGCCACCGGCACGATTGGCCCTTCGGGACGGTTCGAAGTCCCGTGGATCAAGGCGGGAGCCCTGGTCGACAAGTCGCGGAACTGAGGTTTCGCTG
>CAZNOZ010000053.1:0-12816 GCA_964574935.1 uncultured Devosiaceae bacterium | reverse complement strand
ACGCAACCTCGGTGCTCAACCGGGCGATTTCGGAAAAGGGCATCTATCCGGCCGTCGATCCGCTCGATTCGACGTCGCGAATGCTCGACCCGGCGATCGTCGGCGAGGAGCATTACCGGGTCGCGCGTAACGTTCAGGAGATCCTGCAACGCTACAAGTCGCTGCAGGACATCATCGCCATCCTGGGTATGGACGAGCTCTCCGAGGACGACAAGATGACCGTCGCGAGGGCGCGCAAGATCGAGCGCTTCATGAGCCAGCCCTTCCACGTCGCCGAGGTGTTCACCGGCGCGCCGGGGACGTTCGTCGAGCTCGAGGACACCATCAAGGGGTTCAAAGCGGTGGCTGCCGGCGAGTATGACCACCTGCCCGAGGCTGCCTTCTACATGGTCGGGACGATCGAGGAGGCGGTCAAGAAAGCCCAGAAGCTGGCCGCGGAGGCCGCCTGACGCGGGCGGAGGATCGAGCATGCCGGTCAATCTCGAAATCGTTGCGCCCGAGCGATTGATCCTGTCGCAGGAAGTCGCCTCGGTCACGGTGCCCGGAACTGAGGGCTATTTCACCGTGCTCGGCGAGCATGCGCCGGTGATGGCCATGCTCAAGCCTGGCTTCGTGACGATCAACGGAGAGGGCGGCGAGACCGACAGCTACTACGTTCAGGGCGGGTTCGCCGACATCTCGCCGTCGCGGTTGACCATTCTGGCCGAGCAGGCGCGGCATGTGTCCGAATACGACCATGCCGAGATCGAGGAGCAGATCAGGCAGGCCGAGGAAGCGGTCGCCGCCGCGACGAGCCAGGAGGAGCGCGACACCGCCCAGTCGCTGCTCGATGCCTGGCGCAATCTTGTCTACGACGTATCGCATATGGGCCCGACCGTCGGGCGGGTGTAGCGCCGACCGGCGATGGCGACAGCAACCGCGGGGACCGTCAACGGGCGACCGCCGTCACTTCAGCGCTTTTCGGAACAGCACCAGGCGTTCGGTCTCCTCGAACCCCCAGCTCGAGTGGGCGGCGATGGAGACGAGATTGTCGGCGCGCGCGTCCGAGCCAAGCTCGGTCAGCCCGCGCCCGCGCCCCCAGTCCTCGACGGCGGCGACGAGGGCGGCGGCCAGACCCGCGCGCCGGCGATCGGGGACGACATAAATGCCCTCCAGCCAGCCGACGGGGCGTGTCAACGTGCCGTCCCCCCAGGACCGCTCGGAGCTCTCCGCGAAGCCGACCATGCGCGCCGCTTCAAAGGCCCCGAAGGCGGCCTGATTGGCATCGGCGAGAAGATCGGTTAGCTCGCGCGCGAGTTCGCCCGCGTCCTCGTCGGGCCACAGCGCGCCACGCATCCGGGCCCACGTCTCGCGGTCGGCCTCGCCGAGGCGGCGAATCTCAGCCATCGAGCCCGGCGGCGATCGGCTCGAGAGCGGCCACGATCTCGAGATAGACGTCGCGTTTGAACGGCACGACGAGATCGGGAAGCTCACGCAGCCGCGCCCAGCGCCAGGTCGAGAATTCCGGCTTGTGGCCGCCGGGCGCACCGACGTCGATCTCGGCTTCCGCGCCCTCGAACCGGAAGGCGAACCAACGCTGGCGCTGCCCGCGGTACCTGCCCTTGAGCGCCTTGCCGAGCAGGTCATCGGGCAGATCGTACGCGAAGCTTCCCTCGAGCGGTGCGATCAGGGTCACCGAGGAGATACCCGTTTCTTCGAAGAGCTCGCGGCGCGCCCCGTCGAGAGGATCCTCGCCCGGATCGAGGCCGCCCTGGGGCATCTGCCAGGCGCCCGCCTCCTCGTTGTCGCCGGCATTGATGCGGCGGCCGATGAAGACTTCGCCGCCGGCCTTGAAGACCGCCGCGCCCACGGCCTTGCGATAGGGCATGGCCTCACGGGCCGGCGGAGAACTCACTGCTCGCGCTCGTTGGCGGCCAGGGCGCTCACCGGCACCAGAAGCATGCCGCGATCCTCCAGATCATGGGCCCACTCGGCGATCGTGCGCACCGAAACCGGCAGTGCCGAAGCGAAGCCGACAGCGGAGCCGCGGCGGGTGGCGATTGTCTCGAGCTCCTCCAGCCGGTCGAGAATGGACGCCCGCGACGGCTCGCGATCGACGATGAGGTCGGCACGAGCGAAATCGACGCCGTTCTGGCGGGCCATCTGCGGGGCCAGAGACCGGTTCGAGGTCCCGTCGTCAACATAGCTGAGGCCCCTGAGCCCGATCTCCTCGATAATCGGAGCGAAGTCGACCGCCGAGGCGGTAAAGCGCGCGCCCATGTAGTTGACGAGCCCGGTATAGGCGCCGATGCGCGACATCAGCCAATAGAGCCGATCGAGATTGGCTCGGGCGGGCTGGCCGGTCAGCAGCGTCTGCGGGCCGGGGTCGTTGTCCGGATAGTCGAAGGGCTCCATCGGGATTTGAAGCATGATCTCGTGCCCGCCCTGCCTAGCCTGGCCGGCGAGCTCGGCGACGCTGTCGCCATAGGGCGCGAAGGCCAGGGTGACGTTGTCGGGCAGGGTGGCGATAGCGTTGCGGGTGCTCTCGTCGGAAAGCCCCAGGCCCGAGATCAACAGCGCGATGCGCGGACGGCCGGCCGCGGCGGCGGGCCCCACCGAGGCCCGGGCATAGATGTCGGCGGCTCGCTGCCCGCCGGGGCCCAGACGCGGAATGGGCCCGTGCGGGCTGTCCTCGACAAGATCCGGCAGAGCGCCGAACGGATCGTCACCGACCGGCAGTCCCGCGATCTCGAGAACCTCTTCCGATTGAGGGGCGGTTTCGTCCATCCCGGGTTGTGGTGCCGGTCCCGTCGAGCGCGCCAGCTCTTCGCCGACGTCGAGCGTGATCGAGGTGGCAAAATCGCGGGACGGGGCGGCCGGCGCCACGTCGACCTCGGCCACGGGACGGCCGCCTTCGGGGTCGTCGACCACCAATACCCAAATGCTCGGAATCGCCACCGCGATGACGGCGACCGCGACCGCGGCCCGGGCCCACGGATTGCGCCGGGCCCGCGCGAAAGCCGCATGCGCGCTCGGGCGCGTGCTGCGCCGGGCCAGCGGTGCGTCCAGTTCGTCGACCATCGCGCCAGGTTCCGCTATCGAAGGCCGCCGGCGCCGCCCGGCGAATCACCGGGGTTCGACGCCGGCCGCTCTATAGCATGTTAGGGGGCGTTCGGATCGGGCGGGAAGGTGGGGTCCTCGATGACGCCGGTGAGCAGATCCAGAGCGTAGTTGAGCTGCGTGTCGAGTTCGCGGTCGGCGGGCACGTAGACGGACGAACCGGTGGTCGCCTCCTGTTCGGTGCCGCCGCCGATCTGACCGCGAAGTCCGGCCTCGCCGATGATCTCGTCGCGGCCCTGGAACTCCGCGGGCACGTCCTCGAACACCTCGATATCCGGCAGGATACCGCTGGCCTGGATCGAGCGCCCCGAGGGCGTGTAGTAGCGCGACGTCGTCAGGCGGATGGCGCCGTTGGAACCCAGCGAAATGACCGACTGCACCGATCCCTTGCCGAACGAACGCGTACCGATCAGCGTTGCCCGCCGGTGGTCCTGCAAGGCTCCGGCGACGATTTCGGCCGCCGAGGCGGAGCCGCCATTGATCAGCACGATCAGCGGCAACCCCTCGGTGAGATCGTCGACCTGGTTGCGGGAGGCGTCAAAGCGGTCGTTTTCGAGCGGGGAACGGCCGCGGGTCGAAAGCACGTTGCCCTGCGGCAGGAATGCGTCGGCCACGAGCACGGCCTGATCCACCAACCCGCCGGGATTGTTGCGAAGGTCGAGGATCAGCCCCTTGAGGTTGTCGCCGAGCTCCTCGCGGATGGCCTTGAGAGAATCCTCGAGCCCGCTCGCCGCCTGTTCGGTGAATCGGGCCAGCCGGATGACGCCGACGTCGCGGTCGACGAAATGGCGCACCACGCGCAGTGCGATCACGTCCCGCTCCAGGGTGAAGGTGAGCGGTTGGTCCACTCCGTCGCGGACCACGGTCAGGGTGATCGACGTGCCGATTTCGCCGCGCATTTTCTCGACCGCCTCGTCGAGGGTCAGGCCGAGCACCGGCTCGCCGTCGAGCTCGATGATGTAGTCGTTTGAAAGGATTCCGGCGCGGGCGGCCGGGGTTTCGTCAATCGGCGAGACCACCTTGACGATACCGTCCTCCATGGTGACCTCGATCCCCAGCCCGCCGAATGTGCCCTCGGTCTCCTGGCGAATGTCGGCGTAGTTTTCGGGGTCGAGATAGCCCGAATGCGGGTCGAGCGAAGTCAGCATGCCCTGGATGGCGGCGCGGATCAGCTCGCGCTCGTTGGGCGGGTCGACATATTCTTCTCGAACACGGTCGAAGATCTCGCCAAACAGGTTGAGCTCCCGGTAAACGTCCAGATCCTCGAGCGGCTGCGCGGTCACCTGAGCCTCGGAGGTATCTTCCTGAGCGGTGGACCAGGTCAGCGTCAGCGCGCCGGCGAGCAGCGTGAGGACAAGCAGGCTCGTCCGGGCAATCAGTCTCATCGTGTTCGTCATCCCTTGAGCGTTTCGGTCGGTGCGCTGGCCCACCACCGGGCGGGGTCGACCGGCGATCCATTGTCGCGGAATTCAATATAGAGCGTCGGGCGGGACATGCCAGCGCCGGTCGCAACCGTCTGCCCGATCGTTTTGGTGCCCATTTGCCCCACCGGCTCTCCCATGAGGACAAACTGACCCAATTGAACGCTGGTCGCTTCGAGCCCGGCGAGCACGACATTGTATCCACCGCCGACATTGAAAATCAGGATTTGGCCATAATTGAGGTAGGGGCCGGCGTAGACGACCCAGCCGTCGGCTGGCGCGACAACCTGGGCCTCGGCGCGGGTGACGATGGAAATGCCCTGGGAGGTGCCCCCGAACCCGTCGGCGGCGCCGAAATCCAGCACCCTGACGCCGCTGGTCGGCAAGGTGAGATAGCCGCTGGCCCGGGGAAACGGGATTGCCGGCTCGGTGCGTCCGACGTCGGCGAAGGCGGTGCGGATCGGGTCGGGCAGGGTGGGCGCGTCAGCGGCGTCCGCGTCGGCGGCGCGGGCGGCCTCGGCCGCCGCGCTGACGGAATCGACCTCGGTCTCCATGACCTCGATGAGCTGGCCAAGCGATTGAGCGCGGGCGGCCAGCTCCTCGGCCCGCTGTTGCTCGGCCTCCAGTGCCTCGGTGGCGCGTTCGGCACCGCGCTTGCGGGCCTCGATAAGGGTGGCGATACGCAGCCGCTCCTCGGTGAGCGTGGAGAGATTGACGCGCAACAGCGCTTCCTGATCGAGGGCGGCCTGCTTGACTTCGTTGAAGGCGTCCAGATCGGTGCGCACCTGGGCGGCGCGCTCGCGAAGCTGCGGCAACACCGCCGAGATCAGCATTGCCGAACGTGCCGAGCCCAGGGCATCGCCGGGATCGACGATCAGGGCTGGCGGTGGGCTGCGGCCGATCCGCTGCAGTGACGCGACCAGCGACGTGATGCCGCGGTTTTCGCTTTCCAGCCGGGACCGGATGCGAGCCTCTTCGGTGCGCAGCCCGACGAGCCGCTCCTCGGCGTCGTCGACCTCGATCTCGGTGAGCTTGACGCGCTGGGCGGCAGCAATGAGCTCGGCGTTGAGCTGCGCGCGGTCGTCGCCCATCGCCTCGATCTGGCGGGTGAGTTCTTCCGCGCGTTCTTCGGACACCGTGATCGACTGCCGGACCGCTTCGAGCTCGGCAGCCAGGTCTTCGGCCCCGGGGGTCTGAACGCCGTCCTGGGCCCGAGGCGCCGCCGACAACCAGATCGGCGCCGTCAGAACCAGCGCGATCACAACTCGCAACGGTGTCGGGTGGTGGCGCATGTCATGTTCGGATCGCAAGCGAATCGGGGAGAAACTAGCAGACTTCAGGGCGCGCGCAGGAAGCCTAGTCGCCGCGGTGATAGGGATGGCCGGTCAGGATCGCCGTCGCCCGGTAGAGCTGCTCGGCGAGCATCAGGCGGACGAGCTGGTGCGGCCAGGTCATCGACGACAACGACAACACCAGATCTGACTTCGCTGAGAGCCCGGGGTCGAGCCCGTCGGGACCGCCGATGGCGAAGGCGAGGGCGGGGCTGCCGGCGTCGCGCCACGCTTCGATGCGGGCAGCGAATTGCTGGCTCGTGAGGGTGTCGCCGCGTTCGTCGAGGATCACCCGCCGGGCGTCCGGCGGAAGGCCTGCGTCGAGCTTCTCGGATTCCGCCTTGCGGCGTGTGGCAGCGTCGGGTGCGCGGGATTCGGTGACCTCGGTCACCTCGAAGCCGGTCAGCGAGCAGCGCCGACCGGTGGCGCGGGCGCGGTCGAGGTAGCGGGCGATGAGGTCACGCTCGGGTCCGGTTCGAACGCGGCCGACAGCTCCGATCGCGATCCGCATCTCAACTCAAAGCCCGCTAGTGGGCCTCGGCCGCCGGCAGGTCGGCGGACCACATCTTCTCGAGGTTGTAGAACTCCCTGACCTCGGGGCGGAAGATGTGGACCACCACGTCCCCGGCGTCGACGAGTACCCAGTCGCAACTGGGGACCCCCTCCACCTTCGCCCCGCCGAACCCGTGCTCCTTGAGGGCGCGGGTGAGCTGGTCGGCGACCGCGCCGACATGGCGGTGCGAGCGCCCGGAGGTGATCACCATGTGGTCGGTGAGCGGGGATTTGCCGGTCATGTCGATGGAGACGGTGTGCTCGGCCTTGGCGTCGTCGAGGCTCTGCAACACGACGTCGATCATCTGTGGGTGCGGCTGTTGGACCGCTCCGCCGCGCGAGCGGGGGGCGACAGGGTTCATGCGCGCACGCCCTGGGGGAGCGCGGTCACAAAGTCATGCATATGCTCGGAATAATCCTGGTTCTGACGGTGCCGACTGGCAGCAAGAGATTTCATCCGCTTGCGAACACTGCGCCCGACGGCCCGCTGGACCGCCGAACGACCCCATAATGGGCTGCGGGGGCATGCATTTCAAGGGTTTGCGGCCGGCTGCCTTAACGCGGTCGAGGATATCTCCGACATGATGCCATGAAGATACACCCACGCCGGCGGCTGCATGTCGGCCAGGCGCGGGGCGTCGGTTTCCTCGATCCGGTAGCGGGCGAGCGCGGTGGCGGCGCGGGAGAAGGGGGCGCGGCGCGAGGAGCCGGGCCGGACATAGACGGCGATGGGAACAAGGCTCGCGATCGCCCGCCAGCGTTCCCAGCGATGGAAGCCGGCGAGATTGTCGGCGCCCATTATCCAGACGAACCTGCGGTCGGCGTGCGTCCGGCGCAGGAAGGCGAGGGTCAGATACGAATAGGTGAACCCGGCCGCGGCCTCGAACCCCGTCACATGCACCCGGGGATGGTCGATCAGCGCCCGTGCGGCGGCGATGCGCTCGGCGAGCGGGGTGAGCTCGGCGGCATCCTTGAGCGGATTGGCGGGGCTGACCAACCACCACAGGGCATCCAGATGCAGGCGTTTCAGCGCTTGCCGGGAAACCAGCCGGTGCCCGTCATGGGGCGGATTGAAACTGCCTCCGAACAGGCCGATGCGCATGCCCGGCGCCGAGGCCGGCAGATCGAGATCGCCTCGTGGCGCCTCCGGGCGGTGGCTCAAGGACGGATTTGCCCGTTGCCGTGCACCAGATACTTGTAACTCGTCAGCTCGTTGACGCCGACCGGGCCTCTTGCGTGCAGCTTGCCGGTGGCGATGCCGATCTCGGCGCCCATGCCGAACTCGCCGCCGTCGGCGAACTGGGTCGAGGCGTTATGCATCAGGATCGCGGAATCGAGTTCGGCGAAGAACCGCGCCACGGTTGCCGCGTCCTCGGCGACGATGGCGTCGGTGTGGTGGGAGTGGTGGGCCCTTATGTGTTCGAGGGCCTCGTCGAGATCGTCGACGACGCGGATGGCGATGATCGCGTCGAGAAACTCCCTGCCCCAGTCCGCCTCGGTCGCCGTCGTGGCGGCAGGGACGTTCGCAACCACCGTCGCGTCCCCCCGGATCTTGCATCCGGCCCTGGCGAGCGCTTCGGCGATCACCGGCAGGTGCGTGGCGACAGCATCGCGGTGGACCAGGACCGTTTCGGCGGCGCCGCAGATCGAGGTGCGCCGCATCTTGGCGTTGACGACGATGTCAGCAGCCATCTGCGGGTCGGCGCTTTTGTCGACATAGATGTGCACGATCCCTTCGAGGTGCGCGAACACGGGGACCCGCGCCTCGGCCTCGATCCGCTCGACGAGCGAGCGGCCGCCACGGGGCACGATGACGTCGATGTTGCCGGAGAGCCCGGTCAGCATCTGGCCGACCGCGGCGCGATCCGTGGTCGGCACCAGCTGGATGGCGGTTTGAGGCAGCCCCACCGAGGCGAGTCCTTCGACGAGGCAGGCATGAATGGCGCGTGAGGAATGAAAGCTGTCCGAGCCGCCTCTCAGGATGGCGGCGTTGCCGGACTTCAGACACAAGGCGCCGGCGTCGGCGGTCACATTGGGCCGGCTCTCGAAGATGATGCCGATCACGCCCAGCGGCGTGCGCACGCGCTCGATCCTGAGCCCGTTGGGGCGCTCCCACTCGGCGATGACAGTGCCGATCGGGTCGTCCATCGCCGCAATGGCCTTCAAAGCGTCGGTGATCGCCGCGATGCGGTCCTCATTCAGCTCCAGCCGGTCGATGAGGGCGGCGGAAAGGCCGCCCGTGCGAGCGGCTTCGAGGTCTGTGCGGTTGGCCGCCAATATGTCGGCGCCGCCGGCGTCGATGGCGTCGGCGGCCGCGACAAGGGCCTGGCTCTTGGCTTGCGGATCGGCCATGGCCAGCACGTCGGCGGCGGCGCGCGCGTCGGCGCCGATCCTGGCCATCAACGCTTCGATGTCGGTGCCCGACCGGTCGAGGGTCGTGACGTTGCCCACTTGACTACTCCTTGCCGGCCGCGAGCAGCACCAGATTGTCGCGGTGCACCATCTCGACGCGGCTCGTTCCCAGTATCTCGGCGATCTCGCCGCTTCGCCTGCCGGCCACTTTGCGGGCGTCGGCGGCGTCGAAACCGGCCAGACCCCGGGCGATCTCCTCTCCGGACGGCGCCACAATAGCGATCGCGTCGCCGCGTGAAAAGTCGCCGGAGACCTCACTCACCCCGACCGGCAGCAGCGACGTCCCGCGTTTGAGCGCCGCCACGGCGCCGGCGTCGACGCTCATGCGCCCGGCGACGATGGCGGCCATGATCCAGCGCTTGCGGGCCGTGCGGTGGTCGAGCCGGGCCGCGAAGACGGTGTGGCGGGCACCGGCCGCGAGATCCTTGAGCGGGTGCTCGCCGGTGCCTTTCGCGATGATCATGGCGGTGCCCGCCTCGGTGGCCATGCGAGCCGCCTGAACCTTGGTCAGCATGCCGCCGCGCCCCGCCTCCGAGCCGGCGCCGCCGGCCATGGCTTCGATCTCGGCGGTCACCCGTTCGACGCTCGGGATGTGGGCGGCTTCCGGGTTGGTGTCGGGGGGCGCCGAATAGAGCCCGTCAACGTCGGAGAGAATGACCAGGACGTCCGACTCCACCATGGCCGCGACCCGGGCCGACAGGCGGTCGTTGTCGCCATAGCGGATCTCGGCGGTCGCTACCGAATCGTTCTCGTTGATGATCGGGATCGCGCCCATCTCAATCAGGGTGGTGATGGTGGTGCGGGCGTTGAGGAAGTAGCGGCGCTCCTCGGTGATGTTGGGCGTGACCAGGATCTGGCCGGTGACGATGGAATGGGCGCCCAGATGCTCGCGATAGGCCTGCGAGAGGGCGATCTGACCGACGGCGGCGGCGGCCTGGCTCTGGTCGAGGGGCAGGGGGCTGGCGGTCAGCGCCAGAATGCGCCGGCCCAGGGAAATGGCGCCGGAGGAAACCAGGACGATTTGCTTGTCCTGAGCCTTGAGCGCCGCGATGTCGGCCGCGAGCGACTTCAGCCAGTCCGCGCGCAGCTTGCCGGAGGCGGCGTCGACAAGGAGCGTCGAGCCGATCTTGACGGTGATGCGGCGATGGGGCGCGAGGGGATCGTACATGTCGCTCACGGGGTCCAGGGCGCGGGGGCGAGTTCGCGGTCCCCGGCGCGGGCGCGGCCGACGATGGCGGCAATGCGATAAAGCACCGCGTCGAGCCCGGTTCCGGCGACGGCGGAGGCGGCGAGCACCGCCTGGCCGGACTCGGCCTCGATTTGCCGGGCTTTCTGCTCCAGCTCGCCGGCGTCGACGGCGTCGGATTTGTTCAGGACCACGATCTGAGGTTTGTGAGTGAGGCCGGCGCCATACTCGGAAAGCTCTTCGCGCACCGTGCGGTAGGCCGCAACAGCGTCATCACGTGTGGCGTCGATGAGATGCACGAGCGCTTCGCAGCGCTCGATGTGGCCCAGGAACCGGTCGCCCAGGCCGGCACCCTCGTGGGCGCCCTCGATCAGGCCGGGGATGTCGGCGAGGACGAAGTCGTGCTCGGCGATTTTCACCACGCCGAGATTGGGATGCAGGGTCGTGAAGGGGTAGTCGGCGATCTTCGGCCGGGCGGCGGAGACGGCGGCGAGAAAGGTCGATTTGCCGGCGTTGGGCAGCCCGATCAGGCCGGCGTCGGCGATCAGCTTCAGGCGCAGCCAGACCCACCTCTCGGCGCCCTCCTGGCCGGGATTGGCGGAGCGGGGCGCCCGGTTGGTGGCGGACTTGAAGTGCTGGTTGCCGAAGCCGCCATTGCCGCCGGCGAGGAGCCTGACCCGGTCGCCGACCTTCTCGAGGTCGGCGATCAGGGTCTCGCCGTCGGTGTCGAGGATCTGGGTGCCGGCGGGGACCCTGAGCACTGCGTCGGCGCCGCTCGCGCCGGTGCGCGACTTGCCCATGCCGGGTCGGCCGGGTTTTGCCTTCACGTGCTGCTGGTAGCGGTAGTCGATCAGGGTGTTGAGCCCATCGACCGCTTCAGCCCAGACGTCTCCACCCTTGCCGCCATCGCCGCCGTCGGGGCCGCCGAATTCGACGTACTTCTCGCGCCGGAAGCTCACGCACCCGTTGCCGCCCTTGCCGGAGGAGATGAAGACTTTCGCCTGGTCGAGGAATTTCATGGGGTCAGGGCCGAATATGCGGCGCGGGTGAGTTCGGTGTCGATGTGCTCGATATCCTCGCCGCGCGCCAGGCAATGCAGCATCGAGCGCCCGGTCTGGACAAAGCCGAGTTTGCGCTGGATGGCAAGGGAGGCGGCGTTGAAATGGAAGGCGCCGGAAATCACCGTGTCTTCCTCCGCCGTGGCGAAGAACCAGGAAAGCGCCGCCGTCAGCGCCTCGGTCATCAGGCCGCCTCCCCAGAAGGGGCGGCCGAGGTAGTAGCCGACTTCGGCGGCATCCCCGACGCGTCGGTGAAAACCGACATTGCCGGCAAGCGGGCCGTCGCGCATCGTGATCATCAGGGATGTTCTGCCCGGTTCGGGCGCCGCAGCCAGACGCGCCAGCCATGCCTCGGCGTCCTTGCGCGAGTAAGGGTGCGGCACCCGCGCGAGGTTGCCCGCGACGCCGAAATCACTGAGATGCCCGGCGATCGCGTCGGCATCCTCGGGGCGCGGCGGACGCAGCACCAGGCGCTCGGTGCGAAGCGTCGTCATGGCGCCCGCCGTCGTCGCATGGTGGCTTCAAGGGCGAAGAACCTCACCCGCACGCCCTTGTGCTGGCCGCAATCGCCGATCCTGTCGTCGGTCAGCGTGAAACCGAGCTTTTCGAGCACCCGGCACGATGCCGCGTTGACGGCCAGGGCTCGCGCGGTCACCACCGGCGCGCCGGCGGCAAAGATCGCCTCGATCAGCCCCGCCGCCGCTTCGCTCGCCAATCCCGCGCCCCAATGCGCCTCGCCCAGCCAATAGCCGATCTCGGGCAACGTGTCCGGCTTCACGATCAACCCGCACATGCCGACGAACAGGCCGTCGGCCATCGTCACCGCGTAGCTGTGTTCGGTGTCCGACCTGGCCCTGTTCTCCAGGAACCAGATGGCATCCTCGGAGGTGTAGGGATGCGGCAGGTTGGACAGCATGTCCGAAATCTTCTTGTTGTTGGCGAGCACGGTGATCGCCGGCACGTCGGCGAACACCGGCCGGCGCAACTCGAGCCGCGCGGTGGCGATGGTCTGGGGTAGTCGGGGCCTGATTTCGTTGAGGTCCATCGGGTGCCTCCGGGCACAACAAAGGGGAGCCGGTTTCCCGCTCCCCTCCAGCGCGCCCTTTTTGGGGCAATTTAGTCCGCCGGGGTTCGGGTGACCGGCGGAATGTCTATCGACCCGCCGCTATTCGGCCGCCTCCATCGGGGTGACGGACACGAAGGTGCGCCCGCTGCGGCCGGTGCGAAAGGAGACCTGGCCGTCGACGAGAGCGAAAATCGTGTGGTCGCGGCCGATCCCCACCCCGTTGCCGGGATGCCATTTGGTGCCGCGCTGGCGGATGAGGATATTGCCGGCGATGACCTGCTCGCCGCCGAATTTCTTCACGCCGAGCCGGCGGCCGGCGGTGTCGCGGCCGTTGCGGGATGAACCGCCTGCCTTCTTGTGTGCCATCGGCGTGGGCTCCTAGCGTTCGGCGGGCGGGGTTATCCGCCGCGTCCGCAAAAATGTCAACGCCGCGCGGCGCGAACTACTTGCCGGCGATCAGCTTCTTGGCCTGGGAGATCCAGTCGTCGCGCTCGATGCGGCCCTTGAAATTCAGCTCGGCGTCGACGCGTTCGATGTCGGCCTTGGTGAACTTGGCGATCTGGGTCAGCGAGGTGACGCCAGCGGCGGCGAGCTTCTTCTCGAGGGCCGGGCCGACGCCGGCGATCAGCTTGACGTCGTCCTTGAACTCGGCGGCGGGCGCCCTGGTGGATTCCTTGGCGGTTTCCTTGGC
>CAZNOZ010000052.1:0-13041 GCA_964574935.1 uncultured Devosiaceae bacterium | reverse complement strand
AGCAGGCCGAGGGCGGCACGCTGTTTCTCGACGAGATCGGCGACATGCCGATGGACGCCCAGACGCGGCTGTTGCGGGTCCTGCAGGAGGGCGAATACACGATGGTCGGCGGGCGCCGGCCCATCAAGACCGACGTCAGGATCATCGCCGCCACGCACCGCGACCTCGGCCAGCTGATCCGGCAGGGGCTTTTTCGAGAGGATCTGTTCTACCGGCTGAACGTGGTGCCGATCCGGCTGCCGCCGCTGCGGGAACGGCTCGACGATTTGCCGGACCTGGTGATGCATTTTCTGGGCGCCGAGCGGCCAGAGGACGAGCCGCCCAAGGACGTGGCGCCGGAAGCGCTGGAGCTAATGCGGCGCTACGGTTGGCCGGGCAACGTGCGCGAGCTCGAAAACCTGGTGCGGCGGCTGACGGCGCTCTACGCCGAGGAGACGATCACCGCCGAGATCGTGCAGCACGAGCTCGATCTGGGCGAACAGGCGGAGTTCCGGCCGCTTGCCGGGCCGGTGGATCTGTCGGGGGCGGTGGAGACGCATCTGGCGCGGGTTTTTTCGGACGCCGAACCGCAGCTGCCGCCGCCGGGGCTCTATCAGCGGACCATCGAGCAGGTGGAGGTGCCGCTCATTTCGATGGCGCTCAATATGTGCGGGGGCAACCAGATCCGGGCCGCCGAGCTGTTGGGGGTCAACCGCAACACCCTTCGCAAGAAAATCCGCCAGCACGGCATCGAGATCGTCAAGCAGTCGCGGCGCAAGGGGTAGGGAGTAGGCGGCAATCGGCGCGCCCGCCAAACAAAAGCCCCGCCGAAGCGGGGCCATTCTGGTGCGGTTGGTGGGGACTAGTTCAGGTGCCAGAGCACCGCGCCATCGATATGATTGATGCCGCCGACCAGGCACGGGACGTTGCCGTCGACGCATTCGCGGTGTGTGACCTCGCCGCGCACGGTCACGTGGTCGCCGACGGCGTATTCGACGCCGCCGCCGAAGAGGGACTCAACCAACCACGCGCCGCCGCCGAAATCCGTGTAGGCGCCGCCAGCGGTGGCGTAGATCAGCCAGTCGTCGGCGAGAACGAAGCCGGCCCGGGCGGACCCGACCACAGTGGGGAAATCGTAGCCGCCGTCGAAATAAGCGCCGGCGCGGCCCTCAAGGCCCACGAGGAACATGTCCCCAGCCGTCAGATTGAACCCGACGACCTTGCCAACTCCGGTATCCCCGAACCCCAAACCCTGGGGCAGGTGTTCGATCCCGGCATAGACGCCGAGATAGAAGCCCTGCCAGTCGAAACCGACTTCAGCCGGCGCGACATAGGAATCCTCGGCCATGAACAGGTCGGTCGCCGAGGCGGCGCCGGGCAGGGCGAGGGCGGCCGCGAGGCCGAACAGGATGCTCTTGAGGTTCACGGCGATTCCCTCCGCTCTGGAAGGTCACAGTTTGCCGGAATCGCACAGCGCCGGCAAGTCCGGGGCGCGTCGTGCGCGCAACAGCGCATGGAAAAAGCGAAAGCCCCGCCGGGGCGGGGCCACGCGCGATCAGCCGTTCGGCGCGGCTAATCGAAGTGCCAGATCGCCGCGCCCGCGAAACGGATGATCTGAGTGCCCAGCGGCAACAGGGGGCAGATGGTGCCGATGCACTCCTGGCGGGTGACCTCCGCGCGGGCGCTCCAGTTCTCGCCCAGACCGACCTCGCCGCCACCGCCGATCACCGAATAGACGACGTATGAACCGCCGCCCAGGTGCAGGCGGTCCACGCCGCCGATCGCGTAAAGCAACACCCGGTCCCCAAGGATCACGCCGGCCCGGCCGAGGGCAGCGACCTCCGAGTAGTTGGAACCGTTGTCGAATACGGCGCCGACCCGGGCCTCCGCACCGAACAAAATCAGGTCGTTCAGCACGATGTTGCCGCCTACGAGCTTGCCGACCGCGGTTTCGCCGAGCACGGGAATGTGGCTCCCGTAAACTCCGACATAAAAGCCCTGCCAGTCGAAGCCGGGCTCGGCCGGCGCGACGTATTGGGTCTGGTCGGCCATGAACAGGTCGGTGGCCGAGGCGGGAACGGCGATGGCGACGGCGGCCGCCAGGCCGATGACGATGGGTTTGAGCTTCACGGCAGGTCCCTCCGTGCCGCCGGGATGTTCTCGCATTCGGCGGTCGCGGGCAACCCCGGAGCGTCGCGCGAATGCAACGGCGGATGAGAAAAAGCCCCGCCGAGGCGGGGCTTGGAAACCTGAGGAAACCGGGGGCCGCTAGAGGTGCAGCGCGGCGCCGAGCGTGCCGACGACGTAGCCGGTGCTGAACGGCGCGCCAATCGCCTGGTGCCCGGCCACCTGGGCGCGGACGGTGACGTTGTCGGTGACCGCGAATTCGGCGCCGACGCCCAACTGGTAGAGGATGTCGCCGCCGCTGTAGCGGCCGATGCCGGCGATCTTGTAGAGCAGCACGTCGTCGGTGACGAGATAGCCCAGGCGGGCGTTCGCGAACACTTCCCAGTCGCCGGAGCCGTTGAGGTAGTAGAGGCCGTCGGCCTCGACGCCGGCCACCCAGCGGTCGCCAAGCATGAAGTTGTAGCCGATCCAGCCGCCGACGATGCCGAAGGCGCCGCCGGTCAGATCGAAGCCGCCGCCATAAATGCCGTCGTAGAAGCCCTGCCAGTCGAAGCCGTCGGCGGCCATCGCCGGGGTCATGGCCGGCGTCTCACTCATCATCAGGTCGGTGGCGGAGGCGGCGCCGGTGAGCGCCGCGGTCGCGGCGGCGGCAAGCGCCAAGGATTTAAGCGTTTTCATGAGGATGGCCCCAGATCGAATCACGTTGAGCGCAGCCTGCACCCAAAACGTTACCAATCACCAATCAAATGCCGCCGCGCGGTCACGTACGCGACATCACGCCGCGGCGCCGCGCCGGGTCCGGGTAAGGGTGCGCCTCGGCCGGACCCGGTCGGGAGCGGGCTAATCGAAGTGCCAGATGAACCCGCCGCGGGCCAGGAACGCGTAGAAGCTGCCGCCATAGGCCAGCCCCTCGAAATCGAGCCGGGCCGTGGCGCTGTCGGCAAGGGCGAATTCGGCACCGGCGCCGACGCTGACATCGACGCTGGGGGAAGTGTTGAACTTGTCGAAGCCGACGGACCCGTAGATCAGCACGTCGTCGCTGGCGAGAAGGCCAACGCGTCCGCGGCCGGAAAATACGGCAAAATTGCTGGGGCCGCCGCCGGTCCAGCCGAATCCGCCCAGGCCCTCGACCTCGGCGCCGATCAGGAGTTGGCCATTGACGATGTTGAAGCCGATCAGCTTGCTCACCGTGAACGCATGATCGGTGCCCTCGAAATAGACGCCGCCGAGCACGCCCGCATAGAACCCGTCCCAGGAAAAGCCGGGCTCGGCGCCGTACATGGGGGTGGGAGTGGAGGTATCCATGAAGTCGGTGGCCGCGGCGAGGGACGGCGCCAACGCCAGGGCCGCCGCGACCAGAAGAGTTCTGCAGGTTCTCATGATCCGGTTTCCGCGATTCGGATTCGAATTGACACTCTCGCAAGATCGCCACCGCCCCGCAACGCGGGACGGCGGCGGCGGGCGCCCGTTAACCGCCACGACCCGGAGAGTCACATTTCGGCAACAAACTTGTTGAACCACTGGGGCAATTCCGTCAGGCTGACTCGCCGATAGTGTTATTTTGACCACAGGTCATCCGGCCCGCCGATGCAGGACACCGCCGCCGCAGCCTCCGAAGCGCCCTCCGGCCAGGAGCGCGTGCGCCGGGCGTTCTTCGGGTCCAACCGCACCTTGCGGACCTTCGGGCTGGTGGTCGTGCTGGCCGCCGTGATCTCGGCGGGCGGCTCGTTCATGGTTCTGACCGGGCTGACCCCGGTGCAACCGTCTCCCGACCTGGTGGCGATCATCTGGATCGTCAACATCGTGCTGGTGCTGCTGGTGGTGGCGCTGGTGCTCACCGAGGCGATCCTGCTGGTGCGCTCGCGGATGCGCGGGCAGGCGGGCTCGGGGCTGCGCACCCGCCTTGTGGGCATGTTCGCGCTGGCCGCGCTGGTGCCGGCGCTGGTGGTGGCGGTGGTGGCCACCGTCGCCCTCAACCAGGGTCTCGACCAGTGGTTCTCCGAGCGCACCCGCGCGATGGTCGAGAGCTCGCGGCTGGTGGCGCGCTCGTATCTGCTCGAACACGCCCAGACCCTGCGCGACGACATCATCGGGGTCGCCAACGAGCTCGAACAGGCGCGGTCGACCTTCGAGAACGACCCGGCCACCTTCCGGCGCGTGTTCACCACGATCGCCCAGGAGCGGGCGCTGCCCTACGCGTTCCTGCTCGACCGCGACCAGAACATCGTGATGCGGGCCGAGATCAACACGCCGGGTCCCGACCCGCAGCTTACCGAGAACGGGCTGGCCGAGGTCGAGGTGGGGGTGCCGACGCTGATCGCGCCGGGGCGCACCAACCTGATCGGCGCGGTGGTGGGGCTCAGGGGCTACAACGGGGTGTTTCTGTTCGTCTCCCGTCCGGTCGACCCGCAGGTGATCGAGTACATGCGGCTGATCGACCAGAACGTCACCGAGTACCGCCAGAACGAGTCCTCGCGGCCGGTGTTCCAGGCGACCTTCGCGATCATGTATGTGGGCCTGGCGCTGGTCCTGCTGCTGGCGGCGGTGTGGGTCGGGATCGCACTCGCCAACCGCCTGGTGGCCCCGATCCGCAACCTGATGGTCGCCTCCGGGCGGGTCAGCCAGGGCGACCTCGACGCCAGGGTTCCGATCCTCGACAGATCCGGGGACATGCGGGACCTGACGATCAGATTCAACCAGATGACGCACGAGATCGCCTCGCAGCGCCAGCAGCTTGTGGAGGCCAACCAGACAATGGACCAGCGCCGCCAGTTCACCGAGGCGGTGCTCGAAGGCGTCTCGGCGGGGGTTGTCGGGCTCGACCGGTTCGGGCGCATCACGCTGCTCAACGGCCGGGCCGGCACGATCCTGGCCTCGACCGAGCCGGATCTGGTGGGGGCGCCGCTCGACCGGGCGGTGCCGGAGCTGGCCGAGGTGATCGAGAAGGCCACCAAGGCGCGGCGCGGGCAGGTGCAGGCGCAGGTGACGCTCGACCGCGGCGGCGAGGAGCGGACCTATCAGGTCCAGATTACCCGCGAGGGCACGGTCACCGATTCGAAGGGCTTCGTGATCACCCTGGACGACATCACCGATCTGGTCGCTGCCCAGCGCACCAGCGCCTGGGCGGACGTCGCCCGCCGGATCGCGCACGAGATCAAGAACCCGCTCACCCCCATCCAGCTTTCCGCCGAGCGGCTCAGGCGCCGCTACTCGAAGAAGCTCGCGGACGATTTCGAGGTGTTCGACAAATGCACCACCACCATCGTCCGCCAGGTCGGCGACATCGGGCGCATGGTCGACGAATTTTCGGCCTTCGCGCGGATGCCGACGGCCGCCATCGCGCCGGGGGACCTGGCCGACGCGGTCAAGCAGGCGGCGTTCCTCGAAGGGGTGCGGCACCCGGACATCCAGATCCTCGTCGACGAGAGCGATAGCGCCATCGAGGTGCCCTTCGACGAGCGGCTGATCGCCCAGGCGATGACCAACCTGATCAAGAACGCCGCCGAGGCGCTCGAGGCCGCCGGCGGCGAGGTGCGGAACCCGACCGTCCGCGTGAAGCTCGAGGAGCGGGGCGAGGACGTGCTGGTGACCGTCTCGGACAACGGTGTCGGCTGGCCGAAGGAGAACCGGCACCGGCTGCTCGAGCCCTACATGACGACGCGCGAGAAGGGCACGGGGCTGGGGCTGGCGATCGTCTCGAAGATCATCGAGCAGCATGGCGGCACGGTCGAGTTGACCGACGCCGCAGCGGACGCGCACGGCCAGGTGGGCGCCTGTTTCGCCTTCACCCTGGCGCGGGCAGGGGCCGAGGCGGCGGCGACGGCGCCCAAGGAGGCGCAAGCCGGCGCGCGGCCCGAGGGGGCCGGCGAAGAGCGGCGCGCCGAGGAACTGGTGGCGGGCAAGTAGGGGACGGACATGGCGCTCGACGTGCTGATCGTCGATGATGAGGAGGACATCTGCGAGCTGATCAGCGGGATCCTCGAGGACGAGGGCTACAAGGCCCGAACGGCCAGGGATTCCGACGCCGCCCTGGCGGCGATCACCGCCCGCCGCCCGAACCTCGTGTTTCTCGACATCTGGATGCAGGGCTCCAGCCTCGACGGGCTGCAACTGCTCGACGCGCTGAAGACCTCCCACGGCGACATCCCGGTGGTGATGATCTCCGGGCACGGCAATGTCGAGACGGCGGTCTCGGCGATCAAGCGCGGCGCCTACGACTACATCGAGAAGCCGTTCAAGATCGAGCGGCTGCTGCTCGTCGCCCAGCGGGCGCTGGAGGCGGGGCGGCTCAAGGACCAGGTCGAGCAGCTCAAGGCGCGCAGCGGCGACGGGACGGGCGAGCTGATCGGGTCCTCGCACGCCATGATGCAGGCCCGGGCGGCGATCGAGAAGGCGGCGCCGACCAACTCGCGGGTTTTCATCTCCGGCGGCATCGGCACCGGCAAGTCCCTATGCGCGCAGGTTCTGCACGAGCATTCGCCGCGCGCCTCGGGGCCGTTCGTGGAGGTCAATCTCACCACCTATCCGCCGCAGGACCTGCCCAAGGTGCTGTTCGGCGAGGAAGTCGAGACGCGCGAGGGGATGCGGGTCGATGCGGGGGCCCTGGAGCGAGCCCATGGCGGGACCCTGTATCTCGGCGAAATCGCGGTGCTCGACGACGCCGGGCAGGCGGCGCTGCTCCGGGCGCTGGTGGACGGACGATTCCAGCGGGTGAGCGGGCACGCCTCGGTGCAGGTCGACGTGCGGGTGGTCTCCTCGACGGCGGCCGATCTGGGGCGGATGATCGAGGACGGCAAGTTCCGCGCCGACCTGTTCCACCGGCTGGCGGTGGTGCCGCTGCATCTGACGCCGCTCACCGAGCGGCGCGAGGACATTCCGGCGCTGGTGCAGCAATTCACGGCGCGCCTGTGTCGCGCCAACAACCTGCCGGAGATGACGGTGGGCGCGGACGCGGTAGCGGTGCTGCAGGCGCAGGACTGGCCCGGCAATGCCCGGCAGCTGCGCAACTCCATCGAGCGCCTCTTGATCCTGGCGCGCGACCGGGTGCCCATCGACGGGGTGATCACCGCCGAGCTGTTGCCGCCGGACATCGGCGAGGTGTTGCCGACGATGAACGACGGGGAGGCGGCCACGCACCTGATGAGCCTGCCGCTCAGGGATGCGCGCGAGGTCTTCGAGCGGCAGTATCTGGTGGCCCAGATCGAGCGCTTCGGCGGCAACATCTCCAAGACCGCCGAATTCGTCGGCATGGAGCGCTCGGCGCTGCATCGCAAATTGCGGTCTTTGGGCCTATAACCCCCCACTGACACGGGCCGAATCGAAAAGGCGGCGCGAATGCGCGTGATCATCAGCGGGGCCGGACAGGTCGGCTACGGCATCGCCGAACGCCTCTCCGCGGAGGGCAACGAGGTCACCGTCATCGACCACAATCCCGAGCTGGTGCAGCGCGTCAGGGACACGCTCGACGCACGGGGCATCCACGGCCACGGCTCGCATCCGGACGTGCTGGCGCAGGCCGGGGCGCGGGAAGCCGACATGCTGATCGCGGTCACCCAGGTCGACGAGGTCAACATGACCGCCTGCCAGGTGGCGCATTCGATCTTCGACATCCCGACCCGCATCGCCCGCATCCGGGCGCAGAGCTACCTGCAATCGGAATTCTCCAACCTGTTCGCCCGCGACCACCTGCCCATCGACGTCATCATCTCGCCGGAAGTCGAGGTGGGGGACCTGATCCTGCACCGCATCGCGCATCCGGGGGCCTCCGAGATCGTCACCTTCGAGGATGACCGGGTGATGGTGCTGGCGATCGACGTCGCCGAGGAGTGCGCGGTTGTCGATACCCCGCTCATCCAGCTCACGGAGCTGTTTCCGAACCTCAATTCGACGGTGATGGGGGTCAGGCGCGAGGGCAAGCTGATGGCGCTGCATTCGCGGGACCAGATGTTGGTGGGCGATCTCGCCTATGTGGCGGTGGCCCGCGACCAGGTGGCGCGCGTGATGTCGCTGTTCGGGCGCGAGGAGGAGCCGCCATCGCGCATCGTCATCTCCGGGGCGGGCAATGTCGGGCGCTACGTGGCGCGGTCGCTGGAAGCGACGGGCCGCAAGCTGGCGATCCGGCTGATCGAACACAATCGCGACCGGGCGCAATCGGCGGCCGAGGAGCTGCAGTCCTCGATCGTGGTGTATGGCGACGCCTTGGCCGAAGACATCATGCGCGAGGTCGACATCGCCGACGCCCATATGTTCCTCGGGCTCACCAACGACGACGAAACCAATATCCTGGCCGCGGTGATGGCCTCGGAGCTGGGGTGCCGAACCACGATCGCGCTCGTCAACGAGCCCCAGTATCCGCGTTTCGCCAAGCGGCTGGGCGTCGACGCCTTCATCAATCCGCGCACCGTGACGGTCTCGCGAATCCTCAGGCACGTGCGGCGGGGCCGGATCCGCGGCGTCTATACGCTGTCCAACGGCGAGGCGGAACTGCTCGAGGCCGAGGCGCTGGAAACCTCGCCGCTGGTCGGGCGGCCGCTCAGGGAATTCGAATTCGGCCCCGGGGTGCGGGTCGGCGCCATCATCCGCGGCGAGGAGGTGGTGATGCCGTCCGGGGACGCCAAGGTCGAGGCGGGGGACTTCGTGATCGTGTTCGCGATGGCCGACTCGGTGAGGCAGGTCGAGCAGATGTTCCGCGTCTCCATCGACTTCTTCTAGCTCCGCCGGCTTTTTCGCATGCCCACGATCCTGACATTGGCCGCCAGCGTGCTCGCCGGCTACGCCGTGGCGCTGGTGCTGCCGATTCTGGCGGCCCTGATGACCGGCGACGGGCGCGGCGCCGAGGGGCTGGGGGTGGTGGCGCTGGGCTATGGGTTCGTGTCGCTGGCGACGATCCTGGCGCTCAGGGCCCGCATGCGGCCGCTGAGCCGGGGACGGACGTATCTCCTGGTGCTGGTGTGCTGGGCGGTGATGGTGGCCGCGCCCATCCCGGTGCTGATGCTGATCGAGCCGCTGTCGTTTGTCGCAGCGTTCTTCGAGGCGACCTCGGCCGCGGTGGCGCTGGGGACGAGCTTCGTGCCGGCGGAATCCGTCTCGACGGCGATGATGATCTTCCGGGCGGTGACCGCCTGGTACGCGGGGCTGCTGGCGCTGGTGATGGTCGTTTACGTGCTGGCGCCGCACCAGGTCGGCGGGCTCGCCAACCGGCATCTGCGGCTGGTCATGCACGGCACGCAGGGCGGCAATCCGCGGTTCGGCAGGACGGTGGCGCAGATCGCGCTGCCATATGCGGGGCTGACGGCGCTGTGCGCGATCGGGCTGATCGTTGCCGGGGTGCCCCTTTATCCGGCCCTGACGGCGGGATTCGCGGCGCTGGCGACCAATGGCTATCTGCCGGGCAGCGAGTCCGGATCGGTTTTCGGCAATGCCAACGCGGAATTCTGGCTGATGGTGTTCATGATCATCGGGGGGACCTCGATTCTGTGGCACCGGATGATCTTCACGCGGCGCTGGGATCTGGCCGCCGAGCACCGCGAATCCTACGTTTTCCTGGGGCTGGTGCTGGTCGTCGGGGTGGCGACGGCGGTCGCGGGCTGGCTGGCGGGCGAGGGGATGCTGGGCGAGGTGCTGCTCAATCGCCTGTTCGACGCCGCCTCGGTGGTCTCGACGGCGGGAATCGTGCACACGCCGGCGGCCGGGCTGGGCATGCCGGTAATCCTGGCGATCATGCTCGGGATGGCCGGGGCGGCGGCCTATTCGCCGGGCGGGGGACTGAAACTCTACCGGGTGGGCGTGCTGGTCGGGCAAACATTCAGCGAGGCGCGGCGGCTGACCTTTCCACGGGCGGTGATGGCAAGCCGCTACGGCAGCGAGCTGGTGCGGTTCGTGTGGAGCGTCCTGTTCCTGTATCTGGTCGCCATGTGCTTGGCGGCGCTGGCTTTTTCCGCGCTCGGGTATCCGCTGGAGGGCGCCTTGACGCTGGCGGTGGGGGCGCTGAGCTCGGTTCACTCGCTGGTGGTGACGGGGCTCGCGATGGGGCCGGCGGCGCCGGAAGCGGCGACCACATTCGTGCTGGCGCTGGCGGCGCTGGCCGGGCGGGTGGAAATCCTGGTGGTGCTGGCGGCGACTGCGCGCGCGGAATGGTGATCGGGCAGACGGCCTGGGCGCTACAAAGCGGACGGAAAATATGCCATACAACTGTCGCTAACTTGCATATTACTTGGCAGACAAGGTCCGCTGCGGTCGTGACGGCGACGGAGGGAGCGGGTCAGCCGGGCCGCGCGGGTCCGGATGGAAAGAGGCCATTCATGCCCAACGAAAAAACCCAAAATCTTCAGGACGCCTTTCTCAACCATGTCAGAAAGAACAAGGTGCCGGTGACCGTATTCCTGGTCAACGGCGTCAAGCTGCAAGGCGTGATTACCTGGTTCGACAGTTTTTGCCTGCTGCTCAGGCGCGACGCGCAGTCGCAACTCGTTTACAAGCACGCGATTTCCACGATCATGCCGGGGGTACCGATCCAGCTGTTCGACCCGGACGCGGCGGAGAAGGCAACCAGCGAGTGAGTTGAGCAAGCGCGTCTCCGATCCGCACGGGCAGGGGGTCAGCCTCAAACGGGGCCCCAGGGCCTTCATCGACCGGCGCCTGGCGCCGACGCGGGCGGGGCTTTTGTGCCCGGTGGTGGCCGGCGCGCGCGCGGCCCGCGGGCCCGAGGCGAAGCAGGCCGAATTCGAGGGGCTGGCGAAAGCGATCCGGCTGAAGATCGTCTTCTCCGAGGTCGTGCATCTGAAAACGGTCCGGCCGGCGACCTTTCTGGGTGGCGGGCAGGTCGAACGGATCAAAAGCCAGGTCGAAGCCGACGACATCGAACTCATCCTTGTCGATGCCCAGCTCACCCCCGCCCAGCAGCGCAATCTCGAACGGGCCACGGGCGCCAAGGTGCTCGACCGCACGGGGCTGATCCTGGAGATATTCGGCGAGCGGGCGGCGACCCGCGAGGGCGTGCTGCAGGTGGAATTGGCGCATCTGACCTATCAGAAGGGGCGCCTGGTGCGCTCCTGGACGCACCTCGAACGCCAGCGCGGCGCCCAATCGTTCGTCGGCGGGCCCGGCGAGACGCAGATCGAGGCCGACCGGCGGCTGTTGCAGGACCGAATCATCGTTTTGAAGGCGCGCATCGACAAGATCCGCCGCACGCGGGCCGAGCAGCGCAAGGCGCGGCGGGCGGTGCCGTTCCCGATCGTGGCGCTTGTGGGCTACACCAACGCGGGCAAATCGACGCTGTTCAACCGGCTGACCGGGGCAACGGTGCCGGAGAAGGACCTGCTGTTCGCGACCCTGGACACGACCGTGAGGCGGGCCCGGCTGCCGGCCGGCCGGCAGGTGGTGATCTCCGACACCGTCGGGTTCGTCTCCGAGCTGCCGACCGATCTGATCGCGGCGTTTCGCGGCACCCTCGAGGAGGTCACCGACGCGCGGGTGATCGTGCATGTGCGCGACATGACGAGCCCGCAATCGGCGGCCGAGGCGGCCGATGTCGGGGCGATTCTGGCCGATCTCGGGGTGGAGCCGGCGACCACTTCGTTCATCGAGGTGTGGAACAAGATCGACCTGATGGACGAGGCGAGCCGGGCCGAGCTCATGGAGCAGGCGGCGCGGGTGCGCGGGGCGGTGCCGGCGGTGCCGGTTTCGGCGGTGACCGGCGAGGGGATCGAGGCGCTGCTGGCGGCGATCGAGGCGGTGCTGGCCCGGGCCGGGCGGGGCTACTCGGTGCTGGTGCCGGCGGCGGACGGCAAGCGCATCCATTGGCTGTACGAGAACACCGAGGTGCTGGGCACCGAGGCGGCGGACGACGGCCGGACGCGGCTCGACGTCAGGGTGGGCGAGAGCCGGAAAAAGAAGTTTCTGGCGCTGTTTGACGGCGAGATACGCCGCAACGGTTCAATGGAACTGGCTAAGTAGTTTTACTTTCGTTCTTTTCGGTATCCCGAACCGCGTTCCAGGCGCGTTCGAGGCGCTCGAATCCGGCGTTTTCGACGGCAATGCCGGCGGCGGCGAGCGCCTCCTCGACGGCCCGGAAGCGGCGCTCGAACTTGCGGTTGGCGTCGGTGAGCGCGGCTTCCGGATCGATGCCGAGCTTGCGGGCGAGACTGGCGGCGGCGAACAGCAGGTCGCCGATTTCCTCGGCCGTTTGTTGCGGGTCGCCGGTGGTCTCGGCGGTTTCGACCTCGGCGAGTTCCTCGCGGACCTTGTCGGCGGCGCCGGCGGCATCCGGCCAGTCGAAGCCGACGCGGGCGGCGCGTTTGGCCAGCTTGTCGGCGCGGCTGAGGGCGGGCAGGGCGCGCGGCACGTCGTCGAGGAGGTGGGCGGTGGCGTCGCCGCCGGCCACTGACGCCCTGCGGGCGCGTTCGTCGGCCTTGGACTGTTCCCAACGGGCATGGGCGGCCTGGCGGCCGGGGGTTTCGGCGTCGCCGAAGACGTGCGGATGGCGGCGGATCAGCTTTTCGGTGATCGCCTCGATGACGTCGGCGATGGTGAACAGGCCCAGCTCCTCGGCCAGCCGGGCGTGATAAACCGGCTGCAGCAGCAGGTCGCCGAGCTCGTCGCGCAAATCGGCATAGTCCTGGCGCTCGATGGCGTCGGCGACCTCGTAGGCTTCCTCGATTGTGTAGTGGCGGATCGTCGCGAAATCCTGCTCGAGATCCCACGGGCAGCCGGTGACGGGATGGCGGAGGGCCGCCATGATCTCGATCAGGCGGGAGAAGTCCGAGGACGGCTGCATGCGGGCGCTCCGGCATTTATTTGCGTGGCATTGTACGCGGCGTGAGGCCGCCGACAGAGCGCGAACCGGGCTCGATCCGGCGTGGCGGCGGCGTGCGTAGCCTAGCCGAGGGCGGGGCCGGGCGCAGCCCAAAGGCGGCGGAGAGTGGGGGATTTTTCCAT
>CAZNOZ010000051.1:0-13140 GCA_964574935.1 uncultured Devosiaceae bacterium | reverse complement strand
GAGGCCGGCGCCGCCGGCAAGGACACCCGCGGCATGATCCGCCAGCACCAGTTCAACAAGGTCGAGCTGGTCGCCGTCACCCGCCCGGAAGACTCCGACGCCGAGCACGAGCGCTTGCTCGGATGCGCCGAAGAGGTGCTGAAACGCCTCGGCCTGCACTACCGCGTCGTCGAGCTGTGCGCCGGCGACATGGGCGCCACCATGGCCCGCACCTTCGACATCGAGGTCTGGCTGCCGGGGCAGGGGGCCTACCGCGAGATCTCCTCGGTCTCGACCGCCGGCGACTGGCAGGCCCGCCGCATGAACGCCCGCTACCGCACCAAAGACGGCGCCGTCGAGTTCGTCCATACCCTCAACGGCTCCGGGGTCGCCGTCGGCCGGGCCCTCGTCGCCGTCATGGAGACCTTCCAGAACGCGGACGGCTCGATCACCGTCCCGGAAGTTCTCCGCGACCGCATGGGCGGGCTCGAGCGGATCGAACCGCCCCGAAAAGATGCCAAAAAGGCTTCGACGTGAGCGCCGGCCCCCGCATCCTCTTGGTCAACGACGACGGCCACGAGGCGCGCGGCCTGGCGGTTCTGCGCCGCATCGCCGAAACCCTTTCCGACGATGTCTGGGTGGTCGCCCCGGAAGTCAACCAGTCCGGCGCCGGCCACCGCTTCTCGCTGGCCACCGAACTCACCATCACCCGCCGCGAGGAGCGCGTCTTCTCCGTCGACGGCACGCCCGCCGATTGCGTCGTCGCCGGCATGACCCACGTCCTCAAGGGGTCCCCGGCCGAAATCGTTCTGTCCGGGATCAATCGCGGCCAGAACATCGCCGACCTCATCAACTGCTCGGGCACCGTCGCCGGGGCCCGGGAAGCGGCGCTGCAGGGGGCGCTGGGCATCGCGCTCAGCCAGAGCCTCGACTATTCCGCCGACCATCTGATGTCCTTTGAATGCGCCGAGCAGTTCACGGCCCCGGTGGTCACGACGCTGATCGAGGCCGCCGACGGCCCCGAGACCTATTTCAACGTCAACTTCCCCCGCTGCCGCCCCCACGACGTGGCCGGCGTCCGCGTGGTCCCCCATCAGCGCTTCGCGCGCTCGCCTTTCGAGTTCTACGAAAGCGAGAACGAGGGCAGGTTCTTCGTCGCCATCCTGGAGCCCCCGGAAATCGAGCCGGGCGCCGATCAGGAGATGCTGCTCGACGAAAACGCCATCACGGTCACCCCGCTCGTGCTGCAGCAGACCGACATGGCTGCCATCGAGCCGCTGCAGCGCCGGTTTGCGGCCCGAATCCGCGGCGCCGCCTGACGATCGCCGAAATCCGCAGGTCGTGCGCTCCCGACGCCGTCCGTCGGCCGGGAATGGATAAAAATTTGTTCAATTTAATCTAGCCTTTACCTTACCCGCCCTACTCTGCACGGCATTGAGTAGCTGAGTATGAGTAGCCCGATGAGTACGCGTCCAGTCGGCGAACGGCTGAAGTCCACCGGTGCGATCGCTACGGTAGTTGGCCTGGGGATTGCACTTTCGGCGTGCACGACCTTCGGGTCGGCGCCGGCCCCGGACGTCACCGCCTCGACCGGGCCGCAGCTCTCCGCCCAGCTCGATCAACCCATGCCGGCGGCCCTGACGCCCTCTCCGGGCGGTGAGTACATCCCGGGCGCCGACGTCGGCGTCGCTCCCACCGACACCCAGGACCCGCTGGTCGGCCGAACGGTCGCCAGCCAGCCCCTGCCGCCTTTGTCGTCCGACCCAGTAACGAGTACCCAGCCCATGTCAGTCCAGAGCTCCGTGGCCGCCATCGAGGCCGCCCCGACGCCCGCCCCCGCGCAGGCCGGCGTGTTCTACCACACGGTCGAATCCGGCGAGTCGCTCTATTCGATCGCCCGCCGCTATTCGGTGACCGTCCAGACGCTGGTCGACGCCAACGGGCTGGACTCGGCGGACAAGATCTTCGTCGGGCAGCGCCTGGCCATTCCGGGCCGCGCCGACCTCGCGCCCGCATCCCAGCCCGCGCCGACAGTTGCGGCCACGCCCGCACCGACGCTCGCCCGGGAGCCCGCCGCCGCGCCGGTCACCACCGCCTCGACGGCGCCGGCCGGGACCATCACCCCGGTGCAGGTTCCTCTGGTTACCGCCACCCCCGATGCCTCAGGCGCCGACAAGTTCCGCTGGCCGGCCCAGGGCAGGCTGATCGCCGATTTCCGCGCCTCGCGCGGCACCGGCATCAATATCGAGCTGCCCGAAGGAACCGCCATCCACGCGGTCGAGAACGGCACCGTCATCTACACCGGCGACACCGTCGAGGGGTACGGCAACCTGGTCCTCATCCGCCACGCCGGCGGCTTCGTCTCGGCCTACGCGCACCTCAAGGAAATCTCGGTCACCAAGGGCCAGGTCATCAATCGCGGCGACATCATCGGTTCCGCCGGCATGACCGGCTCGGTGACGCGCCCGCAGCTGCATTTCGAGCTGCGCCAGGGCGCCACCCCCGTCGACCCCGTCCCGCTGCTCGCGGGCTAGAACTCCACGTTCGTCGGCGTCGGTCAGTCCGTTTCCACGGACTGACCGCGCTCGCCGGCGATCTGGCGCACGAACTGGATCGCCACCCTTCCCGAGCGCGCGCCGCGCGTCGCCGCCCATTCCAGTGCCCGCGCCCGCGCCTCGTCGCGCGGCACCTCGATGCCGTAGTGGCTCAGGTAGCTTTGCACCATGTCCAGATAGGTGGCCTGGTCGCAGTGGTGGAATCCCAGCCACAGCCCGAACCTGTCGCTGAGCGAGATCTTCTCCTCGACCGCTTCCGAAGCGATGATGGCGCTGGACTGCTCGTTCTCGATCATCTCCCGCGGCATCAGGTGGCGGCGGTTCGAGGTGGCGTAAAACAGCGTATTGGGCGGTCGCCCTTCCAGGCCCCCGTCCAGGATCGTCTTCAGGGACCGATAGCTGGCCTCGTCCCTGTCGAAGGTCAAATCGTCGCAGAAGACCACGAACCGCGCCGGCAGCGGCGCGATGCCCGCCAAGAGCTGCGGCAGGGTCTCGATGTCCTCGCGGTGGATTTCGATGAGCACCAGCCGCCCGAGGCCGGCCTCCTGGCGACGGCCGATCTCGGCGTGCACTGCCTTGACCAGCGAACTCTTGCCCATGCCGCGCGCCCCCCACAAAAGCGCGTTGTTGGCGCCGTGACCGCGCGCGAATTGCGCCGTATTTTCAAGCAACCGTTGAGCGGTGTCGTCTATCCCCTTGAGAAGAGTGAGTTCCACACGATTGACTTGTGCCACCGGCAGCAATCTTCCGTCGGCGGCGTCCCACACATAGGCGTCGGCTTTCGCAAGGGTGAGCCGGCCCGGACGATGCCGTCCGGCGAGCACCGCGAGCGAGTGGGCGATCGACTCGAGAGGGGCCACGAGCGCGCCGGAGGAGACGTTTTCTTTCATCGTTCTGGCCCCCAAAAGACCGGCCGGGAATGGCTTTGCAATCCAAAAGACCGGCGCGTATAGTCCGGCCCGATTTCCGGCCCGGGCCCGCCTTTCCGGCCGGCGGCGCCTATATGGATGAAGCCGCGCCGGTTTGACAAGCTGACTTCATGGGAGCCTTTGGATGTTCGTGACACCGGCGTACGCCCAGGCCGCCGCGCCCGGCGCCTTTGACTATCTGGGAGGGATGCTCCCGATCCTCCTGATTATCCCGATCTTCTATTTCCTCATCATTCGGCCGCAGCAGCGCCGCACCAAGCAGCATCAGCAGATGCTCACCGCGATATCCCGCGGCGACACCATCGTCACCGGCGGCGGACTGATCGGCAAGGTGATCCGCGTCAAGGACGACAACGAGCTCGAGGTCGAACTGGCAGAAAACTTCCGCGTCAAGGTGGTCCGCTCCATGGTCGCCGACGTGCGGTCGAAACCGGCGCCCGCCAACCAGAACAAGGGTTAGCCCGGGCGCCGACTGAAGACGGGATCGCCGCTTCATGCTTCAATTCTCGCCCCTGCGCACAGCGGTCATGCTGATCGTCGCCGTCGCGGGCATTCTGTTCACGCTGCCGAACCTGTTCAGCGATCAGACGCTGGGCGGCTGGCCGGACTGGCTGCCGAAAAGCCGCATCGTTCTGGGGCTCGATCTGCAGGGCGGTTCGCACCTGCTCATGCAGGTCGCCCGCCAGGAGGTGATCGACGAGCGGATATCGGATCTCAGGCGTGAGGCCCGCTCGATCCTCGCCAACCAGAACGGCATCGGCAACATCATCACCACCGACGGCACGACCCTGACCATCGAGCTGGTCGATCCGGGCCGGTTGGCGGACGCCCAGCAGGCGCTGAAAGCGTTGGAGACCCAGGTGCCGCTGTCCATTCTCGGCATCAGCTCGGTTCAGGAAATCGTGCAGGGCCTCGACGCGGACGGCCACATCACCCTGACGCTCACCGACGAGGCCGTGACCGCCCAGCTCTCCTCGGTCGTCGCCCAGTCGATCGAGGTCGTCCGGCGTCGCGTCGACGAGCTGGGCACCACCGAGCCGACGATCCAGCGCCAGGGCGCCGACCGCATCCTCGTTCAGGTCCCCGGATTCTCCGATTCCGCGCGCCTCAAGGACGTCATTTCGCGCACCGCCCGGATGACCTTCCATCTCGTGTTTCCGTCCATGACGGCGGCCCAGGCGCGCTCCCAGGGGCTGCCGCCGGGCACCATGATCGTGCCCGATTCCGAGGGCGGCGAAGAGCTCATCTACGAGGACTCCCGGCTCGGCGGCGAGGATCTCGTCGACGCCCAGGCGGCCTTCGATCAGCAGCGCGCGCAATGGGTGGTGAGCTTCCGCTTCAACACCCGCGGCGGCATTACCTTCGGCGAGATCACCTCGCAGAATGTCGGCGAGCGCTTCGCCATCGTCCTGGACGGCACCGTGATCACCGCGCCGCAGATTCTCGGCCCGATCACCGGCGGTTCGGGCCAGATCCAGGGTCGGTTCACCGCCGAGAGCGCCACCGATCTGGCCGTGCTGTTGCGCGCCGGCGCGCTGCCCGCCAGCCTCGAGATCATAGAGGAACGCTCGGTGGGCCCGTCGCTTGGCGCCGACAGTATTGCGGCCGGCCAGATTGCCGGCATTGTCGGGTCGCTCGCCGTCGTCGTGTTCATGGTCGTCGCCTACGGGCTGTTCGGCGTCTTCGCCACCATCTCGCTGGCGGTCAATATCGCGGTGCTGCTGGGGGTCATGTCGATTCTCGGCGCCACCCTGACGCTGCCGGGCATCGCCGGCATCGTCCTGACCGTCGGCATGGCGGTCGACGCCAACGTGCTGATCTACGAGCGAATGCGCGAGGAGCGCGCCGCCGGCCGATCGGTGGTGCAGGCCCTGGAGGCGGGGTTCCAGCGCGCCATCGCCACCATCATCGACGCCAACGTCACCACGCTGATCGCGGCGGTGATCCTGTTCTTCCTCGGCTCGGGGCCCATCCGCGGCTTTGCCGTGACCCTGGCGATCGGCATCGTGACCACCTTCTTCACCGCCTACTTCCTTACCCAGTTCCTGGTCGCCCGCTGGTACGCGGCGCGACGGCCCAAGGAGCTCAGGCTTCGTCTGGTCCGCTTCGTGCCGGACAACACGTCGCTGCCCTTCATGCGCTGGCGGCCGGTCGCCTTCATTTTCTCCGGCGTCCTCATTCTGGCGTCGGTGGGCCTGTTCTTCGGCCAGGGGCTCAATCTCGGCATCGATTTCAAGGGCGGCTCGGCGATCGAGGTGCAGTCCACCTCGGGTCCCGCCGATATCTCCGAGATTCGCTCCATCGTGGGCGCGCTCGATCTCGGCGACGTGCAGGTGCAGCAGTTCGGCACCGATATCGACGTCCTGATCCGCGTCGAAACCCAGCCCGGCGGCGATGCCGCCCAGCAAACGGCGGTCTCGGATGTCGTCGACGCCCTGTCGGGCGCCGACTACGAGGTCCGCCGAACCGAAGTGGTCGGCCCGACCGTTTCATCCGAACTCGCGCAGACCGGCACCATCGCCGTTCTGGTCGCGATCCTGGCGGTCCTCGCCTACATCTGGCTGCGCTTCGAATGGCAGTTCGCGGTCGGCGCCGTCCTGGCGCTCGTCCACGACGTCGTTTTGACGATCGGCATGTTCGCGGTCACCGGATTCGAGTTCAATCTCGCCTCGATCGCCGCCATCCTCACAATCGTCGGCTATTCGCTCAACGACACCGTCGTCGTCTACGACCGAGTCAGGGAGAATCTGCGCAAATTCAGGAAGATGCCGATCTCCGAGCTGTTGTCGCTGTCGATCAACCACACCTTGTCGCGCACCACCCTGACCTCGCTGACAACGGCGCTGGCGCTGCTGGCGCTGGTCGTGTTCGGCGGCGAGGTCATCCGAAGTTTCACCGTCGCCATGACCTGGGGCGTCTTTGTGGGCACCTATTCCTCGATCTTCATCGCCGCCCCGCTCCTCATCTATTTCAAGCTCGCCGTGCGCGCCCCCAAGCAAGCGGAGGACCGCCGGGCGGACGGCGCCGCCGTCTAGCGTGGCCGGCCGCGAAGGGTTCGGCGCCGGGCACTATCCGCACCAGGCGCCCGTCGACGCCTATGGCGACTTCGGCTTCCGCTTCGCCGAGATGTCCCACCGCGGCTCGATCCTCTGCCTGCCGACGGGGATATTCGCCTGGCCGGTGACCTCGGCATCCGGGATCGACCTCGATGCCCTGGCGCCGGCGCTCGCCCCCGATCTCGGCCTCGAGGTGTTTCTCGTCGGCGCCGGCGAGGGCCCCGGGAGCGTATCCGAGGCGCTTCGCGCGGCGTTTCGGGAGCGCTCGATCATCGTCGAGATCATGGGTACCGGCGCCGCGGTGCGGACCTACAATGTGCTGCTGGCGGACGGGCGGGCCGTCGGCGCGGCGCTCGTGGCGGTCGGGTAGGGCGTGCCCCCGAGCGAACAAAGCCATGCGCTCGCCGCCGCCGCACTGCGGTCCCTGGATCGCGAACACTACTACGCCAGCCTCGTCTTGCCCCGGCGCGCCCGGCCGCACGTGCAGGCGATCTGGGCCTTCGCCGCCGAGCTGGCCGCCGTCCGCGAGCGGGTGACCGAACCGGCGGCCGGGGAGATCCGTCTGCAATGGTGGGTGGACGCCCTGGCCGGCGAAGAGCACGGATCGGTGCGCGCCAACCCGATCGCCGACGCGCTTCTCGATACGATCGAGACCTTTTCGCTCGATGCGGCACAGCTCGCCGGCCTGGCGGACGCGCATCGTGTCGATCTCTACGCCGAACCCATGCCCGATCTGGCCGCGTTCGAGACCTGGGCCGGCAAGACCGTTTCGGTGCCCTACCAGTACGCCGCCATCGTCATCGCCGGTGATCGCGACCCCGGCTCGGCCGATGCCGCCGGCCATCTCGGCGTTGCCGAGGCGCTCACCCGGGGCCTTCTCACCCTGCCGGACGACCGGGCGCGGCACCGCATTCGCCTGCCGCTCGAAATCTTCACCGCCGCCGGCGCCTCCGCGGCCGAGCTGGCCGCGGGCCCCCCCGGCCCGGCGCTCGCCGCCGCCACCGCCGACCTCACGGCGCTCGCCCGCGACCATCTCGCCCGGGCCCGCGAGGCGGCATCCGATCTCGCCCCGGATGTCCGCACCCTGTTCGCCCCGGCAGCCGTCGTCGCGCTGCATCTCGATCGCCTCGAGCGAGCCGGGGACGATCCCCTTCAACCGGTGCAGCCGGTCGCGAACTGGCGTAAGATCGTCGCAATCGTGCGCTGGGCGCTCAGCGGCTGAGCGGCGAGGGAGGCCGCCATGGCGCTTGAACCCCGAGATTGGCTGCACCGCCTGGCGCCGGACGTCTCGGCGACCGGGCAGCGCTTTCCGGTCGCCGTCGGCCTCATCGTGCTGGCGACGGCGGCGTTCATTGCCGACATCAATGATTTCGCCGAACCGATCCCCGAGCTCTGGCCGCGCCTCGGGCTGGGGCTGGGCACGGCCGCCGTCTTCGCTCTGGCCGGTCGCCTGTTCGCCGAATCGCGTCCCGGCGCGCCGATCCGCACCGCGATCCTGCGCTATCTGGTGCCGCTGCTGGCCTTCGGCGCCGTGCAGGCGCGCACCACCGAGTGGCTGTTTCCGCTCGACCTGCCGCTCGTCGCGCTCCTGTTCCTGTCGGTCTCGCCGGTGCTCGCGATCGGCGCCGGCGCCGAGCGCCGGCAAATCGAGGACCGCTTCTGGTGGATCAACCACCGCGCCGTCACCACGGGGGTCGTCGCCGGCATCGCGCTCCTCATCGTCGCGGCGGGGATATTCGCCATCGAGCGCTCGCTCGATCTCCTGTTCGGTCTGAGGACCGCCGACCTCTTCTACAAATGGGTGCTGCCGGCTGCTGCATTCCTCTTCACGCCGGTCTATTGGCTCTCGACGATCCCGCGCCTCGCGGAGTTCGACGAAAAGGACCTGAGCGAGCCGGATTTCCTGTCCCGTGCCATCGGCTTTCTGGGCCAGTTCGTCCTCTCGCCGCTGCTCGTCATCTACGCCCTGATCCTCCTGGCCTATGGCGTCCAGATCGTCGTCACCCAGCGCTTTCCGGTCGGCGTTCTGGGCTGGATGGTCCTGGTGTTCGTGGTCACCGGCGCCGCCAACTGGCTGGTGTTGCATCCCGAATTCATGCGCGCCCGGCCGCTGGTGGCGCTGTTCAGGCGATACTGGTTCTGGCTGACCGTCGTGCCGCTCGTGCTTTATCTCGTCGCGGTCTATATCCGCATCGACGCCTATGGCTTGACCGAGGAGCGCGTCGTGCTCGTCGCCGGCGGCGCCTGGGCGGTGCTTTTGACGCTCGCCTACCTCGTCCCGCGCCGGGGCGACATAAGGCTGATCCCGGGCCTCGCCGCCGCGCTCCTGCTGGTCTTCAGCGTCGGCCCGTGGAATTTCGCGCAATGGCCGCGCCTCGACCAGATGGGCCGCCTGCGCGCGTCCCTCGCCGAGGCGGGCCAGACGGGCCCCGAGAGCACGCCGGACTGGCCGGCGGAGACGCGCGGCCAGGCCCGCGAGTCGATCCGCTATCTGACCCGTACCGACGAGGGCAAATCCATGCTGGCGGCGCTGGCATCCGACCTCGGTTTCGAACCGGTCGAGAACCCGGACGCCTATGCGGACTTGTTCGCCGTCCCCTCGGTTGCCCCGGGGACGCCCTCCGGGCCGACCCGTCTCACCCGCGCCGGCGCTCCGGTCGATCTCGCCGCGACCCCGGTGCTGCTGGGCCGGGTCGCTATGTCGGGCGGCACCGTGGCGGTCGCCGGGGGACCGGACCTGTCGCTGTCGGAGGGGGGTCTCGTCCTCAACGACGGCCGCGCCGACCGGCAGGTTGTGGCCCTCGACCACTGGCTCGCCCGCCAGTCCGGCGAAACGCTCGCCGCCCCGGTCATTCGCTTTAATTTCGGCGAGCGGCGCTACGCCCTGGTCGTCGAGGCGATCACGCTGGCCACTGCCGTCCCGCAGCCCGCCGCCAACCGCGACCGCCCAACCACCGCGCCGGTGGATCGCGGCGGCGCCGGGCCGATCGTCTATCTCGACGGCACGCTGTTCGCCGACGCGGCGCCCTGAACCCAATCCGCGACGGCGTCCAGCGCCCGTTCGGCGATGGCGCGTTTTTTCGCCTCGGCCTTCGCCTTGCCACGCCATTTGCCTTCGGCGGGCTTGGGCACGGTGACGGCCGGAAACAGCCCGAAATTGACGTTCATCGGCTGGAACGAGCCCGCCCCGTCGCCCAGATGCCCGCCCGTCACATGGGCGATCAGCGCCCCCAGCGCGCATTCCGGCGGCGGCGGCGCCAGCGCCCCGCCCCGGGCCTCGGCGGCCGCCATCCGCCCCGCCACCAGCCCCATGGCGGCGCTTTCCACATAGCCCTCGACCCCGGTGATCTGCCCGGCGAATCTGAGGCGCTGGTCCGCCTTCAGCTTCAGATCCGGGCCGAGCAGGGCGGGGGAGTTCAGGAACGTGTTGCGGTGAATGCCGCCGAGACGGGCGAATTGCGCGTTCTGCAAACCCGGAATCAATTGTAGAATTCCGGCTTGTTCCGCATATCTGATCCGGGTCTGGAACCCGACGATGTTCCACAGCGTCCCCAGCGCGTTGTCCTGGCGAAGCTGCACAACCGCATGCGGCCGCCGCTCCGGGGCGCGCGGGTCGGTCAGCCCCACCGGCTTCATCGGCCCGAAGCGCGGCGTGTCGCGCCCCCGCCGCGCCATCTCCTCGATGGGCAGACACCCCTCGAAATAGGGCGTCTTGTCGAATTCGTTGTATTGATGCTCCTCGGCGGCGAGAAGGGCGTCGATGAACCGGTCGTAGTCCGCCTCGCTCATCGGACAGTTGAGATAGTCGGCCCCGCCGCCCTCGGTGCCCGCCTTGTCGTAGCGCGATTGCGCCCAAACGACGTCCATGTCGATCGACTCCCGATGCACGATCGGCGCGATGGCGTCGTAGAAGCTTAGCGCCTCCTCGCCCGTCTGCGCCTTGAGCGCCGCCGCCAGCGCCGGCGAGGTCAGCGGCCCGGTGGCGATGATGACGTTTTGCCATTCGGCCGGCGGCAGCCCGGCGACCTCGCCGCGCTCCAAGTGAATGCCCGGATGTCCCTCGATGGCCCTGCCGACCGCGGCCGAAAACCCCTCCCGGTCCACCGCCAGCGCCCCGCCGGCGGGCACCCGGTGCGTGTCGGCGGCCCGCATGATCAGCGAGCCGCAGCGCCGCATTTCCTCGTGCAACAGCCCCACGGCGTTGTGCTCGGCGTCGTCGGAACGGAACGAGTTCGAGCACACCAGCTCCGCCAGCGCCCCGGTCCGGTGGGCCTCGGTCTGGCGCTGCGGGCGCATCTCGTGCAGCACCACCTCGGCGCCGGCCTCGGCGGCCTGCCAGGCCGCTTCCGAGCCCGCCAGTCCGCCGCCGATGATGTGAAGTCGCGGGTCCGATGCGGCCATGGCGCGGGATAGCAACTGGCCCGCCCCCCGGCAACACGCTACCGTCCGCCCGGCAAGCGGGAGGCAGCACCATGGCCGAAACCATCACCCTTTTCGGGCGCCGGACGTCCGCCAACGTCCACAAGCCGATGTGGGCGCTCGAAGAGCTCGGGGTCGCCTACGAGCAGATCGAGTTGGGCGGCAGGTTCGGCGGTCTCGACACCCCCGAATACAGGGCCATGAACCCCAACGCGCGCATCCCGACCCTCAGGGACGGCGATTTCGTGGTTTGGGAGAGCCACGCCATCATTCGCTATCTGGCCAACAAGTATGGCGCCGGGACCCTGGCACCGGCCGACCTCGAAGCCCGGGCGCTGGCCGACCAGTGGACCGACTGGACCGCGACCACCTTTCAGCCCGCCTGGATCGGGGTGTTTCAGGCCCTCGTGCGGACTCCGGTCGCCCAGCGCGACGCGGACCTGATCGCCCGGCAAACCGAGGCCGCCAACGCCTGCTTCGCGATCATCGACGCCCAGCTCGCCCGGACCGCCTTCCTGGCCGGCGACACGCTCACCTACGCCGACATCGCCGCCGGGGTGTCGCTTTTTCGCTGGTATTCGATGGAAGTGGATCGCCAGAGCTTCGCCCGGGTGCAGGACTGGCACCGGCGGCTCCTTGAGCGACCGGCCTTCGTCACCGGGGTTTGCGTGCCCTACGACGATCTTGTGGGGCGCTAGGGGGCAGATACGAAAACACCCGCCATCTTGGGGACAGCGGGTGCCTTCAGTTCGGTGCGGGGAGGAGGCGGGTTCGGCGGCCGTCAGCCCCGGTAGACATGATCGTGCGCCAGCCTCGAAATGTCGGCCCGGGCGATGCCCAGGTCCGCCAGCGAGCGGTCGTCGAGCTGGTTCAGCTCATCGACGGTCTGGCGAAACGCCGACCACCTGCGGAAGCTCTCGATCAGGTTCATGGATGTTCTCCTTTGTTTGTGTTCACGACACGTATCTAGTTCAAACGCCGCCAATGAGCAGTGGGGTTGAATGCACAGCGCCTATGCGCTGCGCGCAGCCCGCCTTAACAAAACCTTTCAGCCCGGCCAGCGCGATTGCCCCAACTCGAGGGTCGCGTTGCGGCCGATGCCGAGATCGTCGGCGACGAGTTCGGGTCCGGTGTCGATTTCGTGGATCGCCTGCTTGACGGCCACCAGCCGTTTGCGGCGCCACTCGATCCGCTCAACCATTTGCGTTCTCACTGATCGGGACGGGCAGGCGAAACGATGGGGTGATTTGCCCGGCTCGCAAAGCGCCGAGATTGCAGGGGCACTATGCGGCAAGCGCATGCGCGACCCCTTGAATTGTCACAATCGCCGCGACTCGCCGCGATGCGGCCGCAAATACGCCCGGACGCCGCCCGCTGCTCCGCCGCCTCGACGCTATGCAGGGCGGTTGGCCTTCTTTCTCCCTCCCTCTGTAAGGGGGAGGGGTGGGGGGCAGCCCCCACGTCGCGGTGGCGGCCGCGCCGCCACGGCACCGCGACAAGCCCGTGGCGCGGCTGCGCGCCCGGTGTCATATTGGCCGCGGGGCTCCGCTACGGGATCGGGAGGATTCCATGAGATCACCACGGCCTTGGTCGCTCGTCCTGGTTGGGTTTGCCGCCTGCCTGGCGATGACGGCACCGGCCGCGGCGCAAAACCAGCGCCTCGGCACGACGATGCGGATTGTCGGAACCGATCCGGCCACCGAGCAGAACCTGCGGGTCCTGCAGGACCAGTTCGACGCCGTCGCCGCCGAAGAATCCAGCCTGCGCCAGACCCTTGGCTCCGGCCGTTTCGAGGCGCTGGCCGCGGCGGCGGGGGAATTTGTGGCCAATCAGGGATCGGATTCGGCACGCGCCGCGTTCGCCGAGCAGGCCGCGAACGCCAACCTGTCTCAACAAAACATCATGGCGGTCTTGTTTTTCGTGTTCAAGGAGTCGGTCGAATCCCAGAACGAAGACAAGAAGTACTGGCTCGAAAAACTGCGGCAGTACAACGAGTTGGGCCAGGCGCTGCACGACGAACTCGAGCGGCTGCGCGCCCATCGGTGCCCGGCCGAACCGTGCCCGCCGTTCCAGACCAACGCCCGCGCGTTGCAGACCAGCTTCGGTTCCGCGTTTCTGACCTCGCCGCGCGACCTCGCCGCCTACCAGGCCGAGCTCGAGCAGCAGCTTCAGAGCGTCGGCGACGACGCGCAACTCGCCAAC
>CAZNOZ010000050.1:0-13344 GCA_964574935.1 uncultured Devosiaceae bacterium | reverse complement strand
TTTCACAAGCTAGGCGAGCGCAAGTTGGCGGGCGCTTCGGGCGCCGGCCCGCTGCAGATCGGGCCGGCGCGACCTGAGTGTGCCTGGTTGCGCGGGGCCGGATCGGCACTCGGTCGGCCCCGCCCTTGCGGAATAGCCGCGCGTGCGGCATGTCAGTTCGCGGGCCGATCGGTCCCGGCCGGCGCAAAGGGTGGCACGCATGTCAGAGGGCAAAGGCAAGGACGCGGCCGGGCTGCGCAGCGCGCGCTGGTTCGAGCCGGACGATCTGCGCTCGTTCGGGCATCGTTCGCGGATGCGGCAAATGGGCTACGAGCCCGCGGACTGGTCGGGCAAGCCGGTGATCGCCATCCTCAATACATGGTCGGACATCAATCCGTGCCATGCGCACTTTCGCCACCGCGCCGAAGACGTCAAACGCGGCGTGTTGCAGGCCGGCGGATTCCCGATGGAGCTGCCGTGCCTGTCGCTGTCGGAGAATTTCGTCAAGCCCACCACGATGCTCTATCGCAACCTGCTCGCCATGGAGACCGAGGAAATCATCCGCTCGCATCCGGTCGACGGTGCGGTGCTGATGGGCGGATGCGACAAGACGACGCCGGGGCTCGTGATGGGCGCGGTGAGCGCCGGACTGCCGATGATCTACCTGCCGGCCGGCCCGATGCTCCGCGGGCATTACGCCGGACAAACGCTCGGGTCGGGCTCGGACGCCTGGAAGTACTGGGACGAGCGCCGCGCCGGCAATATCGACGAGGAGGAGTGGAACGCGATCGAGGCGGGGATCGCCCGGTCCTACGGCCATTGCATGACCATGGGCACGGCCTCGACAATGACGGCCCTGGCCGAAGCGATGGGGCTGACCCTGCCGGGCGCCAGTTCCATTCCCGCCGCCGATTCCAATCACATCCGAATGTCGGCGGCGACCGGGCGGCGCGCCGTTGAGATGGTCAGCGAGGATCTGAGGCCCGGCGCGATCCTGACGCCGGCGGCGATCCGCAACGCGGCCGTCGTCGCCATGGCCACCGGCTGCTCGAGCAACGCGGTCATCCATCTGATCGCCATCGCCCGCCGGGCCGGCGTCGATCTCGATCTGGACGATCTGGATGCGCTGGGCCGGCAGGTGCCGGTCGTTGCCAACATCCGGCCGGCCGGCGACACCTATCTGATGGAGGATTTCTACTATGCGGGCGGGCTTCGGGCGCTGATGGGGGAACTCGGCGAGGCGCTGGACGGGGCCGCCATGACGGTGTCGGGGCGGGCCCTGGGTGAAACGCTGGAGGGGGCGGAGGTGCTCAACGCCGACGTCATTCGGCCCCTCGACAACCCGGTCTATCCCGAAGGCGCGCTCGCCGTGCTCAAAGGCAACCTGGCGCCGGATGGCTGCGTCATCAAACCGGCGGCCTGTTCGCCGCGGTTCTTGCGCCATGAGGGCCGCGCGCTGGTGTTCGACAGCTACCCGGAACTGAAAGCGGCCAGCGAAAACGACGATTTGGACGTCGAGGAAGACGACATCCTGGTGTTGCGCAACGCCGGACCGCAGGGCGGTCCGGGGATGCCCGAGTGGGGCATGCTGCCGATCCCGCGCAAACTGGTCAAAAAGGGCGTTCGCGACATGGTGCGCATTTCGGACGCGCGGATGAGCGGCACCTCCTACGGTGCCTGCATCCTGCACGTGGCGCCGGAGGCGCATGTCGGCGGGCCGCTGGCGCTCCTCAGGACAGGCGATCGGATCAGGATCGATGTGCCGAACCGGTCCATCGAGATGCTGGTCGGCGACGACGAGCTGGCGGCGCGCCGGCAGGCCTGGCAACCGCCCAGGCCCTATTACGGACGCGGGTATGGAACCATGTTCTCCCGCCACATCCAACAGGCCAACGACGGCTGCGACTTCGATTTCCTCGAGACGGGGTTCGGCGAGGCGGTCCCGGAACCGGATATCTACTAGGGTTGCCCATGCAGGAGACGCTTTCCGACAAGACGCGCGGCCAACTGATGGCCGTATCCACGGCGACGCTGACCACGGCGCTGTTCAAGCGCGGGCTCAGAAACGTATTTCTGCAGGACGTGCATCCGGTTGCGCCCAAGGGCCGCAACATGGTGGGGCCGGCGTTCACGCTGCGCTACATCCCGGCCCGCGAGGACCTCAACGAGATCACCGTGTTTGAGAACCCCGAGCATCCCCAGCGCGCTGCCGTCGAGCGGTGCCCGCCGGGCCAGGTGCTGATCATGGACAGCCGCGGCGATCCGCGCGCCGCCTCGGGCGGCGACATTCTGGTGACGCGCCTGATGCAGCGCGGTGTGGCGGGGGTGGTAACCGACGGCGGCTTCCGGGACAGCCCCAGCATCGGCACCCTCGACATCCCCGCCTACCACAACCGGCCCTCGGCGCCGACCAACCTGATCCTGCACCAGGCGGTGGAGATCAACGGGCCGATCGGCTGCGGCGGCGTGCCGGTGTTCCCGGGCGACGTGGTGGTCGGCGACGACGAGGGCGTGGTCGTCATTCCGGCGGAGATCGCCGCGGAAGTCGCCGCGGAGGCCGTGGACATGACCGAGTTCGAGGACTTCGTTCTGGAGCGGGTGCAGGCGGGGGCGTCGATCATCGGGCTCTACCCGCCCACCAATCCGAAGACCAAAGAGGAATTCAAGGCCTGGCGCGACCGGCGCCGCTAGGGCTCGCGAGGCGCGGCGGGACGCGAGGGTCGTTTCCCGGGGTCCCGAGCTGCCGCTTGCGCTCCCCTTCGGCCGGTGGCTTGCATTCGCAGCCCGGCGGACCATCTGATTGAAGTGATCAGCGCTCAATCTGCATGGGCCGGCGCCCCGCGGAGCTGACCTTCGCCGCAGCGGGCTCTTTCACATCGGTGAACGGTTGGCGTAGCCTCAGCGGACATCCATGACTGCGACCGACAGCCAGAAACGCAACGCCGATCCCGCCTCAGACCCCGGGGCAGCAAGGGGTCGAGTCGTTGCGGTGCGCGGGTCGGTTGTCGACATCGGCTTCCCGGCCGGCGCGCTGCCGGCGATCAACACCGCCCTCGAGATCCAGTGGGACGGCCCGCACCGGCTGGTCGTGGAGGTCCATCAGCATCTCGACACCGAGACCGTGCGCGGGGTCGCCATGCAGGAGACCGCCGGGCTGGGCATCGGGGTCGCGGTGATCGATACCGGCGCGCCCATACTCGTACCGGCCTCCGAGGCGGTGCTCGGGCGGCTGGTCAACGTGATCGGCGAGCCGGTCGATCATGGCGCACCCTTCGCCGCGGACGTGCCGCGGGCGCCGATCCACCGCAAGCCACCCAAGCTGAGCGAACAGCGCTCGGAAGGCGAGCTCTTCCTGACCGGGATCAAGGTCATCGACCTGCTCGCGCCGCTGGTGCGCGGCGGCAAGGCGGGAATGTTCGGGGGCGCCGGGGTCGGCAAGACGGTCCTGATCATGGAGCTGATCCGGACCACGGTCGAGAAACATGCCGGCATCTCGGTTTTCGCCGGCATCGGCGAACGCTCGCGCGAGGGACACGAATTGTGGCTGGAGCTCAAGCGCTCCGGGGTGCTCGAGCGGACCGCGCTGGTGTTCGGGCAAATGAACGAGCCGCCTGGCGCGCGCTGGCGCGTGGGCCTGACGGCACTGACGGTGGCGGAATATTTCCGCGACACCGCGCATCAGGACGTGTTGTTCCTGATCGACAACGTCTTCCGCTTCGTGCAGGCGGGGGGCGAGGTTTCCGGCCTGCTCGGGCGGCTGCCGTCGCGGGTGGGCTACCAGCCAACGCTGGCGACCGAAATCGCCGACCTCGAAGACCGTATCGCCTCGGTCAGGCAGGCCGCCGTCACCTCTATCCAGGCGGTCTATGTGCCGGCCGACGACTTCACCGATCCCGCCGTGGCCCAGACCTTCGCGCATCTCGATTCCTCGATCGTGCTCAGCCGCGACATGGCGACCCAGGGCCTGTATCCGGCAATCGACCCGTTGACCTCGACGTCCTCGATGCTGGACCCCCAAACGGTCGGCGAGGAGCATTACCGCCTGGCCGAGGACGTGCGCCGACTGATCGAGCACTATCGCGAGTTGCAGGAGATCATCTCGCTGCTCGGCATGGAGGAGCTCAGCGCCGCCGACCGGAAGGCCGTGGCGCGCGCGCGGCGGCTGGTGCGCTTCCTCACCCAGCCCTTTGCGGTCACCTCGCAGTTCACCGGGGTCGAAGGCGCCTCCGTTTCGATCGGGGATACCATCGCCGGCTGCCGCGCCATCATGGAAGGCGAGGCCGACGACTGGGCCGAGAGTTCGCTGTATATGGTCGGCACGCTTGACGACGCGCGGGCCAAGGAACGGACCGCTGCCGCCGGCCAGGGCACCGAAGCGCCGGAGAAGGCGGGCGGGCCATGAGACTGCTGGTGACCACACCGCTGTCCATCATCGTCGATGCCGACGAGGTCGCGCATGTCAGGGCCGAGGACGAGACCGGCGCCTTCGGCATTCAGTCCGGCCACGCTGATTTCCTCACGGTGCTACCCGTCTCGGTCATCACCTGGCGCGACGGCGGCGGCGCCGAGCACCATGTCGCCCTGCGCGGCGGCGTTCTGACCGTCAGCGGCGGAGACCGGGTCGAGGTGGCCACCCGCGAGGCGGTCGGGGAGGACGAGCTGTCGCGGCTCGGCGACAAGGTTCTCGAACGTTATCGGCGGGAGGTCAGGACCGAGGAGGAATCCCGCCTGTCCTCCGCCCGGTTGCAGGTGGCGACCCTGTATCAGATCCAGCGCTTCCTGCGCGCGGGCCGCGAGTCGGTGCCGCAGGGGCTGCCCGCGAGCCGGGAAGCCAAGTCGGCGCGAAATCCGCCGGAGTTCGAATAATGGCCCGGCGTCCCGGGCCCGATGGGCACAAGAAAATGCACGAGGCCGTCGAATTGCGTGAAGAGCGCCGCGAACGCTGGCAGCGGGAAGGGGAACGCTCGTTGTGGCAGAACATCTCGATGATCGGCGCGCTGGGCTGGCTGATCATCACGCCGACGCTGCTGGGCGTATTGCTGGGGCGTTGGCTCGACGGGCGTTTCGAATCGGGGATTTTCTACACCGGCGCGCTTATCTTCGTCGGTGTCGCCATCGGCGGCTATCTCGCCTGGCAAAGGATCAACGAGCAATGAGCTGGATCGAGTTGGGCGGGTATGGCCTGTTTCTGGCGGCGGGGGCGGCGCTCGGCGCGGTCTATTTCGCGATCCTGGCGCGCACGGTGCGGCTGCACGTCGCCGGGGCGTCGGCATCGCGCATCGTGCCGCTGTATGCGCTGCGCATCGGCGCCGCGGTCGCCGCCTTCTGGGTGATCGCCCCCCATGGCGCGCTGGCCCTCCTGCTGGCCCTGGCGGGTTTCGTGCTGGCGCGCGCCGGCGCCCGGGCGTGGATGGGGATGTGAGCGATGGAAACCAGTCCGCTCGCCCCGGATATCCTGTTCTCCATCGGGCCGGTGCCCATCGACCGGGCGGTGGTGACCACCTGGGCGATCATGGCGGTGCTGGCCGCGATTTCCTGGCTCGGCACACGCCGGTCCGGCCGCGAGCCCGGTTGGCTGCAGGCGGCGCTCGAGATCCTGGTCGAGACGCTGGAAAGCCAGGTGCGCGACGTCATGCGCCGCGATGCATGGACCTACATTCCGCTGCTGGGCACGCTGTTTGTGTTCCTGGTCTTCGCCAATCTGTCGGCCGAGATTCCGGGCATGCGGCCCCCCACCGGGCATATCGAAACGCCGGCGGCGCTGGCGATTATCGTGTTCTTCTCGGTGCACTATTTCGGCGTCCGGGCGAAGGGATTGCGCGCCTACCTGGAACACTACGTCCGGCCGACGCCGCTGCTGCTGCCGCTCAACGTCCTGTCCGAGTTCACGCGGGTTTTTTCGCTGATGGTCCGGCTGTTCGGCAATATCATGAGCCACGAGATCATCATCGCCGTGGTCGTTCTGCTCGCCGGGCTGTTGCTGCCCATTCCCTTCATGCTTCTGGGCATCCTGATCGGGGTGATCCAGGCCTACATCTTTGCGGTTCTCGCCGCCGTGTTCATCGGCGCGGCGGTCGGGGCCGTGCAACTGGACTAACGAGAGGCTCGTCACATGACAGTTGAAATGTTCTCCATCATCGGCGCGGCCATCGCGGTGTCGTTCGGTGCCATCGGTCCCGCCCTCGGTGAGGGCCGGGCAGTCGCCGCCGCGATGGAGGCCATCGCCAGACAGCCCGAGTCCGCCGGCGTGCTGTCGCGCACCCTTTTCGTCGGGCTGGCGATGATCGAGACCATGGCGATCTACTGCCTGGTGATCGCGCTGCTCCTGCTCTTCGCCAACCCGTATGTCGGCTGACGATGTCGATTAACTGGTGGACGCTGGGGCTCCAGGCCGTCAATTTCCTGGTCCTGGTGTGGCTGCTGTGGCGGCTGCTGTACCGGCCCATCCGGGACGTGATCGAGAAGCGCAGGCAGCGCACCGAGGCGGCCTTCGCCGAAGCCGCCGACGCCAAAAAAGAGGCCGAAACGGCGCGTCAACACTTCGAGGACGAGACCGCCAAGCTCGACCAGGAGCGAGCCCAGGTTCTCGCCAAGGCCCGCGATGAGATGGCGGGGGAACGGCAGAAACTCCTCGCCGACGCCCGGCGCGAGGCCGACGCCGTGCAGGAGGCCGCCGGAAAAACCATTTCCGAGGAACGCGAGACGGCGCTCGCCGAATTGCGCCACGAAATCGCGGCGCTGGCGGCCGACCTCGCCGGGCGCATCCTCAAGGAGAGCGGCACCAGCCCGGCCGGCGCGATCCTGCCGCGGCTCGAACAGCACCTGACCGAATTGCCGGCGGACGAAGTCGAGCGGCTCAACGGCGCATTGGCCGGCAAGGGCGGGCGGCTGACGGTGGTCACCGCCAATGCCCTGACCGCCGACCAACAAAAGCAATGGAGCGATCGGCTGGGCGCGCTTCTCAAGCTCCCCGGGGCGCCCGAATTCACGACTGATCCGAACATTCTCGGCGGCGCCGAGCTGCGCTTTCCGCACGCGGCGCTGAATTTCACATGGGCCGACCAACTCGCCCGTGCCCAGGCAGAGGTGCAGGATGACAAAGCCGCTTCGTGACGACATCGCGGAGTGGCTGCCAACGGCGCGCAAGCGCGCGCGGCAGGTCAGCGCGCGCCCCCGGCTCGAGCATGTGGGGGAGGTCGAGCGGGTCGGCGACGGCGTCGCGACGGTGACGGGCCTGCCCTGGATCCGGCTCGACGAGCTGCTGCGGTTCGAAAACGGCGCGGTGGGCCTGGCCTTTCAGGTAGAGGAGAACGCCATCGGGTGCGTGCTGCTCGGGGGCGGCGGGGCGGTCAGCGCCGGCACCAAGGTGTGGGCGACGAGCGAGATCATCCGCGTGCCGGTGGGCGAGGGGCTGCTCGGCCGCGTCGTGGATTCTCTTGGCAGGCCGCTGGACGAAGGGCCCGCGATCGCCGCGCAGGGGCGCGATCCGATCGAGCAGCCGGCGCCCGCCATCATCGACAGGGACCTGGTCACCCAGCCCCTGATGACCGGGATGACGGTGATCGACGCGATGATTCCGCTCGGGCGCGGGCAACGCGAGCTCATCATCGGCGACCGCCAGACCGGCAAGACCACGGTTGCCGTGGATACGATCATCCGCCAGCGCGACACCGGGGTCATTTGCGTCTATGCCGCCATCGGGCAGAAGGCGTCCTCGATCAATGCCGTGGTGGGGGCGGTCCGCGAACATGGCGCCATCGATCGGTGCATTTTCGTCGTGGGCGAAGCCGACGCCGTGCCCGGGGCGCAGTGGGTCACCCCATATGCCGCCTGCACGATGGCGGAGTGGTTCCGGGACCGGGGCCAGGACGTCCTGATCGTCTTCGACGATCTGAGCACGCACGCCGCGGTCTATCGCCAGATTTCGCTGCTGCTGCGCCGCCCGCCCGGGCGTGAGGCGTATCCCGGCGACGTCTTCTATCTGCATTCGCGCCTGCTCGAGCGGGCGGCGAAGCTCTCCAAGGAGCGCGGCGGCGGATCGCTGACCGCGCTGCCGATCGCGGAGACCCAAGCGGGTAATCTCGCGGCCTATATTCCCACCAACCTGATTTCGATCACCGACGGGCAGATCTATCTCGAGCCGCGGCTGTTCTACGAAGGGCAGAAGCCGGCGGTGAATGTGGGGTTGAGCGTCTCCCGGGTGGGCGCCCAGACACAGGCCCCGGCGGTCAAGAACCTCGCCGAGACCCTGAAGCTCGAATACGCGCAGTTCCTTGAGCTCGAAGTGTTCACCCGCTTCGGCGCCATGGTGGATGAGCGCACCCGCCGCACGATCGAGCACGGCCGCCGGATCCGGGCAATTCTCGCGCAGCCCAAGCACCGTCCCCTGTCCCTGGCCGAGGAGGTGGCGCTGTTGCGGGCGGTGGATGCGGGGCGTCTCGACGCCGTGCCGCTCGATGCGGTTGAGCGCTTCAAGGCGCGGCTCGGCGAGCACCTGTCGCAGCGCTGCCCGCAGGTCGCGGCTCGAATCGAGGAGAGCGGCGATTTGAGCGAGGACGAGAGCCACACACTGCTCGCCGCGATCGACGCCTTGTTGGCCGAAGTGGCGCCGCCGGCGCCGGCGGAGGAGACGGAATCCGAACCCGTCACCGGCGCGGCGGAGGCGGGCACCGGGAGGTGAGATGGAAGAGCTTTCGCGCCTGAAGGCCCGCATCTCCAGCCTCGACGAGCTGCGCAACCTGGTGCGGGCCCTGCGGGCACTGGCCGCTTCCCACCTGCAGGAGGCACAGTCGGCGCTGGAGGGTATTCGGCGCTATGTCGACATCGTCGACGAAGCGATCGCCGAGGGCGCCGCGCTTTTGCCGCCCGGCGGCGTCGGGGAGCCGGCGCGGGCCGTCAGGGACGTGCAGATCGTCATCACCTCCCAGCACGGCTTCGCCGGGGCGTTCAACGAGCGCCTGCTCGACGGAGCGGCGGCGTCGCGGCGGCCGGGCCAGGACCTGGTGATGGTCGGCCAGCGCGGCGCGACGCTGGCCGAGGAACGCGGCCTGAAGGTCGATCACCAGTTTCCCATGGCGACCCATGTGGGCGGCATCCTCGATACCGCGCGGCACATCGCGGACTATCTGGTCGAGATCGATTCGGCCGCCATCGTCTTCGGGCATCACTTGAAGGCCGGCAGTTTCGAGGTTGAAACCAGGAGCGTCCTGCCGCTCGACCCGAAGCTGATGGCGGGGCGAGCGTCCGTGACGCCGCCCCTGCACCACATCGCGCCCGAACCGCTGTTGCGCGAGTTGGCCGGCGAATACCTGTTCGCCGAGATCACGCGGGCGGTGATGGAATCGCTGGCGAGCGAAAATGGCGCCCGCCTGGCCCTGATGGAACGGGCCGGGCACAATATCGACGAAAAGCTCGACGATCTCAGGCGCGATCAGAACCGCTTGCGCCAGGAGGCGATCACCGCCGAACTGCTCGATGTGGTGACCGGCTCGGAAGCGATCCTGTCCGGTTCGGAGGGCTGACGGCCCGGCACGAGCGGCACGTGTTGCATGCGGCTGATGGCGCGCAAACCGGCGGCGGATGGGGGTGAGACCTTTTCGCAACATCTGAAGGATTTCCGTGCCGCCGGATCGGCAAAAGCCGGCTTGGACATCGAATGCGTTCGAAGGGTGCTTGCGGCTCGCGCCGTCTTGGGTAGGCTGGGCCCAACAACTCAACATGGGGGGCACAGCAATGTTGATGCGGACAACGTTGGCGATGGCGGCGGTCGTCGCGATGGCGCCGGCGGCGCTGGCGCAGGGCGGAATGTCCGATTCGCTGGTGGCGTCGGGCGATGCCACGCTTGCCGGACAATACACCTCCTGGACCGGTGACGGAGCCTGGACACCCGAGAGCGGCGTCGGGATCGACGCCTACGGGCGGGTAATGGTTCCGTTCGGCGATGGATTCTCGTTTCAGGTCGACGCTTCGCTCGAATCGACGTCGTCGCTGAGCACCCTGGGGCGCGGCGTTTTCATCGGAGGGCACCTGTCCTGGCGCGACCCGAGCCGATTCCTTGTGGGCGTGATAGGGGGGATCGGCAACGGCGATGTCGACGGTGACTTCCCCGGTGGCGTCGATCTCGAGAATTACAACGCCTACCTGCTCGGCGTGGAAGGGCAGCTCTATATGGACGACACGACCTTCTTCAAGCAGGTGGGGATCGCCAGAGCCTACGAAGAAGGCGATCCCGACAACGAACCGCTCGATCTGGTCTTCGTACGGGGCGGCGTGCGGCACTTCATGGGCGACATGGTGTTCGACGCCGAGATCGGAATCGCCACCGGCACCTTCGACGGCGGCAGCTCCGGGCTGACCGACGTGAGCATCGTGACGTGGGGCGCCGGGGTCGAAAAGCAGCTCAATATCGGCCAACAGGTGTCGGCGTTCGCGCGCTATGAGGGTTCGATGCACTCGCTCGCCTATTGCTCGGCGACGATGACCGAACACCGGATTCTGCTGGGTCTGCGGGCGGCGTTCGGCGGCCAAAGTGCCAAGGACCGCGACCGCAACGGGGTCACGGGCGACCTGCCGCGATTCCCGATGTACCCGGCCGTGGACGGACTGGAATACTGCGGCGGCGGCGGCTAGCCGCCACGCGGCGTCGCTCGACGGGCGGCGCCGGCCGCCGGGGCATTTCCCGAGACTGTCGCAAAGGCCCGGAATTCCGGGCCTTTGCCGAACTTATCCCCGCTCGTTCCGGCGCGCTTATCCTAGAGCCGGTCGAATGAACGAGCGGGGATCGCAATGGACCAGACCGCCCGAATCGGGCTCCCCCTGATCGCGCCCGAGCAGGCGCTCAAGCATGTCACGCACAATCAGGGGCTGGTTGCGCTCGACGCGCTGGTGCAGCTGGCGGTCAAGGACCGCGACCTGACGGCGCCGCCCGGCTCGCCGGCCGAGGGTGACGCCTACATCGTGGGGGCTTCGGCCACTGGTGCCTGGGCGGGCGAGGACGATCACATCGCCGCCTGGCAAAACGGCGGCTGGGCCTTCTACGTCCCCAACGAAGGCTGGCTCGCCTGGGTGGAGGACGAGGACGCGCTGGTCGGCTGGGACGGGGGCGCCTGGGTCATCGCCGGAGGTGGTGCCAACCCGACCCCGCTGGTCGGGGTCAATGCCACCGCGGATTCGACGAACCGGCTGTCGGTGCGCTCCAATGCCGTCCTGTTCGACGCCATCGATGCCGCCGAGAGCGGCGACGGCGACTGCCGGATCAAGGTCAACAAGGAAACGGCGGGGGACACCGCCTCGCACCTTTTCCAGACCGGCTTCTCGGGCCGGGCCGAGATGGGGCTCGCCGGCGACGACGATTTCCACTTCAAGGTCAGCCCGGACGGGTCGGCCTGGTACGAGGCAATGGTCGTCGACAAGGACAGCGGGGCGGTTTCATTCCCCAACGGCCCGCTGCGCGAGGTGCTGACGGCCGACCGGACCTACTATGTGCGCTCGGACGGCGATGACGGCAATGACGGGCTGACGAACGGTGCCGGCGGGGCTTTTGCGACGCTTCAGGCCGCCCGGGATGCCATCCTGGCATTGGATCTCAACGGTCACACCGTGACGATCAAGATCGGAAATACGGCAACCCTGACGGTGGGGCTCGAATGGACGGTGCCGCCGCTGGGCGGAAACGTCATCCTCGAGGGCGACGTCTCGACGCCGTCGAATACGATCATCTCCACGACCGGCGCGAATGCGGTCGCCGTCAGATGCGCGATGAGCCTGGCCGTGCAGTCCGTGGAACTCAGGACCACGACCAGCGGAAACTGCCTGTTCGCCGAGGGGGCGGGTGCGCGGATCGAGGTCGGGGCCGGCGTCCGCTTCGGGGTGTGCGCGGGCTATCACTGCCGCGCGATCAGCAATGGATACGTCAAGAACGACACCAACGATTACACGATTTCGGGCGGCGCCAGCCAGCACTACGCGGCGGCGCTCGGGGGCGTGATCGAGCTGCAGGGCTCGACGGTCACGCTCACCGGCACGCCGGCGTTCTCAAATGCCTTCGCGTTGGCGACGGTCGGCGCGGTCGTCTCGGTCTATTCGATGACCTTTTCGGGCTCGGCTGCGGGCAAGCGCTACGACGCCACGATGAACGGAGCGATTCAGACCTATGGGGGCGGTGCGAATTTCTTTCCGGGCAACAGCGCGGGCTCGACCGGGACGGGAGGCCAGTATGCGTAGTCGAACCGGGAGCATTCTCAACAAACAACCGAGAGATGACGAATGCCTAGTACAGACCGATTTGCCAACCGAGCCGGAGGGCTGGACAGCCCGGGCTGCAACGCCGAGGCGGTCACGCCCGACGACAACAACGATCTGGGGTTCGTCACCCGGGCGCTCTGGGTCGGAACCGCCGGCGACCTGACGGTCAGGATGCCCGGCCAGACGACGCCCGTGACCTATGTCAACGCCTCTGGCTGGATGCCGATCCGGGTGGACCGGGTGATGGCGACCGGCACCGGCGCCGGCGACATCGTGGCGGTGGACTGAGCCGATGTCGGGACTGGGGCTGGGGCTCGGACTGACGTCGCGGGCGGCGGCGGGCGGGACAATCGCCTCCTCCGTCATGCTCGACAGCGCGTCGGTGGCCGAGGACGCTAATGTCGGCGATCTGGTCGGCAATCTGTCAGTGGTGGGCGGTTCGGGCTCCTACACCTTCTCGATTACGGCGGACCCGGACAGCAAGTTCCAGCTCGACGGGGGCGACGACAGCATTCTCGAGGTCGGCGGGGCGCTGGACTACGAGACCGCCACCTCGCACACGGTCACCATCGAGGCCGACAACGGCGTCGACGATCCGATCAGCCGGCAGTTCACGATCCAGGTCACGAACGTCGTCGAGACCGCGCCGGCGCAATTCGGAGCGGGGGACTGGTCGGTCGCCGATCTTGGCACCAACGGCGACATTGCCATCACCATTGCGACGCTGCCCGACCCCGGCGACGGGCCGATCACCGATCTCGAATACCAGGTGGACGGGGGCGGGTGGTCTTCGCTCGGCGACGTGGTGACCGGCGCCTATCCGCTCTCCGGTTTCACGGACGGCACCGAGTACGACATTGCGATCCGGGCCGTGAACGCGGCGGGCGGCGGAACCGCTAGTGCCACCAAGGCGGTGACGCCGACCGGCATCCCAGACGCCTTCGAGGCTGCGGATTGGTCTGTCGCCGACGCAACAACCGGCGGCCAGCTCGACGTGACGATCTCATCGCTTCCGGCCGCGAACGGTTCGGCGATCACCGACATCGAATACCGGGTGGACGGCGGGTCGTGGGTTTCATCGGGCGGCACGTCTGACTTCTCCATCACCGGGCTGACGGACGA
>CAZNOZ010000049.1:0-13604 GCA_964574935.1 uncultured Devosiaceae bacterium | reverse complement strand
GCACGATCTGCTCGACGTCGCGGCCGACATAGCCGACCTCGGTGAACTTGGTGGCCTCGACCTTAATGAAGGGGGCCTCGGCCAGCCGCGCCAGGCGCCGCGAAATCTCGGTCTTGCCGACCCCGGTCGGCCCGATCATCAGGATATTCTTCGGCACCACTTCCCGGCGCATGTCTTCGGAAAGCTGCTGGCGGCGCCAGCGGTTCCTGAGCGCGATGGCGACGGCCCGCTTGGCGTCCTTCTGCCCGACGATATAGCGGTCGAGCTCGGCGACGATCTCGCGGGGGGCAAAACTGAGCTCGTTCATTTCGTCTTCTGTTCCGTCTCGAGGCTCTCGACCACAACCTGGTCATTGGTGAAAACACATATCTCGGAGGCGATGTGCATCGCCTTGCGCGCGATCGCCTCGGCGTCGAGATCGCTGTCGACGAGCGCCCGCGCCGCCGCCAGCGCGTAGTTGCCGCCCGAGCCGATCGCCATCACCCCGTCGTCGGGCGCCAAAACGTCGCCGGTGCCGCTGACCAGCAAACTGTCGGTCTTGTCGGCGACGATCATCATCGCTTCCAGGCGTCTCAGATACCGGTCGGTCCGCCAGTCCTTGGCGAGTTCCACGCAGGCGCGCATGAGCTGGTCCGGATACTTCTCGAGCTTGCCCTCCAGCCGCTCGAAAAGCGTGAAGGCGTCCGCCGTCGAGCCGGCGAAGCCCGTGATCACCTTGCCGTCGGCGAGCCGCCTGACTTTGCGGGCGTTGTGCTTGATCACCGTCTGCCCGGCCGAGACCTGGCCGTCACCGGCGATCACCACCCTGCCGCCCTTGCGCACGGAGACGATGGTCGTGCCGCGCCAGGTCTCGCTCGCCTTGTTCATGGGTGTGATGTCCGCGCCGTTGGGAAGCAAGCCCTTATTTAGGCCCGGCAATTCCAATTGCAATGCACGGGGCCGGTGACGGCTTTCCCCGCCGCTTTGAACCTGTTAGAGCGGTGCCGCCATTTGACGGGAGCCGCCCCGATGCGCACCGCCGAGGTTACGCGCAAGACCACCGAAACCGACATCGCCGCCACCGTCAATCTCGACGGCACCGGCGAGGCGAAGGTTGCCACCGGCATCGGGTTTCTCGACCACATGCTCGAGCTCCTGGCGCGGCATTCGCTCATCGACCTCTCGCTGACCGCCAAGGGCGATTTGCATATCGATATGCACCACACCGCCGAGGACACCGGCATCGTCCTCGGACAGGCGATGAAAAAGGCGCTGGGCGACAAGAAGGGCATTCGCCGCTACGCCTCGGTGACGCTGCCGATGGACGAGGCGCTTGCCCGGGTCGCCATCGACGTCTCCGGGCGGCCGTTTGTCGTCTGGCGGGTCCGGTTCGCGCACGACAAGGTCGGCGAAATGGACACCGAACTCTTCCGGGAGTGGTTCCAGGCCTTCGCGATGAATGCCGGGGTGACCCTGCATGTGGAGAGCCTTTACGGCGACAACGATCACCATGTCGCGGAAAGCTGTTTCAAGGGGCTGGCCAGGGCCTTGCGGGGCGCCGTCGAGATCGATCCGCGAGCGCCCGACGCCATCCCGTCCACCAAGGGCTCGCTGTAGTCCGGGGCCAATCCGATGCCGAGTTTCGCGATCTATGCCAGGCCCGAAGGGCCCGACGCCTTCGATTCGGAGGTCGAAGTCGTCGCCGACCGCTTCTCTTTTGCCGCCTTCGTGCTGCCGCCGGTGTGGTGCATCTGGCACCGGCTGTGGGCGGCGCTGACGGCAGTTGTTGCGGGCACCGCCGCGCTGGTCGTCCTCGCCTGGGCGATCAACGCGACGATGGCCTTCTGGCTGGCGGTGCTCGCCGCGCTGCTGCTGGGATGGGAGGCCTCGTCGGTTCGCGAGCGAACACTAAGGGCCCGCGGTTGGGCGTGGCGTGGCGACATTCGCGCCGGCAATGCCGATGAGGCGGAACTGCGCTGGCGGTTGGCCATGGCGAAGGCGCCCCGGCCGGCGCCATGACCAACACCGTCGTCATCATCGACTACGGCTCGGGCAATCTCAAATCCGCCGCCAAGGCCTTCGAGCGCGCCGCCGCCGAGCAGGCCGATCCGCCGCGCGTCCTCGTCAGCGCCGATCCCGGCCGGGTGATCCGGGCCTCGCGTCTGGTGCTCCCCGGCGTCGGCGCTTTCGGTGACTGCCGGGCCGGCCTGTACGCGGTCGAAGGGCTTGCCGAGGCGCTTGTCGAGGCCGTGACGACAAGAGCGGTGCCGTTCCTGGGCATTTGCGTCGGCATGCAGCTGATGGCGACCGCCGGGCTCGAAAAAGGCACGCATTTCGGCTTCGGGTGGATCCCGGGAACGGTCAGGCGCATTGCGCCCGACGACCCGGACCTGAAGATCCCGCACATGGGCTGGAATTCGCTCGACGTCGTCCGCGATCACCCCGTGCTTGAGGGCATCGCCGAAGCGGATGGCGCCCCGCACGCCTATTTCGTGCACTCCTATCAGCTGGTCCCCGACGACCCGGCGCATCTGATCGCGACGACCGACTATGGCGGGCCGATTACGGCCATGGTCGGGCGCGACAACATGGTCGGCACCCAGTTCCACCCCGAAAAGTCGCAGGCGGTCGGGCTCCGGCTGATTCGGAACTTCCTGGGTTGGGCGCCATGACGATCCTCTTCCCCGCCATCGACCTGAAAGGCGGGAAATGCGTGCGTCTCGAACGCGGAGCGATGGCGACGGCGAAGATCTACAACCAGGACCCCGCCGACCAGGCCGCGACTTTCGAGCGGCAGGGCTTCGAATACCTGCACGTTGTCGATCTCGACGGCGCCGTGTCGGGCGACGCCGTCAATGCCGGCGCGGTTCGAAAAATCCTTGCCGCCGTCACCATTCCGATCCAGCTCGGCGGCGGCATAAGGCAGATGGCACAGATCGAGGCCTGGCTCGCCGCCGGCGTGCGGCGGGTGATCCTGGGGACCGCCGCGCTCCGCAACCCGCAGCTTGTCACCGAGGCCTGTGCGCGCTTTGCCGGCCAGGTGGCGGTCGGCATCGACGCCCGCGGCGGCCGCGTCGCGGTCGAGGGCTGGGCCGAGCAATCCGAGCTCAGCGCCCTCGAGCTCGCCAAACGCATGGCGGGGGTCGGCGCTGCCGCGATCGTCCACACCGACATCGAGCGCGACGGCATGCTGGCGGGGCTCAATCTCGAGGCGAGCCTGGCGCTGGCGCAAGCGGTCGCCACCCCGGTCATCGCCTCGGGGGGCCTCGCCTCGATGGACGATATCGCGCGCCTCGCCTCGCCTGAGATGGCGGCGCTGGAGGGTGCGATCTCGGGGCGGGCGCTCTATGATGGCCGCATCGACCCGGCCGCCGCGCTCGCCATGCTAAAAAAGGCTCGGCAATGACCCTCAAGGTCCGAGTCATCCCCTGCCTCGATGTCAAGGACGGCCGAGTCGTCAAGGGGGTCAAATTTGTCGACCTGATCGACGCCGGCAGTCCTGTCGAAGCCGCCATCGCCTATGATGCCGCCGGGGCCGACGAATTGTGTTTTCTCGACATCACCGCCAGCCACGAGGACCGTGACATCCTGCTCGACGTGGTCACCGGCACCGCCGAGCACTGCTTCATGCCGGTCACCGTCGGCGGCGGTGTCCGCACCCTCGAGGACATCCGGAACCTCCTGCTCGCCGGCGCCGACAAGGTTTCGATCAACACCGCGGCGGTCAAGGACCCCGAATTCGTCGCCCGCGCCGCCGACAAGTTCGGCAACCAGTGCATCGTCGTCGCCATCGACGCCAAGGCACGGCGCAAGAACCCTTCCGAGGGCCAGTCGCCTTGGGAGATCTTCACCCATGGCGGGCGCACGCCGGCCGGCATCGACGCCGTCGGGTTCGCGATCGAGGTCGCGGAGTTGGGGGCAGGGGAGATCCTTTTGACCTCCATGGATCACGACGGCACCAGGATCGGCTTCGACCTCGAGCTGACCCGCGCCGTCGCCGACGCGGTCGATGTGCCCGTCATCGCCTCGGGCGGCGTCGGCACCCTCGATCATCTGGTCGAGGGGGTGCGCATCGGTCATGCCAGCGCCGTCCTCGCCGCCTCGATTTTTCATTTTGGCACCTTTACGATCGCCCAGGCCAAGGCGCACATGGGCGCGGCCGGCATACCGGTGCGAGTCGGCGGCGAAACCAGGCCCGCCAAAAAGCGCTGACATTCTGGGAGGGGGCCCAATGGCATTCACGCTCGACGATCTCGACACGATCATTGCCAACCGGGCGAGCGCCGCGCCCGCCGAATCCTATACCGCCAGCCTCCTGCATAAAGGGGTGCTCAAATGCGCCCAGAAGCTCGGCGAGGAGGGCGTGGAGGCAGCCCTCGCCGCGGCCACCGGCGACAGGGAAGGGCTGACCGGCGAGGCCGCCGACGTGCTTTATCACCTGCTTGTGACGCTCAAGGCCGCCGGGGTGCCGCTCGCCGATGTCTATGCCGAGCTCGAGGCGCGCCAGAACCGGCTCGGTCAGGCCGAGCGGGGCGTGGGTCGCGACGCCGACGCCTGAGCGATGAATTCACCCCGCCTCCAGGACGATCTGGCGCCCTACCGTCAATTCTCCATTGCGCAATGGGCCAGGCTCAGGGCCGGCGAGCCGATGACGCTCAACGAGGACGACCTCGAGCGCCTGCGCTCGCTCAACGATCCGATCTCCCTCGTCGAGGCCGAGCAGGTCTATCTGCCCCTCACGCGCCTGTTGTCGCTTTATGTGGAGGCCGTGCTGGGGCTGCACCGGGCGTCGTCTCAGTTCCTGCAGCATTCCGACGAGAAGGCGCCGTTCATCATCGGCATCGCCGGCTCGGTTGCCGTCGGCAAGTCGACAACCGCGCGCGTCCTGAGGGCGCTGCTCAGGCGCTGGCCGAGTTCTCCCACGGTCGATCTGGTGACCACCGACGGCTTTCTTTATGCCAACGCCGAACTCGAAAAGCGCGGGCTGATGGAGCGCAAGGGCTTCCCCGAAAGCTACGATCGGCACGCCTTCTTGAGTTTCCTGTCGGCCATCAAACAGGGCGAACCCAAAGTGCCGGCGCCGGTTTATTCGCATCTCATCTACGACGTGCTCGCCGGCGAGGCTCAGATCGTCGACCGTCCCGACATTCTGATCGTCGAGGGGCTTAACATCCTGCAGCCCGGGGAGCTGCCGCGCTCAGGCACGCCGGTGCTGTTCGCCTCCGACTTTCTGGATTTCTCGATCTATGTCGACGCCGACGAGCCCTACATAAGGCGGTGGTTCGTCGAGCGGTTCCTGAAGCTGCGCGAGACCGCCTTCAAGGATCCGAAATCCTTCTTTCACCGCTTCTCGAAACTGACCGAGGCCGAGGCCGTCGAGACCGCGACCGAGGTGTGGACCGCGATCAATCTGCCGAACCTTATCGACAATATCCTGCCCACGCGCGGGCGGGCCGATCTGATCCTGTCCAAGGGCGCCGATCACGCCATCGCCGAGGTGGCGCTGAGACGCCTCTAGACCTCCAGCCCGTGCTGCGCGGCCAGTTCCCTGAGGCTCGTCAGCGGCCGCGCCCCGATATGGGTGATCACCTCCGAGGCGCACAGGCACCCCAGCTTCACCGCCGCCTCCGTGTCTTTGCCGCGGGCGATCGCGAACAGGAATCCGGCCGCGAAGAGGTCCCCCGCCCCGGTCGCGTCCTCGAGCTTGTCGATTGGAAAGGCCGGCACCCACAGGCTCTCGCCGTCCGCGATCGCCATCGCGCCGTGTTCGCTCATCGTCACCGCCACCCGCCGGCAGTCCTTCGCCGCCCGTTCGACGGCGACGTTCAGATCGTCGGTTTCATAAAGCGCGTGCAGCTCCTTGAGATTGGCGAGCAGGATGTCGACGGTGCCCGACCGGATGAGCTCCAGAAACTCATCCCTGAAGCGGTCGACGCAGAACGGATCCGACAACGTCAGCGCCGCCAGCCGTCCTTGCGCGTGAGCGATTTCCGCCGCCTTCAGGAATGCCCGCTTGGCCTCCGGCGGATCCCACAAAAACCCTTCCATGAAGGTGATCGCGGCGGCACCGATTTCGTCCTCGTCGATATCGTTGACGGTCAGCTCGTGGCAGGCGCCCAGATAGGTGTTCATCGTCCGCTCGCCGTCCGGGGTGATGGCGATCAGCGAACGGGCGGTGGCGGTGCCGTGCTCGAGCGGCTCGGTGAGATAGCGGGCGCCGTCGTCGTTCATCGCTTCGGCGAAGAACCGACCCAGCCGGTCGTCCGCGACCTTGCCGACGAATGCCGATGTGCCGCCCAGGCTCGCGACCCCCGCGGCCGTATTGGCGGCGCTGCCCCCGGGGACGTTCGTCTTCGCCTCGCCGATCGCCTCGTAGAGGTATTTGGCGCGTTCCCAGTCGATCAGGTGCATGACGCCCTTGGTCATTCCCTCGCGGACTATGAAGTCCTCCTCGACCCGGGCCAGCACGTCGACAATGGCGTTACCGATGCACAAGACGTCGTATCGGGGCTGCACGTCAGAGGGCTCCGGGAAAATTCACGAGGGGCGCTGCCCCACTACAAAATCCCGGCCCGCCGGGCAAGCGCCCTGCCGGTTTACAGCCGCATCCGGCGCGGCGACAATGCGGCGGCTGCTTGGGGGATCTGACGATGACCGATCTGGTGCTCGCCGCCGCCCATCATCTCGCCGTGTTCACGCTCGTCGCGATCTTCGCGGCCGAGTTCGCGATCATGCGGCGCGGCTTCAAGGGCGTCAGGGTGGCGCTTCTGGGGCGGGTGGACCTGTTCTTCGGGATCAGCGCCGCCGCCGTTCTCGTGGTGGGGTTTCTGCGCGTCTTCTATGGCGCCGCCGGACCGGACTATTACCTCACAAACTGGGTCTTCTGGGCCAAGATCGCCGCCTTCGCCGGGGTGGGACTGCTGTCGCTGCCACCCACCCTGATGATCTTCGGCTGGCGCCGCGAGGCCCTGATCGATCCGGACTACTCGCCGCCGGACGAGGAGGTCGCCCGGGCCCGCCGCTTCATGTACGGCGAGGGCGCACTGCTGGCGCTGATCCCGGTGTTTGCCGCCATGATGGCGCGCGGGGTCGGGTTGTGAGCGCCGCTCACAGGGTCTTCGCCGTGTAAATGCACTGCTCGGCGATGACGCAGACCGGACAGTCGGGTTTGCGTGCCTTGCACACATAGCGCCCGTGCAGGATCAGCCAGTGGTGGGCGTGCAGGAGGTAGGGCTCAGGTACGACCTTTTCCAGCACCCCTTCGACCTCGAGCGGCGTCTTGCCGGGCGCCAGCCCGGTCCGGTTGCCGACCCGGAAAATGTGGGTGTCGACCGCGATCACGGGCTGCCCGAAGGCGACATTGAGAACCACGTTGGCGCTCTTGCGCCCCACCCCGGGCAGCGCTTCGAGCGCCTCACGGTCGGCGGGCACTTCACCGCCATGGCGCTCGATCAGCGCTTTTGAGATGCCAAAGATCGCCTTGGCCTTGTTGCGGTAGAGCCCGATCGTGGTGATGAACGACCGGATGCCGTCCTCGCCCAGCGCCGCCATCTTCTCGGGTGTGTCGGCGACGGCAAACAGCGCCGGGGTCGCCTTGTTGACGCTGACGTCGGTCGCCTGGGCGCTCAGCACCACCGCGACCAGCAGCGTGAACGGGCTCGCAAAGTCGAGCTCGCTTTTCGGCGCCGGGTTGGCCGCCTTCAGATTGGCAAACAGGGCCTCGATCGCGTCGGGCTTGAGCCGCGAACGCGGCGCGGTCCGGCGCTTGTTGCTGCGCGGTCGATTGGCCATTGGCAAGTGTCCCCTTTCGGTCTCTATAGTTCGCTCATGACCACGACACAAACCGCCCCCCTCTACCGGGCCGAGCTCGCCCCGCACCGATCCCTCGGCCGCGCCGGCGTGCGGCGGGTGGCGGCGCTCATGGCGGCGCTGGCGCTGGTGCCGGGCACCTTCTTTTATCTGATCGGCGCCTGGCCGGTGGTCGGCTTCATGGGCCTCGACGTGATTGCGCTTTACTGGGCGCTCACCTGGTCCCTCGGCGACCGCCGCATCCGCGAGGAAATCGCCCTGTGGCGGGACCGGTTGCTGATCAGCCACCTGCCGCGGCGCGGTGGCGCGCGCCGGCACCGGTTCAATCCGTTCTGGGTGAAATTTCGCGTCGAGCGCGACCGCTTCGACCGGGTGACGTCTCTCGCCTTGGTCAGCCGGGAAAATCGCCTCGAAATCGGCAGTTTCCTGGGCCCCGACGCCAAGGCCGAATTTGCGCGGGAATTCGCCGCCGCCCTTTATCGCGCCCGCAACTGACCGACGTGCCGGGCGGGGTCAAAACCGGGTCGTCGGCACCCATCCGGATCGCTATTCTCGCGCCATGAACCAGATGCTCACCCGTCCCGACACCGCCGACGACTACGCAACCGTCCGCGCGGTGATCGAGCGCCTCTCGGAAGCGCCGGCCGACGAGGCCGATATTGGCACCATTGCCGCCGATCTCGGGCTGACCGGGCGGCAACTGACCAACCTGTTCCGCCGCTGGGCGGGCCTGACCCCCACCGCCTTCGCCCATTGCGTCACCCTCGACCATGCCCGCCGGCTGCTCGCCCAGTCCGCCACCGTGCTCGATGCGGCCTTCGAACTCGGCCTCACCTCGCCGGCCCGGCTCTACGATCTCTTCGTCACCCACGAGGCGATGCCGCCGGGCGTCTATCGCGCCAGGGGGGAGGGGCTTGAAATCCGCTACGGCTTCCACCCCTCGCCCTTCGGCGAGGCGCTGGTCATGATCACCGACTACGGGCTGGCCGGGATCGGATTCGTAGACGGCACCCGTGCCGCTTGCCTCGACGCCATGGCCGCCCGCTGGCCGCGCGCCACCTATAGGGAGGCCCCCGCCGAGACCGCCCCCTGGGCCACCCGCGCCTTCGAGCCGAGCCGGTGGCGCCGCGACGAGCCGCTGCGCATCGTCCTCATCGGCACAGATTTCGAGATCCGGGTCTGGGAGACGCTGCTCTCGGTGCCCCCCGGCGCCGCCACCACCTATGGCGACGTCGCCGCCCATATCGGCCAGCCACAAGCGGCCCGGGCCGTCGGCTCGGCGGTCAAACGCAACCCGATCTCCTTCGTCGTCCCCTGTCACCGGGTCATCGGCGCGCAGGGCAAACTGACCGGCTACTTCTGGGGGCTGGCGCGCAAGCGGGCGATGCTCGGCTGGGAGGCGGGGCTGACCGGGGCCGCCTAGAGGATTTCCTTGTTGGCGACAGTACCCTCGGCGGTCAGATCGTAGATGATAGGCACCCCCGTGGCGATCTCCAGCTTGACGACCTCAGCCTCGGAGAGTTCGTCGAGCTTCATGACCAAGGCGCGCAGCGAATTGCCGTGGGCCGAGACCAGAATGTTGCCGCCTTCGATGACCACCGGGGCGATCACCGCTTCGTAGTAGGGCAGCACGCGCTCGGCGGTCATCTTCAGGCTTTCGCCCCCCGGCGGCGCGACGTCGTAGGACCGCCGCCATTGATGCACCTGTTCCTCGCCAAACTTCTTGCGGGCGTCGTCCTTGTTCAGCCCGCAAAGATCGCCGTAGTCGCGCTCATTGAGGGCCTGGTTCCTGACGATCGTCATATTGACGATCCCCATCTCCTCGAGCATCAGGTCGAGGGTCTGGTGAGCCCGTTTGAGCGCCGAGGTGAAGCAGATCCTGATCTCGTAGCCTCGGCCCTCGAGCTGTTTTCCCGCCTGCCGGGCCTCCTCGATGCCGAGCTCGCTCAGACCCGGGTCGCGCCAGCCCGTGAAGAGGTTCTTGAGGTTCCACTCCGATTGCCCGTGCCGGACAAGGATCAGTCGCCTATCCATTTTGCTGCTCACTCAGTCCCAACACGTCCGCCATCGAATACAGCCCCGGCGCCCGATCCCGAGCCCAGATCGCCGCCCTGACCGCGCCGTTCGCGAAGATCGACCGGTCCTCGGCGACATGGGCAAGCTCGACCCGCTCATGCGGCCCGGCGAGGACCACCCGGTGCTCGCCGACGACGCTGCCGCCCCTGAGGGTTGCGAATCCGATCGCCCCCCGATCCCGCGCCCCGGTCATCCCGTCGCGGCTCCGCACGGCATGATCTTCGAGGGAAATCCCGCGGCCCTCGGCCGCCGCCTCCCCCAGCATCAGCGCGGTTCCCGAGGGCGCGTCCACCTTGGACCGGTGATGAAATTCAAGGATTTCGATATCGAAGTCCTCGCCCAGCGCCGCCGCTGCCTGCCGGACCAGGGCGGTGAGCAGATTGACCCCGAGCGACATGTTGCCGGCCTTGACGATCCGGGCCCGCCCGGCGTCGGCCTTGAGCTGCGCTTCCTGGCCTGCGTCGAGCCCAGTGGTGCCGATCACATGGATCAGCGAGCGTGCCGCCGCCAGCTGTGCCAGCGCCATCGTCGCCGCCGGCGCGGTGAAGTCGATGATCGCCTCCGCGGACCCCAGCGCTTCCTCGGCGCTGTCGGTAATCGCGATGCCGGCCGGCTCCAGTCCCGCCAACTGGCCCGCGTCGCGTCCCACGGTGTCGGCCCCGGCCCGTTCGAGCGCCCCGGCGAGCGCGGCGTCATCGACCGAATCGATGGCGCGCACCACCGCCTGCCCCATCCGGCCGCCGGCCCCGGCCACTGCGATCTTCAACGGCGCCATTCGATTGTGCTCCAGGACCCCTTGGGAAAGCCGGCGATGTTTGGGGGGCGCGACAACCGCCTACGCCGCTGGCGCCGCCGCCACGCCGGCCATCTCTGTCAGGATCGCCTCGGCGGCGGCGCGTGGGTTCGCGGCCTGCGTGATGGCGCGCCCCACCACCAGATGGCTGGCGCCGGCGCCAAGCGCCTCGGTCGGCGAGGCGAACCGCTTCTGATCGTCCCTGTCGGTGCCGGCCGGGCGGACGCCGGGGGTGACGATGGCCAGATCAGGTCCCGCCGCTTCCCGCGCCATGGCCGCTTCGAGAGGTGAGCAGACGACCCCGCCCATGCCCGCTGCCCTGGCTTCCCGGGTGCGCACACGCACCAGTTCACTCAGAGAAGGCGCGTAGTGCGCGGCTTTGACGTCTTGGTCGTCGAAGGAGGTCAGCACGGTCACACCGAGCAGGCGAAGTTCGCTTCCGCGCGCCGCTTCCACCGCCGCCGCCATCGCCTGGGGGTAGGCGTGTACCGTCAGCATCGCGGCGCCGGTCTCGGCGATTGCCTCGACCCCGCGCGCCACGGTGACCGCGATGTCGAGCAGCTTGAGATCGAAGAAGACGTTTTTGCCCGCCGCGATCAGCTCCCGCCCCAGGGCGAGCCCGTCTCCCCCGTAGGCGAGCTGATAGCCGATCTTGTAGGCGACCACCTTGCCCCCCAGTCGCTCGACAAGGTCTTCGGCGGCCCCCCGGTCGGAAAGATCCAGCGCCACGATCAGGCGAGAGTCGGTTGGAGGCATCGGCGAGGCTTCGGTGTGAGTCGAGCGCGCCATCTGATACGCCGGGGCATGGAACTTGGCAACCGCGCCCTAGCGGTCGAAGATCGTCTTCAGCTTGGCGAAGAAACCGGCCGAGGAGGGTGAATTGTCCTTGGTCGTCAGCTTGCCGAATTCCTCCAGCAGCTCGCGCTGCCGCTTGTTGAGGTTCTGCGGCGTCTCGACGTCGAGCTGCACGTAGAGGTCGCCCACCTGGCTGGAGCGCAGGACCGGCATCCCCTTGCCCCGCAGGCGCACCCGTTGCGCCGCCTGCGTGCCCACCGGCACCTTGACCCTGACCCGCGAACCGTCGAGCGCCGGCACCTCGAACTCGCCGCCGAGCGCCGCCGTCGTCATCGAGATCGGTGCCCGGCAAAAAAGGTCCGCCCCGTCGCGCTGGAAAAGGTCGTCCGGCTTCACGGAGACGAAGATGTAAAGGTCGCCCGGCTGCCCGCCGCGCAGTCCCGCCTCGCCCTCGCCGGCCAATCGAATGCGGGTGCCGTCTTCGATGCCGCTCGGGATGTCCACCGACAGCGACCGCGTCTGCTGCTTTCGCCCCTGGCCGCCGCAGTCGGGGCAAGGCTGGTCCATTGTCTCGCCCCTGCCGTGACAGGCCGGGCAGCTGCGCTCGATGGTAAAGAAGCCCTGCGCCGCCCGCACCTTGCCGGCCCCGTTGCAGGTCCGGCACATCGAATAGCCGGTCCCGGGGCGGGCGCCGGAGCCCTCGCAGCTCTCGCAGGCGACCATGGTGGGGACCTCGATATCGACGGTTTTGCCGTCGAAGGCGTCCTTGAGGGTGATTTCGAGATTGTATCGAAGGTCCGAACCGCGCAGCCGCGCCGACGTCCCGCGCCGCCCGCCGCCCATGAATTCGCCGAACAGATCGTCGAAGATGTCCGACATCGACGAGGTGAAATCGGGCCCGAAGCCTGCTCCGCCGGGCCCGCCCTGGAAGGCGGCGTGCCCGAACCGGTCGTAGGCCGCCCGCCTCTGGGGATCCTTGAGGGCGTTGTAGGCCTCGTTGAGCTCCTTGAACCGGTGCTCGGCTTCGGAGTCGCCGGGGTTGCGGTCCGGATGCAGCTCCATCGCCAGCCGGCGATAGGCCGACTTGAGCACGCCGTTGTCGCAACTGCGATCGACGCCGAGGATTTCGTAATAGTCCCGCTTGCTCATCGGCCCCCGCCGCGCCGTCCGATTTCCACCTCACCGATCGAGCCCGGATTGATGTCCGCCGGCGGCCGGCCTCCGAACGCCGCAAGCGCCAAAGGAGAAGCCTTCAGCGCCTGGCGAGATTCCTCGTCGATGACGGGTTTGGACCGCTTCATCGGCACCCCGGACGCCGGATCGGCAGCCTGGGGCCGCCTGGCTTCATCCCCCGAAAAGACCTAGGCCGACTTCTGCTCCTGATCGGGGTCGTCGCCTTCCTCGTCCTTGACTTCCTCGAAGTCGGCGTCGACCACGTCGTCTTCCTTCTCGATCTCGGAATCGGCTTCGGCGGCGGCCTCCTGCTGGGCCGCATACATCGCCTCGCCGAGCTTCATCGAAGCCTGCACCAGCAGGCCGGTCTTTTCCTTGATCGCCTCGTTGTCCTCGCCTTCCAGCGCCTCCTTCAGCGCCGCGATCGCGTCCTCAATCGCCGTCTTGTCGGCGGCTTCGAGCTTGTCGCCATGTTCGGTGAGCGAGGTCTCGGTGGTGTGGATGGCGGCCTCGGCATGGTTGCGCGCTTCCGCCGCTTCGCGCTTCTGGCGGTCCTCCTCGGCGTTCGCCTCGGCGTCCTTGACCATCGTGTCGATCTCGTCCTCGGTCAGCCCGCCGGAGGCCTGGATGCGGATCTGCTGCTCCTTGCCGGTGCCCTTGTCCTTGGCCGAGACGTTGACGATGCCGTTGGCGTCGATGTCGAAAGTGACCTCGACCTGCGGCACCCCGCGCGGCGCGGGTGGAATGCCGACCAGATCGAACTGGCCGAGCAGCTTGTTGTCGGCGGCCATCTCGCGCTCGCCCTGGAACACGCGGATGGTCACCGCATTCTGATTGTCCTCGGCGGTTGAGAACACCTGGCTCTTCTTTGTCGGGATCGTGGTGTTGCGGTCGATCAGGCGCGTGAACACGCCGCCCAAGGTTTCGATGCCGAGCGACAGCGGCGTCACGTCGAGCAGCAGCACGTCCTTGACGTCGC
>CAZNOZ010000048.1:8071-13709 GCA_964574935.1 uncultured Devosiaceae bacterium | reverse complement strand
AGCCGGTGGTGCCGGCGATCAGAAGATGCGGCATGCGGGCGAGATCGGCGATCACCGGCTCGCCACCGATTGTCTTGCCAAGGCAAAGCGGCAGCTTGCCCTTGACGTTCTCGAAGTCGGCCGAGCCGAGCAGCTCGCGCAGATAGACCGTCTCGCGATCGGGATTGGGCAGCTCGATGCCGATGGCGTTGCGGCCCGGCACGACGGCGACCCTGACCGAGATGGCGCTCATCGAGCGGGCGATGTCGTCGGCCAGACCGATGACCCGGGACGACTTGATGCCGGGAGCCGGTTCGAGTTCGTAGAGGGTGACCACGGGACCGGGGCGGACATTGATGATGTCGCCCTTGACGCCGAAATCCTCGAGCACGGATTCGAGCATCCTGGCGTTGTGCTCGAGGGCGTCGGGGTTCTGGCGAGCGCCGGCACGGGCCGCCGGGGGCGGGGACAGAGAGTCGAGCTCGGGCAGCTCGAACTCGCGGTTCGAGATGAGCGAGGTCTGGGCCTCGAGGGCCTGCCGCCGCCCGGGCGCTAGCGGGGGAGCGGAAGGCTCGATGTTGGTCGGCGCCCTGGTGGGCCCGGCGTCCGTCTCGCCGCCGCGAATCAACTCGCCGATGGCGTCGGCATCGACATAGTCGTCGTCGGCGGCGTCCGGCGCCGGCTGCAGGGAGGGCTCGATGGCGCTGCGGCGCCAGCCGGGCTCGGTCGCCTCAGCGCGATCGGCGTTGCGCTGCCGCCACCAGGCGCGCAGGTTCAGCCCAAGCCGCATCAGGGCATGCGTGAGGGCCCCGATCGCGATCGAGACGCCAGCCCGGAGCGCCGACAGGCGCGCCTTGGGCGCGCGATCGGCGGGCTCGGTGTCGTGGGCTGGCAGGCTGAAAAGCAAGCGGCCGGTCGGCCGGACCGCATAGAGAAAGGCCGCCAGGGCGCTCAAGGCGAGCAGCGAGGCGCAGGCGAGCGCGGGGAGCCCGGACAATGGTGCGCCGACAAGCGTGGCGGCGAGGGTGGCGAAGCCGTACCCGGTGACGCCGCCGAGACCGGCCGCCAGTGGCCAGCTGGCCGTGGCGGGGAGGAAACCGAGGGCGCCGGCAGCGGTCAGGGTCATGGCCAGCCAGGCGAGAATCCGCGAGCCGATGCGGCCGGGATGCCGGTTGGCGATCAGCGACCAGCTCCAGATCATGGGGGCTGCCAGGGCGATGAGGCCGGCCAGGCCGAGGAACTGATAGATGAGGTCCGCGACGATGGCGCCGGGAGCGCCCAGCCAGTTGCCGGGTGCGGCGTCGACGGCGTTGGACAGGCTCGGGTCGGCAACTGACCAGCTGGCCAGCGCCACCAGGACCAGGGCCGCGACCGCGAAGCAGGCGATGCCGATCAGGCGCAAAGGTATGCGAATGGCGACGGTCGAGACTTCGCCGGCGGCGGGTTCAAGTGCGGATAACGATTGCATGCCGCGCGGGGCCCTTACGCGATACTCACAGGCAGCTCGGATGTGGTGCGGAAAGCTAGCAAGCCGTGGTTAAGCCGGCTTTAACCGCGGCGGTTTTCGAGGCCAGCCCGTGCACGGGCAGTCGACTTGTTGGTTTTCAGGGGCCGGTGGCGGTCAGGGCATGATGCCGGCGATGCAGCCCACGCGTTGCGAGTGGGAAGGCCTCTCAATCAGGATCAAGAGGGCGTGGGCTGCATCACGGGCACCACGCGCCGGCGCCGGTCGGACGGCCCGGGGATTGAGACCGGGCCGTCCGAAGTGCGGGTGCTAGGCGACGCTTTCGCCGTGCAGGGCGATGTCGAGCCCTTCTTCTTCCTCCGCTTCCGTCGTTCTGAGGCCAACGGTCGCCTTGACGACGTAGAGGATGACGAAGGTGGCAACAGCGCACCACACGATCGTGGCGACAACGCCGTAGAGCTGGGTGCCGAGCTGGGCGATGCTGCCGGCGGCGCCGCCAATGGCCTCGTCGGCGAGGATGCCCGTGAGCAGCGCGCCGATGATGCCGCCCACCGCATGCACGCCGAAGGCGTCCAGGGAATCGTCGTAGCCGAGCCACTTCTTGACGTGGGCGGCGGCGAAGTAGCAGCCGACGCCGGCGACAATGCCGATGACCAGGGCGCCGGCGGGATTGACCCAGCCGGAAGCCGGGGTGACCGCGACCAACCCGGCGACGGCGCCGGAGATGATCCCGAGAACGCTGGGCTTCTTGATGACGATCCATTCGGCGAACATCCAGGCCAGTGCCGCGGCAGCGGTCGCCACCTGGGTGTTCATCATCGCCGCCCCGGCAACGCCGTCGGCGGCGAGCTCGGAACCGGCGTTGAAGCCGAACCAGCCGACCCAGAGCAGGGACGCGCCGATCACCGAATAGACGAGGTTGTGGGGCGCCATGTTGACTTCGCCATAGCCCGTGCGGCGGCCCAGTACGATTGCGCAGACCAGCCCCGCGATGCCGGCGTTGATGTGGACCACGGTGCCGCCCGCGAAATCGAGCACGCCGGCGTCAGACAGGAAGCCGCCACCCCATACCCAGTGGGCGATCGGCGAGTAGACGATGATCGACCACAGGACCATGAAGATCAGCATCGCCGAGAACTTCATGCGCTCGGCAAAGGCGCCCACGATCAGCACCGGGGTGATGATCGCGAAGGTCATCTGGAACATGGAGAAGACGAATTCGGGGATCGTCCCGGACAATGTGTCGGGGCCCATGCCGGCATGCAGGACGGCGGAGAAACCGCCCATCCAGGCGTTCATGGAGCCACCGTCGGTGAAGGCGATCGAGTAGCCGACAACGAACCAGACGATGGTGATCGCGCAGGTCACCGCGAAGGCCTGCATGGCGGTGGCGAGCACGTTCTTCTTGCGCACCATGCCGCCATAGAACAGCGCCAGGCCGGGGATGGTCATCATCAGAACCAGCGCCGTGGAGGTCAGCATCCAGGCGGTGTCGCCGGAATCGAGTACGGGTCCCATCTCCTCGACGACCTCGGCGGCCGCCTCCTGGGCGTTGGCGGGGAGCGCGGCGAGGAGCGATGTCAGCGCTGTCGCCCCCGTCAGTTTCGACATCTTGAGCCAAGTCATCTCGTTATTCTCCTTCACTGAGCTCTCGCGGGCGGTCACAGCGCCTGCGCGCCGGTCTCGCCGGTGCGAATGCGTAGCGCCTGATCGACGTCGAGGACGAATATCTTGCCGTCGCCGATACGGCCGGTCTTGGCGGCCTCGGTGATGGCGGCGACGATCGCGTCGGACTGGGCTTCCTCGACGGCGATCTCGATCTTGATTTTGGGCAGGAAGTGAACGGCGTACTCGGTTCCGCGATAGACCTCGGAATGTCCCTTCTGCCGACCATATCCTTTCACCTCCGTGACGGTCATACCGTGCACGTCAAGCGAATTGAGCGCTTGGCGTACCTCTTCAAGCCGCGACGGTTTGATGACAGCAACCACCAGTTTCATCGGTGCTCCTTTCATACCGCTGGGAATGGCACCTGGCGGCTTGATGGACTCAAGCGCCGTGCCAGAGTTCGCCGGTGGCTCCTAAGGGTTTGAATTACATGTGGGTTTCGTGCGCGGGCCGATCCCGGCCGAAATTGTTAACAAAAGGTTATGCCCACTCACTAGGCAATTGCGCGCCATATTGCGTGAATTGATCACTTCCTAGGCAATTCCCGGACAAAGATCGCCGGCTGATGGCCGCGGCCCCTCGCGTCGGGCTTGCGGACGGGGCATATTGGGCGCAGGAATTCTCCGGTTTCGACGAGGCGAGGCGGACGGAAATGAACCAGCGGCGCGACGTCATCGTGGTGGGGGGCGGGCCGATCGGCATGACGCTGGCGCTGGCGCTCGGCTCGGCGTTCGAGATGCGGATCACCCTCGTCGACGCCCGGAATCTCGCGATCCCTCAGGACCGGCGGGCGACCGCGATATCGGCCGGGGTTAGCGCCGTGTTCGAAGCCCTGGGCGTCTGGGACGACATGGCGAAGGCGGCCTCTCCAATCCGGGCCATGAAGCTCACCGACAGCTCCGCGGGCGCCATTTATCGGCCCTTGTTGATGAGCTTCGCCGGCGAGGTGGCACCGGGCCGTCCGCTGGCGCACATGGTTGCCAACCGGACGATGGCGCAGGTGCTCACCGAGGCGGTGCGGGCGCGGGGAATCGAGGTGGTCGCCGGAAGCGTGGGGGCGCTGGAGGCGGGGCGGGATGCGGTGCGGCTGAACCTTGAGGACGGCTCGAACCTCGAGGCTTCGGTGGTGGCAGCGGCCGACGGCGGCCGATCGGCGATGCGTCGCCTGGCCAGCATCGACGCCTTCGAGCGCGACTATGGCCAATGGGGGCTGGTGACGACGGTGCGACACGAGCTCGCGCACGAGGGCGTGGCCTGGCAGCATTTCCTGCCGGGCGGCCCGCTGGCCAGCCTGCCGCTCGACGCGCACCGATCGTCACTTGTGTGGACCGAGCGCAGCGGCGAGGCGGCACGGCTGGTCGGCCTGGAGCGGGATCGCCTGGGGGCGGAGATCGAAGCGCGGATGGGCTCGCGGCTCGGAAAAGTCACGCTCGAGGAGGATGTGCAGGCCTTCCCGCTGCGCCTTGTGATTGCCCGGCGCATGGTGGCGGGGCGGCTGGCGCTGGTGGGCGATGCCGCCCATGTCATCCATCCGCTCGCCGGTCAGGGGCTCAATCTCGGCATGAAGGACGTCGCGGCGCTCGCCGAGGTCCTGGTGGAGGCGGCGCGGGTGGGGGAGGATATCGGCGCCCCGCAGGTGCTCGAGCGCTACCAGCGCTGGCGGCGGTTCGACGTGATGCGGATGGCGACCGCGACCGATGGGATCAACCGACTGTTTTCAAACGACAACGACGTCATCAGGGCGGCGCGCGACACGGGCCTTGGAGTCGTCGAGCGGCTGCCCGGGATCAAAAAGGCGTTAATCGCGGAGGCCGCGGGCAGATCGGGCGGCGGCGGACCGCGACTTCTCAGAGGGCTTGCGATCTAGCGGTCGAGCCGGGCCAGTTCGTCCTCGGCGACGGCGCGCGCCTCTTCGAGGACGAGAAGCGGCACTCCCTCGCGGATCGGGAAGGCGAGGCGGGCCGCCGCGGAGATCAGCTCCGTGCGATCGGGGCTCAGAATCAGCCGCGTCTTGGTCAGCGGGCACACCAGCATCTCGAGGGTCTTCGGATCGGTGGCGTGGGTGGTGGTCATTGCAGCGGGCTGGGTGAGGATTGCCTTTGCATTTCGATCTCGGCGAGAGCGGTGAGCATCTCGGCGCGGTCTCGCAGGGTGGTTGTCTCGAGCAGCGCCTGGCGCTCGCGCGGCCCGTAGGGGCTGGCCATGACGCAGGAGTTGACGAGGTCTTCGAGGGGCATTTTCTCGACATCGTCCCAGTCGAGTTCGAGATCGGCGAAATCCGCATAGGTGCGCAGCGTCGTCATGAAGGCCTCGCGGTCGACCTCGCGTTCGCCGCGGCCGGAGACGAGATCCTCGGCGAACTCGGAGGTGTCGATCCGGAACTGCCGATAGGGCGTCATCGAGGTGGTTTCCTCGACGATCCGAAAGCGTGTCAGGCCGGTGAGCGCGATGACGTAGCGGGCTTCCTCGACCTCCTGGAAATGGGTGAGGCGGCCCAGGGTGCCGATTTCGGCCACCTCCGAGGCG
>CAZNOZ010000048.1:0-7971 GCA_964574935.1 uncultured Devosiaceae bacterium | reverse complement strand
CTCCTGGAAATGGGTGAGGCGGCCCAGGGTGCCGATTTCGGCCACCTCCGAGGCGGCGTCGGCGGCGTCGGACGGCTCAGTCGCCTGGTCGGCGGAGATCGCGGGCTGGATGATGCCGATGATGCGGTCGGCGGCCAGGACGTGATCGACCATCGCTAGGTAGCGCGGCTCGAAGATGTTGAGCGGCAACACGGTGCGCGGAAACAGAAGTGCGCCGGAGAGCGGAAACACCGGCACGATCATCGGCAAATCGGCGGCCGAGTGGACGGAGCTGGCCATTTGACTAGCTGAACAGCAGTGAGGAAAGCTGGCGCCTGCCCCTGACCGTCGCCGGGTCGGTGGCCCCCCAGGCCTCGAAGAGTTCAATGAGCTTCCTGCGGGCGCCGTCTTCGTTCCACTCGCGGTCGCGGCGGATGACTTCGATCAGCGCGTCCGCGGCATCGTCCCGGCGGCCCTCGCCGTTCAGCGCCAGCGCCAGATCGAAGCGGGCCTGCAGGTCGTCCGGGGCGGCCTGGACCCGCTGCGCCAGCTCGGCCGAGGCGCCGAGTTTGTCGGCCTCATCGGCGAGCTCGATGGCGGCGCGTGCGGCGGCATAGCCGGGCGTTTTCTGCGCATCTTCGGGCAGCGCGTCGAGTAATTCGCGGGCGCCCGCCAGATCGCCGGTCTTTGTCTTGATGTTGGCGGCGCCGACGCGCGCGCGGGCGTTCGAGGGGTCGATCTCGAGCACCCTGGAATAGATCTCGCCGGCCGATTGCAGGTGGCCGGCCTCCGCGGCCTGGTCGGCGGAATCGAGAACGTCACCCAGATCGGTGCCGCCGTTCGGCGGGGTCTCGGGCGCCGGCAGGCGGGCGACGAAATTGCGGATTTCGGATTCCGGGATCGCCCCCATGAAGCCGTCGACCGGCTGGCCGCCGGCAAAGGCGAATACCGCCGGAATCGACTGGATGCCGAGCTGGGCGGCGAGCGCCTGGTTTTCGTCGACATTGATCTTGACCAGCTTGACCTTGCCCGCCTGTTCGGTGACCACCTTTTCAAGTGCGGGGGTGAGCTGACGGCACGGACCGCACCAGGGTGCCCAGAAGTCGACAAGGACCGGAACCGAGCGCGAGGCTTCGATGACGTCGGCGGTGAAGCCGGCGGTCGAGGACTGCTTGATCAACTCCGCGTCGGCGGCGGGCGGCGGCGAATGGGGCGTGAGGTCCATGGGTAACCCGGTCTGGCATACAGCGGTGGCAATTGGCCCCTATGTGGGCCAATCGATGTGCGTTGACAAGGCTGTGCCCGGCCGCAAGGGAGGTGCGGCGGATGCCGCGCCGCGCCCGCCGCCCGACGTTAAGCGTGCCGCCATAGGGCCCGACTGAGCGGTTGCATTCGATATCCGGTTTGGCCATATAGGCGACTGCGGTCGGCCGATTTCGACCGGTCCGCGTTGGAGTGCGGGTGTAGCTCAGGGGTAGAGCACAACCTTGCCATGGTTGGGGTCGTGGGTTCGAATCCCATCGCCCGCTCCAATTTTCGGAATCGCTAGAGCACTGAAACAAAAGGGCCTTCGCGGCCCTTTTGCTGTTTCAGGGCTGGGCTGAAAGTTTGCGGTTGCAGTCCGTGGTTCCATTCTGGTTCCACGCAAGGCGTTTCAATAGCAGCATTGGGCAAGCAAGCTCGACCGGTGGGGACGGGTTGGCTATTCATGCATTGGCCTTCGCGAGGTGGATGCGAGCACCCGTCTACGTTCGAATGATGGGGGCCTCGCAGATGGAGGAGCCTTTGGCCAAAGAATTGTTCAAGACGATCAAGTTGCCAGGCAAGACGCCTTTTTCGGGTCGCCGCCGCGCAACCACGCGTCGGGCAGGTTTTGTTAGCCATCCTGACTCTACTGGCGGGGAGTTCTGTCGAGCCCCCAACGACTGGGCCATTTCTGGCTAGAGTCTCGAGCAGGGGCGGACGCATGTTCGGTGCCTGATGCGGCCGGGAGTGGTTGTACTGCTTGAGCCAGAGATCGATGACGATGTGAGCCTGCCTGGTTGTGGTGAACCACTCGGCGTCGAGGACTTCGCGGCGGAGCGTGCCGTTGAAGCGTTCGTTTTGTCCGTTCTCCCAGGGTGAGCCGGGATAGATCCTGAGGGGTTTTACGCCGACGCGTTCGAGCCAGGTTTGCATGGCCTCGGAGGCGAACTCGGGCCCGTTGTCGCTGCGGACGTATTTTGGTTTTCCGTGGCGCAGGAACAGCCGGTAAAGGACCTCCAGCACATGGTCGGACGTCATCGTGCTCCGGACCTCCACGGCCAGCGCCTGGCGGGTGAACTCGTCGAGCACCACGAGCATCTTGTAGCGGCGGCCATTGCCGAGCTTGTCTTGGACGAGGTCGATACTCCAGACGTGGTTCGGATGGATCGGCCGGAGCCGGATGATCGAGCCGTCCTTCTGGTAGAGCCGCTTCCGCCTTTTGTGTCGCTGCGGCAGCTGCAGCCCTTCCTCGCGCCAGATCCGCTCGACCTTCTTGTGACGGACCCGCCAGCCTTCGATGCGCAGCAGCTTCGCGATCTTGCGGTAGCCGTATCGACCGTACTGCCTGGCCAGTTGAACCAGCGCCAGCCGGAGGGCGTCATCGTCCCGGATGGCCGACCGGTACTGCAGGAAACTGCGGGCCAGACCGATCACCCGGCAGGTTCGCCGCTCCGAGGTCGCCAGCTTCTGGCGTGTAAGGATGACGACCTGACGAAGCTGCTCGGTCGTCAGGCCCTGGGCTTTGGGTAGGTCAGGCTTTCCTTGAGGATCAGCTTGTCCAACTCGAGCTCCGCCACGATCTTCTTGAGCCGGGGGTTCTCCTTCTCGAGGCGCCGCAGTTACGACAGCTGCGACTTGCCCATCCCGCCAAACCGTCTCCGCCAGTTGTAGTAGGTGGCATCGCTGACGCCGACAGCACGGCATGCCGTTTGTACGTCGCTACCGTCCGCAAGCCTCAACTCTATCTCGCGCAGCAGTTTGAGGGTGTCCTCGTCCGAATACCGTTTCCGGGCCATCTCTCGTTCCCCCTTCACAACCAGTTTAGTGGCCCAGTTTTAGGGGGGAAGGACAGTTGATCTCATTGCTGCCGCGACTGAGAGCAATCGTGTTTGTCGGACAAAAGGCAGCAAAGGCGCAGCCGCTGATGGAATCGACAGACCTGAAGCTGTTCGTTTCGGATCACCCATCTCCGCTCGTCAGGGCGCGGTGGCCAGAGCGTTGGGCGGCGATTCCCAAGACTTGGGCTCAGGCTGCAATAGCGTTGGGTGACTAGGCTGCTCTAGGCATGGCGATGGTGCCACCTACCACTCCGTTGGTTGGCCGCATGCCTCACTCGCGCCCCAGCCATACCCCGGTCAGGCGCGGCTGCCATATGGGGAGTATTTTCTCGAGAGCGTTCGCGAGACCCGTATAGGGGTGGCGATTGCGTTGGACTGGTTCGACGGTGGGCGCCGTCGATGTGGCGGCGGTCGAAGGCGATTTGGCAAAGTGCTTGGATCGGCGTGACGGAATGTCCTATCTATTTGCGCGGCAGCGATCACTTATTAGCCTGGTGTCCGCCGCCACCGAGACGTCAATCGGCCGCGTTGTGGGGCGATGGAAGAGCTGAGTCTGCGCCGTCAGGAGATTTTAGGGATAGCGCGGTCCCAAGGCCGGGTCGGCGTCGAAGAGCTGGCGGAGCGCTTCTCGGTCTCTCCTCAAACGATCCGCAAGGACCTCAACGATTTGTGCGACAGGCGGCTGCTAACCCGTATGCACGGCGGCGCAGTGATCGCTTCCAGCGTGGAAAACATCGGCTATGAGGCCCGGCGGTTCATCGCGCAAGACGAAAAGCGCGCCATAGGTACGGCTGCCGCCGAAGTCATCCCCAACAACACTTCGCTGTTCGTTAATATCGGAACCACAACCGAAGAAGTTGCGCGCGCTCTTCTGGATCACGAAGGCCTGTTGGTCATCACCAACAACATCAACGTGGCTAATATCCTGTATCGCCACCCGCGCATCGACGTGATCGTCGCGGGCGGGCCGGTGCGTCGCAGCGACGGCGGCATAATTGGCGGTGCCGCGGTGGACTTCATTCGCCAGTTCAAGGTCGACTACGCGATAATCGGCGCCTCGGCGATTGACGAGGAAGGGGCGCTACTCGATTTCGATTACCGGGAGGTGAGGGTGAGCCAAGCCATCATTGGCAACGCCCGAGAAGTCATCCTTGTGTCGGACCGGTTGAAGCTCGAGCGATCCGCACCGGTCCGTATCGGTGACATTTCGCAAGTCGATGTTTTCGTCACCGACCAGATGGTGTCGGCTCCGCTTTTCGACCTTTGCCGGACCCATGGGGTTCGCGTTGTGGAAGCGCAGCCTTCCGACATCACCGCGCGCTAACCGAAACCTGCCGCATCGCCAGATCAGGATCCCCAGGGCGTCGAAGCGCCGGAAAGGCTCTTTCGAGATTTGCGCGAATTGTTTCGTATTCCTTTCGGAAGAGAGGCGTTGATTTCGAAATTCGTTTCGAATAGGTTTCGTTCGAAAGACCAACGCGTGACGGTGCGGTTGACGGCACGAAGTCGCGGGCGGGGGAGGAATGTCGGGGTCCGAGTACGATCTCGCCATCATTGGTGGCGGCATCAACGGCTGTGGAATCGCGCGGGACGCCGCCGGACGCGGCCTGTCGGTCTTCCTTTGCGACCAGGGCGATCTTGGAGGCGCCACCTCTTCGGCGTCGACCAAACTTATCCATGGCGGCCTGCGCTATCTGGAATTCTACGAATTTCGTCTCGTTCGCGAGGCTCTCGTCGAGCGCGAGGTGCTTCTTTCGTCTGCCCCGCACATCGTCCGGCCGTTGCGGTTCGTCCTCCCGCACCACAAGGGCCTGAGGCCGAGCTGGCTCCTCCGGCTCGGCCTTTTTCTTTACGACCACCTGGGCGGCCGCCGAATCCTGCCGCCGACCCGCAGCCTCGATCTTCGTCACGACGCCGCCGGTGAACCGCTGAAGGCCGAATACCGTCGCGGCTTTGAATACTCCGACTGCCTCGTCGACGATTCCAGGCTGGTGATCCTCAACGCCATCGACGCCCGCGCCCGCGGCGCCGACATCCGGCCGCGCTTGCGCTGCGTCAGCGCCCGACGCGACGCCGGCAGCTGGACGCTGACGCTGCAGGACACGATCAGCGGCGAGCGCTCGGTGGTTCGGGCCGGCTGCCTGATCAATGCCGCCGGTCCCTGGGTCGCCGACGTGCTGTCCGACGTCGTCAACCTCAATCGACCCGAGAGCGTTCGCCTGGTGAAGGGCAGTCACATCGTCACGCGGAAGCTTTTCGAGGGCGACAACGCCTACATCTTTCAAAACGCCGACGGCCGCATCGTCTTTGCCATCCCCTTCGAGGACGACTACACGCTGATTGGAACCACCGATCTCGACTATGATGGCGATCCGGCCGGGATCGAAATCCGTGACGACGAGATAGCGTATCTGCTCGAGGTAGCCGGCAGCTACCTCAGGAATCCGATCGACCGCGACGACATCGTGTGGACCTACTCGGGCGTTCGTCCGCTTTACGACGACGGCACATCCAGCGCTCAGGCGGCGACGCGCGACTACACGCTCGAACTCGACGCGCCGGAAGGTGGAGCGCCGCTTCTCAGCGTATTCGGCGGCAAGATCACCACCTATCGCCGATTGGCCGAGCAGGCCTTGGCGGATTTGGGGGGTCACCTGTCGATGGGGCCGGCCTGGACCCACGCATCGAGCCTGCCCGGCGGCGACTTCCCCTTTGACGGATTCGAAAGCCTCGAGCGCTCGCTGAGGCAAAGCTACCCTTTTTTGTCGGCGCCCCACCTGCGGCGACTGGCGCGTGCCTATGGCACGCGGGCCCGTCAGCTTCTGGGAGGGGCCACCTCGCTCGCCGACCTCGGGCAAAACTTCGGCGCCGACCTGACCGAGGCGGAGGTTCGGTTCCTGTTGAACCAGGAATGGGCCCAAAGCCCCGACGACATCCTGTGGCGGCGCACCAAGCTCGGACTGCGCCTTTCGCGCGCCGATCGCGGTGCGCTGGCCTCGTTTCTGGGTGCCTCGATCCAGCCCGATCAGAGCCAATCCGCTGCCGGGAGCCAGCCATGAGCGCGCCCGTTGTCAATATCGACGCCGTCGCCGGCACAGCGCCGCGAACGCGTGTCTTGGCCGGGCGAAGGCCGGCCCGACCCAGTCCCCTTTATTCGGAGACGAGCGAGTGCGCCTCGCTCCGGAATCAAAACGAATCGCGCACGACTTGGAGGAGAAAATGAAGCAGTTACTGTATCCGGTCTCGGCGGCCGTGCTCATCCTTGGGCTCGGCACGTCGGTAGCCGCTGCGGATGAGGCCGCCGCCCAGCGGTGGGTGGATTCCGAATTCCAGCCATCGACGCTGACCAAAGACCAGCAGATGGATGAGATGCGGTGGTTTATGCAGGCCGCGGCACCGTTCGCCGGGCTGGAAATCAACGTTCTGTCGGAGGACATTCCGACCCACCACTACGAAGCCGAAGTTCTCGCCAAGGCTTTCGAGGACATCACCGGCATCAAGGTCAATCACCAGATCCTCGGTGAGGGCGAGGTGGTGCAGGCCGTGCAGACCCAGATGCAGACCAACCGCAATCTTTACGACGCCTACATCAACGACTCGGATCTGATCGGGACCCATTCGCGCCTGCAAAGTGCGGTGAATCTGACCGACTGGATGGCCGGCGAAGGCGCCGACGTCACCAATCCCATGCTTGACCTCAATGATTTCATGGGCATCAAGTTCACCACCGGACCCGACGGCAAGCTCTGGCAGCTGCCCGACCAGCAGTTTGCCAACCTCTACTGGTTCCGCAAGGACTGGTTCGACCGCCCCGACCTGCAGGAGCAGTTCAAGGCCAAATACGGCTACGATCTGGGCGTGCCCGTCAATTGGTCCGCCTATGAGGACATCGCCGATTTCTTCACCAATGACGTCCAGGAAATCGACGGCGTTCGCGTCTACGGCCACATGGACTACGGCAAGCGTGCGCCCGACCTCGGCTGGCGGATGACCGACGCCTGGTTGTCGATGGCCGGCGAGGCCGATGTCGGCCAGCCCAACGGCCGCCCGGTCGACGAATGGGGCATCCGTATGGAGGAAGACAGCTGCAACCCCGTTGGCGCTTCGGTGTCGCGCGGTGGCGGCGCCAACAGCCCCGCGGCCGTGTATGCGGTCTCCAAATGGGACGAATGGCTGCGCAACTACGCGCCTCCGGGAGCCGCTGACCTCGACTTCTATCAGTCGCTGCCGGCGCTCGCGCAGGGCAACGTGGCCCAGCAGATCTTCTGGTACACGGCGTTCACCGCTTCCATGGTCGCGCCGCGTAGCGAGGGCAACAACACCGTCGACGAAAACGGTGCCCCGCTTTGGCGGATGGCGCCCTCACCGCACGGCCCCTACTGGAAGGAAGGCTCGCAACGCGGCTATCAGGACGTCGGTTCGTGGACGCTGTTCAACTCCACGCCCGTCGATCGGCGCAAGGCGGCGTGGCTCTATGCCCAGTTCGTCGTCTCCAAGACCGTCGACGTCAAGAAGAGCCAGGTTGGTCTGACCTTCGTCCGCGACAGCACGGTCAGGGATGCCTCCTTCACCGCACGCGCTCCGAACCTGGGCGGCATGATCGAGTTCTACCGCTCGCCGGACCGCGTGGCGTGGAGCCCGACCGGCGTCAATGTGCCGGATTATCCCAAGCTCGCTCAGCTGTTCTGGGAGAACATCGGTGACGTCAACTCCGGCGCCTTTACCGCGCAGGAGGCGATGAACCGCCTCGCCGAGCAGATGGACGACGTCATGGCCCGCATGCAGGCCGTCGACGAGTCGAACGGGGTCTATCACGGCTGCGGCCCGCGGCTGAATCCGGAAAGCGATCCGTCGGTGTGGCTCAGTGAGGACCATGCCCCGTGGGCGAAACTCGCCAACGAGAAGCCGC
>CAZNOZ010000047.1:0-14009 GCA_964574935.1 uncultured Devosiaceae bacterium | reverse complement strand
TCAACCGGCCATCTTGTTGAGATAGCCGCGTCGGATCACGGCCAGAATGAGCAGGATCGCCGCCGGCGTTACACCCTCGAGGCGCTGCGCCTGGGCGAGGGTGGCCGGCCGGGCTGCCGTCAGCCGCTGCCGGATTTCCCTGGAGAGGCCGGGCAGGGCGTCGTAGTCCATCCAGTCGGGGATGGCCCGGCTCTCCTCGCGGCGAACGCGCTCAACATCCTCACGTTGACGCTCGAGATAGACCGCGTATTGCGCGTCGACCGCCAGCTGCTCCAGGATCGAATGGTCGTGGCACGCCAGTTCCGGCCACAACGCGACCGCCTTGTCCACCGTGAAGCCGGGGTAGGAGAGCACGTCGAAGGCGCGCCGCACCACCCCGTCGGCGTTGATGACGACGCCGGCCGCCGCCGCTTTCGCCGCCGTGATGGTGAGCGCGTCCAGCCGCTCCCGCGCCGCCGCCAACCGGGTCCGCTTGTCCGTCCATGCCCGCCAGCGCTCGTTGGACACCAACCCCACCGCCCGCCCGCGCTCGGTCAGCCGCCGGTCGGCGTTGTCGGCCCTGAGCAAGAGACGGAATTCGGCCCGCGAAGTGAACATCCGATAGGGCTCCGTGACCCCGCGCGTGACCAGGTCGTCCACCATGACCCCCAGATAGCTCTCGGTGCGCGACAGGCTGAACGGCGCTCGCCCCAGCGCCCCCAGCGCCGCGTTGGCGCCGGCCAGCAGCCCTTGCGCGGCGGCTTCCTCATAGCCGGTGGTGCCGTTGATCTGGCCCGCCAGGTAGAGACCAGAAAGCGCTTTGAGTGCAAGGGTTTGCGTCAGCTGACGCGGATCGACATAGTCGTATTCGATGGCATAGCCCGGGCGCTTGATGACGGCGCGGCCAAGCCCTGGCAGGGCGCGCACGAAACGCTCCTGGACCTCTTCGGGCAGCGAGGTCGAAAGTCCGTTGGGGTAGACCGTGTCGTCCTCCAGCCCCTCGGGTTCGAGGAAGATCTGGTGGCTGTCCCGGCCCGCGAAACGGACGATCTTGTCCTCGATCGAGGGGCAGTAGCGCGGGCCGATGCTCTCGATGCGGCCCGAATACATCGCCGAGCGCGAAAGGTTTTTCTCTATGATTTCATGGACTTGTGCATTGGTCCGGGTGATGTGACAGCTCAACTGCGGCGTCGTGATTGCCTCGGTAAGCACCGAAAACGGCTCCGGCACCGCATCGCCGGGCTGTTCCTCGAGCGCCGCGAAATCGATGCTCCCGCGATCGAGGCGCGGCGGCGTGCCGGTCTTCAGCCGGCCGAGCTTGAGGCCCAGTTCCTCAAGGCGCACCGAAAGCCCCAGAACCGGCTTTTCGTCGACCCGTCCGGCGGGGATCGTGCGTTCGCCGATGTGGATGAGCCCCCTCAGGAACGTGCCCGTGGTCAGAACCACGGCCCGGGCGCCGATTTCGCTACCGCCCGCCAACCTGACGCCGGAAATCCGGCCGCCCGCCGCCACCACGTCGTCGACCTCCGCCTCGATGACCTCCAGGCCCTCCAGGCCGGCGATCGCCGCCTGCATGGCGGTTCGGTAGAGGTCTCGGTCGATTTGCGCACGCGGCCCACGCACCGCCGGGCCCTTGCGCCGGTTGAGCACCCGGAACTGGATGCCCGATCGGTCGGCGATCCGCCCCATGAGCCCGTCCAGGGCATCGATCTCGCGGACCAGATGCCCTTTGCCCAGTCCGCCGATCGCCGGATTGCAGCTCATCTCGCCGATCGTCGCGAAGCGGTGCGTGATCAGCGCCGTCCGCGCGCCGGCCCGGGCGCTGGCCGCCGCCGCCTCGCACCCGGCATGCCCACCCCCCACGACGATGACATCGAAATCGCTCACCTTCGGCCTCGCTTGGCTCATGGTGCCGGTCACATACGCGCTTGGTGCGGCGCGATCAACGCCGGCCGGTGCGCCGGGTTTCACGTGAATCATTTGCCGATGCAAAACCCGGCGAATATCCTGTCCAGGACCTCTTCGGCGTCGATGGCCCCGGTCAGGCGGCCCAGCGCATCCCCCGCCTGTCGCAATTCCTCGGCCATCAGCTCTGGCGCCGCGAGCCGCTCCCGCGCCCCTTCGAGCGCCGCGGCGGCGATCTGCAAATGCTCCCGGTCCCGCGCATGGGAGACCAACGCCGCCTCCTCGCCCGCCGCGTGCCGCTCGGCGAACTGCGTCAGCGCCGCCATCAGCAAGTCGATCCCGTCACCGGTGAGCGCCGAGATTTCCATCACCAGGCCCGGCACCGAGGCTTCGCCGAGATCCGCCTTGGAGCCGATCCGCCACAATTCCACATCGTCCGGCACCGCGACGGGAATATCGTCGCTGTCCGGCGCGATGAGCTCGATGACAAGATCGCTGTCGGCGATCCGCGCCCGGGCCCGCCGGACGCCTTCGGCCTCGACCCGATCCTCGGTCGGCCGCATGCCGGCGGTATCGGCGATCAGGAACAGATAGCCGCCCAGATTGAGCGGCACCTCGATCACGTCCCTTGTGGTGCCCGGCACCTCGGTCACGATCGCGACCTCCGAGCGCGCCAGGCGGTTGAGCAGGGTCGATTTGCCGGCATTGGGGGCGCCGGCCAGTGCCACCCGCACCCCCTCGCGGACCAGCTTGCCCGACGAATACCCGTCCAGGAGCGCCGCAACTTCGTCCTTGAGCGCCGCCAGATCCGGAGCGAAGTCCGGCGGCAGGGCAGGGGCCACGTCGCCCTCGTCGGCGAAGTCGAGCCGCGCTTCCACCTCGGCTCTGAGCGTCACAATCCGCTGGCGCCACGCGGCCAATTGCTCAGCGAGCCCGCCCTCCATCCGGCGGGCCGCCTGGCGCCGCTGCGCCTGGGTCTGGGCGGCGATCAGATCTCCGATCCCCTCCACCTGGGTCAGATCGAGCTGCCCGTTCTCGAACGCCCGCCGGGTGAATTCGCCGGGCTCGGCCAGCCGGCACCCCTCCAGCTCCATGGACAATTCGAGGATTCGGTCGACCACCGCCCGGCTGCCGTGGCAGTGCAGCTCCGCGCTGTCCTCGCCGGTGAAGGAATGCGGCGCCACGAAATGCACTGCCAACGCCCGGTCGATCACTTCGCCCGTTTCGGGATCGCGGACCAGGCGCAGACGCATTTCACGCGCCGTCCCGAGCCCGCCGGTCAGCCTTTCGAGGACCGTCAACGCCCGGGGTCCCGAAATCCGGATCACCGACACGCCCGCCGGGGGCGCCCCCGACGACAACGCGACAATCGTGCGCGCGGCAGTCATCGCCCGGCGCCGAAGCCGCTCAGGCGTTCATCGAATCGAAGAACTCGGCGTTGTTCTTGGTCTGCCGCAGCTTGTCGAGCAGGAACTCGATCGCGTCGACCGTGCCCATGGGGCTCAAGATCCGGCGCAACACATACATCTTCTTGAGCTGCTCGGGAGCCACAAGCAGCTCTTCCTTGCGGGTGCCGGACTTGATGACGTCGATGGCGGGGAACACGCGCTTGTCGGAGACCTTGCGGTCGAGAATGATTTCGGAATTGCCGGTGCCCTTGAACTCCTCGAAGATCACCTCGTCCATGCGGCTGCCGGTATCGATCAGCGCGGTCGAAATGATGGTCAGCGAGCCGCCTTCCTCGACGTTGCGGGCCGCTCCGAAAAACCGCTTCGGGCGCTGCAGCGCGTTCGCGTCGACGCCGCCGGTCAGAACCTTGCCGGAGGATGGAACGACAGTGTTATAGGCGCGCCCCAGCCGGGTGATGGAATCGAGCAGGATCACCACGTCCCGCTTGTGCTCGACAAGCCGTTTGGCCTTTTCGATCACCATTTCGGCGACCTGTACGTGGCGGCTCGCCGGCTCGTCGAAGGTCGAAGAGATCACCTCGCCCTTGACCGAACGCTGCATGTCGGTGACCTCCTCGGGCCGCTCGTCGATCAGCAGGACGATCAGATAGCATTCGGGATGGTTGGCGGTGATCGAGTGGGCGATGTTCTGAAGAAGCACCGTCTTGCCGGCCTTCGGCGGCGAGGTGATCAGGGCCCGCTGCCCCTTGCCCAGGGGCGCCACCAGGTCGATCACCCGGGAGCTGCGGTCCTTGAGCGTCGGATCCTCGACTTCCATCGAAAACCGCTCGTCCGGATACAGCGGAGTGAGGTTGTCGAAATTGATCTTGTGGCGGACCTTCTCCGGCTCCTCGAAGTTGATCGTGTTGACCTTCAGCAGCGCAAAATACCGCTCGCCCTCCTTGGGGCTTCGAATCTGTCCCTCGACCGTGTCGCCCGTACGCAGGGAAAACCGCCGGATCTGCGAGGGACTGACGTAAATATCGTCGGGGCCAGGCAAGTAGTTCGCATCCGGAGAGCGCAGAAATCCAAAGCCGTCCGGAAGAACTTCCACAACCCCTTCGCCGGTAATGTCGACATCGGTGCTTGCAAGTTGCTTCAATATCGCAAACATCAGCTCCTGCTTTCGCAGTGTGCTGGCGTTTTCTACTTCGTGTCCTTCGGCGAATGCCAGCAATTCGGCCGGCGTTTTCGCCTTCAGCTCACTGAGCTTCATATTTTGCATTGATGGTCGTGTCCCGGACACGGCAAAGGATGGGGAAGGGGCGGGAGAACCAGCGCGCGGGAGTAATTCGTCGACCGCGCCGCCGAAGATGAGAGGCCGCTTATGTAACTCGAACGCGGCCCGCATTCAAGAGCAGGTTGCGCCCTGCTCTTGCTCGACGATCAAAATGGCCGAACGATGACCATGATGACGATGATCACCATCAGAAGCGTCGGGATCTCGTTGGCGATCCGGAAGTATCGCGCCGACCGGCGGTTGCGGTCGGCAGCGAACGCCTTCACCTGGATCACCATCCAGCCGTGATAGGCGCTCAGCGCGACGACCCCGACCGCTTTTACCCAAACCCACGGCTCGTCCCATGCGACGGCCGAATAGCCAACCACCAGCCACAGGCCGAAAACCCAGGTCGCCACCATCGCCGGCGTCGTGATCATCCGCAACAGCCGCCGCTCCATCACCTTGAACGTCTCGGAGGCCTCCGACCCGGACGCGGCGGAGGCGTGGTAGACGAACAGCCGCGGCAAGTAGAGCGATCCCGCCATCCAGCCGATGACCGCGATCACATGCAGCGCCTTGACCCACGCCATCACTCACCCCCGCGCACTGCGGCAATCAGCTCTTCGACATTGCCGACCGGCGTTTCGGGTCGGATGCCATGTCCCAGATTGAACACATGCGCCGTGCCGGTAAACGCCTCCACGATCTCTTCGGCTCTCGCCCGCATCTGCTCGCCGCCCGCCACCAGCCTGAGCGGATCGAGATTTCCCTGCACCGCCGCAACACCACTCAATCGGCGACGCGCAAACCCGACCGGAACCGTGTGATCGATCCCCACCGCATTCACTCCGGTCGCCTGCGCGAACTCGACAAGCAACTCGCTGCCGCCTCTCACATAGCCGATGACCGCCGCCCCCCTGACACGGGACCGCAGCTTTCGAACCAACGCTTCGGTCGGTGCGATCACCCAGCGCCGGAACGCAACCTCGTCGAGCCCGCCTCCCCAGCTCTCGAAGATCTGCACAACATCCGCGCCGGAACGCAATTGCCCCGCCAGATACCCGGCACTGACCTCGACCAACATGTCCAGCAACGCCTCGAACGCCTCTTGATGAGTCAGCGCGAATCGCCGCGCCGCCGCCTGATCCACTGACCCACGGCCCCCGATCATGTAGCTCGCCACCGTCCAGGGCGCCCCGCAGAACCCGATCATCGTCTTGTCCGACGCCAGCTCGGCCCGCACCCGCTGCACCGTCTCCATAACCGGCGCCAGCCGCTCGACCGCCCCTTCGGCGCGCAGCCGCCCGACGGCCACGGCATCCGTGATCGCCTCCAGAACCGGCCCTTCGCCCTCCTCGAACCGCACCGTCTGTCCAAGCGCGTCCGGGATCACCAGGATGTCCGAAAATACAATCGCCGCATCGAGATCGAAACGCCGCAGCGGCTGCAGCGTCACCTCGCTCGCCAGTTCGGGCGCGTAGCACAACCCCAGAAAATCGCGCGCTTTCGCCCGCACCTGCCGGTACTCGGGCAAATACCGTCCGGCCTGCCGCAGCAGCCACAGGGGCGGTCGCTCATGCGCCCAACCACGCACCGCATCCAGAACCGCCTTGCCGGTACGCTCGGCCGCCTCCTTTTTCCCCATCAACAATATCTCTATGTGAAGACTCTGTTGTTGTAGTTGGCCTGTGTTTTGCCGGAATTCATGGCTCTCCACAACGCGGTCCCCATGCCCCACCGCACCGGGCGCGATGTGGACAAGCCAGACCTCGAGCGAGGGGGAATCGTTAACAAATCCCTTACCGCAATGGTTAACAAATGGTTAACGCACCGTCGCGCGCCGTTCTGGAGAGGATAACCCGCACCCTGGCGCACCCGAGTGTGAATCGCGCCAACCGTGCACGGGACTCTCGCAACCCGTGCGCGCCGCACACAGGGCAGTTTCCTGTGCGCCAAATACGCGGCTGCGGGCAGATCGGATCTGCCGTTGTCCGAACCCGGTGCGGTTACCAGGCTTTCGGCCTTGGCTTGCGCGTGCGTCTGTGGAAAAACCCCCTCCACCCTGCGACCCGGCAACCCCGCGATGCTCATTCTCGCCTCCCAAAGTCCGGCCCGCCAGGCGCTGCTGCGCCAGGCCGGCGTCGATTTTGCCGTCGACAGCGCCCAAATCGACGAACGCGCCGTCGAGGCCGAAATCCGCGCCGACGGGGGCACCCCGGAAGATGTGGCGCTGGCGCTGGCGGGCGCCAAGGCGCGTGCGGTGTCCGAACGCCGGCCTGACGGGTTCGTCGTGGGCGCCGACCAGACCCTGGCGCTCGACGATACCATCCTGCACAAGCCGCACACGCTCGCAGCGGCGCGCCAGCAGCTCGACAGGCTGCGCGGCCGCACCCATCGTCTCCATTCCGCGGTTGCCCTTGCCCATGAAGCCGAGATCGTCTGGTCGAAGCTGGTCAGCGCCGAGCTCACCATGCGCAGCTTCAGCGCCGCCGAACGCGATCAGGTGATCGGCGCCGAAGGCGAGGCGATCCTCGCCAGCGTCGGCGCCTACCGGCTTGAAGGCATCTCCATCCGCCTTTTCGACACCATCGAGGGGGACTATTTCGCCATCCTGGGCCTGCCGCTCCTGGATTTGCTGGCAGCGCTGCGCGCCCACGCGCCCGCCGAAATTTCGGGGGCCGGTCGATGACAGCCCGAGCCTTCGTCATCGGACACCCGATCGGCCATTCGCGCTCGCCGCTCATTCATCGCTACTGGCTGGACCACCACGGAATCGACGCCAGCTACGAAGCGATCGACGTGCCGCCCGAGGAGCTGGCTGCCTTTTTGGACCGGGTCCGGGACGGCGAATTTGCCGGCGGAAATGTCACCGTCCCCCACAAGCAGGCAGCTCTCGCCGCCTGCGATCGGCTCGACGACACGGCGCGTCAGGTCGGTGCCGTCAACACCATCGTCAGGGAAGCGCACGCGTTGCTCGGCCGCAACACGGATCTCGACGGGTTCCTCGGCAACCTCGATGCCGAGGCCCCGGGTTGGGACCGCGCCGACGAAGCCCTGGTGCTCGGCGCTGGCGGTGCCGCGCGCGCCGTCGTCGCGGGGCTCGCGCAACGGGGGTTCGCCCGCATCCATCTGATCAACCGCACCCCCTCCAGGGCCGCCGCCCTGGCCGCCGGGCGCGAAGAGATCGTCTTCGCCGGCCCGCTCGAGGATTTCTCCGAGCGGGCGCGATCCTCCAAGCTGCTGGTCAACACGACCACGATCGGCATGCACGGCACCGGTTTCGACGACCTGCCCCTTTCGGCGCTGCCGGCGGACGCGGTCGTCGTCGATCTGGTCTATGTTCCGCTGCTCACGCCACTGCTTGCCGCGGCGCGCCAACGCGGGCTCAAAACCGTCGACGGGCTGGGGATGCTGCTCCACCAGGCCGTGCCGGCGTTCGAGGCCTGGTTCGGGGTGCGGCCCGAGGTCACCGATCAATTGCGGGACCTCGTTGTTGCCGATCTGGAAGGCACTGCATGATCGTTCTGGGGCTGACCGGCTCGATCGCCTCCGGCAAGTCGACGGTGGCCGGGATGTTCGCCGCGGCCGGCGTGCCGGTGTTCAGCGCCGACAGGGCCGTGCACGCGCTCTATGAGGCCGGGGCGGCGGGGCCGGTAGGCGCGGCGTTTCCCGAAGCGATGCGCAACGGTTCCATCGACAGGCAAGCGCTTGCCGGGGAAGTGCTCGGGAATGCGCAATCGCTGGCTCGTCTCGAAGCGATCATCCACCCGCTGGTGCGCCAGCGGGCGGGTGAGTTCGTCGCGGCCAACCGCGCCGCCGGGGCCGATCTCGTGGTGCTGGAAATCCCGCTGCTCTTCGAGACCGGCACGTCCTATCCCGTCGACCGGACCGTCGTCGTTTGGGCGGCCGAAGACGAACTCAGGCGGCGGGCGCTCGCCCGGCCCGGCATGGACGCGACGAAGCTCGACGCCCTGATGGCCCGCCAGATGCCGCAGGATAAAAAGCGCGCCCTGGCGGACTTTGCCATCGACACCGGCCGCCCGCTCGAGGCTGTGCGCAACCGGGTGCACGAGATCATCGAGGCTTGCCGGCCCGAGCCCGATCGCTAAGCTCTACGCCCATGTCGGATCGCGAAATCGTCCTCGATACCGAGACCACCGGCCTCGATCCTCGCCGGGGCGACCGGGTGGTGGAGATCGGCTGCGTCGAGCTCGTCAATCACGTGCCCAGCGGCGAGAGTTTCCAGCGCTACTTCAATCCCGAGCGCGACATGCCGGAAGATGCGTTGCGGGTACACGGGCTGACCAGCTCCTTCCTAGCCGATCAACCGCTTTTCGCCGAGCTCGCCGACCAGATACTCGAATTCGTCGCCGACTCCCCGCTGATCATCCACAACGCGCCGTTCGACCTCGGGTTTCTCGATGCCGAACTCGAACGCGCGCAGCGCCCGGCCATCGCCAATCCGGTCATCGACACCGTCACGCTTGCCCGCACCGTGCATCCCGGCGCCCGGGTGAGCCTGGATGCCCTGTGCAAGCACTACGGCATCGACACCTCGCGCCGGAACCTGCATGGCGCCCTGCTGGACGCCGAGATTCTGGCCGAGGTCTATCTCGAGCTGATCGGGGGCCGCCAGGTCGCGATGGCCCTGCGCGCCTCGACGGAACGCCAATCGGGCGAGACGGCGAGCCCGCCGACCGCCGCCGCCGGCCGGCCACGGCCCTTGGCGCCGCGGCTTGATGCCGAGGAACTCAGGGCCCACGAGGAATTCGTCGCTGGGTTGGGCCGCAATGCCCTCTGGCGGCGCTACGAAGCGGACCGATAGGGCCCTAGTTAGGCTTGGTCTCTGTCTTGGCGGCCGGCGCCGCCGCTGCTTGCGGCTGGGCGTCCTTGGGCGGGTGGTTCTTGCGAAACAGGGCCACGAAGTCGACCGGCTGCAGGAGAATCGGCGGGAACCCTCCGCCCTGGATCGTGGTGGCGATCGTTTGTCGCGCGAACGGGAACAGAAGCTGCTGACAGTCGATCATGAGCAGCGGATAGATGCGATCGTCAGGGATGTTTTGCAGCCGGAAGACGCCGCCATAGACGAGCTCGATGCTGAACAGCACCGCCTCGTCGACGGTCGCTTTCACGCTAATCGTCTGCTCGGCGGCGTAGTCGCCGTCGTCCTGCTTCTTGGCGCCGACGGTGACCGTGACGTCAAAACGCGGCTGCGCGCCGGGCGGCACCGTCTGCGGGGCGTTGGGGCTTTCGAAGCTGAGGTCCCTGATATACTGGGACGTGATCTGCACGGCCGGCGCCTGGCCGCCATTCGGCGTCGCCGGCGGTGGCGCTGTGGGTTCTTCGGCCATCGTTGGCCTCCGTCATCGCATCGGGCTGGCTAGCATCTTTGCCGCGGCCCAGCAAGCGGCCCCCTACCGGCCCCCTACCGGCCCTCGTCGGGCCCCTCGCGCCAGTCGCCGTCGTCGAGATCGACGCCCTCGAATTGCCGACGCGAGGGTTCTGGTCCGTTCCGCGAAAACTCGACAATCTCCAGGCGTGACCTCAGAAATCGGAAAATCGCGCTGCGAACCGCGGGCACGAACAACGCGAACCCCACCGTGTCGGTGAAGAAACCGGGGGTCAGCAGCAAGGCGCCGGCGATTGCCATCATCAGCCCGTCCATGATCGGCCGGGCGGGTAGCGAGTTCCGGGCCAGATCGGTGCGAATCCGGTCGAGCACCGCCACCCCCTGCCAGCGCAGCAGCAGCGACCCGATGACGGCGGTGACGACGACGCCGGCCATCGTCCACCAGAAGCCGATCAGATCGCCGAGCAGCACAAACAGGCCGATCTCGATGATCGGTACGATCAGGAACAGTGCGAGCAGCACCCGGCCCATGGCGAATCACCCTGTTTCACGTCGAAATGAGCCGGAAAATTATCCAAGCCTCGGTTGACCGGTTCTCACGCCGGCAACTTGCCCTATATATAAGCCCAGGTGCAGCATTTGCGAGCGCGTCGCCGGTGGCGCGAAGACGTGAGGCGACTATGGGCGATTTTCTGGACATCCCGACACTGTTCTTCCTGGTGTTGGCGGTCGTGATCTTGTGGCGCCTGCGCTCCGTGCTCGGAACCCGCACCGGCAACGAGCGGCCGCCGTTCAACCCCTACGAACGCCGCCGCACCGGGGCCCCCGAGGCAACCGAGGACAACGTCGTCGATTTGCCGCCGCGCCGCGGCGGCGTGCAGCCCCCCCAGCACGACGAGGAGACCCGTGCCCGCAAGCTCGAAACCGAGCTCGAGCGCTACGTGCCGGACAACGAGGCCCTGCAGGAGGGGCTCAAGCAGGTCGCCGGGGCCGATCCGTCCTTCACGATCAAGGGCTTTCTCGACGGTGCCGTGACCGCCTACGAGATGATCGTCACGGCCTTCGCGGGCGGCGATCGCAAAACCCTCAGGAATTTGCTCGACAAGGACGTCTTCGAGAGCTTCGAGGGCGAGATCTCGGCCCGCGAATCCCGCCACGAGACCGTCGGCTTCACCTTCGTGGGCTTCAACGAGGTCAAACTGACCGAAGCCAGCTTCGACAAGCGGCTTGTGCAGATCACCGTCGAGTTCAATGCCCAGGTCGTCTCGGCGACGCGCAACGAAGCCGGCGAGCTCATCGACGGCGACGAAGAAGCGGTCGTCAGCATTGCCGATGAGTGGACCTTTGCCCGGGCGGTGAAGTCCCGCGATCCGAACTGGAAGCTCGTGGCGACCAATCAGCTGGGCTGATCGCCTCGGGTCGGCGGCCGACGATGCCGAAATCACGACCGACCGCGGGACGTCAGACAAAGGGCAGGCGAGCCCAATCTCCGCGCACGTCCGGGCCGTCCGTCCGGCGCCCCGGCAACGACGATCTTGAATTGTGGGCCGAGGTCACCCGCTCGGTCCGGCCCCTCAAGAAGCGCTCGTCCGATCGCCCGCGCCCCGCCAGAACCGATCCCGAAGCCGAACCCGATCCGACCGTCCGGGCCGCCACGCAGCCGGCCTCCCGGCACCGGCGCCACGCCACGCCCGTCACCGCCCGCGATGCGGGCCGCGACACCCAGGTGGCCAAGCCGATCGAGCCGAAACTGCGCCGCAAGCTGGCCCGCGGGCGGCTGGCGATCGATTCGACCCTCGACCTGCATGGCATGCGCCAGTCCGAGGCGCACAGGGCGCTGACGCACTTCGTGGCCGCCGCCGCCGCCCGTGGCGATCGCACAATCCTGGTGATCACCGGCAAGGGCCTGACCGGCGCCTCCGACAGTCCGTTTGGCCACACGGGCGTTCTCAGGCGCGCCGTCCCCGGTTGGCTGTCAGAGCCCGCGATCGCAGCGCTGATTGCCGGCTTCGGCCCCGCCGGGCGCGGTCATGGTGGCGGCGGGGCGCTCTATGTCCGGCTCAAGAGGCTGAAGCCATGACCCCGCTCGGCGCCCGATTGCGCCAGATGCGCGCCGAACGCGGCGTCAAGCTCAAGGACATGGCGGCGGCGCTCGGCGTTTCCAGCGCCTATCTGTCGGCGCTCGAACATGGCCATCGCGGCAAGCCGACCTGGTTTCTGCTGCAGCGCATCATCGCCTATTTCAACGTCATCTGGGACGAGGCCGAGGAGTTGCAGCGGCTCGCGGAGATCTCCGATCCGAAGATAGCGATTGCGACCGCGGGACTGACGCCGGCGGCGACCGAGCTCGCCAATCGGCTGGCCGCCAATATCGGCGAACTCGCCGACGACGATCTGGCCTTCCTCACCGAAGAGGTGGTCCACCGCGCCGCCAGGCAGCGCTCGCAGCGTTAGGACGCCGCCCGCCGCCGCGAGCGTTGGTCCGATTTGGCCTTCCTGCGGATATGAACCGCCTTGGACTGGTCGTTGTCCCTGAATTCGAAGGCACCGGCCTCGCGCACCAGATCGGTCAGCTTCTTCTCCCCGTAGCTGCGCGGGTCGAAGTCGGGATTGAGGTTGTTGAGCTGGGTTCCCACTTCGCCCAGATGAACCCAGCCGCCCTCGGGATCGATCGCGTCGATGGCCCGGCCGATCAGCGGAACCGCCTTCGATGGCGGCAACCGGGACTGCGCCGCCACCGGCGCGCCCCGCGCGGGCTTGTCTTCGCCGCCCACCGCCAGGTTCTCCAGATAAATGAACCGGTGACAGGCATTGCGCAGGCTCTCCGGCGTCTTTTGTTCGCCGAAGCCAAAAACCGTCAGGCCGTGTTCGCGGATCGTCGAGGCCAGCCGTGTGAAGTCGCTGTCGGACGACACCAGGCTGAAGCCATCGACATTGCCCGAATAAAGGATCGTCATCGCGTCGATCACCAGGGTGATGTCGGTCGAGTTCTTGCCCTTGGTGTAGGCCTGCTGGTGCTGCGGAATTATCGCCAGCCGGGACAGCGCAGCCGACCAACCCCTCAGCCGTGTACCGGAAAAGTCCCCATAGATGCGCCGCACGGTCGCTTCGCCAATGGTGGCAATCTCTTCGAAAAGCGCGTCGGCATAGCCGACTGACGTGTTGTCGGCGTCGATCAACACCGCGAGGCGCGGCGTTCGACCTTCGCTTGCCATCGGATTGTCCTCTCAAGACCCGCCTGCGCACCCACCATGGCATGCCCGGCGCGCCGCCGCCATATCTGGCGCCGCTAAAGCACGAAGCGGCTGAGGTCGGCGTCCTTGGCCAGCGATTCGACCTGCTCGCGCACATAGGCGCCGTCGATGGTGAAGGTCTCGCCCTTGCGTTCGTCGGCGTCGAAGGAGATGTCCTCGACAAGCCGCTCCATCACCGTCATCAGGCGCCGCGCCCCGATATTCTCGACGCTGGAATTGATCGCGACCGCCAGGTCCGCGATCACCTCGATCGCATCGTCGGTGAATTCGAGCGCCAGCCCCTCGGTGAGCATCAGCGCCACATACTGCTTGATCAGGCTGGCGTCGGTCTCCTTGAGGATGCGCACGAAATCCTCCTTGCCCAGGGCTCTCAGTTCGACCCGGATAGGCAGCCGCCCCTGCAGCTCCGGCAACAGGTCCGAGGGCTTGGAGACATGGAAGGCGCCGGAGGCGATGAAAAGGATATGGTCGGTGTTGACCGGCCCGTGCTTGGTGGCGACCGTCGTGCCTTCGATGAGCGGCAGCAGGTCCCGCTGCACGCCTTCGCGCGACACGTCGCCGCCGAAGCGACCCTCCCGCACCGATATCTTGTCGATCTCGTCGAGGAAGACGATGCCGTTGTTTTCGACCAGATCGACCGCATCCATCACCAGCTTGTCCTGGTCGAGGAGTTTGTCGGCCTCCTCGTTGACCAGCAGGTCGTAGCTGTCGGCGACCTTGACGGTGCGCTTGACGCCCTTCTGTCCGAACGCCTTGCCGAGCATGTCGGAGAGATTGATCATTCCGACATTGGACCCCGGCATGCCCGGGATTTCGAACATCGCGCCGCCGGCGGGGGCGGCGACCTCGAA
>CAZNOZ010000046.1:0-14233 GCA_964574935.1 uncultured Devosiaceae bacterium | reverse complement strand
AGTCCAGCGTCTCGTGCAGGAAATCGACGGTGCGCTGCCAGGCCAGCGACGCCGCCTCCGGGTCGTAGCGCGCCTCGGCGGTGTCGTTGTTGAAGGCGTGGTTGGCGCCCTCATAGACGAACATCTGATAGTCGACCCCGGCCGCTTTCAGCGCCGCCACGAAGTCGTCGATCCCGGCGTTGATGCGGCTGTCGAGCCCGGCATAGTGCAGCATCATCCGCGCCTTGATCGTTGCCGCCTCGGCCGCCGGCGGCTGCACGCCGTAATAGGGCACCGCCGCCATCAGGTCGCCCGAGGCCACCGCGATGGCGTTGACGGTGCCGCCCCCCCAGCAGAACCCGATCGCCCCGACATGGCCGTTCGTCGCTTCATGGCCGATGAGAAACTCGACCGTCGCCGCCCCGTTGGCCGCCGTCTCCGCCGGATCGAGCTCGCGAAACAGGCTCCGCGCCACGTCCTCGTCCGCCGGGGTGCCGCCCACCGGGGAGAGGAAATCCGGCGCCAGCGCCACGAACCCTTCGAGCGCCATGCGCCGCGCCACGTCCCGGATATGGTCGTTCAGACCGCGGTTTTCGTGCACCACGATCACCCCCGGCAGCGGTCCGGAAGCCCCCGCCGGCCGCACGAAATACCCCGAAAGCTCCCCGGTCGCGCCACCCCAGGCGATCTCGGCCGTCTCCACACGCGCGTCGTCGGCCGCGATCACCGGCTGGGCCTGCGCGTTGGCCGACATCAGCGCCGCCGCGGCCGTCGCCGAGGCCACCGAGCCCGTCACTTTTGCAAGCGAATCCAGGAACTTGCGCCGGTCCAGCGAGAGGTGCGTGTATTCGTCGTAAAGCGCGATCATCTCCTCGGTGATCTCTTGGGTGATCGCCGGGGCCTTCAGGCTCTGGGTCATCTACAACCTCCCATATCGGTCTGCCGCGCCGAGCCTATCCGCCGATCGGGGCGAAGCGAGGCCGGTCACGGGATTTTGAGGCCGCCCGGGTCCGCTCAGTCCGCCGCGTCGAGCCGGGGCGGCGCGTCCTCGAGTTCGAGCTGCCCGATCCGGGTGCCGCGGCTGGTGATCTTCGAGGTGGTCGTCTCGATCTGGCCGATATCGCGGTCGGCGAGCCGGAAGTGGTTGCGCAACGCGTCCACCCGCTCCCCGAGCCGGCTGACGTCCTCGAGGATCATCATCACCTCGTGCTGGATCAGATGCGCCTGCTTGCGCATCTCGACGTCGCGCATCAGCGCCTGCACCACCTGGATCGACAGCATCAACAGCGACGGCGACACGATCATCACCCGTGCCCGCGACGCCTTCTGCACGACGTCCGGGAACTTCTCGTGCAGATCCGCGAAGATCGACTCCGAGGGCACGAACATGAAAGCGGTGTCATGGGTCTCGCCGGGGATCAGATAGCGCTCGGCGATCGCCTTGACATGCACGCCGATATCGTTGCGGAACGCGGTCGCCGCCCGCGCCGCGTCGTCGGTGCTCTCCGCCGTCTGCACGAGCTGCCAGCTCTCGAGCGGAAATTTCGCGTCGATCACCAGCGGCGGGGCGCTGTTGGGCAGATAGACCACGCAGTCGGGCTGCCGGTTGTTCGAAAGGGTCACTTGGAACGCGTAGGCGCCGGAGCTCAGCCCGTCGGCGACGATTGCCTCCATCCGACCCTGGCCGAAGGCGCCCCGCTGCTGCTTGTCCGAGAGAATCTTCTGCAGATCGACCACCTCGGTCGAAAGCTCGGTGATCGTCGATTGCGCCCGGTCGATAACCGCCAGCCGCTCGTGCAGCTTCGAAAGGCTCTGCTCGGTCTTGGTGCGGTTCTCCGTGAGCGCCTGCCCCATCCGCTGGCTGCTTGAATCGAGCCGGTCGCTGACCGACTTGGCGAGCTCGGCGGTGCGCGAGCCGAAAATCTCCGACATCGACTGGATGCGGCCGGTCAGCTCCGACTGGGTCTGCATCAATTGCGCCAAATGCTGTTCGAGGGATGCCCGGTCGGCGTTCGCCGCCGCCGCCCTGGCGCTGCCGGACCTGAGCGCCGCCAGAACCGCCACGAGCAGGGCCACCACGATCAGGCCGAGCCCGCCCACGAGCGCCTCCAACACCGAGAAATCGTGGCCGAAGCCGGTGAACAAAACCGTGTCCATGCCGCCCCTTTGCGCCCCGTTGGATGTTCGGCCGCCAACCGGGCGCCGTCATCCCTATGCCGCCGCTAGCCAATGCCGGTTGCTCGCCGCGGTCAACCCCGTTGATCTGCGGTGCGGGCCCGGGTGCGGCCGCCCCGCTCGCGCCGCGGGAGGTTCGGAGCGCCCGCCGGTTGACCCGCCACCCTCAGATACCATATCGAAATGCGCGATTTTGAAGGATTTCCCGCATGGCCGTCCGTCCCATCCTGGTCATTCCCGATCCCCGGCTGCGCCAGACCGCCGCCGAGGTCGAGGCGGTCGACGACGAGATCCGCAGTCTCGTCGACGACATGTTCGAGACCATGTACGACGCCCCCAACGGCATCGGCCTGGCCGCCCCCCAGATCGGCGTGCTCAAGCGCGTGGTGGTGATGGATCTGGTCAAGGACCCCGAAGAAGAAGGGCTCGAAGCCGAGCCGCGGGTCTTCATCAATCCCGAAATCACCAGCGTCGGCGAGGCGCTGGACACCCACGAGGAAGGGTGCCTGTCGATCCCCGAATATTACGGCGAAGTGACGCGCCCCGATCGCTGCACGGTCGAATTCCTCGATCTCGAAGGCAACCGCCAGTCCCTCGACTGCGAAGACACCCTGGCCTTCGCCGTCCAGCACGAGGTCGACCATCTCAACGGCAAGCTGGTGATCGATTTCCTCTCGCGCCTCAAGCGCGACATGATCGTGAGGAAATACGCCAAGCAGGCCCGCCACGCCGGCTGACTGCCCGACCCGTCCAACAACCCCGCTCGTCATTCCCGCGAAAGCGGGAATCCACCCACCTTCTCTCGACGGAGAGGGTCGGGGGAGGAGTGAAATGCCGGGCGGCGGCGGCTGATCCCGGCTCCCGCTCTTGACCGCCGGACGCCGCCGACCCAAACCATTTCCCCATGCGCATCGTCTTCATGGGCACGCCCGAATTCGCCGTCCCGACGCTCACCGAGCTCGTCGCCCGCGGCCATGACGTGTGCGCCTGCTACACCCGGCCGCCCCGCCCCGCCGGCCGTGGCCTGTCCGAGACCCGCTCCCCGGTGCACGAGGCCGCCGAGGGCTTCGGCATCGAGGTCCGCCTTCCCGCTTCGCTGAAATCGGAGGACGAGCAGGCCCGCTTCGCCGATCTCGGCGCCGATGTCGGCGTCGTCGTCGCCTATGCGCTGATCCTGCCCCCGGCAATCCTCGCCGCGCCTTCCCTCGGCTGCCTCAATCTGCACGCCTCGCTCCTGCCGCGCTGGCGTGGCGCCGCCCCCATCCAGCGCGCCGTCATGGCCGGCGACGCGCGCACCGGGCTTGCCGTGATGAAGATGGACGCCGGCCTCGACACCGGTCCCGTCGGCCTTGTCGAGGAGGTGCCGATCGGCCCCGACATGACGGCCGGCGAGCTCCACGACACCATGATGCGGCGCGGCGCCGACCTGATGGCGCGGGCGCTGGCGGCCCTCGAGCGCTCGGTCCTCGACTTCACGCCCCAGCCGGACCAGGGCGTCACCTATGCCGCGAAGATTTCCAACCAGGAGACCCGCATCGACTGGTCGCGCCCGGCAGGCGAAGTGCACAATCTCATTCGCGGCCTCTCCCCGGTGCCCGGGGCCTGGTTCGAAGCGGCAATCGGCGGCAAATCGGCGCGCATCAAGGCACTCAGGTCCGAACGGACCAAACAAGGGGGGCCGGCGGGGAAAGTCGTCGCGCCGCCGCTGACCGTCGCGTGCGGCACCGGCGCGGTGCGCCTCGTCGAGGTCCAGCGTGCCGGCCGCGCGGTGATGGACGCCGACGCCTTCGTCCGCGGCGCCGGCGACATGGTCGGCACGGTCCTCGCCTGAAATGTCGCGCTACAAGCTCACCGTCGAATATGACGGCACCCCTTTCGTCGGCTGGCAGCGCCAGGAAAACGGCCCCTCCGTGCAGGCGGCCCTGGAAGCCGCCATCGAGGCCTTCTGCGGCGAGACCGTCCGCGTCCAGGGCGCCGGGCGCACCGACGCCGGCGTTCACGCGATCGGCCAGGTCGCGCATCTCGATCTCGCCCGCGAGCGTGACCCGTTTCGCATCTCGGAGGCGCTCAACCACCACCTCAAGCCCGCGCCCGTCGCCGTCCTCGCGGTCGAGACCGTTGCCGACGACTTCGACGCCCGCCGCTCGGCCACGGCCCGCCACTACGAATACCGCATCCTCAACCGCCGCGCCCCGCCCGCCATCGAGCGCGATCGGGTCTGGCACGTCACCGCCCCGCTCGACGCCGACGCCATGCATGAAGCCGCGCGCCCCGCCCTCGGCAAGCACGACTTCACGACCTTCCGGGCCGCCCAGTGCCAGGCGAAATCGCCGGTCAGGACCCTCGACCGGCTCGACGTCGCCCGCCACGGAGACACTCTCGTCGTCAACGCCGCCGCCCGCTCCTTCCTGCATTCGCAGGTGCGCTCGCTGGTCGGCTCGCTGAAGCTGGTGGGGGAGGGCAAATGGCGCCCGCAGGACTTCCGCGCCGCGCTGCGGGCGGCCGACCGCGCCGCCTGCGGGCCGCTGGCGCCCCCGTGCGGGCTGTATCTGGTCCGGGTCGACTACTAGAAGCGGCGCCGCTACGGGACCGGCACCAACGCGTCCAGAAGCATCAGGGCGAAGGTGAAGGCAATCAGCTCGGCAACGAACAGCCCCGCGATCAAGGCGAGGCCGAGGTCCATGATCAGCATCGCGGCGCGCACGAAGAAGTAGATCGACGCCGCCCCGATCAGCAATGTCATGAACAGATTCGCGAACCCCGCCAGAGCCACCACCAGCCAGATGACGGCGGCAAATACGTTTCCCCAGTTGTAGACCACCAGGAACGGCACGAAACGGTCGAGGCGGCCGGTGAAACGCAGGAAGTAGTAGAGAACCGCCGCCCACACCAGGATAACGGCGCTCACCAGCATGATCTGGGCCAGCGGGCTGAGCACCGCGCCGTCTTCGGGGCTTTCGACCGGAATCTGCGCCTGCAGCGCCATCGCCACGACCAGGGCGATCAGCGAGCCCACGAGCCCGCGCAACGTCAGGTCGAAATACTCCGCCGCGTCGCGGTCGCCGCGCAAAATCGCCAGGCAGCCTTTGGCCGCTTCCCTGACTTCCTCGATGTAAGTCATTTGCCGTTGCCCGGGCCGAGGAACGTTTTCACAAATTGGGCATAAACCTGCTTGAGTGCAACCAGTTCGGCAATGCTCACCCGTTCGTCGACCTTGTGGGACATCGCCCCGACGCCGCCGAATTCCACTACCGGGCAGTATTTGGCGATGAATCTGGCGTCCGAAGTGCCGCCGCCGGTCGAGTGCGCCGGCGCCCGCCCGGTGACCGTCTCGACGGCGTCGGCGAGGGTTTGCACCCCCGGCGCGCCGGCCGCGACGAAGGGCTCGGCCACCGGCTGGAAGATCTCCAGCGCCACGTCGCAGCCGTCGGCCGGAACCGAGACGATCCGGCTGGCCAGCCATGCCTGCAGCTTGCCTTCGCTCCACCGGTCGTTGAAGCGGATATTGAACCGCGCCGTCGCCCGCGCCGGGATGACGTTGGCGGCTTTGTTGCCGGTGTCGATCGAGGTCACCGCCAGATGCGAGGGGGGAAAGTCCCCCGATCCCTCGTCGAGCGGCTCCGTCGAGATCGTGGTGACGATCCGGGCCAGGGGCGGCAGGGGGTTCTTCGCCGCCTGCGGATAGGCGGCGTGCCCCTGGTGGCCCGTGACCTCGATGGCGCCGGCCAGCGAGCCGCGTCGCCCGGTCTTCATCGTGTCGCCCAGCACCGTCTGCGAGGTCGGCTCGCCGACCAGCGCGAAATCGAACCGGTGGCCCGCCTCCTCGGCCCATCTGAGCACCCTGGCGGTGCCGTTGACCGCCTCGGCCTCCTCGTCGCCGGTGATGATGAGCGAGATCGTGCCCGCCGTCTCCTCCGGGTCAAGTGTTGCCAGCGCCGCGCAGAAGGCGGCGACCGAGCCCTTCATGTCGACCGCCCCGCGCCCCCAGACCTCGCCGTTCTCCGTCACGCCGGCGAAGGGCGGATGCGTCCAGTCGGTCTCGTGGCCGGCCGGGACCACGTCGGTGTGCCCGCCATAGAGCAGATGCGGGGACCCCGCGCCGCGCGTCGCGAACAGGTTGTCGACCGGATAATTGCCGCCGTCGTCAAAGGTGAGCCGCTCGACCGTGAAGCCGAGCGGCTCGAGATAGTCCGCGACGACCGCCTGCGCCCCGGCATCCTCGGGGGTCACCGAGGCGCAACGGATGAGCGCCTGCAAAAGGCCGGCGGGATCGGCATCAGGTTGGCGCGACATCCCCCGCCGGTCTCCGAAACTGACTAGGAGGCGTCGCCGCCGCCGGCCTGGCCGCCACCCATGTCGCCGCTGCCGCTCATGTCACCGCCGGAAGCAGCGCCCATGTCGCCGCCCCCACCGAGCGGATCGGGCCCGTACTGGTTTGGCCCCTCGGTGCCCTTCAGGAACCCGAGCGTGACGAGCAGGTAGAGGCCCAGCACGAATTCAGCCAGCGACAGGATCCAGCCCAGGGTATTCTGGCTGGCGACCGGTACGCCGGCAATCTCGGACACGCCCATCGTCAGCCCGATCGCCTGCAACACGTAGGTAATGGCCACCAGAGCGTAGAGCACATAGAGCAGTTGCCCGTTCGAATCCCGGTCATGGGCCCGCTTCATCCACAGCGCCAGCGAGGGATAGGCCAGGATGATGAAGATCACCAGACCGACCCATCCGGCGGTCCGGCTCGCCGACAAGGAGGCATCGGCGATCGCCTGGGGGTCGCCGCCGGCGCCGACGACGGACATCATCGCGCCCACGATCGACCCGCCGAAAAAGATGCCGACGATGAAATTCAGGATGATCGAGGCGACAATCAGTCCCACGATTCCCAGCCAGAACGGTTGCCGGTTCAGTCGCCCCTCGAATCCCATGAAGTTCTGGATGTAGTCGTTCATTTTCCCCTCCGCAATCGAGCGCAGACATGGCGCTTCCTGGGGCCACCCTAGCTGATATCTGTGAGAAGGCCAGCCCCGCCGCCGACTTGGCCACCGCCGGTTTGCGGCCTCGTTCAGTCCCGCAAAAGCTCGTTGATCGAGGTCTTCGAGCGCGTTTGCTCGTCCACCCGCTTGACGATCACCGCGCAGTAGAGCGCCGGTCCCGCCGAGCCGTCCGGCAGCTTCTTGCCCGGCAGCGTGCCCGGCACCACCACCGAATAGGCCGGCACCTCGCCGGTCGTGACCGCACCGCTCGCCCGGTCGACGATTTTGGTCGAGGCCCCGAGATAGACGCCCATCGACAGGACCGCGCCTTCCCTGACGATCACCCCTTCGGCGACCTCGGCCCTGGCGCCGATGAAGCAGCCGTCCTCGACGATTACCGGGCTCGCCTGCAGCGGCTCCAGTACCCCGCCGATCCCGGCCCCGCCGGAAAGGTGCACGTTCCTGCCGATCTGCGCGCAGGAGCCCACCGTCGCCCAGGTATCGACCATCGTGTTCTCGCCGACATGGGCCCCCAGATTGACGAACGAGGGCATCAGCACCACCCCCGGCGAGATATGAGCCGAGTGCCTGACGATCGCCCCGGGCACCGCCCGGAAGCCGGCCGCCCGGAAGCGGTTTTCCCCCCAGCCGGCGAATTTCGAGGGCACCTTGTCCCACCAGACGCCGCCACCGGGCCCGCCCTCGATGAGTGCCATGTCGTTGAGGCGGAAACTCAGGAGCACCGCCATCTTCAGCCACTGGTTGACCACCCACTGACCGTCCTCGCCGCGTTCGGCGACCCGCGCCTCGCCCCGGTCGAGCAGATCGAGTGCCTCGGCAACCGCTTCGCGAACCTCACCGCCGGTGGCCGCGCCGATGCGCTCGCGGTCCTCCCAGGCGGTCTCGATCGCCGTCGCCAGCCGTTGGTGTTCCATCCTCGGGGCTCCCCAGGGTGAGGGCGCCTGTACCTATCGCCGAAACCGCCGTCGGTGCAAGGCGCCGGATCGGTCGGCCTCGCCGGGCGGGCGCGGTGGATGCACCAGCGTCACCAGCACCGCCGAAACGATCATCAGAAGGAACCACGAGCCGAACTTGCCCGGTCCCAGCGGCGCCCACGCCGCGTATTGGTTTGGATACAGCCAGGTTCGGGTCAGCGTACCGATATTCTCGGCCAGCCAGATGAACAAGGTCACCAGCCCGAAGGCGACCAGCAGCGGCATCCGCCGCCACGCCAGATGCACCCGGAACCACATCGTGGTGCGCCAGAACAGTACCGCCGTCCCCGCGAACAGCACGTAGCGAAAATCGAAGATGAAATGATGAGTGAAGAAGTTGACATAGATCGCCACGGCCAGCGCCACGGTCAGCGCGATGACGGGGTAGTTCGCCATCCGGATGTCGAACACCCGCGTCACGCGCGCCATGTAAGAGCCGACGGACGCGTACATGAAGCCGGAGAACAGCGGCACGCCATAGAGCCGGAAATACGCAGCCTCGGGATAGCTCCACGAGCCGGCGCCGGTCTTGAACACCTCCATCGCCGTCCCGACGATGTGGAAGATCGCGATCACCCGCGCCTCGCGCCAGGTTTCGAGCTTGAATCCCAGCATCGCGGCCTGAATGGCGATCGCCGAGAGAAACAAAAAGTCGTAGCGCGCCAGCGGCGCGTCCGCGGGCCACAGCCGGCTGGTCGCGATCAACAGCCCCACCATCAGGCCGCCGAACAGGCACGCCCAGCCCTGTTTGAGGCCGAAAACCACCAATTCGACGAGACCGCCGGCCGGACCGCTGGCCGGCAGCCGGTCGAGCACCGCGTGCGCCGCCGCGTCGATCCTCGCCTCGACGGACGTGAACCGCCGGTCGCCCGACGCGTTTGCGGACCTGCGCTGCATCGTGACGGCTTCCCCCGCGGCGTACGAGAGACTTAACGCTTGTCTGCAAGGCTGCACACAGCGACATTCGCGCCGCAACCGGAAGGGCTGGGAGCCATGACTGATCGACATCTATCGACCGCGTTCAAGCACTCCACCGACGATGTTGAGACCGTCCGCCACGTTCCGCGGACCCCGCAGACCCAGGCGCCCGCCTACCGGCTCGCCTTCGCCGACCAGGACTTCATGCTCTCCGAGGATGCGCGGGGGGTCCGCTTCGAGCTCGAGTACCTCAAGGCGGAGCTGGCCCTGCGCGAACGCGGCATCCTGTCGACGGTGGTCTTGTTCGGCTCCTCGCGCATTCCCCCGCTGGGTGCCGAGCCGGCGCTGGCGAAGACCGACACCGCCAGGGCCAATCTCGAGAAGAAGTCGGTCTACTACGAGCAGGCGCGGCGGTTCGCGCGCCTGGCCTCGCTGACCGCCAAGTCAATGGACTACCGCGAATTCGTGGTCGTCACCGGCGGCGGACCGGGGGTGATGGAGGCCGGCAATCGCGGCGCCACCGAGCTCGGCGCCCCCTCGATCGGTTTCAATATCGTGTTGCCCCACGAACAGACGCCCAACGGCTTCATCGACCCCGAGCTTTGCTTCAACTTCCACTATTTCCACACCCGCAAGTTCCATCTGCTGCAGCGCGCCAAGGCGGTGGCCTTCTTCCCCGGCGGCTTCGGGACCATGGACGAGCTTTTCGAGACCCTCACCCTCATCCAGACCCGCCGCGTCAGCCGCATCCCCGTCCTGCTGTTCGGATCGGAATTCTGGAGCCGCGTGATCAATTTCGACGCGCTCGCCGAGGAGGGCACGATCTCCCCGGACGACCCGGACCTGTTCGCGCGCGTCGAGACCGCCGGCGAGGGCTGGGATGTCGTCCGGCGCTTCTACGATCTGCCGGAGGTCACCGACGAAACGGTGCAGTGATCCGGCCGCCCCGGCCGCCGCGCCGTTGCCTTTTGAGGCGCGTTCGACTATCGATTCTGCAGCCGGCGACACCGGCTCCACGAAAGGGATTGCAGCATGCCCAGGATCAAGCTCGACGTCACCCGCACGCTCGGAACCGCCGCTGACGGCCGCCGCACCGGCACGCAGAAGGGCGGCATGTGCAAGTCCGGCAGACCGTCAACCGCCGCCAAGTAGGCGTTTGGGCCCACCCGCCGGTTTTGCTTCCCGCCGCAGCTTGACGCGGGCGGGCAGCGTCGGTTGCCGCGAGGCGCCGCCATGGATTTCCGAGCCACGCTGTTCTCGCCCTCCCGCGCCGGCGGCTTCGCGGTGCGCCAGCGCCTCAACGCCGATTTTGCCGCCAGCTTCGCGCACATTTTCGCCGCCTGTTCCGAGGTCTTCGAGATCGCCGAGGACAAGGCGGCCGGGCTCGTGGCCCGCATCCGGTCGGGCAGCCGCGAAACGCCGTTCCTGTTCTCGCTGCACTTCAGGCTGCTCGCGGCGATCGAGGCCGACCGGCTCGACGAAGCCGAAGCGCTGGTCTCCCGCATCCTGGCGTTGGGCCCGGCCGAGCCGGGGATTCTGTTCACTTCGCTGGGCCCGGACGAGTTCCCCTGGGACGCCGACATGGTCGCCGGCTACTTCTCCGACGAGCCCGACGCGCTGTTCCGCTATGTCGCCCCCGATCCGGCGCTGCTGCCGGACCGCAGGGCGCAGCTTTCGGAAACCCTCCAATTGCTGCACCGCACCGTCCCAGGCCTTGCCGAGGAACTCGAGGAGCTCGTCACCACCATCATTCTGGCCCGCGGCGTTCTGAAGGCCGACGAAACCGCGGCCATCGAGCCCTTCCAGGGCGCCTCGGCGCTCAGGGCTTTCGGGGCGGTGATGTTCGACGCCACCCCCGACCCATCGCTCGTCGAATGCGCGGCCTATCTCGTCCACGAGGAGGCCCACAATGTCCTGTTCGCGCTCGCGCCGATGGACGGCGTGGTCTTCAATCCCGACGCCGAGCGTCACGCCTCGCCGCTGCGCGACGACGCGCGGCCCCTCGAGGGCATCCACCACGCGACCTTCGTGCTCGCCCGCATCGTCTATGCGATGCAGGCGATGATCGAATCCGATCTGCTCGACGACGCCGACCGTACCCTGGCCGCCGACATCGCGGCGACCAACCGGCCGCTCTTCTTCGACGGGCTGGAGACCCTGCGCGCCCATGCGAAGATGACCGAGCCCGGCGAGGACGCCCTCGGCGCCGCCGAAGCCTACATGGCCGCCACCGCCTGATCGGAACGCCGCTCGGGCAGGCCCCCCGGCCCTATTCCAGCGCGATCACCACCCGCTCGTTCTTGTCGTGGTCCTCGATGGTGACGAGCTCGCCCCGCGCCGCGCCGCGGCTGCGCTCGGCCGCCTCTCAGCCACCCATCTGCGCGGTCGGCGTCGAGCGCGAGATCGCCAGTTCCTCTTCGGTCATCTCCTCGGGCACGTCGGCGAAAAGCGGTGTCGACAGATACCGCTCGCCGGTGTCAGGAAGCATGCAAAGGATCGTTGCGCCCCGTTGCGCCCGTCGCGCCACTTCCAGCGCCCCGGCGAAGGTTCCGCCCGAGCTGATGCCGACGAAGATGCCTTCGGACTGCGCCAGATCCTTCGAGCACTTGAGCGCGTCGGCGCCGGCGATCGGCAACACCTGGTTGATGGCGCCGCTCGCCGCCGCATCTCCGGTCAGCTTGGCGATGAAGTCCGGCGTCCAGCCCTGCATCGGATGCGGCTTGAAGGCCGGATGCGCCTCGGCCGGCGAGCCGTCCGGATTGCGCGCCTGCTCGATGCCGCTTTCCAGCAGCGGCGCGTCCGCCGGCTCGCACACCACGATCCGAGTATCCGGTCTCTCTTTCGCCAGCACCCGCGCCACGCCCTTCAGCGTCCCGCCGGTGCCGTAGCCGGTCACCCAGTAGTCGAGCGGTTGCCCGTCGAAATCGGCAAGGATTTCCTGCGCCGTCGTCTTCGCGTGGAAATCGGCGTTGGCCTCGTTCTCGAACTGCCTTGTCATGAACCAGCCATGGGCCTCGGCCAGTTCCTCGACCTTGCGGATCATTCCGACCGCCCGGTCCGCCGCCGGAGTGACCACGACCTTGGCGCCCAGGAACCGCATCAGCTTGCGCCGTTCGACGCTGAAGCTCTCCGCCATTGTGACCACCAGCGGATAGCCCCTGGTCGCGCACACCATGGCCAGCCCGATGCCGGTATTGCCGCTCGTCGCCTCGAGCACGGTCTGGCCCGGTTTCAGTTCGCCGGATTCCTCCGCCGCCTCGATCACGCCCAGCGCCAGCCGGTCCTTGACCGAGCCCAGCGGATTGAACGCCTCGATCTTGACGAACAGGCTGATCCCCTCCGGCGCCAGCTTGTTAATCCGCACCACGGGCGTGTTGCCCACCGTGCCCAGAATGTCCTCGTAAACGCTCATGATCGTGGCCTCCCTCGCAGCGTGTCGCGCGCGGGCCCCGCCGCGCCAAGGCAAACTGCCCCCTGCGGTCTCACGTCGCAAGGGCAGGCCGCCCGGCCTTATTCGAGCGCGATCACCACCCGCTCGTTCTTGTCGTGGTCCTCGATGGTGACGAGCTCGCCCTGGGCGTCGGGATTGTCCGCCAGCCGGGACAGCTCGTCGAGATCGACGCCCTCTTCCCTGAGCTTCATCGCCGCCCGGTTGGGAATGAGGTTGGAGGCGACCTTGAGAATGCCCCCCGGGATGGTGACCGTGGTCGAGGGGTCGATGCTGCCGTCCTTGAACACCCGGATCTTCAAATTGGCCATGGTTGGCCTCCCTGTTCGGAATTCCTCGGCGCCGCTGGTTGCGGGCCGCCGCCGTCGCCTTGACCTTTGTCAACGACCCGGCCGCCGCCTTAGGTAGGGTGCGCCAGCCGCGGGGCAAGTCCGCGGCGCTGGAATCGGTCGTCGCGGGCGCGTAGTCTGGCGGCTGCAGCGGGAGGGTGCCATGGCGAATTCGAACGGCGGCCAGCGGCCGAGCCTGACGCGGACCATCGTCGGCGTCGCGCTGATCGGCCTGGGCGCGGTATGGCTCATCGGGCAGTTCTTCGACCTCAGGCTGGGGCACAATCTGTGGCCCTTCCTGGTCATCGTGCCGGGTGTGCTGCTCTTGGGCCTTTCGGTCTCGACGGAGGCCGGCGGCGACCGGCTGACCATCGCCGGCTCGATCGTCACGGTGACCGGGCTGATCCTGCTCTATCAGAACTCCTTCGACCATTTCGAAAGCTGGGCCTACGCCTGGGCGCTGGTGGCGCCGGGTTCGATCGGCCTGGGTCAGTATGCCTACGGCTATCTCAACGACGACGAGCGCAAGCTCGCCTCCGGCCAGCGCCTGATGTCGATCGGCGCGATCCTGTTCCTGGTCGGCATCGTCTTCTTCGAACTCATCATCAACATCTCCGGCCGCGGTATCGCCGGGCTCGACATCGGCTCCTGGGTCTGGCCGGTCCTGATCGTCATCGCCGGGCTGTTCGTGCTCTTCCGGCCCAACTTCTTCAGCACCCGGCCAGCGGGCGGCGCCGCCGAAGAACAGGAAGAGGATGAAGCCGAGATGGAAGAGCCGCCCGAACCCCCGGAACCTCCCGAACCGCCCGCCAGGCCGCGCCGGACGACCCGGCGGAGCAGTGCTTCGACCCGCGGCACCTCGAGCCGCCGGTCCTCGACACGCAAGCGGTCCTGACACCGACTCGTCATCCTCGGGCGTCTGTCCCCGGGCTTGACCCGAGGATCCATGGGGTCGGGCCGTCGACACCTGGGCGGGCGCAGCGCCCCCCTCACTGCCCCTTCAATTCCACCCGGTTGCCGTCCGGGTCGAGCATCGTCCCGGTGATCCCCCAGTCCCAGTGCCTGATCGTCACCTCGACGCCGCGCCCGCGCAACCGCTCGGCGGCCGCGTCCACATCGGCGACGTCGAGCCTGAGGGTCACCGCGTTCTCGTCGCGCCGCTCTTCGCGCCCCCGCGCCACCCCGCCGATCTCGACCAAAAGATAGCTCTGACCGAAGGCGAATTTCGTCAGCCCGTCCTTCTGCTCCAGTTGCCTCAGCCCCAGCGTCTGGCCGTAGAATTTCACGCACGCCTGGTAGTTCTGGGTGAACAGGATCACCCCCGTCTTCTCGAACCACGCCCCTCCTCACCCCACCGCCTTCAAAAACCCCGCCAGATCGTCGGTGACGTGGTGCACGTGCGCCGCCTCCGCGCCC
>CAZNOZ010000045.1:0-14450 GCA_964574935.1 uncultured Devosiaceae bacterium | reverse complement strand
CTTCCCCTCGTCATTCCGGCGGAAGCCGGAATCCAATGGCGGCGCCCCAGAGCATGTAAAGGCAATTGGACCCCGGCCTTCGCCGGGGTGACGGGAAATGGGGAGGCCAGGCGCGAAAATGCGTTTTGCCGACGCGGTCCTCCGGGCGAGCCAAGCGAAACGATTCGGGGCCGCCTGCGTTTGCGGTTCGACCCTCGTGGGGACGAGCAGGGCCGCGCATCGCCCTCAGCACCAGTCCGGCCGGCCGTTGCCCCAGCGCACCGCCAGGCCTTCGGCCACCAGCGTCTCCCCGAGCGAGGCGCCGTCGCGCCTGAGCACCCTCAGCTTGCGCCCGTAGCGGTCCTCGTCGCGCCCGCCGGCGGCGACGATCTCGAACGGGCCCTCGTTGAGCAGCGCCAGGAGCCGCCGCGTCGCGTCCTGGCCGCGCACCAGTTCGGCGCCACAGCGCGGTTGCGAAACCTCCGGGGTGTCGATATCGGCGATCCGGATTTTTGCCCCCTCGAACCAGATCGTGTCGCCGTCGACAACGCAGGTGATCCGCGGGCCGGACCCGCACACTCGGAACTCAGCCAAATGGGTCACCGCCGGCGGGCTCGCGGCCGGCGGGTCGAGCGGGCCCGTCAGGAGGGCGTCGACGGCAAGGGTCGCCACCGCACCCGCCGCCGCGAACCCGAACGCGATGGCCAGGAATTGCAGCCGGGAGCCGCGTCGGGGCGCCGGCGCCGCCGCCGCCGCCGGTGCGACAATATCGCCCTGCCGCTGCCCGAATTCGTTTCGTGTCGCCATCGTCGCCTCCGCCGCCGAATCGCGCTGCCCACGGCCGCCGAACCCAGCGCGCCGGGGGATACCTCGGCAATACGCAAAAACGCGGATCAACGCGCGGCCGACGCGCCGGGCGCCGGCGTCATTCCGATCAGGGAAGGGCAGGGGACCTGGAACCGGCCGCCGGCCGACGCCCTACTGGCACCAGTAGCCGTGCTTGCCGATCCAGGGAGCCGCCAGGCCCTCTTCCATCAGGATGTCGCCGAAGGACTGCCCGTTGCGGCTCAGAATCCGCTGCGGGCGGCCGAAATTGTCGCGGAACGGTTCGGTCGGCAGAATGTCGAAGGGGCCCGCATTGACCAGTTCGATGAGCCGCGCCGTCGCCTCGCGCCCGCGCCGGGCCTCGATGTTGCACAGCGGCGCCTTGGCGTCCGGCGTATCGATGCCGGCGATCCGGTAGCCGTTGCCGCGGTACCAGACGGTCTGCCCGTTTTCCACGCAGTTGATCGGGATATCGAAGGCGCACGCGCCGAACTCGGCCTGGGCGGTGATCGGCTCCGGCGGCGGCGGGAAGATCATCTCCCGAACCGCGTCGAAGCCCGAAGAAATCGGCCCGATGAACTGGCTGCCGAAGAACGCCGCGGCGACGAAAGCCAGAGCCGGGAGCCCCAGCCAGGCGATTTTCTTGAGCGGCAGGCGCGGCGCCTCGGGCGGCAACGCGGCCGCGGCCGCCCCCGAACCGGTGCGGCCGTGATTGAAGATGCGCTTTGTCGGCATGTCGAGTTCCGCCGCCTCGGCGGCGACCATGGCCGCCTTCTGGGCCGCTTGCTGCTCGGCTTCCGCCTTGCGGGCGGCGGCGATGGCGTCGGCCTCCGTTTTGCGGCGGGCGGCGGCTTCGGCTTCCGCGGCCTTGCGCGCGGCGGCTTCCTCGGCCGCCTTGCGGGCCGCTTCCCTGGCCTGTTTTTCGGCCTTCTCGCGGGCCGCGCCCTGCTCGGCGGCGTCCTTGCGGGCCGCTTCTTCCTCGGCCTCCTCGGTTGCCTGGCGGGCCGTGCGTTCCGCCTTCTCCTGGGCGACCTTGCGGATTTTGGCTTCCTTGGCGGCCTGTTCGGCTTCCTTGGCGGCCTTCTTCTCGGCCTCGCGCCGAACCGCGGCTTCCTGCTCGGCCTCGTGGCGGGCCTCGGCTTGCTCATGCGAGTGCCGGAGCGCCTCTTCGGCCCGCGCCTCGGCGGCGGCGGCCCTGACTTCGGCGGCCGCCAGCTTTTCCTCCGCCGCCTTGCGGGCCGCGGCCTCGGCGGCGGCCTTTTCCTCGGCCGCCTTGCGGGCCGCGGTTTCCGCCTGGGCGGCCTTGCGCGCGGCGGCTTCCTCTTCGGCCGCCTTGCGCGCCGTGGCCTCCGCCTTTTCCTCGGCCTGTTTGCGCGCCAGGGTCTCGGCCTCGGCGATCTTGCGGACCGCCGCTTCCTCCTCGGCCGCCTTGCGGGCGGCGGCCTGTGCCTTTTCCTCGGCCTGCTTGGCGGCGGCTTGCGCCTTTTCCTCGGCCTGCCTGGCGGCGGCCTCGGCCTTCGCCTCGACCTGCTTGCGGGCCTCCGATTCGGCGGCCGCCTGCTTGGCGGCGGCCTCGGCCTTTGCCTCGATCTGTTTGCGGGCTTCCGATTCCGCCGCGGCCTGTTTGGCGGCGGCCTCGGCCCTCTCCTCGGCGGCCCGCCGCGCGGCGGCTTCCTCGGCGACCTGCTTCCTGGCCTCTTCGGCGGCGACGCGGGCGGCGGCTTCGGCCCGCTCTTCGGCCTCCTTGCGCGCCTGGGCTTCCTCGGCGGCCTTGAGGGCCGCGGCTTCCGCCTTCTCCTCGGCCACCTGGCGCGCGGTAGCCTCGGTCTGCAGCTTCTCCTCGGCGGCCTTGCGGGCGGCGTCGGTCGCCTCGTCGGCCACCACCCGGCGGGCGGCTTCCTCGGCCTTTTTCTCGGCTTCGCGCCGCAGCTGGGCCTCGCGCTCGGCCTTCTTTGCCGCCGCCGCGGCCTGCTTCTCGGCAGCCCGGCGTGCTTCGGCTTCCGCGGCGTGCTCTTCGGCCTTCTGGGCCAGCGCCGCGGCCTGCGCCTCCGCCAGCCGGCGGGCGGCCTCCTCGGCGGCCTCTTCGGCGGCCAGGCGGGCGCGCGCTTTATCCTCGTCCTCGTCGTCGTCCGGCGGCGGGGCCACTGCCAGCGGCTCCTCGTCGTCGTCCGGCGGCGGCGCCGCTTCCGGTTCCGGCGCGGCTCGGGTCGGCTTGGCCCGCGCGGCGTCGGCGCTCGCCTTCCCCTCGGACGTTTCGCCGTCCGCCTCGGCGCGCCGCTTTTCGGCTTCCTTGCGCGCCAGTTCCTCCCGATAGCGCTCCGCTTCGGCCAGCCGGGCCGCCTCGCGCGCCGCCTCTTCGGCGATGATCTCGTCGACCGACTTCGGAACGTCGTCCATCGGCTTGCGCTCGGGCGGCCGGCGTTCGGCGGCGTAGCGCGGTTCGACCGCTTCGTCCTTGGGTGCCGATCGGCGCAGCGAGGGTGTCGGCTTGTCCGCGCGCGCGCCGCCGCCGCCCTTCTTGCCGAAGGCACGGCGCGGCCCGCCGCCGCTGGACGCGCCGAATCCGCCGCCGGAGCTGTCGGGAGTGTTCGCCAACTAGACCACCTGCCTCAGGCACAACCGCGCCTGGCCCATCGGGTATTCGGACCGTGCCGTCACCTGTGCCAATACGGAACGCCGCTTGTTGAACGCCGCTGGAATCTCCATCACGGCATTTTTCGCCCACAGGACTGCAAAAAATCCTTTCCGCGCACCCCCCTTATCGGAAGGTCCCGGTTTTGCAGTGAATATCGGGTTAAGCGGTTAACGCGATTTGCGCCGGCGCGGCCGCTGGCCCGGGTCGGGGACGGCAAGCGGCGGCAGGGAGAACCGCGCCCGCGTCAGCGCGAAGGGATCGCGGGAATTGGGCAGCCCCATCGCGGCCACGAAATGCTCCTGAAACCGCGCCTCGAGCGCCGTTTCGACCTTGACCACCTCGGCCACGGTGCGCGCGATTTCGCCCCGGCGCGCGCCGTCGAGCAGCGCCATCAACGCCCCCTGGCCGGCCGCATTGCCCACCGCCGTCACCCGGTCGAGGGCGCAATCCGGCACCATGCCGATCACCATCGCGTGTGAGGGGTCGATGTAGGACCCGAACGCCCCGGCCAGCCGGATTTCCCCAACCGCCTCGATCCCGGCCCGGTCCATCAGCAGCCTGGCGCCGGCATAAAGCGCCGCCTTGGCCAGCTGGATGGCGCGCACGTCGTTTTGGGTGACCATGAGCCGCGGTTCGCCCGCGGAGAGCAGATAAGCGAAGGTGCGCCCCTCAGGCACCAGCCGCGCCCGCTCCGCCTCGGTTTGCGGCCCCCTGATGGCCCCGTCGGCCCCCACGATGCCGGCCATCAGCATCTCGGCGATTGCCTCGATGATCCCGGACCCGCATATCCCCGTCACCCCGGTTGCCGCGACCGCGTCCGCAAACCCCGGCTCGTCGGACCATTTTTCGCCGCCGATGACCTTGAATCTGGCCGCCAGCGTGCCCGCATCGATCCGCACCCGCTCGATCGCTCCCGGCGCCGCCCGTTGCCCGCTCGAGATTTCCGCCCCCTCGAAGGCCGGCCCGGTGGGCGAGGAGGCCGCGTAAAGCGTTTTGGTGTCCCACAAGACGATTTCGGCGTTGGTGCCGACATCGACGATCAGGGTCGGATGGGGATTGTCCTGGGGCCGCTCGGCCAGCAGCACGGCGGCGGCGTCCGCCCCCACATGCCCGGCGATCAGGGGCGGCACCCACACCCGCGCGCCCGTCCCCAGCGCCAGGCCGATCTCGTCGGCCCGGCAGCTGACCGCCCCCGAGCCCGCCGGCGTGAAGGGCGCCTGGCCCAGCGGCGTCGGGTCGAGGCCCAGGAACAGATGATGCATGACCGGATTGCCCACGACCACCGCGTCCAGCAAGCTCGCCCGCGACCGGCCGGCCGCCTCCAGCAACTCCGTGATCAGGGAATTGACCGCCGCCCGCACCGTCTCGGTCAGCGCCCCGGCGCCGCCTTCGTTCATCATCGCGTAGCTCACCCGGCTCATCAGATCCTCGCCGAACCGGATCTGCGGGTTGCCGACCCCTTGCGAGGCGACGATTTCGCCGCTCATCAGGTCGACGAGATGCGCCGCGATCGTCGTCGAGCCGATATCGACCGCCAGCCCGGTCAATTCCTCCGTGTAACCGGCGAAAACCGACACGATCCGCGGGGCGGGGCCGTCGACCCTGACCGCCGCCGTGACCTTGCGCGCGCCGGCGCCAAGCGCCGCCTGCAGCCCCTGCAACGCGCCGAAGTCCATCGTGACGCCTTCGAGACCGAAATGCGCCTCGATGGCCGCCGAGACCCGCTCGGCCTCGCCCGACTGCGTCGCCAGGTCCGCCGGTTCGAGTTCGACATAGCAAAGCCGCACCGCCGGATTGCGCACCATCCCGACGCTCGTTGCATCCTTGCGGATGGTCTGCCCGGCGATCCGGAAGGCATCGGGGACCTCGATGACGACGTCGTCGGTAATCGCCGCCGAACAGGACAGCCGGCGTCCCGCCGCCAGCTCGCGTTTTTCGGCGTAGCGGGCTTCGACCGCCCCGGCGTCGGAGAGATGGCCGGCCTTGCTCACGATGCCGAATTTCGCGAACTGCCCCTCGGCGACCGCCACCTGGCACTTGCCGCAGATGCCGCGCCCCCCGCACACGCTCTCGACATAGACCCCCAGCGCCCGCGCCGCTTCGAGCACCGGCGTGCCGGCCGGGAACCGCCCACGCTTGCCCGAGGGCTGGAAGACGACGAGGGGATCGGTCATCGCGGGACCGACCTGATCGTCATTGCGAGCCCGCGCCGCGGGCGCCACTCGTCGCGGGCGCGGTCGCGTGCTCGATCAGCCTGCCCCTTCGCGGGGAGGGTCGGGGAGGGGGCAGTCCGGATGGTCCCGCTCCACCCCCATCCGGCCCTTCGGGCCGTCCTCCTCCATCAAGGGGGAGGTGATTTCGCCGCTCGATCTGCCCCGTCAACGGATCAGCTCTGCGCCCGCGCCCGGCGGCGGCCGGTGCGCCGGCCGCGTCGTCCCTCGGCCGCGCCCGCCTCGCCGGCGCCCCGGTGCGCGGCCAGCCACGCCATGCAGTCCGGGTCGAGCCCGTTGAGCACGTTGGCGGCGCGAACCGCCTCCATCTGTTCGGCATGCAGCGGGTTCATGATCGCCGAGGTCAGCCCGCACGCCGCCGCCATGGCGATGAAATGCCCGGTCATCAGGTGCCGGGCGGGAATGCCGAAGGCGACGTTGGAGGCCCCGCACACGGTATTGACCTTGAGTTCCTCGCGCAGGCGCCTGACCAGCGCGAAGACCTGCCGCCCGGCGCTCCCCATCGCCCCGACCGGCATCACCAGCGGGTCGACCACCACGTCCTCGCGCGCGATCCCGTGGTCGGCGGCCCGCTCGACGATCTTTTTCGCGACCGCGAACCGCACGTCCGGGTCGGTCGATATCCCGGTCTCGTCGTTGGAGATCGCGACCACGGCCGCGCCATACTTCTTCACCAGCGGCAGCACGCGCTCGAGGGACTCGTCCTCCCCGGTCACCGAATTGACAAGCGGCTTGCCTTTGTAGACGGCCAGTCCCGCCTCCAGCGCGTCGATGATCGAGGAGTCGATGGAAAGCGGCACGTCGGTCACCGACTGCACAAGCTCGACGCATTCGGCGAGGACCTTGGGCTCGTCCATCAGCGGCACCCCGGCATTGACGTCGAGCATCATCGCCCCGGCGGCGACCTGCGCGACGGCGTCGGCGAGCACCGTCGAATAGTCCCCCGCCTTCATTTCCGTGGCGAGTTTCTTGCGGCCGGTGGGATTGATCCGCTCGCCGATCACGCAGAAGGGCTGATCGAAGCCGATCACGGCCTCTTTGGTCGCCGAAGCGAGAACGGTGCGGGTGCTCATTTGCGACAGCTCTTTCGCGGGTGCTCTTGGGCCTACTCGAAATGCTCGACGCCGCCGTGCCGGGCCAGATCGGCCAGCCGCTCGGGCGTGTATTCCTGTTCGATTTCCTTCGCCAGCGCTTCGGCGGCGGCTTGCGGATCGGTGGCGTCGACCTCGGTCGGCACCCGGCGCCAATCCTCCAGGAAGTCGTCCTCGGAGGTGCGCTTGTCGACCATCGCGGCCCGATCGACGGCGGCCATGAACCGGTCCGGCAGCGGCCGTTTGACCGCCCCACGGCCCGCCCCGACGATGACCTGGGTGGGGATTTCCCGCCAGTAGATGATGGTCGCGTTGCTCATCGCGCCGCCTCCGCCACGAACGCCTCGAGCGCCCCGAAACCGGTTTCGATGCGCTCGTAGGCGAGCCCCAGCCGCTCGGCCGCCGCCCGGGCCCTGGCGTCGAGATCGGCGCTCGGCACCTGCGCCAGATGCACCAACCGGCGATAATTGCCGAAATACGCCTCCCGCAACTCGGGATGCCGGTCAAGCCCCAGCGGCTCGAAGACCAGGGTGTCGAACTGCCGGGCCAGATAGTCGGTGAGATAGAAGGTCCCCGGCTCCGCCTCCTGCAGGGCGTCGAACCGCTCCAGCCCCGCGTAGAAGCCATAGCAGTGCGGCCCCGGCAGACGCGTCGCGCCGTGCCTTTGCAGCACTTTGTCGAGCCCCCCGGCGGTGCCGCAGTCGGCATAGCCCACGAACAGGCGCCCGCAGCGCTCGCCGAGCGCCGTCAGCGCCGCGTCAACGGCAGCCGGGATCTTCCCGGGCGTGTTGTGCAGCCCCGCGGGCAGGAATTTGAGCGCGATATGCGCGGTCGCCCGCTGCCCCGCCAGCGCCCGCAATTCCCGCGCCAGCGCTCCGCAGGCGACGATCCCGACTGCTGCGGGCTGGCCCCTCGGCGGCGCCGCGGGGCGTTCGGCACTCGAATCGCGCCGCTGGCCCGATCGGCCCGCAAGGTCGGGTCGCGCCTCACTCATGTCGCCGCCGCCCGTTGCGTCACCAGCCGCGTGGCGGTCTCCACGGCCACTGCCGCGTCGCGGCAATAGGCGTCAGCCCCGATCGCCTCGCCGAACTCCTCGTTCAACGGCGCCCCGCCGACCAGCACGATCAAATCGTCCCGGATGCCGCGCGATTTCAGTTCCTCGATGACCGTCTTCATGTAGGTCATGGTCGTCGTCAGCAACGCCGACATGCCCAAGATATCGGGCTTGTGCTCGTCGATGGCCGCCAAAAACGCGTCGGCATCGGTGTTGATGCCCAGATTGATGACCTCGAACCCGGCCCCCTCCATCATCATCGCGACGAGGTTCTTGCCGATGTCGTGGATGTCGCCCTTGACGGTCCCGATCACCATCTTGCCGATTTTCGGCGCCCCGGTTTCCGCCAGCAGGGGCCTGAGGATCGCCATGCCCGCCTTCATGGCGTTGGCCGCCATCAGCACCTCGGGCACGAACAGGATTCCGTCGCGGAAATCGTCGCCGACCGTCTTCATCCCGGCCACCAGCGACTTCGTCAGCACGTCGTAGGGCGCCCACCCGCGCCCGAGCAGGATCGTCACCCCTTCCTCGATCTCCTCCTTGAGACCGTCATAGAGGTCGTCCTGCATCTGCTCGACGAGCTCGCCATCGTCGAGTTCGCTGAGGACGATTTCCTGGTCTTCGGTTTCAGCCATGGCTATCTCGACCGGCAAGCGCCCGGGGCGCCCCGCCCTAGGCCCGCCGCCGGCGCCGCGCCGGGCGATCCGCCACCCCGGCCGCGGGCGGGGAGACCAGCGCGCCCAGCCGCGCCACGATGGCCTCGACATCCGGCCGCGCGCCTCGCGTGTGCGCGTCGAGCGCCGACCGCATCTGCCGCACATGCTCGGCGGTCGTCCCGCAGCAGCCCCCGATGATCCGCGCCCCGACATCGACCGCCAGGCGCACATAGTCGGCCATCAGCGCCGGCGTGCCCGAATACACGACCGTCTCGCCATGGATATGCGGGATGCCGGCATTGGCCTTGGCGATCACCGGCAACGCCCCGGCGTTGTCGACCAGATCGAGCGCCGCCGCCAACAGGTCCGCGGCCCCGACCCCGCAATTGGCCCCGAAGGCCACCGGCGGCACTTCCCGGTCGCGCATCGAGCGGGCGAAGGCGCCCGGCGCCAGCCCCATCATCGTGTGCCCGGCGGTGTCGAAACTGGCGGTGACCGTGTAAGCCATGCCCGCCGCGACCGCCGCTTCCGCCGCCGCCGCGATTTCCTCGGGCGCCGACATGGTCTCGATCCAGGCCAGATCCGCGCCGCCCTGCTTGAGCCCCTCGATCTGCTCAGCGAACGCCGCCACCGCCGCCTCGTGGCTGAGCGGTCCGAGCGGCGCCATCAGATCGCCGGTCGGCCCAACCGAGCCGGCGATGACGATCTGGCGCCCGGTCCCCGCGGTCGCCGAGCGGGCGATCTCGGCGGCGCGGGCGTTGATCTCCACGACGCGGTCGTCGAGCCCGTGCAGATGCAGTCGCCGTCCCGAACCCCCGAACGAGTTGGTCACCAGCAAGTCCGCACCCGCCTCGACGAACCCCTCATGCAGGGCCCTGACGTCCTCGGGCCGGTCCAGGTTCCAGGCCTCCGGGGCCGCTCCCGCGGCCAGTCCGGCCGGTATGAGATTGGTCCCCACGGCCCCGTCGGCGAGCAGGATCTCGTAGCGCTCCAGCAGCGTTGTCAGTGCATTCATGGCCCGCGGCCCAACGGATACAACGGCCGCGAGTTCTAGCACGTTTTGGATATAAAGAAAGCTTTATATGATGGGCAGAGGGGTGGGCAGGTCATTTTCCGGCCCCCGGTTGGGCCACGCGGGTGGGCAGATTGCCACTCCGGCTGGCCTGCACGCCCCCGGGGTTCCGCGCACCGGATTAGGTGGGCCGCGCCCCCGGCCCACCGGCGGGCGCCATCCCAGCACCCTCGCGCCGTCCCTAACCATTCCGAAACCACGTTTTGCTTCAAATGCTTACGAGTCCGGGGCGCTGCGCTATCCTGGCCCGCTACGGAGGCTATTGAATGGGCGAGGGCGGCGGACCAGCTCGATTTTGGCGCGCGCCGGTCGCGGCGGCGGCATTGGCCTGCACGGCCTTGCTGGCCGGCTGCGGCCCGTTTTTCGATGCCGACGGGGTGAAATTCTCCACCGCCGAATACGGCGTCACCGCCTCGCCGCGCCTCACGCGCTCGATGCGGGTGCGCAAGGGCGGCGGACGCTACATGGTCGGCAAGCCCTACCGGGTCGGGGGCACCTGGTACACGCCGACCGAGGATCCCGACTATCAGGCCACCGGCACCGCCTCCTGGTACGGCAGCAATTTCCACGGCCGTCTCACCGCCAACGGTGAAATCTACGACATGAACGGCATTTCCGGCGCCCATCCGACCTTGCCGCTGCCGTCCTACGTCCGGGTCGCCAACCTGGAGAACGGCCGCTCCATCGTTGTCCGCGTCAACGATCGCGGCCCCTACACCCACGGCAGGGTGATCGATGTCTCCGAGCACGCCGCCCAGCTTCTGGGTTTCCGCCAGGCCGGCACCGCCCGGGTGCACGTCGAATATGTCGGCCCGGCGCCGCTCGAGGGCGACGACACGCGGGCCCTTCTGGCGAGCTATTCCGGGCCGGGCGTGCAGTCCGGCACCGGCGCGGTCCTGGTCGCCTCGACCACGCGGCGCGGGCTTCTGGGCGGCCTGTTGTCCTACGCCGACGACGCCGAGCCCGCCGTCGCCGAACTCGACCCGGCGGTGGCGGCCGCGGCCGCCCAGGCGGCCGGGGTCATCGACTGGCACCTCTACGACGGCGCCGATTCGCTTATGAACGTTTCCCTGGGCGTCTTCGCCGACCCGGAAGAAGCCATGCGCGTCGCGCTCGCCTTCTCGCCGATCGCCGCAGTCGCGGTGGTGCCCGCCGCCATCGACGGCGCCCCGGCCACCCGGGTGCGCCTGGATGCCCTCAAACCCGGGGTTGGCGACGATGACGTCTTTACTGTCGCCGGCGAACTTGGCCTGCACGACATCGTTTTGTACTAATCTTGTGGGATGGGGGCCGCCGGCGCGACGTCCCGCCGCCTGTCGGCACCGGGCGCCGGCGCCGCCCCGCAATGGAACGATCGATGCGTGCGTTGAGTATCCTGTTTAGGGCCGCCCTTGGCGTGACGGCGGCGATGGCGCTTTCCGCGACGGCCGCCTTCGCGCAGCTCGACTTCGACACCAAGGCCCGCTACGCGGTGCTGCTCGACTACGAATCCGGCACCGTCCTCTACCAGAAGCACGCCGACGAGCGCATGCAGCCGGCCTCGATGGCCAAGCTGATGACCCTGGCGGTGGTCTTCGACCGGCTCAAGTCCGGCCAGGTCGCGATGGACGACGAGTTCTTCATCTCCGAGCACGCCTGGCGCGATGGCGGCGCCGGTTCCGGCGGATCGACGATGTTCGCCGAACTCGATTCGAAGGTCCCCGTCGCCGACCTCATCCGCTCGGTCATCATCCAGTCGGGCAACGACGCCTCGATCGCCCTGGCCGAGGGGATCGGCGGCACCGAGGCCACATTCGTCCGCATCATGAACGAGACCGCCCAGGACATCGGCCTGCAGGATTCCTGGTTCACCAACGCCACCGGGCTGCCCGACCCGAACATGTACGTGACCGCCCGGGATCTGGCGCTCCTGGCGCGCCACGTGATCCGCGAATTCCCCGAATACTATTCGATCTTCGCCGAGCCCTCGTTCGAGTGGAACAACATCTTCCAGCGCAACCGCAACACCCTGCTCGACGACGCCATCGGCGTCGACGGGCTGAAGACCGGCCACACCGAGGAAGCCGGCTACGGCATCGTCGCCTCGACGACCGAGGGCGGCCGCCGCCTGATCGCGGTCCTGCACGGCATGGCCTCTGAAACCGAGCGCGCCGAGGAGGCGCGCAAACTCGTCACCTGGGGGTCGCGCAATTTCGAGCGCATCGCCGCCTTCGGCCCCGACGAGATCGTCGGCTACGCGCGCGTCTACGGTGGCGAGATCGGCGAGGTGGGCCTGACCGGCGAGGGGCAGATCGATCTTTACGTCCCCAAGGGGTCGCGGCGCTGCCTGACCGCCCGCATCGTCTACACCGGCCCCCTGATGCCGCCGGTCTTCGCCGGCGACAGGGTTGCCTCCCTCAATGTGTGGTGCGATGACCAGCTCATCCAGTCGGCCCCGCTTTATGCCGCCGAGACGGTGGAGCAGGGGGGACTGGTGCGCCGCGCCACCGACGCCCTGTTCGAACTCGCCCTCGGGTGGCTGTGAGCCGTGCCCGCCTCGAGGCAGAAGAGAGCCCGTCCATGAACGCCCGGTTCATAACCTTCGAAGGCGGCGAGGGCGTCGGCAAGTCCACCCAGATCAAGCGTCTGATGGCCAACCTCAACCGCGCCGGCGTATCGGTCGTGCGCACCCGCGAGCCCGGCGGCACCCCGAAGGCCGAAGCCATCCGCTCCTTCATCCTGCAGGGCCATTGCGAGAGCTGGGGCGCCGGCGCCGAGGCCGTGTTGTTCGCCGCCGCCCGGTTCGACCATGTCGAGACCCTGATCGGCCCCTCGCTCGACGAGGACAAATGGGTCCTGTGCGATCGCTTCGCCGATTCCACCCGCGCCTATCAGGGCCTTACCGGCGGCGTACCGGACAAGCTCATCGACGCCCTGGAGACCCTGGCCGTCAACGGCCGCGCCCCCGACATCACGCTGGTCCTCGACATGGACCCGGAAAACGCCTTCCGTCGCGTCGCCCGCAAGGCCGAGGAGGAGGGGATGCCGAACGTCCCCGACCGGTTCGAGAAACAGGCCCTGGACTGGCACCGCAAGCTCCGCGACAATTACCTCGCGATCGCCGAGCGCCACCCCGACCGCTGCATCGTGATCGAGGCCGAGGGCGACGAGGACGACATCGAACAGGCAATCTGGGAGGCGCTCGCCGAACGCTTTCCCGAACTCAAGGCGGCGGGCTAGAACGTGGCAGACGACGCCCTGCCGTCCCGCGAGCACGATTCCATCGAGGGTCTGGCCGCCCCCGAACAAACCCGGGCGCTGATCGGGCATGCCGCCGCGCGCGCCGCAATGCTCGACGCCTTTGCCGCCGGGCGCCTGCATCACGGCTGGCTCCTGCACGGTCCGCGCGGCATCGGCAAGGCGACACTGGCCTTCGACCTCGCCCGCCAGATCCTGAGCGCCACCGGCGACGAACCCGCCGAGCGCATCGCCCGCCAGATCGCCCACGGCGCCCATCCCAACCTGCGCATCGTGCGCCGCCGCCGCAACGAGAAGACCGGCAAGTTCTATTCTGAGATCGTCATCGACGACGTCCGCGACCTGATCGGCTTCTTCCAGCACACCGCCGGCCGCGCCGGCACCCGCGTCGCCATTCTCGACGCCGTCGAGGAGATGAGTTCGGGGGCCGTCAACGCGCTCCTCAAGACCCTCGAGGAGCCGCCGCCCGCCGGCCTGTTGCTGCTCATCAGCCACCGCCCCGGGCTGCTGCCGGCCACCATCCGCTCCCGCTGCCGGGCCCTCGGCTTGCGCCCGCTCGCCGACGAGGACGTGCGGGCGGTCGTCGCCGCCGCCGGCCTCCCGGCACCGCCCGACGCACTGGAGGACGCCGTGCGCGTCGCCGCCGGCCGGCCACGCCGGGCCCTGGAGGCCCTGCGGCTCGGCGAATCCGGCGCCCTGAGCGCCCTGGCGGACTGGCTGGAGAGGCCTCGGGAGCACCCCGGGGCGTCGCATCTGGCGATCGCCGGCGACCTCGGCCGGCCCGCCGCCGGCGGCGCGTTCGGCGTTGCGCTGGACATGCTCGATGCTTTCATCGTCGGCCGCGCCCGCACCCTCGTCGCCGCCGGAGCCACCGGCTCAGCGCCGCTTGCCACGGTCTCCGAGCTGTGGGAGAAGGCCCATTCCCTGTCCGCCGATCAGGCGCTCTACAATCTCGACCGGCGGCAGACGCTGGTGAGGATCCTCGACCTGATCCGCGACCTCGACGAGACGCGCTGACCGCCCCCAGATGAGCAAGCCGGCCTTCTACATCACCACGGCGATCCATTACCCCAATGGCGCCCCGCATATCGGGCACGCCTACGAGATGATGTGCACCGATGCCATCGCCCGCTTCAAGGCGCTGGACGGCTTCGACGTCTTTTTCCTCACCGGCACCGACGAGCACGGCATCAAGATCGCCCAGACCGCCGCCGGCGAGGGCGTCACCCCGCGCCAGCTCGTCGACCGCAACGCGGCCGAGTTCGAGCGCCTGGCGACGACGCTGGGCATGTCGCACAACCGCTTCATCCGGACCACCGAGCCGGCCCACTACGCGGCGAGCCAGGAGCTCTGGCTGCGCATGGCCGCCAATGGCGACATCTACGAGGGCACCTATTCGGGCTGGTATTCGGTCCGCGACGAGGCCTACTACGACGAATCCGAGCTCGTCGACGGGGAGGGGGACGACAGGCTCTCGCCGCAGGGCACCCCCGTCGAATGGGTCGAGGAGGAGAGCTTTTTCTTCCGCCTTTCGGCCTATCAGGACCGCCTGCTGGCGCTGTATCGCGACAACCCCGACTTTGTCGGCCCGGCGACCCGCCGCAACGAGATCGTCGCCTTCGTCGAGCGGGGCCTGAAGGACCTTTCGATCTCGCGCACCACCTTCGACT
>CAZNOZ010000044.1:0-15235 GCA_964574935.1 uncultured Devosiaceae bacterium | reverse complement strand
CCGAGAAGACCGCCGAATTCAGCGTCGCGAAGAAATTGTCCGAGATCGGTACCACCGAGCCGAGGTATTTCCTGACCAGCTCGGGATATTCACGTACCGCTTCGGAAACCGAGCAGAAGATGATGCCCTGCTTGGCCAATTCCTCGCGAAAAGTGGTGATGACGGAGACCGAATCGAACACCGCGTCCACCGCCACCCGGGCGCCTTCGACCCCGGCCAGCACCTTCTGCTCGCTGAGCGGAATGCCCAGCCGCTCGTAGGTCCTCAGGAGTTCCGGGTCGACCTCGGCGAGGGATTTCGGCCCGGCCGTCGATTTCGGCGCCGAGTAGTAGTAGAGGTCCTGATAGTCGATCGCCGGATAGCTGACCCGGGCCCAGGTCGGCTCGGCCATGGTCAGCCAGCGCCGGTAGGCTTCCAGCCGCCAGTCGAGCAGCCAGTCCGGCTCGCCCTTCTTGGCCGAGATGAAGCGGACGATCTCCTCGTTCAGCCCCAGCGGCGCGCGATCGGACTGGATATCGGTCGAAAAGCCGTACTTGTACTTCTCGACGTCGAGACCCTTGACCTGGTTGACCGTCTCGGTGACCGCCGGCATCCGCTGAGTTCCCCGTCTGACCTAGGCCGCCGCCGTATCGGCGGCCTCGTGCTGTTCCATGATGACGTCGAGCGCCTCTGCGAACCGCGCGACGTCTTTTTCCGTCGTCGACCAGCCGACCGACACCCTCAGCGCGCAGTCGGCGAGCGCCCCCGGCACCCCCATCGCCCCGAGCACATGGCTGCGCGAAACCTTGCCCGACGAGCAGGCCGAACCGGCGCTCAGCGCCACCCCGGCGAGATCGAAGCCGATCATCGAAATGGCGCTCTCGACCCCCGGGATCGCGAAATCGACAGTGGTGCCCAAACGCTCGGCGCCGTTCCCGAACACCACGGCCTCCGGCGCCCGTTCCCTTATAGCGGCCTCGATCCGGCCGGTGAGGGTGCGCAGCCTGTCCATGTCGAACATGGTACCGGCAGCATTCGCCGCCGCCCCGAACCCGGCGCTCAGCGCCGCCGATTCCGTCCCGCCGCGCCGGCCCTGCTGCTGCCCGCCGCCGGGAATGATCCGCACCCCGTCGCAACCCGGCTTCACCAGCAACGCCCCGATGCCCGCCGGCCCGCCGATCTTGTGGGCGGAGATCGCGACCATGTCGGCCCGGCCCGCCTCGAACGCGAGGTCGAGCTTGCCAAACCCCTGCACCGCGTCGACCACCAGCACGTGGCGGCTATCCGCCAGCATCTCGCCAACCGCCCCGATGGGCTGCACGACGCCGGTCTCGTTGTTCACCCAATGCAGCGCGATCAGCAGCCGCCCGCCGCCGGCCCGCCCGACGATCGCCGCCAGCGACGTAAGGTCGATCTCGCCGTCCCCTGTCAGTCCAACCACTTCCACCGGCGCCCGTGCGGCCTCGGCGGCCTTCAGCACCGCCTGATGCTCGCCGGCGCTGACCACGATCGCGTCCGCCAGCCCCGCCTCGATGCCGCCGACGATCGCCTGCGTCAGCGCCTCGGTCGCCGAGCCCGTGAACACGACCCGCCCGGCCTCGGTACCGGCCGCGCGCGCCACCGTTTCGCGACCCTCTTCGACGACCTCGCGCAGGGCCCTGCCCTCGGCATGCACCGAGGAGGGGTTGCCCGTCATCGCCAGCACGCCCGCCATCGCCTCGCGCGCCGCCGGCAGCAGCGGCGCCGAAGCGTTGTGGTCGAGATAGGTGCGCTCGCTTGCAGTCATTTCGCTTGCGTTCATGGGGCTCGCCGTGGCCGGCCGCGCCGGGCGCCAATCAATCCTTGAAAATCCAGTGCTACACTGGGTAAAAGGGCGCTCACTTTGTCCAAACGAGCGGCCGGGCCTAGTTTCGAAGTGTTCTAAACTAGGCCTTTCGTGTTTTTGTAGGAAGCGCGCGCCACTTCGTCAACCCACCTTCCGGGGAATGTGGTCCTCGGCCCGCCGCCCGGGAGGCGGTCCGCTTGGGAGCATCGAGCTGAGACATGCCGGAGGTGATGTTCAACGGGCCGGCCGGCCGCATTGAAGGCCGCTATCAGCCGGGCGCCGAACCCAACGCCCCCGTCGCCTTGGTGCTGCACCCGCACCCCGAATTCGGCGGCACCATGAACAACCAGATCGTCTATCATCTGTTCTACATGTTCGCCGAGCGCGGCTTTGCGGTCTTGCGCTTCAATTCCCGCGGTGTCGGGCGCTCCCAGGGTGTCTTCGACCACGGCGTCGGCGAGCTTTCGGACGCCGCCGCCGCCCTCGACTGGCTGCAGTCGCTCAACCACGAATCCCGCGGCTGCTGGATCGCCGGCTTTTCCTTCGGCGCCTGGATCGGCATGCAGCTCCTCATGCGGCGCCCGGAGGTCGAAGGCTTCATCTCGGTGGCGCCGCCGGAAAATCTCTACGACTTCTCGTTTCTGGCCCCCTGCCCCTCCTCCGGCCTGATCATCCACGGCGACAAGGACCGGGTGGCGATCCCCGAGGCGGTTCAGCGTCTGGTCGACAAGCTCAAGACCCAGAAGGGCATCACCATCGAGCAGCAGACCGTTCCCGGGGCCAACCACTTCTTCGAGGGCAACATCGACGAGCTGGTCGAGCGCTGCGCGGAGTATCTCGACCGCCGCAGGGCCGAAATCCGCGCCGGCGGCGGACGCTAGGAGCGTTGTCGGGAACCGCCGGCCCGCGATAGCGAACCCTGGGGAACCGGCTTACCGGTTCGACAGCGCGACCACGGAAAACAAGGGCGCTGCGACAGGCGCGGTCTTCATGACGAAATTCAAGTCCGATTTCCTGCGCGTTTTGGACGAACGGGGCCTGATCCACCAGATCTCGGACCCCGAGGGGCTCGATGCGCTGTGCGCCAAGGGCCCGATCACCGCCTATGTCGGCTACGACGCGACCGCGACCAGCCTGCATATCGGCAACCTGATCACCGCGACCCTCCTCTACTGGCTGCAGGAGACCGGACATCGGCCCATCGCGCTGATGGGCGGCGGCACCTCGATGGTCGGCGACCCCTCGTTCCGCGACGAACAGCGCCAGCTGCTCACCCCCGAGGCCATCGACGCCAATATCGAGAGCATCAAGTCCATCTTCTCGCGCATTCTCAGGTTCGGCGACGGCCCCTCCGACGCGCTGATGGTCAACAACGCCGAGTGGCTGCTGAAACTCAACTACGTCGACTTCATCCGCGACGTGGGACGGCACTTTTCGGTCAACCGCATGCTCTCGTTCGAAGCCGTCAAGCTGCGGCTCGATCGCGAGCAGTCGCTGAGCTTTCTCGAATTCAACTACATGATCATGCAGGGCTACGACTTCGTCGAGTTGAACCGCCGCTACGACTGCATCCTGCAGATGGGCGGCACCGATCAGTGGGGCAACATCATCAACGGCGTGGACCTCAGCCACCGCATGAGCGGCCCGCAGCTCTATGCGTTGACGACGCCGCTCCTGTTGACCGCTTCCGGGCAGAAAATGGGCAAGACCGCCACCGGCGCGGTGTGGCTCAATGCCGAGCTCTTCAGCCCCTACGAGTTCTGGCAGTATTTCCGCAACACCGACGACGCGGACGTCGAGAAATTCCTGAAGATCTTCACGCGCCTGCCGCTGCCCGAAATCGCCAAAATCGTCGCCGGGGCCGACATCAACGACGCCAAGATCATCCTGGCCACCGAAACAACGGCCATCGTGCACGGTCGCCAGGCCGCCGAGACCGCCGCCGAGACCGCCCGCAAGACCTTCGCCGAGGGCCAACTCGACCTGTCCCTGCCGACCGTCGAGGTGCCCCGCGGCGACATTGACGCGGGTCTGGGCGTGCTGACCGCCACCGTCGCCGCCGGACTGGCGGCCTCCAACGGCGAGGTGCGCCGGCACGTCGCCGCCGGCGCGCTGCGGGTCAACGACGAGCCCGTCACCGACGAAGCGCGCACGCTCACCCGCGACGACCTGCTGCCCGAGGGCGTCGTCAAGCTCTCGGTGGGCAAGAAGCGCCACGCGCTCCTTAAGCCGGTCTAGGCCGGCGCCCCTACCCTTCCGTTCCGGCGGGGGCCGGCGGCGGCGCCGGGGCCGGCGTCTGGATGGGTGGCGGCGCGTCCTGGGCCCGGAACTCGAACAACTGCCGGAACACCCCCGGCGCCAGGATCGAAGCGGGATTGATCCGGAATTGCGGATTGTCCAGCGGCCCCTCGACCTTGAAGGTCACCCCGATCAGCCCCTCGCCCTCACGGCCCCCGACAATGCGGCCGACGATCGGCAGCTGCTGGAACATGTTGTTGAGCCCGAACAGCGGCACGTAGGTGCCCACCAGGTCGTAGCGGCGCTCCTTGGTGTAGATGGTGCCCCTGAGCGTGCCCCCGATCCGGTCGCCATGCAGCGCCCCCTCGGTGACCGTCAGATGATCCTCGGTGGACACGAACACCGCCCGCCCGCGCGTGAAATCGACCCGGTTCTGGCGCTCGATCAGTCCCCGGCTGTTCGGGTGGTTGCCGAGGATCTGCGCCACCACCGCCTCGTCGACGATGGCGAAGTTGCGCAGCGCGAATTCGCCCCGGTCGGACCGGGTGGGATCGTCGGTCGCCATCACCAGCGACCCCTCGCCGCCGAGCATTCTGGGATAGGCGCCGATGAACCTCATGAGGGTCCCCAGATCGTTGGCCGCCACCGTCATCACCCGCCCCTGGGGCAGGGAATTGGTGGTGATCGACATCGACTTGTCGCCGCCCAGTTGCGCCTGCGCGTCAACCCTGAGGAGCTTGTTGCCGAGCAGCGCCATCCTGAAATGGGCGTTGAAGGCGGTGGTGCGGTAAAAGCCGAGCGCCCGATCGAGATCGAGTTCGAGTTCGATGACCTGCCCGGCGGTGTCGGTGGTCGAGCGCGCTTCCGCCGATTCCGCACTCAGCCCCAGATACCGCGATACAACCGGCTTGAGGTCGAGCTCTTCGCCTTCGATCTTGACCGCGTAGCCGCCCTCGATTGGCGTCACGGTCAGCGCCGCCGCGTCGCCGGCATTGAGCTGGAACGTCGTGAACCGGGCCGCTTCCAGCGCCTGCTCCTCGCTCAGCGTGATCGAGCCGGCCAGATGCACGTCCCCGAAGGCGATGTCGAGCTGGTCGATTTCGATCTTGCCGTCCGCCTCCCGGACCGACGCGGTCAGCGTCCCCGGTTCGCCGATCGGCTTCGAAACCGCGATCTCGTCGATCGTCAGCGATGCCTCGTCGAGGTCCAGCGCGATCTGCAGGGACCCGTCGCTTGTCGGCCGCGACACATACCGCACCGTGCCGCCGATATATTGCGGGAAGTCGAATCCCAGCGCTCGTCGCGCCTCGGCGTCCAGAACCGCGGCGGCGGTAAACTGGATGTCGGAGTCACCGCCGCCCTGAACCTCGAGGTCCGTCGGCACGCCGTCGATGCTGGCCGTGCCGGTCACCGTGAAGCCGGCCTGCGAGGCGACGAGCGCCAGCGTGCCGTCGCTGATCGTGCGCCCTTCGATCGGGGCGGCGCTGGAGAAACCCTCGATCGTACCGTTGAGCGTGTAGTCGGTGCCGGTCAGCTTGCCCGAGCGGTCCTGGACGACCTGGGCGACGATGGTCATCTCGGCGCGGCCGCGAAGGTCGGCCGGCACCACGCCCAGATCGATCCCCTCGAGCAGCCGGTAGGGTTCCTGATTGGCGATCGCGGTCAGCGCCGCGATCTCGCCGCTGGCGACGCCGGAGACCTCGAAACTCGGCTCGGCGGCCAGCACCTCGGTGTTGTAGTAGGCCAGGTCCTTGAGCTCGATGACCTTGCCGTCGCTGCTGATGCTGCCCCGGGCCAGATTGAGCGTGACCGAATTGTCCTCGAGCCGCATGCGGGTCTCGCCCTGGATATCGATCGCCACTTCGCCCTGCGGCACCGCCAGTTCGATGTCGGAGGCGACCGCGTCGATGAACACGCCCCCATCGGGCACGCGGTTGCTCACGAAACCGTGCAGGTCGACAACCCCCGGGTCGAGATCGAAGCTCAGATTGGCTTCCTTGACGGTGCCCGATCGGACCTGCGAGACGAACAGGTCCCGGAAATCGGCGCCCACGAAGTACGGCCAGATACGCTTGATCTGGTCGATGCTCGCGTTGGTCAGGTTGAGATCGAGGTCGATGCCGATCCCGCGCTGCAGGAAATCCAGGCGCCCGCTGCCGCGGATGGCCATGTCGCCGGCGCTCACCTCGAGCTGGTCGATGCCCACCGCGCCATACACCGCCGCCGACCATCCATGCACTTCCACCCGCTCGATCGGCGCCGAAGCCGGCTCCAGATCGTAGGGATTGAGCATCGTGTTCAAGGCCCGGAAATAGACCCCCACCGTCGGCCCGTAGTTGGGGTCGACCCCGAGCGCGAAGCGCCCGTCGATGGTGGTCGTGGTGTCCCCCACCCGGATGCTGGCCGGCTCCAGCACGAAAGCCGACTCGCCCGGCAGCCACTCGACCCGCGTCCGATCGCCGCTGAGCGGGAAGGTGTCGTCGAGAAGTTGCACCGAGGTGCCGTTGATGTCGGTGTCGAAACGCCCGTGCACGACGCCGACCTCCGGCTCGAACTCCATCGCGAAGTCCATTTGCGCGCCGCCCTTGAGCGAGAACATCCCCTCCTCGTCGTCGAGCATCGGCAGGAACACCGCCAGATCGACATTCGACATCGTACCGGTGAGCGAACTGCCGTCCTCCCCGTGCGCGTAGTCGACGCTGGCGGTGGTTTCCCTGTCGCCGATCTTTGTCTCCAGATCGATCACCACGTCGCCATCCGCCGGCTTGACCAGGAGGTCGACATTCTCGAAGTGCCGGTAGATACGATAAACCTGGTCGATGAGCTCGACCGAAGCCTGCCGGATTTCGATCTGGCGCAACTCGCCGAGTTCGAACCGCTCGTCGGTCTCCGCGAGCAGCCGCTCCATGTCGTTGACCATCAGAACGATCCAGTCGTTGTCCGACAACAGCTCGGTGTTGAGATTGCCGCCCACCGCAATCCCGCTCTCGTCGATGACCAGCGGCCGCGGGTCGGACTCGTCGGCCAGGATCCGCACGGTCGTCTCGCCCGCCGCGTTGGTCGCGAATTGCAGCGCCGCCAGGCGGATACCCAGAAAGTCCTGCACCGCCTGCACATGCGGCGTGACCAGGATGAGATCGGCGGCCGGACGGCCGAACAGCGCCTGAAACGGCGCGAAGGCGACCCTGAGCGATTCGATCGTCACCTTGGCGCCGGAGGTCTCCTCGGTGATCTGGAAGGGCGAGATGACGACCATGGGCCGCAGCCCGTTTTCCACCATCACCCCCCGAACCTCGTATTCGGCGGAGAACCCTTCCGGCAGGTTGGCGTCGACCAGTTCCCTGATCTTGTCGTTCACAAACGGCACCTGGACCGGCCCCACGATGAGGCGCGCGTAGCTGCCCAGCGCCACCAGGGCCAACACCCCGAGCACGATCAGCCCCCGCGTCACGTGCGGGTGGAGGATCAAGTCGAGTACCGTTTTCGGTCTTTGTTTAGTGGATTGCCAAGTCACATCGAATTCTTCGGACCGGGCGCTGGTTGAACGGTCATTGTGGCAGCTTCTTCTCCGCGTGTCCCGCGCTCATGTCCAATGAACCCGGCTGCATTGTGGCGATCGCGCGGCGCCGTTGACGCACGCGGTCGCACCCGATTTCGACCCTAGCTGGGGAAGGTTGGGGCTTTGTTAACCTTAACGGGACACTATCTCCCCGTTCGTGTTGACGAAGTACGAGGTCAGTTGCGTGCGCATGAAGAGTGCCCGGCGCCGTCTGCCTTCGAGCCGGCCGAAATCGGTCTTTGGCGGCGCCGGGGTTAAACTAGTCTACGTTGCCTTTGCCGCGTTGCTTGCGACAAATGTGGCAACCGGGCTGGCTCTTTACTGGAGCCCGGATGTCACCGCCCTGCTCGACCGACAGCAGGACGGTGAGTTGATGCTCTATCAGGACAAGATCGCCCAGCTTCGCCTCGAGGTGGATCGGCTGCATTCGCGGCAATATGCCCGCGCCGGCGACATCAATCTGCAGCTCCAGGATCTCATGCAGCAGCAGGAGCTGCTCGAAGAGCAACAGCAATATGTCAAGACCCTGGCCGGCATGGCGGCCGAGCTCGGGCTCGAAACCTCCGCCATCACGCCGCCGCCGCGGCCCCAGATCATCACCCCCGGCCCGACCCTGGATCAGGCCTCCGGCGACCAGTCCGTTGACGCGGTCGCCTCGGAAATCGAGCAGATGCAGGCCGAGACCCTGGGCGCCCTGTCTTCGCTCACCGAATCGGCGGAGCAGTCGACGCGTCAAATCCTCTCCGAGATGAACCGCATCGGCCTCGACCCGGAGATCGAGGTGGATGGCGACGCCCTCGGCGGTCCGTTCGTACCCGTCGACGAAGAGACCGGCGCCAGCGCCCATATCGTTGCCGCCAACGACGTCATCCAGGCCCTTGCCCGCCTGGAACTGGCCCGCGAAGCGGTCCGCACGGCACCCGTTCACAAGCCGCTTCTGGGTTCCCACGGCCTCAGCTCCGGCTTCGGAACCCGCTCCGATCCCTTTTCCGGTCGCGCCGCCTTCCATTCCGGCCTTGATTTCCGCGCCGCCATGGGCACCGAGATTTACGCCGCCGGCTCCGGCAAGGTCGTGTTCGCCGGCCGCAACGGCGGCTACGGCAACATGATCGACATCGACCATGGCGACGGCATCGTCACCCGCTACGGGCATCTGTCCCGCATCGAGGTCAGGGTTGGCCAGATGCTGGATGTGGGCGACGCCATCGGCCAGGTGGGTTCGACCGGCCGCTCCACCGGCCCGCACCTGCATTTCGAAGTCCGCCGCGACGACCAGGCCGTCGATCCCGGCATCTACCTGGGCGCCGGCAGCCGTCTGGCCGAACTGATCTAGTCGCCGCCGGCGAAGAGAATCTCTCGTCCGCTGGATTGGTTGGGTCGGCCGGCTCCTATTGTGCCGCCGTCCCCACCCGCTGCGCCAGCGCCGCCTCGAGGAAGGCGTCCAGATCGCCGTCGAGCACGCCCTGCGGTGCGGTGTTCTCGACCCCGGTCCTGAGGTCCTTGACCAGCTGGTAGGGCTGCAGGACGTAGGAGCGGATCTGGTGCCCCCAGCCGATCTCGGCCTTGTTCGCCGCCGCCGCCATTGCCGCCTCCTCGCGCTTGTGCAATTCGGCCTCGTAAAGGCGCGCCCTGAGCATCGACCAGGCCGTCGCCCGGTTCTTGTGCTGCGAGCGTTCGTTCTGGCACTGCACGACGATCCCGGTCGGCAGATGCGTGATCCGGACCGCCGAGTCGGTGGTATTGACGTGCTGCCCGCCCGCCCCCTGCGCCCGGTAGGTGTCGATGCGCACTTCGTCGTCGCCGACGTCGATCTCGATGGAATCGTCGACCACCGGATACACCCACACCGAGGAAAAGCTGGTGTGCCGGCGCGCCTGGCTGTCGAAGGGCGAGATCCTGACCAGCCGGTGCACCCCGGATTCCGTCTTCAGCCACCCGAAGGCGTTGTCCCCGGCGATCTTCAGCGTCGCCGACTTGATGCCCGCCTCCTCGCCGGCGTGATACTCGATCACCTCCACGGAAAACCCGCGCGCCTCCGCCCAGCGCGTGTACATCCTCAGGAGCATCTCGGCCCAGTCCTGGCTTTCGGTGCCGCCGGCCCCGGAGTGGATCTCGATGAAGCAGTCGTTGCCGTCCGCCTCCCCGCTCAGCAGCGTCTCGAGCTGCATGCGGGCCGCCCGCGGGCCCAGTTTGGCCAGCGCCGCCTCGGCCTCGGCGACCACGTCGGTATCGCCCTCCTCCTCGCCGAGGGCGATCAGTTCGAGATTGTCGCTAAGTGCCGTCTCCAGATCGCCGAGGCGGCCCAGTTGCTGTTCGAGGCGCGTGCGCTCGCGCATCGTCGCCTGCGCGGCGTCCGGGTCTTCCCAGAGCTTGGGGTCTTCGGCCTTGGCGTTCAGCGCGTCGAGGCGCTCGTGGGCGGCATCGACGTCAAAGATGCCTCCTCAGCAGGCTCACCGCCTGCCTGATTTCGTCGACCAGCGAGTGGGTTTCGGCGCGCATCGGCTCGCTCCGTTGAGGACACTGAACTAGGCGATTGCGCGGGCCGGTTCAAGCGCCGCGGCCGCTTCCGGCGCCTCCGGTGGCGCCCCTCAGAACAAACCCCCGCGCCCCTGCAGGAAATTGCCGCCACGGCCCTGTTCGAGATTCTGGAAGACCTCCGAATCCACCCCGATCACCGAGGTGATCAGGTTCGGGCCGGTGCCCGGCTTGAAGGCCTCGATGATGCCGCCTTCGCCGCCCGCGACCCTGACCCCGGTCGCCGGGTCGATCCATACCGGGGACATGCCGGCCGGCATGTTGAACGGGGTCGGCGGCCGGCCTTCGAGCGCCTTCTTCATGAAATCGACGAACACCGGCGCCGCCAGCGTGCCGCCGGTGGCCTGGCGGCCCATGTTCTTCGGCGTGTCGTAGCCGATATAGACCCCCGCCACCAGGTCGGGGGTGAAGCCCATGAACCAGGCGTCCTTGTACTCCGACGAGGTCCCGGTCTTGCCGGCCACCGGCCGGTTGAGCACCTTGGCCCGGGTGCCCGTGCCGCGTTGCACGACCCCCTCCAGCATCGAGGTGATCTGGTAGGCGGTCATCGGGTCGAGCACCTGCTGGCGGTTGTCGATGATCAGCGGTTCGGTCTGGTTCTCCCAGTCCAGCGCCTCGCAGCCGTCGCAGATGCGCTGATCGTGCCGGTAGACGGTCTTGCCGTAGCGGTCCTGGATACGGTCGATCAGCGTCGGCTCGATCCGGCGGCCGCCATTGGCGATCGTCGCGTAGGCGGCCGTCAGCTTCACAACCGTCGTCTCGCCGGCCCCCAGCGCCATCGCGAGCACCGGCAGCATATCGTCATACAGCCCGAACAGGCGGGCGTACTCGGCCACCAGCGGCATCCCGATATCCTTGGCCAGGCGCACCGTCATCACGTTCCGGGACAGTTCGATCCCGCGCCTGAGCGTCTGCGGGCCGTAGAACTGGTTCGAGTAGTTTTCGGGCCGCCACAGCGTGCCGTCGATATTCTGAATCTCCAGCGGCGCGTCGAGCACCACCGAGGCCGGCGTGTAGCCGTTGTCGAGCGCCGCCGAATAGACGATCGGCTTGAACGCCGAGCCCGGCTGCCGCATCGCCTGGGTGGCGCGGTTGAATTCCGATTCGTCGAACGAGAACCCGCCCACCAGCGCCAGCACCCGGCCCGTGCGCGGGTCCATGGCGACCAGCGCCCCCTCGACTTCGGGCACCTGCCGCATCTGGTAGACCCCCGGCTTGCCCTCGACTTGTTCCACATAGATCACGTCCCCGACCTGCAGCACCTGGTCCAGCGGGTCGGCGATCCACTTCTGCTCGGGCCCCGGCAAATCGGCGACGACCCGCTCGTCGGAGATCGTGCCATCGACGTCCCGGGTCGGCTGCAGGCCGATCCTGGCCGCGTTGTGATCGAGCTCGACAACCACCGCCAGGCGCCATTCCGGGACGTCGGAGAGCCCATGGATGGCGGCCAGATCGTCGCCCCAGTCGTCGTCGATCTCGATGCTCGCCACCGGCCCGTGGAAGCCGGTGTTCTGGTCGAATTCGACAAGCCCGTGCATCAGTGCTTCGCGGGCGTAGCCCTGCATCTGAGGATCGAGGGTGGTTCTGACGCTCAGCCCGCCGCCATAGAGCTGATCCTCGCCATAGAGCTGCGCGAGCTGGCGGCGGACCTCTTCGGTGAAATACTCCGCCGCATAGAGCTGCGAGCCGGCCGAACGCGGCACCACCTCGAGCGGCTCGGCCCTGGCCTCCGTCGCCTGGGCGGGCGTGATGTAGCCGTTCTCCTCCATCCGATCGAGCACCCAGTTGCGGCGCTCGATGGCCGCCTCGGGATGCCGGAACGGATGATAGTTGTTCGGCGCCTTCGGTAACGCCGCCAGATACGCCACTTCGGACAGGCTCAGCTCGTACAGCGCCTTGTCGAAATAGTTCAGCGCCGCCGCCGCCACCCCGTAGATCTGGCCGCCGTAGCTGCCCAGGAAAATCTCGTTCAGATACAGCTCCAGGATCTTGTCCTTCGAAAAGGTGCTCTCGATCCTCACCGCCAGCAGAATCTCGCGCAGCTTGCGCTCGATGGTCTGCTCGGGGGTCAGGAAGAAGTTCTTGGCGACCTGCTGCGTGATCGTGGAGCCCGACGCCAGCGGCCCCCTCTCGCCGCTGAGATAGCGCTGCGCATATTCGAGCGCCGACCGCGCCACGCCTTCGATCGCGATGCCGCGGTGCTCGTAGAAATTCTTGTCCTCGGCCGAGATGAAGGCCTCCCGGACAATGTCCGGTACGGTCTCGATGGGCTGGAACAGCCGCCGTTCGTGGGCGAACTCGCCCAGAAGCGTGCCGTCGGCGGCGTGCACCCGCGTGGTCACCGGCGGCTGATAGTCCTTCAGCACCGTGTAGTCGGGCAGGTCCTTGGACAGCTCCGAGATGAAGTAGGCGCCGCCCGCGGTTGCCGCCAGCGCCACGAAGACCCCGAATCCGAACAGCCACCCCAGAACCCGAAGCATCCGCTTCTCCCGCCGAAACCGGCTGCCCGTCCCCGCCGACGCCGATTCACCCGCCGCTGCCTATCATACCAGAGCGCGGCGAAACTATGGAGCCTCCGCCCCCCTACCGCGCCCGGTCGAAATAGTCCTCGATGCCGCGCGCCAGCGCCGCCGCCACCCGCTCCCGCCACCCCTCGGTGGCCAGGTTGGAGATGTCGTCGGGGTTCGACAGGAACCCCAGCTCGACAAGAATCGACGGCACCTCGGGCGCCTGCAAAACCAGGAAACCGGCGCGCCTGAGCGGAAACTGCCGCATGGTCACCGAGCGCTCGAGCTCATCGACGATCGAGTCTGCCACCCGATAGGCGCGCCGCCGCACCTCCCGCCGCATCAGGTCCACCAGAATGTCCACCACCGCGTCGTCGGCCTCGGGCGGGCTGAACCCGGCCACCAGGTCGACCTTGTTCTCCTGTTCGGCGAGCACCTTGTCGAGAACGTCGGTGGCCGCCTCGTCGCGGGTATAGATCGAGGCGCCGCGCACGCCGGACTGATCGAAGGAATCGGCGTGTATCGACACCATCAGATCGGCGTGGTTGGCGCGCGCCAGCGCCACCCGCTGCGCAAGGCCCACATAGCGGTCCGAATCACGGGTCAGGGCCACGTCGAACTTGCCGGTGTCGACAAGCGCCCGCTGCAGGTCGAGCGCGAATCTGAGCGTGATTGTCTTCTCCAGAAGCCCGTTGGCGGCTCTGGCGCCGCTGTCGATTCCGCCATGGCCCGGATCGATCACGATCAGCGGCCGGGCCTCGACCGTCGTCGGCGCCTGCGGCGCCACGGTCGGCGGTGCGCGGGCCGCCGGCGGGGCCGTCGCCGGGGCTTCCACCGAGGCGACGCTCGCCGCGAACCCCGCTTCGGTATCGGGGACGAGATCGACCACCAGCCGTGCCGGCTGGTCGCCCGCCGGATCGGTCACGTACGCCTGCTGCACCTGGGCCGGGCCCGACACCATCATCACCGCCCGCGCCAGCCGTTCGTCCACCATCCCGATATGGTATTCGGTGACAAGCCCCGGCGCGCTGGGCTGCGGCGGCGGATCGAACGCCATCGCGCCCGCCTCGATCTCGACAACGATGCGCCCGGGCTCGCCGACCGCGAAGAAGCGGAAATTGGCCGGGGCGCTGAGATCGATGACCAGCCGCGCCCGTTCGTCCGTGGTCGACAGGCGCGCCCCGGTCAGCGTGGGCGGGTCGGGCTCGGGCGCCGCCCGTGGCCCCGTCGCCATGGCCAGCGCGATTGCGGGCGCCACCACCAACAGCGCCCGGATCCATCTCGTCACCACACCCACTCCCGCCGGATCGGCCGCGTACCTTATGCGATTCTCGTGTCGCCTCCGCAATGCCCGTCGGCCGCTGCCAAGGCCACCCCCCGCGCGCGCGAAAGTGTTCACGATCGCGCGCAATTGAGGTTGCACAAACCCCGCTTCGAACGTAAAGACCATCCCGCGTGCTGCGGATTGCACCGGTCGTCGGTGCCCGCCTCGTTGCGGCGTCAGTCTTGTCGGATCGCGATCTCGACCACATATGAGGTCAAGCGTGAAGCAGGGGCCGGCACCGTTCCGTTCCCCGCCCGCACGCGTAAACGAAGAGTTTCGGCCCGTGTAGGGCCGCCGCGGCACAGCACAGACGTGTAAGGTCTGAGGCCTGCGCCGCCCCCGAACGGAAGGTGCCTGATGGTTCCGGTCTCCGCTTGCGCAACCGATATCCTCCCGCGCGGCGTAATGTGCCGGACCGACTCGGCTCGCTTCCCTGCAATGCGCACCGGCGCCATCGGCGCGGTTCGCCCTTCAAACATCTGCGCCCCGGCCGATTGGGGCGGCGTTGCAACCCTCAGGTTGTCCGCCCCGCCGGCCCGGAAGGCGCGCGGAGTTCAGATCCATGCCTGCCAAGACAATGATGGTGGATGCCATCCACCCCGAAGAAACGCGAGTAGTCGTCACTAAAGGAAACCGCCTCGAGGAATTCGATTTCGAATCAGCGACCCGCCGCCAGCTGCGCGGCAACATCTACCTCGCCAAGGTAACGCGGGTCGAACCGTCCCTGCAGGCGGCCTTCGTCGACTACGGCGGCAATCGCCACGGTTTCCTCGCCTTTTCCGAAATTCACCCGGACTACTATCAAATCCCCCTCGCGGACCGCGAAGCGCTCCTGCGCGACCAGGCCGAGGACAACGCCAAGGCCGCCGCCGAGGACGAGATCGTCGCCCACGGCATCGCCGGCGAGGCGCAGGAATTCGAGGACGACCCCGGCCCCGACGACCAGCAGACCTACGAGGTCCACGACGCGGCCGAGGACAATGGCGGCAACGGCGGCGCCGGCGGCGGCGCCAATGGCAATTCCGGCGAGGTGGCGCTCGCCGCCGAAGCCAGCCCGACGGTCACCGGCAGGTCCCGCTCCCGCCGCGGTCGCAAACCGCGCCAGGTCGAGGAGCTCGGCGCCGAAGACGGCCTCGACGACATGGCCCGTCGCGCCCAGCGCCGGAACCGTACCTACAAGATCCAGGAAGTCATCAAGCGCCGCCAGGTGCTGCTCGTGCAGGTCGTCAAGGAAGAGCGCGGCAACAAGGGCGCGGCGCTCACCACCT
>CAZNOZ010000043.1:0-15313 GCA_964574935.1 uncultured Devosiaceae bacterium | reverse complement strand
GCACAACGCCCAGACCACCGAAGTCCACGACCCGGTCATTTCCGAGATTCATCTGACGGTGCCCTCGGCCCAGCACAACGCGCAAACCACGGAGATCCACACTCCGGCGGACTCCAGCGCCGATCAGCCAAGTGGAGACGAGCACGATCGCGCAATCTCCCGCGTCCATCGCGAGGTGCGCTCGAACCGGCACAATCCGGAGACCACGGAGATCCATCGTCCCCTCATCTCCGACATCCACCAGTCCGTCCGATCGCAGTTCCACAACGGGCGGACCACCGAGGTCCACAACGACGAGATTTCGGCCTTCCACCTCGAATACAGCTCCGAACAGCACGAGCTGACCACCTCGCAACTGAAGCAGTGACGGGACGCGCTGCCGATGGCGCCTTCGCGTATTTTTCCCGCGATCATTGTCGCGACCCTTGTCCTCGCCGGCCCGGCGAGCGCGGCGGATGACGCCGCCAACGCCCCCGTCGCCAATCCACTTCTCACCAACCAGGCCTATATCGACCGGCTCATGGCGACCCGCGAGCTTGACATCGAGAATATCAGCGAAGTGTTCTGGTTCGTGTTCGGATCACTGCCCGACGAGGTGAGGGTCTACCCGACTGAAAACTACTACTATTTCGAGTTTCTCCACGCCGGCGCCGCCTACGCCGGCAACATCAGGCTGGATGTCGCCGACCGCGACCAGGGGACCGTGCATTTCGCCTATTTTCGCCCGCACCGCCCCTGGCAGTCACGCGACCTCACCCACTACGCGCCATTGGGGCGCGACGACGGCGTGGAGGTCGAAAAACTCGCCGACCTGGTCTACCGCATCGCCTATCGCGGCAAGCAGGTGACCTTCCATCTCAACGACCTGCGCGACGTCAAGCCACCGGCCGATGCCCTGTTGCCCGATGAGCGCTATCTGGGACCGGTCTTCGACGAATCCGGCACGCAGCTCTACTTCATCTACAACCGCGCCCTGAAGCGGTTCCTGTACGTGCTCGATGAATCGAAGATCGGGCCCGACGCGCTCAATCCCGCCCCGGCAAACCCGGCGCTGGAGGTCGATAGCCGAACCGGGTTCGTCTACCTCACCGATCCGATCGTACCGCGGCGCATCCTGGTCGGCGTCAGCGACGACAACACCGACGCCAACAACTATTTCGACGGTCCCTTCGACCAGCTGCCCGACAATTTCATGGGGGCCGGCACGCTCAGGGACGTGGCGGTGGATGCCTATCCCAGCCTCGAGGGGATGCTCGACATTTATGGCCACTTCATCGACGAATCGATCGGCGGCCGCATCCTGATCGACCCCTATTGGGGCTATCAAACGCTGGAAGACCTCGATTTCCTTTCCGCCTGCGAGGAGAAACAGGCCGACCCCAAGGCATTCTACGTGTGCATTCTGCCCGACGATTGACGCGGCCCCGGGGCCCGGCGGGCGCCCCAACCGTGGCGCCGCCCGCCCCTAGCGGAGCGCCCCGCCGATCATGTAGGCCGCGTCGTTCCACCTGAGCTCGTTCTTGAGGTCCCTGAGCCGGGTCGCGTCGTCGATCAGCAGGAACTCGACACCTGCCATCGCCGCGAAATCCTCAAGATGCTCTGCCGTCAGCGCCAGCGAAAACCCCGTGTGGTGAGCGCCGCCGGCGTGAATCCAGGCCGCCGCCGCGGTCTTCAAATCCGGTTGCGGCAGCCACAGCGCGCGCGCCACCGGCAGTTTCGGCAGCGCCTCGTGCGGCTCGATGACCTCGAGCGTGTTCACGATCATGCGGAACCGATTGCCCATGTCGACGACCGAAGCGTTGACCGCCGGGCCGGTCGCCGAATCGAACACCAGCCGGACCGGGTCTTGCTTGCCGCCGATGCCCAGCGGATGCACCTCGCAGCTCGGCTTGCCGGCGGCGATCGAGGGGCAGATCTCCAGCATGTGGGCGCCGAGCACCGCCTGCCCCGAAGGATCGAGATGGTAGGTGTAGTCCTCCATGAACGAGGTGCCGCCGCCGAGCCCCGCCGCCATCACCTTCATCGAGCGCACCAGCGCCGCGTGCTTCCAGTCCCCCTCGGCGCCGAACCCGTAGCCGTCCGCCATCAGGCGCTGGGCGGCGATGCCCGGCAGCTGTTTGATGCCGGTGAGGTTCTCGAACGTATCGGTGAAGCCCTGGAAATCGCCGTCGGTGAGAAAGGCGCGCAGCGCCAGCTCGATACGCGCCGCGTCCCTGAGCGATTCGTGACGCTCGCCGCCCTTCTCCAGCCCTTTCATCAGCGTGTAGGTGTCGGCGTACTCGGCGCACAGGCTGTCGATATCCGCGTCGGTGACCTGGTCCTGGAAAGCGACGAGATCGCCCAGGCCATAGCCATTGACGGTCACCCCGAAGCGCAGCTGCGCCTCGACCTTGTCGCCTTCGGTGACCGCGACCTGGCGCATGTTGTCGCCAAGGCGGGCGATCTTCATGTGCTGGGAATCGTGCCAGGCGGCCGCGGCGCGCATCCACACCCCAACGCTCTCATGCACGTCCGGCTGCCGCCAGTGGCCGGCCACGACCTTGCGGTTCATTCTCAGCCGCGCGCAGATGAACCCGAACTCGCGCCCGCCATGGGCGGACTGGTTGAGGTTCATGAAGTCCATGTCGATCGTGGACCAGGGAATGTCCCGGTTGAACTGGGTGTGCAGGTGCAACAGCGGCTTGGCGAGGCGATTGAGCCCCTCGATCCACATCTTCGAAGGGCTGAAGGTGTGCATCCAGGTGACCACGCCGATGCAATTGTCGGCCGCCCCGGCATCCCGCAACATCCGCGATATCTCGTCCGGCGTGGTCAGCACCGGCTTGAACACCAGCTTCACGGGCAGGCTCGCGTTGGCGTTCAGCCCCTCCACGATCTGCATCGAATCCGCTTCGACCTGTTTGAGCGTCTCGGGCCCGTACAGATGCTGGCTGCCGGTGAGAAACCACACCTCCAGCGGCGAGAAATCGATCATGACAGTTTCCTCCGGTTGACACGGATCATGGTTTGCCACCCCCTTATCAGACAAGTGGCCGACAGTGGAAACCTTGACGGTTTCCCCGCGAGCCCCGATGTGATCGGGGTATCATGCCGGGGCGCCGCGATTCAGGCCGCCTCGCGGTGAATAGGGGAGAGACCGGCCTTGGCGCTGCTCGAGCTGATCAACATCTCGAAGAATTTCGGGGCCATCGAGGCCGTCCGCGACGTCTCCTGCGAGCTCAATCCGGGCGAGATCGTGGGACTTATGGGCGACAACGGCGCCGGCAAGTCCACCCTGGTGAAAATCATCGCCGGCAACTATCCGCCGTCTTCGGGCACGATGCGCCTGGAAGGCAGGAACCTGGCCTTGCACAGCCCGATGGACGCGCGCCGGCACGGGATCGAGATCGTCTATCAGGACCTGGCGCTGTGCGACAATCTCACCGCCTCCGCCAACGTCTTCCTCAGCCGCGAGCTGCGGCACCGGATCGGCCCGTTCGGCATTCTCAACCACGCCGCCATGAACAGGCGGTCCGCCGAGATCTTCCGGACGCTGAAATCCGACACGCGGCCGCGTGACGTGGTCGAACAGATGTCCGGCGGCCAGCGGCAGGCAGTGGCCATCGCCCGCACCATGCTTGTCGAAGCCAAGATCGTTCTGATGGACGAGCCGACGGCGGCGATTTCGGTTCGCCAGGTCGTCGAAGTCCTCAATCTGATGCGCGAGCTTCGCGACCACGGCATCGCGATCATCTTCATCTCCCACCGCATGCCGGACATTTTCGAGGTCGCGGACCGGATCATGGTGATGCGCCGTGGCGCCAAGGTCGCCGACAAGCCCATCGTCGACAGCTCGCCCGAAGAGGTCACCGCCCTGATCACCGGCGCTCTGGAAGTGGCCTGACCGGCCAAATCGGCGCGCTGCGGCGGCCGCCCTCGGCCCGGTCGTTGACAATCGCCCGGCATTGACCTTTTCATCGCCCGACCGGTGCGGCGCGCGCCCGCCGGGGCGCTGGGGACGGGCCGGGCCATCGGCCGATCGATCGGGGAAGCTTCAATGTTGCTCAAAGCCCTCAGGGAAGAAGTCCTGGAGGCCAATCTCGAACTGGTACGCCGCGGGGTGGTCGTGTTCACCTTCGGCAATGTATCGGGCATCTCCCGCGAGGAAGGGCTGGTCGCCATCAAGCCCAGCGGGGTCCCCTACGACGAACTCACCGTCGAGCAGATCGTCGTCACCGATCTCGATGCCAATATCCGCGACACCAATCTGCGTCCCTCCTCGGACCTGGCCACGCATCTCGAACTCTACAAGGCGTTCGAGAACATCGGCGGCGTCGCCCACACCCATTCGGAATTCGCCACCGCCTGGGCGCAGGCCAGGCGGCCGATCCCCTGCTTCGGCACCACCCACGCCGACTACTTCCATGGCGACGTGCCGGTCACCCCCGACATGACCGCCGAAGAGATCGCCGGCGATTACGAAAAGGCGACCGGCGAGGTGATCGTGCGCACCTTTTCCGACCGCGATCCGGATGCCACTCCCGGTGTGCTGGTGGCCTCTCACGGACCGTTCTGCTGGGGCCGGGACGCGATGGACGCCGTCCACAACGCGGTGATCCTGGACTACATCGCCCGCATGGCGACCCACACCGTTGCCGCCAACGCCCAGACGGGCCCGGTGGCGAACGCGCTTCTCGACAAGCACTTTTTCCGCAAGCACGGTCCGGGGTCCTATTACGGGCAAACCAGGCGCTGACAACAAGCGGATCCGGGGCTGCCTCGAAACCGCGCGCCTTCGAAACCGGGGTGGAAGCTGCGACCGGTGCTTTGAGAAAATCGGGAGGAACCACGGCCATGGCCATCGTGGCAGGAGACAATTCCGACGCTTCCAGCGCCCGCGAGACGGCGGCCGCGGCGATCGCCGAGGGCCATGCATCCCTCGGGGTTGAACTCGGGTCCACCAACATCAAGGCGTGCCTTATCGGGGCGGACCATCAGGTTCTCGCCACGGGCAATCACGGCTGGGAGAACCAGTTCGTCGACCGCCTGTGGACCTATTCCGAGGACGCGATCTGGACCGGTGTGCAGGCCGCCGTCGCGAGCCTGAAGGCAGATGTCGAAAAGCGCTGCGGCGTGCCTCTCACCCGCATCGGCGCGCTGGGGTTCTCGGCGATGATGCACGGGTACCTGGCGTTCGATGCCAGCGGCAACCTGCTTGTCCCGTTCCGCACCTGGCGCAACACCAATACCGGGCCCGCGGCGGCCGAGCTGACCGAGACGCTCGGCTTCAACTTTCCGCTCCGCTGGTCGGCCTCGCACCTTTACCAGGCGATCCTCGACGAGGAACCCCACGTCGCCGACCTCGATTTCATCACGACCCTGGCCGGTTTCGCGCACTGGCGCCTGACCGGCCGCAAAGTGCTCGGCGTGGGCGACGCGTCGGGCGTCTTCCCGATCGACCCTGTCACGCACGACTATGACGCGCCGATGCTCAAGCAGTTCGGCGAGATGGTCGCCGCCCGCCGGCCGGGCCTCGACGCGGCCGCGCTTCTGCCCGAGGTGCTTGTCGCCGGCGAAGACGCCGGAACGCTCACCGAAGAGGGCGCCGCCCTGCTCGATCCCAGCGGCACGCTGCAGCCGGGTGCGCCGGTCTGCCCGCCCGAGGGCGACGCCGGCACGGGCATGGTCGCCACCAACGCCGTCGCGCCGCGCACCGGCAACATCAGCGCGGGCACGTCGATCTTCGCGATGGTGGTGCTCGAAAAGCCGCTGACCGCCGTGCATGAGGAACTCGATATCGTCACGACGCCCGCCGGCGACCTGGTCGCGATGGTTCACTGCAACAACGGCGCCAGCGAGCTCGGGACCTGGGCATCCGTCTTCACCGAGTTTGCCGCCGCCATCGGAGCGGACGCGGATGCGGATGCCGTTTTCGGCGCGCTGTTTGACGCGGCGCTGGAGGGCGAGGCGGACGGTGGCGGGCTCATCGCCTACAACTACCTCGCCGGGGAGCCGATCACCGGCCTGACCGAGGGTCGCCCGCTCGTCGTCCGCACCCCTTCAAGCCGCCTCACCCTCGCCAACTTCATGCGCACCCAGCTCTACGCCGCCTTCGGCACGCTGAGCCTCGGCATGAATGTGCTGCACGGCGAAGGCGTGAAACTGGACTCGATGTTCGCGCACGGCGGCATGTTCAGGACCGCGGGCGTCGCGCAGCGTCTGCTGGCGGCGGCCATCGGCGCGCCGGTGACCGTGGGTGACACCGCGAGCGAAGGCGGGGCTTGGGGCATTGCCGTCCTGGCCGAATACCTGCGCCAAGGCGCGGGCCAAGACGCCAGCGGGAGCCTGGGAGACTATCTGGCGGGCCGGGTGTTTGCCGGCGCCAAACTCGACGTGGCGGAACCGGACCCGGCCGATGTCGAGGGCTACGCAAAGTGGCTCGAGCGGTACGCGGCGGGTCTCGCCATCGAGAAAGCAGCGACGGAGGCGATCAGCTAGCCGACGGGCGACCCGCCGGGGGGCGCCATGCGCGCCGCCGGCGCTGTCGAGTCCATCGGCGATCGGGCAGGTGACGGCAAATTCAAGGACGTGCTACCGACCGTGACGAAACTCGCGTGCCGAAAGCGCGTGTGGGGAATTCGGGGAGGCATCTCATGGGCGGAAACAGGCGCATCGAAGAGGCGTTTGCCAGTCGGTTCGGCGGCGAACCGCGCCTCTATCGCGCCCCTGGCCGCGTCAATCTGATCGGCGAGCACACCGACTACAACGACGGCTTCGTCCTGCCCGCCGCGCTCGAGCTCGCGACCTCCGTCGCCATCGCGCCCCGGGACGACCGCGCGCTCAACATGTACTCCGAGTTGATCGACGAGACGGTGAGTTTTGACCTCGACGCACCGGATCCAGGCCCGCGCAAGGACTGGACCGACTATGTGCGCGGCGTCGCCTGGGTGCTGCAATCCCAGGGCCATCCGGTGCCCGGCGCCGACCTCGCGATCGCCAGCGACGTGCCGCTGGGGGCAGGCCTTTCGTCGTCGGCGGCGCTGGAGGTGGCGGTGGGCTACGCGCTGCTTTCCGTCGTCGGCGCCGAGATCGATCTCACGAAACTGGCGCTCGCCTGCCAGCGCGCGGAGAACGAATTCGTCGGCATGCGCTGCGGCATCATGGACCAGCTCATCGCCTGCCACGGCGCCGCCGGCCATGCGCTGCTGATCGATTGCCGCAGCCTCGACCGGCGCCCCGTGCCGATCGACCCCGGCGTGCGCCTCGTGATCTGCAATACCATGGTCCATCACGAACACGCCGGCGGCGAGTACAATCTCAGGCGGCACGACTGCGAGGAGGGCGTGCGCCTGCTCTCTGAGGCACTGCCGGGCATCAGGGCGCTGCGCGACGTCAGCCCGGACGACCTCGCCGCCCATGCCGACCTGCTCCCTGACACCATTCATCGCCGCTGCCGCCATGTCGTCACCGAGAACGCCCGCACCGTTCAGGCCGCTGACGCGCTCGCGGCCGGCGATATGGCGGAGGTCGGACGCCTCATGGATGCCTCGCACCTCTCGATGCGCGACGACTTCGAGATTTCCTGCCGCGAGGTCGACGTCATGGTCGGGCTCAATGCCGCCGTCGAGGGTGTGTGGGGCGCCCGGATGACCGGCGGCGGCTTCGGCGGCTGCACCATTTCCCTGGTCACCCAGGACGCCGTCGAGACCTTCCAGCACAAAGTCGCAGCGGGCTACCGCGAGGCCACCGGGCTCGAAGCCGAGATCTTCGTGTGCTCGCCGGGCGCCGGCGTCGGCGCGGTGCAGCCCGACGGGCGCCCATGAGCCTTCTTCAGTCCGCCTCCCACCGCCGCCTCAATCCGCTGACCGGCGAGTGGGTGCTGGTCTCGCCGCATCGCACCCAGCGCCCCTGGCAGGGCCAGAGGGAAGAACCCGCCGAGGCGTCGCCGCCGGCCTACGACCCCGACTGCTATCTGTGCCCCGGCAACGCCCGGGCGCATGGCGCCGTCAATCCCGACTATTCCGCGACCTTCGTCTTCGACAACGATTTTCCGGCCCTGCAGCCCGCCGCCGAAGCCGCCTCGCTGGACGGTGACGGGCTGATGGTGGCCCGCGCCGAAACCGGGATTTGCCGTGTCGTGTGCTTTTCGCCCCGCCACGATTTGACACTCGCGCGCATGTCGGCCGAGGAGGTCGCCCGGGTGGTTCGCGTGTGGGCCGACCAGACGGCCGAACTCGGGGCCAGGCAGGAAATCGGCGCGGTCCAGATCTTCGAGAACCGCGGCGCGATGATGGGCGCCAGCAACCCCCACCCGCATGGCCAGATCTGGGCCACCGGCGCTCTGCCCAACGAGTTGCAAAAGGAGCTCGCCTCGCAGACCCGCTACCGGGAGACGCATGGAGGGTGCCTGCTCTGTGACTATCTGAGGCTCGAGCTCGAGGCCGGTGAACGGATCGTTTTCGAGAACGCGCATTTTGTGGTTCTCGTGCCGTTCTGGGCCGTCTGGCCGTTCGAAACGATGATCGTGCCGCGCCGCCATTTCGGCGCCCTGGACGAGCTGACCGAACACGAGGTGACGTCCCTCGCCGAAGCGCTCGGCGGGCTGACCGTTCGCTACGACAATCTCTTCGAGTCCCCGTTCCCCTATTCGATGGGCTTTCACCAGAAGCCGACGGACGGGGCCGCGCATCCCGAATGGCACCTGCACGCCCATTTCTATCCGCCGCTTCTGCGTTCCGCGACGGTGCGCAAATTCATGGTCGGCTTCGAGCTGCTCGGCACCCCCCAGCGCGACATCACCGCCGAGGCGGCCGCGGCGCGCCTGCGCGAGGTGTCGGCGGTTCACTATCTCGACGCCGCCGGGCCGTGAGCGCGGCCGCGCCTCCCGGCAGACGGTCGCGCGCCGCCGCCATGGAGGCCGATCAGGTGCGCCGGTTCGTGATCGGCGAGTTGCCCCTCAATCCCTGCTGAGGCAAGCGCGCCGGTTCAGAAATACTGCCTCATTTCGACATAGGCCGTCGTCGGCGGCGCTTCGTAGGGCGCCGTCGCCCCGCTCACCGGCAGCCCGCCGAATTCGGTGAGCGGCTTGCCGACCGGCACCTGCACCCCCGCATGCAGGTCGAGATTGTCGTTGATCGAGCGTGTCGCCTGCGCCGCAAGCAACACGCTGCCGTCGTTGAGATTGACGATCGCCGTGGGGGTGAGGGACAGAAGGGGCGTCCATTCCAGCGTCATGCCGGCCGCCGCGTAGTCGAACGAGGTATTGAACAGCTGCCCCCGCGCCAGCCGGTCGATGAGATCGTCGGGCAGGGCGTCGAGCGCCGTGCCGTTGGCGGCGCCGAACCCGTTGTGGAAATATTCCGCGAACCAGATCGCGTTGCGCTCGAGGATGGTCGCGGCGCCGGAGATATTGGCCAGCCCCGAGGTCTTGATCGTGCCGTCCGCCTCCCGCGTCGGGACGATCTCGGCATTCCACACCGCCCCGCCGACCGACCCGCTCAGCCCCAGCCCCGCCGTCCAGTCCCCGTGATCGCGCGCCACCAGGACCGAGGCCGTCAGCTCGCCGATCGAGCGGTGATAGCGAAGGGCAACCGAACTGGCGTCGGCGGTCACCGGTCCGCCCGCGGTCTCGGCGCGCGGCACTGCCGCCAGCTGCAGGTCCGAGCCGTCATTGAACAACACCTGCGCGTAGATCATGTCGACCCCGGGCTTGTATTCGGTATCGGTCGCACCCGGCGCGAACGGGTTGATCAGGTCCATCGGGTGGAACACCGTGCCGGCGCCCCAGGTCAGCGCCTGCCGGCCGGCGCGGATGACGAAACTGGGCGCCGAATAGCCCAGCGACAGTCGGTCGATCTTCTGCACCAGCTGGGCGTAGGGCGCGTCGACGATGGTGTGGCTGAGATCGAACAGCGTCGAGGGCGGCACCTCCGGCAGATAGGGCGCCAGCGCCTGCATCAGCGCCACCGTGCCACCGACGTCCTTGGACAATTCGTAGTGGACCACGAAGTCCCAGTTGTCCCACCTGGGCTCCCACATCAGCCGCAGATTGCCGAAGATGTCGCCACGCTCGCGGGCGCCCAGCGCCGCCTCGATGCTGTCGAAGTCGGAGAACGACGCCACCTCCGTGAGCGCGACGCGGCCCTTGAAGTCGTCGGCCGATGCCGGCGCCACCGCCATGAGCGGCAGCAGCAGCCCGAGTATCGGGGCCAGCTTTTCTCTATTGCGCGGCACGGGAGTTTTGCCTGCGTTCGTCCGCGGTGATGCGTCCATCGGTGAGTTCGATATGGCGTTTGGAATGGGCGATGACGCGCGCGTCATGGGTGCCGATCAGGAAGGTGACGCCGGACGCCTCGTTCAGGCGCGCCATCAGCGCGATCAGCTCCTCGGCGGTCTTCGAATCGAGATTGGCGGTGGGCTCGTCGGCGAGCACCACGGCGGGTGCCGCGACCAGGGCCCGGGCGACGGCGACCCGCTGCTGCTGGCCGCCGGAGAGATAGGCGGGGCGGCGGTCTTCCAGCCCCCCAAGTCCCACGTCGGCCAGCGCCGTCCGCGCGCGTTGCCGGCGCTCGTCCGCCCCGACCCCCTGCAGTTGCAGGATGAACTCGACATTTTCCTCGGCCGACAGGACCGGGATGAGATTGAAGGCCTGGAAGACGAAGCCGATCTTGGTCAGCCGCAGCGTCGTCAGGGCGTTCTTGTCGAGCGCCCCCAGGGATTGGCCGTCAACCGTCACGGTCCCGGCGCTCGGGCGGTCGAGCCCGCCGATCATGTTCAGGAGCGTCGTCTTGCCCGACCCCGACGGGCCGGCCAGCGTCGCGAAATCGCCGACCTCGATTTCGAGATCGACGCCATTGAGCGCCGGCACTTCGACGGCGCCGACCTGGTAGCGCTTTTCGAGCCCTTGGCAGACAACGATGGGTTCGGACATCGGTGAGTGATCCCCTTCAGGTTCCGACGCTCATCGCGGCGGCCGGGTTGGCTTTTGACGCCCGTCGCGCCGGCCACAGCGCCACCAGGATGCCCAGTATCCACACAAGCACGGAATTCTCGACATACTGGGCGACGGTCAGGCTCGGATAGATGACGCGGGCGGCGCCGAAATAGTCCATCCCGGCGGCGAAGGCGGTCAGATCGATGCCCCCGGAAAACGCGGCGATCGTGGCGACCGAGGCGACAAGGCCGACAACCACGCCGATGCCCACAAGCATCGCGGATTCGAGCGCCACCTGCAAAAGGATCAGCCGCGGGCGCATCCCCAGCGCCTGCAACAGGCCGAACTCGCGCACCCGCTCGAAGACCGCCATGAGCTGGGTGGTGACGATACCGATCGCCATCAGCACGAACATGATCCACAGCCATACTCCCACGAAGGCGTCCATGAAATCGTTCATCAGCGCCGCCAGCGGCGACAGGTCCTTCCACGAGCGGACATCGAGATCGGGGGCGGCCGCCTGCAACGCGTCGATGGTGTCGGGGAGCGTGGTGTCGTCGGGCAGCGAAAAGCTGATCTCGGAGATCGCGTCGGAGACCCCGAGCATTTGTTGGCCGGCCGAAATCCCCGTGAAGACGAATTCGTCCTCGGCGGTTGTCGAGCCGGCATAAAGCCCCACCACGTCGAAACTGCGCTGCGCCAGGGTGCCGTCGGCGGACTGGGCCATCAGGATGACGCGCTTGCCGATGCGCGTCTTCAGCCGTTCGGCGAGATGCCGGCCGAGCACCACGGTGTCATCGTCCGGACCGCTCACATAGCGGCCGCCCACGAGCTGGTCGGGCAGGGTCGAGAGCTGCTTTTCGTTGGCCGGCACCACACCGGTCAGGGTGACCGGCAGGGTCTTGTACTCGGACTGGATCACCGCCGGCACGCGCAGCCGCGAAGTCCAGATGGAAATCGGCGGGGCGTCGAGCACCGCGGTGAGGGCGGCGCTCGGGGCGGGCATGCGGCTGTCCACGGTCGGGTCGTCGAGATAGCCGACGGCGTGAATTTGGCCGGAGCCGGTCAACAGGTTCAGCGAGGCGTCGCGGCTGGAGATCGCCCAGGCCTGCATCAGCGCCGCCAGAACCAGCACCGACCACAGCCCGACCGCGACCACGATCAGCGTGATCGCCGTGCGCCGGGCGTTGCGCCACAGGTTGCGCCAGGCGATGGGCGCCAGAAGCCGCAGCGCGCCCATCATGCCGCCGCCATCGCCGCGACCGGCTTCAGGCCTCTGACGCGGCGGTAGGGGTAGTAGCCCATGATCGCAATCGACACGACGATGACCGCCGGACCGGCGAGCGCGCTGGTGAAGCTGAGGGCCGGGAAGAGCTGACTGGGCAGGCCGAACTGCGCGAAAACCCCCTCCATCCCCGAGAAGGTGATGCCGTGGATCTGGAACCACAGGGCCGCCCCGCCGCCGATCAGGATACCGAGCGCATTGCCGATCAGCGCGAACAGGATCAGCTCGAGCCACAGCATCTGGCCGATCATGTCCGAACGCATGCCGACCGCCAGCAACATGCCGAATTCGCGGGTGCGTTCGAACACCGACATCAAAAGCGTGTTGAGAATGATGAACACGACCACGACGACCATCGAGGCGTACCACAGGAGCGCCGTGGAGAAGTCCAGCGTGATCGCCTGCTTGAGGGCCGGCTGCAATTCACCCCAGTCGCGCACCACCACGCCATTGCCGCCGACCCGTTGGGTCAGGGCGGGCAGGGCGGCGTTGACGTCGGCCAGCCGGTCGCCGGTCAGGGCGATCACGTTGGCCGTGTCCCCCATCACGAAGGTTTCCTGGAAGCGGCTCAGCGGCATCTGGGAGATCTGCCGGTCGAGCTCGGAAATCCCGGTGTGAAAGACCCCGGTGACCGTCAGCACGTCGGCCGCGATGGAGCCGTCTTCGGCCGAGCCAAGCAGGGTCACGCTGTCGCCGGGCACAAGCTCGAGATTGCGGGCCAGCGCGTCGCCGAGCACGATGCCATCGGTATCGCCCGGTCTCAGATACCGGCCCTCATGCACCGTCGAGGCGAGGGTCGAAACCGCCGGCTCGCGCGCCGGATCGACGCCTACGATGGCGGCGCCGAAGCTGCGCTCGCCGTTGGCGAGGATCACGAAGCTCATGGCCCGCGGCGCGGCGGCGGTGACCCCCGGCACGTCCATGGCGGCCGCCGTCAGCGCCGCCGGATCGGCGAGCGTCTTGCGGATGTCCGGGTCGTCCGAATAGCCGGCGGGCTGGATCTGCGCAAAGCCGTCGAACAGGCGCAGCGCGTTGGCTTTCATGGTGTCGTAGACGCCGAGCTGGAACGAGAGCGCGAACACCAGCAGCGCCGAGGCGAAGGCGATGGAAAAAACGCTCAGCGCCGTGCGCACGGGCTGCCGCCAGAGATTTCGCCAGGCCAGTGCGAAAATCATCGCCGTCCCCGTCAGTCGCGCGGGTTTTGCAGGTTGGACGTCGTGAACAGGTAGTTCGGCAGGTCGACATCGAACGTCGCGGAGGTGGTTTCCACCCGCGTCCAATTGCCCGAATTGTCGTTGGGCCGCATGGTCAGCACCACCGGGTAGGGGCGTCCGCCGAGCGTGGCGATGCGGTCCGTGCTCATGGTGCGCACCGGCTGCATGTCCTGGTCGTAGAAGGTCTCCGAAATCAGGATGCCGTCGTCGCGCACCTCGATCACCAGCTTGCCCCAGACAATCGGGGCGCCCCGCTTCGGGATCGCCTCGATCTGGTAGACGGTGTGGCCGCTGGCGCTCGACGTGCCGATGACGCTGTGGGTGTACTGGTCGAGGACGTCCTCCGATTTCGCCAGATCGTTGTAGGAGAAGTCCGATCCCATCCAGGACTGTCCCATCAACGAGGCAGGCAGTTTGATGACCTGGTTGAGCTTGGGATTGTAGACCCAGGTGTTGCGGCCGTCCTGCAGGGTGGCGTTGCCCGCGTCGCGCGCCGGTGCCGTGAAACGCACCAGCGCCTTGTCGTTGCCCTGGGTGTAGCCCTTCATCTGCATGGAGCGCTGCCAGTCCGGGCGATGCACGGTCATCGTCACCTCGGTCTCGGAGCTGCTGGCGCGCCAATTGTCATAGGCGGCGCGCAACAGGGCGGTGGCGTCCTGGGCGGCCGCCGGCGTCATCGTCCACAGCGCCGCCAGCAAACCGAGGGTCAGCGCGGCGGGTTGCCGAAACCGGACCCCGCCCTTCACCTGTTTCGCCCCCGCTACTGGATTGTGCATCGCCTCTACTCCTCGCGGACCGGCCCCGGAAAACTGCGGGTTTCCGCACTATCCCCGGCGGATTGCCCGCCACCGAACTTGCCTTGCGGCCCGCAAGCCGCTATTCTGGACCGGCTGGTCCACACCTGAGGTATCTACCCCTGTGGGCCACCGGGGTCAAGCCGATGCGCCCACGATTTGAAAATCTCGAAGCCGAGCGCCAGGAGCGCTTGTTCGACAGCGCCGCCGAGGAGTTCGGCGCCCGGGGGTTCGCGCAGGCCTCGCTAAACCGGATCCTCGAACGCTCGGGCATGTCCAAGAGCTCGCTGTACTACTATTTCGAGGACAAGGCCGACCTGTTCACGTCTCTTGTCGAACGCTCGATCGTGCTCCTGTTCCGCGAGATCGGCGGCTTCGATTCGTCTTCCCTGACCGCCGACACCTACTGGCCCGAGCTCGAATCGCTGTACACCCGCGCCGTCGCCGTCCTCAACCGCAACGTCTGGTACGTCAAGTTGGGTCGGGTTTTCTACCGATTGCGCGGCGAGGGCGGGCAGGGCGGTCCCACCGGGCGGACCTTCGAGGCGGCGCGCCGGTGGGTCGATCTGATCATTTCGCGCGGCCAGGAGCTGGGGGTCGTGCGCACCGACCTGCCGCGATCGATGCTGGTCGACGCGACAATGGGACTGGGCGAGGCGCTCGACCGCTGGATGGTCATCCACTGGGACGAACTGGGCGAGGCGGCGCGGCTCGAGATGGCCGGCAAGCAGATGCAGCTGCTGCGCATGATCCTGTCCGCCTGAGGCGGGCCGCCCCGCCGGCCGCGGCCGGGTCTACGCAAAAACCGCTAGCCGTAGACCTACATATTTTCAACCAAACCCGCGCACGTTAGTCCTTGTGCATAATCCGCGACCACCAGGAGCTCTCGGGGAGCGCCGCCGAACGAACACCGCTTCCGCGGACAAAGGGGAATTCGATTTGACGTCTGCCTGACCGGATCGCTGCTGCGAGCTGAGCAGAACATTTTACGGGACAGCATAATGAAGCCAATGTCTGATATGCGCGTTTGCGCCATGCTTTTGGGCTTGGCGCCGGGACTGGTCGTGCTGCCGGCGGCCGCTCAGGACCGGTCCGAGCAATGTGCCTG
>CAZNOZ010000042.1:0-16556 GCA_964574935.1 uncultured Devosiaceae bacterium | reverse complement strand
ACTGGCTCGCGGTGGAACGAAAGTCGGACGGCGCCTTCATCGGCGACATCGGCATCGCGCGCCTCGGCGAGCCTGCGCGCGCCGCCATTCCCGGCCACCCCGAGGTCGAAGTTGGCTGGCTGCTCGGCCGCGAATACTGGGGACAGGGCTATGCACCGGAGGGCGCCCGGGCCTGCCTCGTTCATGCCTGGGATGTCCTCGACCTCGAGGAGGTCGTGGCGATCACCTATCGTGGCAACGGCCCTTCCCGCCGGGTGATGGAGAAGCTCGGCATGGTGCGCGACCCGGCCCGCGACTTCGAACACCCCGAGGTGCCCGAAGGGCACCGGCTGCGCCCCCACGTGCTCTACGCGATCGAGAGGCCGCGCTAGCGGTCGATGCGCACCGCCACGAAGCGGCGATTGCCCGCCGCGTCCGCGAGCATGAACAACACCGCCTCGCGGCCCGAATCCATCGCCGTGTCGAAGATCGCGGTGGCGTCCTCGGGCACGCCGACCGGATGCTGGTTCACCTCGGCGATCACCAGTCCCTGCCGAATTCCCTTTTCATACGCGTCACTGCCGGGATCGACGCTGACCACGATCACGCCCTTGACGTCCTGCGCGATCGAATACTTCTTCCGCAGCTCGTCGGTCAGCGCCGCCAGCTCCAGCCCCAGCGTCTCGTCGCGCGCCTTTGGCGGCGGCGGCGCCTGCGGATCCGTGCTCAGGTCCGCGGCGCGGATTTCGCCGCGTTCGAGCCGGCCCACCGTCACGTCGACCGCCCGCTCCTCACCGTTGCGGAAGATCACCACCTCGGCACGCTTGCCGATCGCCGTCTCCGCCACGATGCGCGGCAGATCGCGCATTTTGGTCACCGTCCGCCCGTCGAACTCGAAGATCAGGTCGCCCTCGCGCAGCACGCCGTCGGCGGGCCCGTCGGGGGTCACCGACAGAACCATCGCGCCTTTGGTGTCGTTCAGCCCCAGGCTCGCCGCGATGTCCTCGCTCACGTCCTGGATGCCGACCCCGAGCCAGCCCCGCCGCGTCTCGCCGAACTCCATGAGCTGTTCGAGCACCGGCCGCGCCAGGTTGATCGGGATCGCGAAGCCGACCCCCAGGGAGCGGCCGCCATTGGCGATGATGGCGGTGTTGATCCCGACGACCTCGCCGTTCATGTCGAACAGCGGGCCACCGGAATTGCCCTGGTTGATGGCGGCATCGGTCTGCAGAAAGCTGTCGTAGGGGCCCGAATGGATGTCGCGGTTGCGGGCCGAGACGATCCCCAGCGACACCGAGCCGCCGAACCCGAACGGATTGCCGATCGCCATCACCCAGTCCCCGATCTCGGCGGTGTCCGAATCTCCGAACGAAGCCGGCGCCAGGGTGCGCCCCAGATCCACGCTGACGATCGCCAGATCCGTCTTTTCGTCGGCCCCGACCACCTGCGCTTCGGCGGTTTCGCCGTCCGCGAAGACCACGATGATCTCCTCGGCGCCCTCGATGACGTGGTAGTTGGTGGCGATGATCCCGGCCGGGTCGATGACGAAACCCGACCCCAGCGACGTCACTTCCCGCTCCGCGACGGGGTCGTTCGGATCGAGCTGGTCGAAGAACTGTCTGAGCGGCGGTGCCTCGGAGCGATCCGGGAACGGCGTCCGAACCCCCTCCCGCATCCGCCGGATGGAGGAGATGTTGACGACCGTCGGGGTGAGCATCCCCGCGAGCTCCGAGACCGATGCCGGTGCCGCCGGTTGCGGCTGCGCCGACCCCGACGCGGCCCCCGCCAGCACCGCCATCGCGGCCCCCAGCGCCACGCCACGAACTCCGATCACATTGTACAAGCCAACCATTGCCGACCAGCCGGATCCGAAAAGGGGTGCGGGGGAGCGCCGACGGGGCGGCGCGCTCAGCCGCGCACCCAATACAGCACTATAAGTCCGATTCCCGCCGCGACGAGGCCAATCACACGAATTTGGTTATTGGGCGCACCCAGAACCGTCTCGAGCGCCCGCTTCATCTGCTCGGGAAAGGCGGCGTAGGCCAGCCCCTCAAGCGCGATCGCCAGCCCCAGCGCCGCCAGAAAATCCGTCACTGCCCGCCGGTGCCGTCGCCCGTCGTCGAGGCAGCGCCGTCACCGGTCGCGTCGCCGCCCAGCTCGGAGGCCGCCGGCGGCAGCTCCTCGGGCGTGATCGGTTCCTCCATCGGCACGATGGTGGCCGGCGGCAGCGTGGTGCCCGGAAGGGTGTCGGAGCTGAAGTACTGGAAGAACTCCGATTCCGGGCTCAGCACCAGGGTCGTCCCCTGCTCCTGCAGCGCCGTACGGTAGGACTGCATTGTGCGGTAGAACTCGAAGAACTCCGGATCGCGGCCATAGGCCTCCGCGTACACCCTGTTGCGCTCGGCATCGCCCTCGCCGCGCCGGATTTCGGCCTCCCGGCGGGCCGTCGCCTCGATCTCGATGACCTGCCGATCGGCCTGGGCCCTGATTGTCTGCGCCAGCTCGCGGCCACGGGCCCTGAGCCGTGCCGCCTCGGCCAACCGTTCCGCCGACATCCGGTCGTAGGTCTGCTGCGAGACCTCCTCGGTCAGGTCCGTTCTCAGAATCCTGACGTCGACGACGTCGATTCCCAGACTGCCGATCTCGGTGCGCACCAGGTTCTGGGCCTCCTCCATCATATCGCTGCGCGCTTCACTCAGCGCCGCGCCGAACTCGCGCAGGCCGTAGACCTGCCGCAGCGCCGCCTCGAATCGGGCGTTGATCAGTCCCTCGGCGACCTGCAGGCTGCCGCGCGTGAGCTCGCGGAACTTGCGCGGATCGGTGATCCTGTAGGTCAGGAACGCATCGACGACGTAGAACTTGCCGCCCGAAACCTGCACCCGGATATCCTCGAGGTCGTAGCGCAACACCCGGTCCTCGATGATCTGCAGAGACTCCACGAAGTCGGTGGGGACCTTGAAATAGAGCCCCGGCTGGGAGTGCACCCGGGCGATCTCGCCGAACCGGGTGACGATGGCCTGCTGGCGCGGGTTGACCACGAAGATCGAGGAAAACGCCACATAAAGGACAATGACGACGATGACGCCGATGATGAGGGCACGGTTCATGGCTCAGTTCCCCGCGTTCGTTGCGCCCGCGGGCGCCGGTGTCGAACCCGAAGACCGGGCCTGGATTTCGGGCAGCGGCAGATAGGGGATGACCCCCGATCCGGATGCGCCGCTCTCGATGATGATTTTCTCGGAGGAACCCAGGACGCCCTCCAGCGTTTCCAGGAACAACCGCTTGCGGGTCACTTCGGGAGCCTGGATGTACTCGTCATAGACGAGATTGAAGCGCGCCGCGTCGCCCTGTGCCTCCTTGACGACCCGGTCCTTGTAGGCCAGCGCGTCCTGCTGGATCTGCGCCGCCTGTCCACGGGCGTCGCCGAGAATGTTGTTGGCGTACTGGCGGGCCTCCTCCTGGAACCTGTCCTGATCCTGTTCGGCGCGCTGCACCTCGTCGAACGCGTCGGCCACTTCGGCCGGCGGCGCCACGTCTGCAATGGTGATCTCGGAAACCGTGATGCCGGCTCCATAATTGTCGAGCATCGACTGGGTGATGGTCTCGACCTCGATCGCGATGCCGGCGCGGGCGTCACGATAGATATCCTGAGCCGGTCGCCGACCCACCACCTCGCGCATGGCGCTTTCGGCGGCCCGGCGGACCATGGCGTCCGGTTCGCGGACGTTGAACAAATAGGCCGCCGGATCGGAGACACGCCACAGCACCGCAAAGGTCACGTCGACGATGTTCTGATCGCCCGAGAGCATCAGGCCCTCGGCGCGGATGCCGGCGCGGGCCGCCCGCGACGCGGTCGGGGAGACCGAGCCGATGACGATCCGGTTTTCCGTCACCGAGACCTTCTCGACGGTCTCCAGCGGCCACCAGACGAAATGCAGTCCGGGATCGGAGAGCAAATCCTCGGGCTGGCCGAGGAACAATTCAACGCCGACCTCCTGCGGATCGACGGTGTACACGGCCTGGAAGGCCCACAGCACGACGACCACGACGATCACGCCGATCACGCCCCAGCGGCCACCCGGCAATCCGCCGGAAAACCGGTCCCGGCCGCGGCTCAGGATGTCCTCGAGATTCGGGCCGCCCGGCCGTCTGCCGCCGCCGCCACTGCCCGGCGACTGGCCCCACGGCCCGCCGCCATTGCCGCGGCCGCCGCCGCCCCTGTTGTCGTTCCAGGACATGAGGGTCCTTCCGTGAGTTCGGGAATTGACGGCCTATATAGGCAAGCCGCCCGTTTCGATCAATGCGGACGCTGCCCTGCTATCGCCGCTCGTACCGGCGGATCTCGTAAGCGTGGGTGTCTTCTTCCGACGGCGCGACGTCATCGACGCCAAAACCTGCCCACTTTTCCGGATCGATCTCGGGGAATCTCACGTCCCCTTCCGGCGCCGCGTCCACATGGGTGATCAGGAGCCGGTCGGCGTCTTCGATCGCCTGCCCGTAGATCTCCCCGCCCCCGATCACGAAAACCTCTTCGACGCCGTCCGCCGCCGCCATCGCACGCGCCGCCTCGAGCGCTTCGTCGAGAGAGTGCACCACCACCGCTCCCGGCGCCGCGTAGCCGCTTCGGCGGGTCACCACGATGTTGGTGCGTCCGGGCAAGGGCCGGCCGAGGCTTTCGAAGGTCTTGCGCCCCATGATGAGCGGTCTGCCCATCGTCACCCGCTTGAAGAACTGCTGGTCCGAGGGCAGCTTCCAGGGAAGCCCGCCCGCGACGCCGATATCGCCGTTGCGCGCCACGGCCGCGATCAGAACCAGCGCCGGCCTCACCTGCCCGCCCCCAACGCCGCGAGCTTTTCGCCCTCGACGCGGCAGATCCGCCACTGATCCATCAGCTCACCCCCGAGCCCGCGATAGAAGTCGATCGAGGGAACGTTCCAGTCCAGCACCCCCCATTCGAGCCGGCCCAGCCCCTCCTTGGTGCAGCGGGCGGCCAGCGATGCCATCAGCGCGGTGCCGATGCCGTTGCCGCGCCAGGCATCCTCGACGAACAGATCCTCGAGCCAGATGCCGTGCCGGCCCTGAAAGGTCGAATAGGTGTAGTACCAAAGCGCGAATCCCGCCGGCGCTTCGTCCCACTGCGCGATGTCGCAGAAGACGCGCGGTCGGTCCCCGAAGAGGTCGCGGGTGATGTCGGCCTCGGTTGCCGCCACCCGATGATCCAGCCGCTCGTACTCGGCCAGCGCGCCGATATACCGCACGATCAACGCGGCATCGTCCGGTTCGGCGCCCCGGATGGTGCAGGCCACGCGCGCTAGTCCACCCGCTGCAGCAACAAGACCTCGAGATTGCCGCTCGGGTAAATGTCGCGATAGGTCATCTCGAACGTCGTCGGGCCGGTCTTGGTCACCCCGTCCCCGCAAAAGGAGACCAGATTGTCCGGATGCCCCTTGTCGACGGTGATGTGCAGAACCCCGATCGGGCCCGCCCAGTTGGCGCCGGTCTCCAGTATGTAGCTGATCCAGTTCTCGAAGAAGGGCGCCCCCCACGGCTCGTCGGGGGTCGTCGTCCGTTCGACGGCGGCGACGAACGACGCATCCATGCAATAGCGCTCCTCGTAACGCGCGCGCTGCTCGGCCTGGTCGCCCAAGAACGTCACTCCGGTCGTCCCGCCGACGCTCGGCTGATAGGCGTGCTCGACCACCACCGTCTCACCGGCCGGAAAAACCGCCCGCCAGGCAAAGGTCGTCTTCAGCGTCCAGGCCGGCTGGTAGTGGGTCCGCATGCCGGAGCCGTCGTCATAGACCTCCGCCACGACCAGCCCAAGCCCGGCCATTTCCTCGAGCGTTGCCAGGTCCATGGCCGCGAGCGCCTCCCGGTTCGACCCGGCGAACGGCACCAGGGAGAGACCGTGTGCCCTCAGATACTCCGAGCGGTCGATGCCGACGGCGAAGGCGTATTGATAGGCCGTCGCCGGGATCGGCGCGCCGTTGAACCGTGTCGCGAACGGAAAATAGTCGTCGCCCTCGAGCGAGGGGATCGAAACCTCTTCGAAGGGCGTGGACGGAATGTCCGGCAGCGGAAACGCCATCAGAACGTCCCTGTCGTCCGCACCGCGATTGCGAAACTCGTAGCGCACCCGGATCTGAGAGGCCGAAATGCTGAGATCCTCGCGGGTGAGCGCGATGTCCTGGTTCTTCACGAACACCAGCCCGCCGGTGGTCAGCTCAGCCGACGTGTCGTTCGCCCACACGGGAGCGCACGAAGCGATAAAAAGCGCCGCCAGAACCGTCCGCGTCCTCGCTGGCATCACCGAACCTGTCACACCGCGATCGGTGCCTTGATCGTCGGATGCGGGTCGTAGCCGACGACCGTGAAGTCCTCGAAGTCGAAATCGAACAGCGAGGTTTTGTCGGGATTGATCTCGAGCCTCGGCAACGCCCGCGGCGCCCGGCGGAGCTGCTCGCGCGCCTGCTCGAAATGGTTGGCGTACAAATGCGCGTCCCCGAAGGTGTGCACGAAGTCGCCGGGCGCATATCCGGTCGCCCGCGCCATCATTTCGGTAAGCAGCGCATAGGAGGCGATGTTGAACGGCACCCCCAGAAACAAGTCCGCCGAGCGCTGGTAGAGCTGGCAGCTCAGCCGTCCCTCCGCGACGTGAAACTGGAACAGGCAATGGCACGGCGGCAGCGCCATCTTGTCGATTTCGGCCGGGTTCCAGGCGCTCACGATGTGTCGGCGCGAATTCGGGTCGGTCTTGATCGATTCGACGACCCGCGCGATCTGGTCGATCGTGCCCCCGCGGCCGTCCGGCCACGACCGCCACTGCGAGCCGTAGACCGGCCCGAGGTTGCCCGCCTCGTCGGCCCACTCGTCCCAGATCCTGACCCCGTGTTCGTTCAGATACGCGATGTTGGTGTCGCCGCTGAGGAACCACAAAAGCTCGTAGATGATGGATTTCAGATGCAGCTTCTTGGTGGTGACGAGCGGAAACCCCTCGCCGAGGTCGAATCGCATCTGATGCCCGAAGATGCCACGGGTGCCGACCCCGGTGCGGTCGGACCGGTCCACACCGTGTTCGAGGACGTGCCCGAGAAGGTCGAGATAGGCCTGCATATTGTTGCCTTATCGCGATTCTGCCTGCCGCCGACAGGCACCCTGCGCGCGCCCGTGGCAAGCAACCGCCAACCATCTCCGGCCGGACGCTTTGCATGCGGCGCGCAGCCGCATTATATTGGTCCGGCTGGCAACAGCTATGGCGATAAACGCTGGTCGCAATAAACCCATCGGACCCGGGGGCAGTACCCGGCGCCTCCACCAGAACCCGCACGGCGGGCCCTTATGGGGGCGAAACAGGATCGACGAGGGTGTAAAGGGCTGGTTTTCGCCCGGCATGGTTCCACCGTTATCGGGCCGAACATATAGTTGCGAATGACAACTATGCTGAAGGTCAACTTCTCGCTGCGTAATGCGGCGCGAAGCCTTCAATTCAAGCCCTTGCCTCTAGCAGGGTAAGGCGGGGTCCGCAGGCACCTGGCAACAGAAGCCTGCATTTTCATTTCCCTGACTTGCATTCGGCCGCCGATGGGCTTGAAATGCGACCGGAGATTCCCCTACCCGCAAGGCGGTCGCCAACGGGAGCCGATGGCCGAAGACCTGATCCGCTACGACATCCTGGCCCAGGACGCCCTGCGCTCCGTGGTGCGCAAGGTGCTCGCCGAGGTCGCCCGCACCGGCCTGCCCGGCGACCATCACTTCTTCATTTCGTTCGTCACCGCCGCCCCCGGCGTGCGCGTCTCCGAGCGGCTGCTGGCCCAGTACGAGCAGGAGATGACGATCGTCCTGCAGCACCAGTTCCATGACCTCACCGTCTCCGACACCGGCTTCGAGGTGTCGCTGAGCTTCGACGGTCACATGGAGAAGCTCGCCATCCCCTTCGCGGCGATCAAGGGCTTTTTCGATCCGTCGGTGCAGTTCGGCCTGCAGTTCGACGTCAAGGACGCCGCCAGCCCGGCGATGCCCGAGACGGCCACCGGCAACGACGATCAGGCGGACGGCGGCGCGCCGGCGGCGGGCCGGAACAGCGGCGGCAATGCCAGCGGCGAAAATGCCAGCGGCGACAAGATCATCAGCCTCGACTCCTTCCGCAAGAAGACCTGAGTGGCGCCGGGCACCCTCGCCAAGCGGTCGCTGAGTATTGCCGGCCACCGCACGTCCGTGGCGCTCGAGCCCGAATTCTGGGACGCTCTGGACGCCATCGCCGCCGAGCGCCGTATCGCCCTGCCGGCCCTCATCGCCGAAATCGACAGCCGCCGCGGCGACGCCCGCCTCGCCTCGGCCCTCCGCCTGGCGGCGCTGGCGCACTTCCGCAACAAACGCCCGAATATCCGACGCCCCTAGTTGGGAATCAGTCTGATCGGACCCTGATCGCTCGGCGACGGTGAAAGTTCCAGAGGCGGCTCCGGCACGACAATCGGTCCTTCGGGAGGCGCCGGCCCGGTCGGCTCCGACCCGCTCGGCGCCGGCTCGACGGGCTCGCCGGCCGCAGCCTCGGCCGCCGCCTGCCGTTCGAGTTCGCGCCCGATCGCCGCTTCGGCGAGCCGGGTCGCCTGGCGCGCCGCCGCTTCGCGTTCGGCGATCGCCCTCTGGACGTAGAGGATCGCCAGGCGCCGCTGTTCGGCCACCGAGGCCGAGCGGATGCGCGCCTGCTGCTCGGCCCGCAGTCGCTCGAGCCGGGCCACCTCCAGCTCGAAGGCCCGCGCCTTGAGCGCATCGACCATCTGCGCCACGTCGAGCTCGGCCACCGGTCCGGCGAGCGGTCCGCTCACTTTGGCCGTCACCTTGCCGCTCGCCTCAGTGAGAAGGCCGCCCAGCGGCGCGGCCGGGCTCATCGAAAACGAACTGTCGATGCTGAAATCGCTCAGATCCAGCGCCCCGTCCCCCAACAGGCGCACGGTGCCCGTGTCCGCCGCCAGGTTGGTGACCCGCGCCGTCCCCCCGGCGATCGAAAACGGCGCACTCAGGCTCGGCACGCTCAGCGCGCCGGTGCCGAGCGCCTCGGAAACCGCCCCGGCCAACGCTTCGGGCTCGAGATCGATGATATCGTCCATCCCGGCGATGGTCTCGAATGCGTCCGGATTGAACCGCTCGACGGTCAGCCCTTCGACCGTGAAGCGGCCGTCCCCGCCCATCGATTGCACCATGTCGGCATAGCTCACCCCGTTGCCGGCGAATTGCCCGCTCGCCTCGATGGTGCCGCCCAGCCCCTCGGCCAGCGCCGGCGGCAGGAGCGCGTCGAGATCCACCGAATCGACCGAAAAGCGGCCCGATAGCTGTTTGTCGCGCAATTCGGTCGCGCAGCAGATATGCGCGTCGATCCTGACCTCCCCCTCGCCCAGCGCCCCGGTCAGCTCGCGGATGCGCGTCTGGGTGCCGTCCCAGGCGAAATCGAACGCCACGTCGTGCAACAGGTTCGCCTCGTCAAGGGTCAGCCGCGCCGCCTCCACCGCGATCCGGCCGCGCGAGCCCCGTGCCGCCTCCCCCACCGAGATCGGCCCGATCGGCCAGGGCCCGTCGCCCGGCACCAGCGACGCCGCGCCGCCCAGGAACCAGCCGAGCGCGCTCACATCCACCCGGTCGAGATCGAGCGCGCCGCTGTAGGTCAGTCCGCCGGCCGCCCCTTCGAACGAGATCGCGCCGCCCACCCGTTCGCCGGCGATGGTCGCGTCGATTTGCGACAAAGCCACCTCGCCCAATCCGGAAAATTCGAGATCGGCGTTCGCCGACATCGCCGGCAGGTTCAGCCCCGTCAGCCCCAGGATGTCGGCGTAGCCGGCGAAATCGGACAGGTTGAGCTCGATCCGCCCCCCGCCGCTCACCGCCGACGGATCGGCGAGGCTCAGCGTGCCATCGAACCCGATCCGCTCCTCGCCGGCGGTGTAGACGATGCTCGCGTCCAGCGAATCGGAAACCGTGCCGCTTGACTGCCAGCTCAGCGCCGCCGGCTCGCCGCGCACCAGCCCCGCCGCGACCAGGGGCGGCACGCCCAGGGCGCTCGCCAGCGCCGTGCGGTCCGGGGCCTCAAATGAAAAGGCGGCGTCGACCGGCTGCGTCGCGGCCGCGAAGATGCCGCCGGCGAGCTGGGCCTCGCCCGCCGCCCGCACCTGCCCCGAAACCATCGAAGCCGCCAGCCGCTGGCCGCCGCTCGCCTCGTCCTCCAGCTTCAGATCGAGCCGGAGCGGCCGGTTGGCATCCAGGATCGTCGCCAAAAGCGGCGCCAGCCGCGGTGGCGCCAGCGCCGGCGGCGCCGGGCTCGGGGCGGGCAGGAGAGCCCACAGATCGGCGGCGCGCGAGTGCTCGGCGAGGCTCAGTTCGGCGGCGCCGACGATATGCGGGTTGCCGAGGGTGCCGCCCAGCGCCCCGGAAGCCGCCAGCGTCGTCCCCTGGGCATCGCTCACCGCGAACCGGTCGACCTCGATGCCGTCCGCCGACCAGCTTGCCGAGGCCTCGAGGTCATTGAGCTCCTGGCCGCGATAGACCAGCCGCTGCGCGGTCACTTCAAGCGAGCCCTGCGGAAAGCTGGCCGCGAAGCTCGGGTCGCGGAAAGGCGCCGGCAACAGCGCCGCAAGCTGAGCGCCGGCACGCCCGTCTAGCTCCCCGAGCGCCGCGGTGAAGTCGAGCACCGGCACCGGCCATCGCGTCGCCTTCGCAGTGAAACCAAGGCTGTTGCCGTCGAAATCCGCGGCGCCCTGGGAAACCGTGACGCCGCTGCCGTCCATCGTTACCCGCGCCGCCAGAGTGCCGGCGGTGCCGAACAACGGGTTGTCCTCGGTTGCCGGGGTCCACAGGCGGGCCAACGCGTCGAGCCGCTGCGTAGTGATGCTCACCGCCCCCTCGAAAGTCGGCTTGCCCACCACCGCGCTGGCCCTGCCGGCCAGAGACACCGTCGTCTCCCCGGCCAGCCGCCCCGAGAATTCCGCGACCTGCCAGGCTTGCCCGTCGGTGCGCGCATCCACCCGCACGTCCCTCAGCGACAGGCCGCTCAGATTGAGTTCGGTGATGTCGATGCCCACCCGTCCCGGCAGCGTGGTGGCCGGCGGTGCCGGCAGCGCGTCGACGAGCTCCAGCAAGGCGTAGGGCGCCGCCAGCGTCTCTTCGCGGACCTCCCGCGCCCCGAAAAGCCCGATGACGCCCCCCGAAACGACCGCATCGAAATGCGGGTCGGCCCCCAGATCCACCTCTGCGGCGCCGGTGAACCGGGCGCTCGCCAGGGTTTCGTCGGGCAAATAGGTGAACGAGGATAGCAGCAGCCGCTCGGGGTCGGCCTCCACCTTGGCGTCCAGCACCGCCGCTCCCCGCACCGTGCGCACATCGTCGCTCTGGGGCGGCGTGTAGCGCCAGCCCAGCGCGCCGGTGAATTTCGGCTGCCCGCCCCCCGGCGCGAGCATCCCGTCCACCGAAACCGTGAACCGGCCCTCGTCGGGCTTCACGAACAGCGACAGCCGCACCTCTCCGTTCTCGTTGGGATCGGAGCTGTTGACGCGCACCTGATAGGGCGCGCCGTCAAAAAGCCCCGCCGCCTGCGCCGAGAACGGGCCTCTGAGCGCCGTCAGCCGGACGCTCGCCTCGACGTCGGTCGCCGTCCAGCTCTCCCCGGTCCGTCCGTCCGAAAGCGTCATCGTGCCGCCCGAGATTGTTGCGTTTCGGATCGCCACGTTGGTCGTGCTCACCTGCCGCGGCAGATTGACCGGCACCACAAGCCGCCCCGCCTCGTCCACCCGGAAATCGAAGACCGGCTGCTCGATGTTGAGCTCGCTGACCTGATAGCGGTCGCGCAGGAACTCCATCAGCTCGAACTCGGCTTCCACGGTCGCCGCCCGCGCCACCGGCGCCTCCGGGCGGCCGACCACGACGTCGTTCAGCGTCATTCTCGGCTGCGGCAGGATCGTCAGCGTGAGATCGCCGCGAATCTGGATCGGGGTACCCAGCGCTTCGGACGCCATCGCCTCCAGGCGGGCGCGATAGGGGTTCCAGTCGGTGTAGCGCGGCACGATGAAGGCCGCGACCATCAAAACGATGGCCAGACTTCCGATGACGATGAAGAGCCGGTTGAGCACTGTGTTCCGTCCGTCCCGGACGATTTTCCGCCGTCGGCGAGACTAGGCCAATCCGGCCCCCGCCGTCACCCGCCAACGCGCGGGCACACGCTCCGCGCCCGGCCCGGGCTCTTGCCATCGGCGACGAACGCGGCCTATCACCGGCCCCGGTTTTCCCCGTACCCGGACGAAGGGGCCATGGCCGATCCGCCGTTCCGAGCTTCCGACCTGTGGCGCACATGTGCCCGCTGGGTCGGACCGCACTGGGCGGCGTTCCACGCCGCCGAACAGCCGAAGCTGTGGGGCCTCGCGGTGATGGCCGGATTGGGTGGCGGTCTGGTCGCCATCGTGTTCCGCTTCGCCATCGGGGCCGTGCAGTTCCTGTGGCTCGGCACCACGTCGGAAGACCACGCCACCGCCCTTGCCGCCCTGCCCTGGTGGATTGTCCTGGTCGGTCCCATGGTTGGCGGCGTGCTCGTTGCCCTGATTATCCGCTTCTGGCGCCCTTCCGGCCGCGCCGGCGGGGTCGCCGACGTCATCGAGGCGCGGGCCCGGAATACCTCGCACCTGACCCTGAAGGACGCCATCGTCGGCACCGCCATGTCGGTGGTCACCCTCGGTTTTGGCGGCAGCGCCGGCCGCGAGGGACCGGTCGTCTATCTGGCGGCCTCGGTCTCGCGCGGGCTGTTCCGGTACTTCGCCCTGCCGCCCTCCTCGCGCCGGGTCATGCTCGGCTGCGGGGTCGCCGCCGCCATCGCCGCCTCCTTCAACGCTCCCATCGCCGGCGTGCTTTTCGCGCACGAGGTGATTCTGGGCCATTTCGCGCTGTCGGCCCTGGCCCCCATTGTCATCTCCGCGGTCGTCGCCGCGGTCATGTCGCGTCTGTGGTTCGGCGACGCCCCCGCTTTCGTGCTCCCGGACTTCCAGATCACTTCCTATTGGGAAATCCCCGCCTTCGCCCTTCTCGGCGTCACCTGCGCCGCCGTCGCCATTTTGTTCCAGACCGCCCTGATCGGCGCCGACTGGGCCTCGCGTTTCGTGCGCATGCGCGAATGGCTGCGGCCCGTCTTCGGCGGCCTGCTGGTCGGCATCATCGCGTTGGGATTCCCCCAGGTGCTCGGCGTCGGCTACCAGGCCACCGACATGGCGCTGGCCGGCTCGCTCGGGCTCGGCACGATGCTCGCCCTGATCGTCGCCAAGACGGTCGCGACCGCCATCACGCTGGGCTCCCGCTTCGGCGGCGGCGTCGTCTCCCCGGCCCTTTATGTCGGGGCGATGACCGGCGGCGCATTCGGTCTGATCGCCGCGTCGGTGTTTCCCGACATGGCGTCTTCGGAAGGGCTCTACGCCATCATCGGCATGGGCGCCGTCGCCGCCGCCGTGCTCGGCGCGCCCATCTCCACCGCCGTCATGATCTTTGAGTTGACCGGCGGCTTCGCTTTCTCGATCGCGCTGTTGTTTTCGGTCTCCATCGCCACCGGCCTGTCGCAGGCGATCGTGGGCCGCTCCTGGTTCTACTGGCAGCTGTATACCCGCGGCATCATGCTGGCCGAAGGCCCGCACGCCCATGTCGTCCGGTTCATCCGCGTCGACAGCTTCATGACCGCGCTCGCCGAGGACGAAACCCCGCCCCCATTCGACCTGGCGTCCGGCGCCGCCTGGCTGAAACCCACCGATACCCTGGAATCGGCCTTGCGCGCCTTCGATGCCGCCGGCCAGTCGCGCCTGCCGGTTCTCGAACGCACCGACAAGGAGCTCAGGCAAATCGGCTGGGCCGACCAGGTCCGGGCGCTGACTTCGTTCAACCGGGCGCTCGTCGAAACCTCGAAAGAGGAGCACCTTTGAGCCTGCCCCGCGACGCCGACGGTCGGGTGATCGTCGGCACCGATCTGGTCGCCCGCCTCCTGGTCCGACAGTTTCCGCAATGGGCCGACCTGCCGCTGACCCGGCTCGAACCGGGCGGCTGGGACAATTTCACCTTCCGGCTGGGCACCGGGCTCGGCGTCCGCCTGCCCAGCGCCGCGCGCTACGCCCCCCAGATCGACAAGGAACACGCCTGGTTGCCGCGCCTGGCGCCGCACCTGCCGCTCGAGATCCCCGAACCGGTCGCGCGCGGCCGGCCGGGCGAGGGCTATCCCTTCGACTGGTCGATCCTTCGCTGGATCGAGGGAACCCCGGCCAGCGCCGCCCGCATCGAAGACCCGGCCGGTTTCGCCCGCGATGTCGCCGCGTTCCTGACCGCCCTGCAGGCGATCGACGCCACGGGCGGCCCGGCCGCCGGCCCCCACAATTTCCATCGCGGCGGCGCCCTCGCCGTCTACGACGATGAGGTGCGCCAGGCTCTCGCCAGGCTCGAAGGCCGCATCGACACCGCAGGGGCGGCGCGCTGCTGGGACGACGCTTTGGCCTCGAATTGGGAGGGCGGCCCCGTGTGGGTGCATGGCGACGTCGCGCCGGACAATCTGCTCGTCCGTCATGGCCGCCTGGCCGCCGTCATCGACTTCGGCTCGGCCGGCACCGGCGACCCGGCCTGCGATCTGGTGCTCGCATGGACCTTCCTCGACGGCGATGCCCGCGCCGCCTTCCGCGCCGCCCTGCCCTTCGATGCGGGCACCTGGGCCCGGGCCCGCGGCTGGGCCCTGTGGAAAGCGCTGATCTCGCTCTTACCGCTGTCGGACGACCACCCGGCGGCCGCTGAGCACCGCCGCGTCATCGCGGCGGTGGCGGCGGAGCACCGCCTCGGCTGAGACCGGGATTTCCCCGCCGCGCTCAGTGTTGCTGCGCGATCTGGATGAGATTGCCGCACGTGTCGTCGAACACCGCGATCGTGACGTCACCCATCTTCGCCGGCGGCTGCGTAAAGGTCACGCCAAGCCCCTTCAGCCGCTCGTATTCGGCTTCCACATCGTCGACACCGAAGGAGATCAGCGGGATTCCGTCGGCCACCAGCGCCTTCTTGAACGTCTTTGACGCCGGATGTGCGTCCGGTTCGAGCAACAACTCGACCCCCTCCCGATCCTCCGGCGAGACCACCGTCAGCCACCGGTGCTCGCCCATCGGCACGTCGTGTTTGCGCTCAAACCCCAGCTTGCCGGCATAGAAGTCCAGCGCCCGGTCCTGGTCGTCCACCAGAACGCTCGTCACCACGATTCTCATCGTTTGCTCTCCCTGGTTTGTCCTTCGTTCAGATGCAGGTCGATCCAGGCTTTGGCCTCGCCCAGCGCCTCGGGCTCGAGGAAATGCAGTTTGGACCGCCAGCGCCACTCGGTCGTGAGCAGACCGGCGTCCTCGAGCACCTTGAGATGCCGCGTCAGCGCCTGCCGAGTCAGGCTCGCCCCGTGTTTCATCGTCATACGAGCGTGAAGTTCATAAAGGGTTTGCCCGTCCCGTTCGGCCAGCTCATCGAGCAACTGCCGGCGAATTCCGACGCCAATTGCCCTGAAAACGTCCTCCGCCATCGCGCAGGAGTAGCAGCGGTCGCCCCCTCATGCAATGATTATGTTGCATGACTGCCGTGTGCCGCACCCGATGCCGGGCGAGTGCGACCCGCTGGCGACAGCCCACAGCCTTGCGCCCGCATATACATCGGCGCCCGCCGCCCCTATATTGCGCCACGAGAACAAAACCGGATTCGACTACGATCGCTGTCAGAAAAAGTGGGAACCGGTCCGGTTCGACAGCGCGACCACTGGATTTTCGATGGCCTCCGAACCCTTCGACGACAACCCGCCGGCCGCCGGCGCGGTCACCTCGCAATTCGCCGCCCGCGCCACCGGCTATCTCGCCGATCTCAACCCCGAGCAGACCGAGGCGGTCGAGACCACCGATGGCCCGCTGCTGGTCCTGGCCGGCGCCGGCACCGGCAAGACGCGCGTCCTGACCACCCGCATCGCGCACATCCTGGCCACCGGCCGCGCCCGCGAATCGGAAATCCTCGCCGTCACCTTCACCAACAAGGCGGCCCGCGAGATGAAGGACCGCGTCGGCCGCCTGATCGGCCGCACCGTCGAGGGCATGCCGTGGCTGGGCACCTTCCATTCGATCGGCGCCCGCATCCTCAGGCGCCACGCCGAACTCGTCGGGCTCAAGCCCGACTTCACGATCCTCGACACCGACGACCAGATCCGGCTTCTCAAGCAACTCCTGAGCGCCGAGAATATCGACGAGAAGCGCTGGCCGGCCCGCCAGCTCGCCGCGATGATCGACGGCTGGAAGAACCGCGGCCTCGGCCCCGACCAGATCGCCGCCTCCGATGCCGGTCTTTTTGCGAACGGCAAGGCGCAAAAACTCTACGCCGACTACCAGGCGCGCCTGAAAATCCTCAACGCCGCCGATTTCGGCGATCTCCTCCTCGAGGACATTCGCCTGTTCAGGGAAAACCCGGCCGTCCTCGCCGAATACCAGGACCGCTTCCGCTACATCCTCGTCGACGAGTACCAGGACACCAACGTCGCCCAGTATCTGTGGCTCAGGCTGCTCGGCCAG
>CAZNOZ010000041.1:0-17660 GCA_964574935.1 uncultured Devosiaceae bacterium | reverse complement strand
CGATCCCGCGGCGCACGAGGTCTTCGCGAAACGACCCGGTCACCGAGACAATGGCGGCGGCGCGCCGATACAGGAACAGCTCCAGCGCCTCCAGGCCACGCAGCATCGGACCCTCGCGGACGGCGCCGACGGCACGGATCGAGGCCGGCCACAGATCGCGCAGCTCGAAGACGAAGGGCGTGCGCTTGAGAAGGCTCACCACCCAGCCGGCGCAGGCGGTGAAAAATTGCGGCGAGGTGGCGATCACCACGTCGGCGCGACCGGCGAAGGGGGCGGCGAGAATCGCCGCCAGCATGAAGCTGAGATAGTCGAGCACCCGCCGGCCGAATCCGGCGTTGGCGGCGATGTAGGTCCACACCCGGATGACACGGACGCCGTCGATCCGCTCGGTCTGCCACAGCCGGTTGCGGTAGCCCGCGAACACCTTGCCGGCCGGGAAGTTCGGTACGCCGGTGACGACGGTGACGGCGTGCCCGGCCCTCGCCCACTCGCGGCAATGCTCGAAGGTCCGGTTCGCGGGGGCGTTGACCTCGGGCGGGAAGTTGTCGGTGAGAAACAGGATCCGCATCACACGCAGGCAAAGCGCACTTTGGCGCCGCCATTGGAGAGGCGCACCGACAGACAATGGTTGGGCAGGCTTTCGCCGAAGCGCGGATGGAATGTGGCGGGGACCAGTGCGGCCTCGCCCTCTTCGACGCGCCAGGTCAGAAGCGGGCCGCGCTCGGCACCCACCGTACCGGAGGCAGCGCCTTCGGCGGGGCGCAATTGCAGGTCGGGGTGGAAATGAAAGCGCGCCTCGGCCGGATGCGCGCCGCCGTTCAGGCGGTCTTCGACAACCAACTCGCCGGCACCCAAACGCCAGCGCCGATGATGGACGGGCGCGCCGGGCAGCCGGGCGTAGCCGTCATGGGCGCAGCTCACTTCGATGGGGGGGCCCGGCTCGACGAGCAAATGGCGCGGCCGGGCGCGGCGCCCGACCCGAAACGACGACCACATCTCGGAGGAGTCCCGCCCGGCGACGACGACGGTATTGTGTGCCGCCGTGCCGCGTTGGCGCAGCCGCTCGGCTCCCGGCTCGTAGGTGGAGGTGCCGGAATTGACAAGCACGCGGCGGCCGGCCACCGACAACTCGAAACTCAGGGTGTCGGCATGGGCGTGGCCGGGCTGATGATCGGGGCCGACCCGGGCCACGTCGAGCAGCGCCAACATCGGGCCCGAGGCGATGCGCAGATAGCCGCTGGCGGGCAGCCGCACGAGCGGCCCGCGCGGCCGCGAACCGCGGCCGAGCCGCAGCCGGCGCGCATGGGCCTCGAGCTGGGCCGGCGCCGATGCCATCCCGAAAGCGGCGTCGTTGAAAAAGGCAATCTCGCCGTCAGGGTGACACATGGCGTCCAACCACTCGCGCATGCGGCCGATCACCTGCGGCCAGCGCTCGACCTGATGCCGCCAGCGTGCCGGCACGGCATCGGGATACGCCCGGACGAGGGCAACCAGATCGAGAAGGTCCTCGAGGACCCGCGCGTGGTACATAGGGCTGAGCTCGAAGTGCCCGCCGTCGGCGAGGATCTGGGCGCGGAGCTGGGCGGCGACGATGGCCAGGCCGCGATGGCGCCAGAGGGCCGATTCCGGCCCCGAAAAGTAGAAGCCGGCGAAAATGAGCGCCTTGGCGTTGGCAACTATATGGTTGCCTAAAAGGTGGTATTCCAGGCGACTTGAGAGCCATCTCGTTTGCATGGCGAGGCTGTGAATCGCGCCCTGGGAGAGGCTGTGGCCGCCGAGCGCCCACTTGATCCAGTTGACGATCCTGAGCGAGCACGGATAGGGCTCCCAGCCGGTGCCGAGGCACGGCGGGTTGTCCTCGATCCAGCGCTCGATGAGGGCGGCATGCCATGCCGCGCGGTCGTCCGCCCCCTCGGCGTTGAGATCGTCGAAATAGTGAAGGTGATAGCGCCACAGCCGATCGGTCGCCGGGTCGTCCCAGCCCAGGGCATCCAGATCGCCGGTGACGCCGAGCAAGTCCAACTCAGTCGGGCCGACCAGCGAAGGCGGGCGGCGGCTCGGCTCGGTCCATCGTCTTCCGAAGCCGGCGCGGACGGGCGGCGGCGGGGCCGGGTCGATACCCGGACGGTGCAGGGTGAACCAGGCGCGGCGGTAGAGCTGCACGGGCTTGAGGTGGCGCACCGTGCGCCAGTAGCGGGGCAGAGGCGCGCCGACGGTCATGCGGCGAGCAGATTGTCGAGAATGGCGGCGATGCGGCGCCCGGCCTGGCCATCCCATTTGTCGGGGATGCGGCCCCTCTTCCAGCGGCCCCCGAAGAGCCGTTCGGTGGCCGCTTCGATTTCAGCGGGCTCGGTTCCGACCAATTCGTTGGTGCCAATTTCGACGGTCTCGGGGCGCTCGGTCGTGGCGCGCAGGGTGAGGCACGGCACACCCAGCACCGTCGTCTCCTCGGTGAGACCGCCGGAGTCGGTGAGGACCGCGAAAGCGTATTTCACCAGATGGATGAATTCGAGATAGGGCTGCGGAGGAACGAGGCGAATGTTGCCCGGCAACCGACTGATTTCCCGCAACTTGCTTTCGGTCCGCGGATGCACGGGAAAGACCACCGGCAGGTCGCGGGCGCAGTGGGCGACGGCGCGGACAAGGCATGCCAACCGGTCCGGGTCGTCGACATTGGCGGGCCGGTGCAGTGTGAGCAGCACATAGCCGCCGGGGCCCAGCTCCATGGGTTGCCAGAATTCGGGCGGCCGCAGGCGATCGAGATTGGCCAGCAGCGAGTCGATCATGGTGTTGCCGACGAAGAAGATGCGGGAGGATTCGATGCCTTCGGCGCTCAGATTGGCGCCGGCGGTCTCCGACGTCGTGAACAGCCAGTTGCTGACCGCGTCGGTGACGCGGCGGTTGATCTCCTCGGGCATCGACCAATCGCCGGAGCGCAGCCCTGCCTCGACATGGGCGACGGGCACCGCGAGCTTGCGGGCGGTGATGGCACAGGCCATCGTCGAGGTGACGTCGCCGACGACCAGGCAGGCGGCCGCCGGAGCGTTCGTCAGCAGGTCCTCATAGGCGGTCATGATCGCCGCGGTCTGGGTTGCGTGGGAGCCCGAGCCGGCGCCGAGCTCGACGTCGGGGGCCGGCAGGCCGAGTTGGGTGAAGAAATCCCCCGACATCGAGGCGTCGTAGTGCTGGCCGGTGTGCACCAGGCGCCAAGACAGTGTGCGCCCGTCCCCGCAACGCTCCTGAAGCGCTTTGACGATCGGGGCGATCTTCATGAAGTTCGGGCGCGCCCCGGCGATGATGTCGAGGGGATCGCTGACGGTCAGGCCTCGGCCAGTTCGATGGCGACGCGGGCGACTTCGAAGAGCTCTTCGACCGCGATCGGCGGCGGGCCGCCGGCGCTGACCGCATCCAGGAAGGCGCGGGCGCAGGCGCGATGCCCCTTGTCCTGGCGGACCTGGCGCAGGCGGGAGGGGCCCGGCCAGCCGAACCCGCGCAGGGTGCGGAAATTGTCGAGCTGCAGCACCCGGCCGGCGGCGAAGATCTCCAGGCGCTCCTTGGCCAACCGGCGATTGCCGTTGGTGAAATAGTGGATGGTGCCGACCGAACCGTCGGCGAAGCCGAGCCGGATGCTGGCGGTGTCGGGGGCACCGCGGGCCAGGCGCATGATGTCGTATTCGGCGATCGGGGCGTCGGCGAGGTACCGCATGAGGTCGATGAAATGGCAGGCCTCGCCGACGATGCGGCCGCCACCCGCGACCGGGTCGGCGGCCCAGTGGCCGCGCGGCAGGGCGCCGGCATTGACGGTCATGGTCATCGCCTTGGGCCCCGGCGCCGTTGCGAGCAGCGCCTTCATCCTGGCGACCAGCGGCGCGAACCGGCGGTTGAACCCGACCATCAGCAGGAGGCCATGACCGGCTGCAAGCGCCCCGGCGCGGGCCGACTTGATCGAAGCCAGCTCGTCATCGCTGAGCGCCAGCGGCTTTTCGACGAACACGTGCTTGCCGGCGCCCAGCGCCGCCACCGCCAGGGGGGCGTGGGAGTCGTGACGGGTGGCGATGACCACGGCGGAGATGCGCTCGTCGTCGAAGAGCGCGTCCGGCCCGGTGGTGACTTCGGCGAAGCCGAAGCGGCGGGCCGCGACCAGGCCCGAGACGCCACCGCTGGAGGCGACACTCACAAGCTCGGCACCGGCCGCCCGGAAGGCGGGGATCAGAGTGGCGCTGGCGAAGGCGCCGGCGCCGATGAACCCGATCCCCTGGCCGCCGACGGCGATCGGCGGTTCGCTCAGCCGGATCGCGGCCGGTGCCGGGGCCCCGGTGCCGCCGCTGTCGGGGTACTCGAGCAGCACCCCCAGGGACGGCTCGTCGCCGGCGACCAGCGCATAGGCGGCCTCGGCTTCGGCGACGGGGAAGCGGTGCGAGATCAGCGGCGCCACCTCGACGCGGCCGGCCGTCAGCATGTCGAGAACGGCCTCGAGGTTGCGTCCCTCGGTCCAGCGCACGAAGCCGACGGGATAGTCCTGCCCGCCGATTTCGTAGGCGGGGTCGTAGCGGCCCGGTCCGTAGGAACAGGAGACCTGGAAGCTCAGTTCCTTGTCGTAGAACTCGCCGCGCTCGAGTTCCATGCCGGTGACCCCGACCAAGACGATGCGGCCGCGCTGGCGCGAGATCTGCGCCGCCTGGCGCAGCGGTGCGGAGGACGGGGTGGCAGCGCACACGAGCACGGCGTCGACGCCGCGGCCGCGCGAGAACCCCTCGGCGGCGAGCGGCGCCATCTCGGGGGTCACCGCGATCTCGGCGCCCAGACCAAGCGCCAGCTCGCGACGGGAGGCGTCGGGGTCGACACCCATCACCCGGCAGCCCTGGGCGGCAAGGAGCTGCACCGCCAGGAGGCCGACGAGCCCCAGGCCGGAAACGGTGACCGCCTCGCCCAGGGTCGGCGCCGCCAGCCGCATGCCCTGCAGCGCGATGGCGCCGATGACGGTGAAAGCGGCGGCTTCGTCGGAGACGCTGTCGGGCACCCGGGCGCAGAGATTGGCGCCGACCGCCACCATCTCGGCATGCGGACCGTTGCAGGCGACGCGATCGCCGGGGGCGAAGCCGGTGACCTCGCGACCGACGTCGACGACCACGCCGACATTCGAGTAGCCCGGCACGAGCGGCCGCTCGAGCCGATTGCGCACCGCCGAAAGGGTCGGCACGAGACCGTCGGTGGCGATTTTGTCGAGCACCATGCGCACCCGTTCGGGCTGCTGGCGGGCCTTGCCGATGAGGCCGGCGCGTCCGAATTCGAGGAGCATCCGCTCGGTTCCCGCCGAAATCAGCGACCGGCGGGAGCGCACGAGAAGCTGGTGGGGACCGAAGGACGGGCACGGCACCTCGGCGATTTCGACCGCCCCCGAGGCGACGGAATGCAGGACCTGCTTCACGGGCGCTCACCGGCGGCGGCGGGGGCTGGCGCCGATTCCGGCACATCCGAAGGTCGGCGGCAGGTCTCGGCGAGGAGCGCAAAGGTGGCGGACGCGCAGGCCGACCAGGTGAGGCGGCGGGCACGCGCAAATCCCGCCCGGGCGTGGGCGGCCCGAAGATCGGGGTCTGCGAGGGCGGCATGCAATCCCCGCTCGATGTCGGCGACGGATTCGGGATCGAAGTAGCTTCCCGCCTCGCCGAGCACCTCCGGCATCGGTCCGCGGCCGGCGGCGCAGATCGGCAGGCCCGCCGCCATCGCCTCCATCAGGATGTTGGGCAGGTTCTCGCAGCTCGACGGGAAGACGAAAAGATCGGCACGCGAATAGATCGCCGGCAGCTCGGCGAAAGGCACGTGGCCGCGCCAGTCGACGAAGTCGCCCTTCGGATCGCAGCGGTCGATCGCCGCCCGCAGCCGCGCCCGCGAGGGCGGATGAGTGGCGCCACCGACCAGCTCGAGGGTGACGGGCATGCCCCGACGTCTCAGGCGCGCGACCGCCTCGACCAGGTTCCACTGGTGCTTGTAGGGCTCGACCACCGAAACGTAGAGCAGCCGAAATGGCCGGTCCGGGGCGCAGGTGTCGAGCCGGCGCCGGGGGCGCGGCGGGCAGAAGAACGCCTCGGAGACCCCGTGCGGGACGATGCCCACCGAGGGCAGTGGGCGGCCGAGGGTCGCCTCGACGACCGACCTCGCGTGGCGGGTAAGAAACAGCGCCGTGTCGGCCCTCGCCAGGGTTCGGCCCTGGCTGTGCCGCAACAGGTTCAGCCGCAGCCACTTGGCGGATGGGAAGTACCGGCGGCGCTCGGCGGGCGAAAAGGGGAGCAGGTTCTGGCTCATCGCCACGAACGGGCGAAACCGACCCGGATAGGTTCCGCCGGGAACGAACAGAATATCGCACCGGGCCTTCTCGGCCAGCGGCGCCAGACTGAACGCCTGCCAGATAATTCGGTGCATGATAGATGCCGCGAGCGCGGGATGATGGCGCCTGTCGATCCAGGGGCGATCGGGCAGCGCCGCCAGGGTGGCGCGCGGCGCCCACACCACGACCCGCTCAAACCCGGCCTTTTGAGGTTGGGCATGGGCGAGCAGTTCGCGGAGATGGGTCAGCCCGCCGCCGCCGGTGATATTGGAGGCGTCGATGCCCGCGATCATTGCTGGCTGGCCAAAAGCGCGGACCAGTTGTCCGCATCGACGAACCAGTCGTCGAACAGGGAGAATTCGGTGAGGACATTGACGTAGCCGCGGGCCGCCAGCAGGCGGCGGACCGGTTCGCGTTGCTCGGTGTAGTTGTGCTCGACGGTGAGCACCCGGGGGCGCCACCGTTCGAAATCGAAGGCACCCAGAATCCTCAGTTCCGAACCCTCGGTATCGATCGACAGGTAGTCGACATTTTCGGGGGCGGCGTGCTGAGCGAGAAGATCGTTGAGGGAAACCGTCGGCACCGTGTAGCGGCGAACGGCACGGGAGGGGTCGGCCAGTTCCATGGCTGTGGAAAGCTCGCCGGAACGCGCCTCGGCGAATTCCAGTTCGTCGCCGGTCGTGTCCCAGACGCAGCGCGTGTCGATCTCGGCCGCCGGGCGACTGCGCGACAGCGCCCGATGCCAGCGGCGGGCCGGCTCGGCGAGGATGCCGCCCCAGGCGCGGCGGGACTCGAGAAAGACGGTGTTGGACAGGCTCACGCCGTCGCATGCGCCGAACTCCACGAAATAGCCGGCGTCGGTGTCGAGGACGAAGTCGACGAACAGATCCTGCATCAGCTGGCTGCGGCTTTCGGCGCTCCGGGCGCGGCAATGCTGCAGGAAACGGGCCGCGACCGGGTCGGTGTTGGCGGACTCGACCCAGCACAAAAGGTGCTCGGCCGAAATCGGGGACCGGGGCGCCCGGGCGCGGCGCAGGTCGAGACCGGCAATCCGAAAGGCACCCTTGAGCGCCCTGGCGACGGTGCCGTTCATGGCCGGGTGGCCACCATCGTGCGCCCGCCGGCGGCGGCCGGCAGCGCCATGCGTTTGGCCACCAGCAGGATCGGGACGAGCCAGATCAGCCCGGTTATGAAGGACTTGAAATAGGCGAACGACTGGTACCAGGCGCCACGGGAGAACACCGCCAGCAGCGCGCACAACATCACGAACGTCACGATCGAGTATGGCGACCGGCGCAGACGGCGCGACAGATAGCCGAAGACGCCGCCGATTGCCGCCGGCACCACCGCCACGCCGAAAACCCCCAGCGTCAGATAGGCCTCGCCGAGCTCGAAGGTGCCGCCGCCGGAGGTCTGTCCGACTTCCGGGAACACCCAGGCCAGATCGACGGGCCGGTCGGGATAGATGAACTCCGGCGGAATGCGCAGAACGTAGCCGAGATAGGTGCGGGCCGGCTCGACGACATAGCCGGTGTCGGCCAGCCAGATGAAACCGGTGAAGGTCGCGGTGATGTTGGAGAGGGTGCTGATGTGCAGGGCGACTTCGCCGTCGTTTTCGGTCAAAAACGAATAGGCAGCCACGTCCTGCAGCCCGGTTTCGACGAAAGAGGCGCGCACGATGCCGATGAAGTAGAGCAGGGCCGCAAACCCGGCGCCGGCAGCCAAATGCCGAAGACGCACCACGGCGCATTCGCTGAGGTAGAATCCGAGGATCACGTAGATCAGGATCACCGTGTCGAGGGCATCGGCGCGGATGCCGCGCAGCACGTTGGCGTAGACGACCTTGAACGCCAGAATGATCGCGATCGCCTGCCAGATGTGGCGGTGGTTCCGGGTGACCAGGTAGTAGACGACGGTCCCGATGAGGATGTTGATGATCGAATTGACGTTGCCCAGGGGCAGACCGGCCGTCTCGTCGCTGGCGTAGCGGGAGACGAAGAAGGTGTCACCGCGCCCCTGCACGAACCAAAGGACGACCCCGACGAACACCAGGATGATCCCGTTGCGGATGCTGACGTCGTGGAGAACCGTGACCGAGCTCAGCGGCCTTGTCTCGGCGAGATGGGCGCCGGCCGACCAGCCGAGGCGCGCCGTCACCAGCGCCAAGGCGTTCAGCCAGATTGCCTTTTCGTAGATTTCGGGCGTCTGCGAGATCTGCAGATGCGGCGAGATGGTGAAGGCGCCGAGCAGCGCGACGGCGCACAGAAGCCCCGGAGAGGCGAGAAACGCGAGCCGCAGGAAGAGGAGCGGCTGGCGCCGGGTTGCGATCAGCATGGCGAGTACGAGTGCGATGTAGGCGTAGGAGACCACAGGTCCTATCCGCTAGCGGCCGGCGCCTTGCGGCGGGGAGACGCTGGAACGGTTGCCCGGCGAGGCGGGTGCCCGGTCCGCCGCGGCGGTCTGCCGCTCCCCGGCGGCAAGCGCCACGATCTGCCGGGTGATCGAGGCGACGTCGAAATTCCCGCGCGCAAAGTCACGCGCCCGAGATGCACTCAAATCCGGCTTCCCGGCGCGCGCCAGCACGGCCCCCAAGCCGCGCACCAACGCCTGACGATCGTCGGGAGGGACGACGTCGGCCATGCCGGCTTGCTCGAGTTCCCAGCCAATCCCGACCCTGGTGACCAAGGCCGGTATGCCGACGAGCAGGGGCTCGATCATCGAGTAGCCGAACGTCTCCGCATTCGAGCAATGCACGGCAGCCGACGCACAGGCCAGCAGGCGGATCGCGTCGTCGCTCGGGAGCCGATTCAAAATAGCGACGCGATCACCAATTCCCAGCCTTCGGGCAAGGGCCGCGCAGCCTTGCTTTTCGGGACCGTCACCGGCGAGCAGCAGATCGTGGTGAGCAAACCGCCCGGCCACTTCCGCAAACGCCTCGATGAGCAAGTCCTGGCGCTTGCGCGGAAGAAACGAAGCCAGGCACGCAAGGTAGCGACGCGTCGGAGGCAACCCCATCGATTGCAGGAACAGATCGCGGTCGAGGCCGGCAAGCGCCCGGTCGACGGCAGCGACATCAATGGGATTGTGCACGATGTGCAGTTTTCCCGGCCGCACCCCCAGGCGGCGCAAACGGTCGGACTCCAGCCGGCACAGAGCGATGACGTCGTCGGTGAACATATTGAGCAGAAGGGCACCCAGCCACGGTTTGACGCGGCTCCTGCGGTCGTGGCCCATCGCCTCGACGAAGGTCGCCACGCGCGGTGTGCCGGCCACGATCCGGCGCGCCTGCCAGGCGGCGAACGGTCCGAAGGCGACGAGGAGATCGGCGGCGGGCGCCGCCGTTCGCCCAGGCATTTGGCGGGCGGTTTGCACAAAAGCGCCAACCGACCCGCTGCGAGCCAGGCAGCCGGCAATCGACAAACCGACGCCCGCCTGCTCAAGCATGCCGGCCAGTCCCGTCATCTGACCCCTGGACCCGGTCCAGCTCAAGGCGGTGACGGCATGCGCCTGCCGTGCCATTTCGATGGCAAGCCCGACCGGGTGGGTCAGCAGCCCCGAGGCGGGGTCGCTCACGACGACGGCGATCCTAATCGGCCGCCTCCATGGCCGGGATCCGGTCGGCCGCGAGCGCGCCCAGCCACTCGCGCATCCGGGAATGAATATCGAAGCCCGCGCTCAGGCAGCGTTGGCGGCCAGCCTCGGCGATCCGGCTTCGTTGGCTTTCATGGCGCAGGTAGTATTTCGCTTTGTCGACCAGTTCCTCGGGGCTGGAGAAATACGCCGCCTCGACGTCTTCCCGGAACATCTCGCGCATGGCCTCGGTTCGCTGGCTGAGCATGAAGGTACCGCAGGCCGGGATTTCGAAGGCGCGGCGGGTGAAGCTGTCGCGATTCCATGCGGAGAAAAACGCCAGAGCGATCTTGGCGCCATTGATCCCGGCCACGTAGTCCTCGCCCTGGAGTTCGCTTGTGTCCCAGCGGCCCCAGGGTCGGCCGCGCCCGAACTCGCGCCAGCGCGAACCGTTGAGACGGAAACGGCAGTCGATGCCGTCGATCAGGGCCTGCATCGCGGGCAGGCGCCGGTCCGGTTCGCAGTGGCCCAGGAAACAGATGTCGCTGCGCAGGCGCGCCGGCACCCGATGGCGGAGACGCCGATGCAGCCAGGGCAGATAGTGCTGTCGAAGCGATTGCACCCGTGGCGCGCCCAGCCGCCGATATTCGGAAATTTCGGGGCGCGGCAGAAACTCCTCGCGGCCCAGCACGAGATGCAGGTCGAAGTGCGGGACCGAGGCCCGGAACAGCCGATAGAAGCTCTTGTGGCCCAGCGGTCCGAACAGGTCGTCGTTCATGTAGCACACCAGTGCCACCGAGCCGCCTTCGGCGAGGGCGCGCAGCGTCTGCGGCTTGACGGCCAGGGCGCGGTAGAAAACGACGATGTCGGGCCGCCAGGACCGAACGGCTCGGACGATGTCCGTGTTGAGGCGCTCGATCGTCGGTCCGACGACGAACCGCGACTGAAGGTAGCCGCCGATGCCCCCGGCGAAATAATCGCGCAGGGCAAACCCGCTTGTCTCGTGACCGAGTTCCCGCAGTGCTCGCTCCCAGGCTCGCTCGTGCCATTCGGCCGCGTACGCGCCAACGATCAGAATGCGCATCTTTTAGCCCGCCAGCCCCAGATTGCGGCAGCCCAGGGCGAGCATCATCAGGCAGAAGATGCGGGCGCCGTTGGCACGGCCGCGCATCAGCCCGTCGATGAGCCCATGCGCCAGGTTGCGGTCGATGGGTGCGGGCAAGTGGCCGATCAGGGCCTCGAACTCGCGGGCCCGGGAAGCGCGCAGCCAGGAATCGAGGGGCACCGAAAAGCCCTGCTTGCGGGAGGGCTCGATGTGGGGGGGCAGGATGCGCGCCGCCAGCCGCCGCTGCAGGATGCGGGTCTGGACCGGCGAGACCTTCAGCGCCGGCGGCACGTGCGAATAGGCGAGTTCAACCAAGGTGTGATCGAGATAAGGGGCGCGCAGTTCGAGCCCGAAGCGCATCGAGGCACGGTCGATCTTGACCAGATAGTCGTCCGGCAGGGTGGAATGAAAGTCGCGGCGCATTTCGCCTTCGACCGGATCGGTTTCGCCATCGGACAGCCGGCGGCGCCAGTTTTCGGGAACCGCCTGGCATGGGCCGGCCGGCGCCCCGGTGAGCCGGGCGCGGCTGGCCGGGTCGAAGAACGAGGTGCCCCAGACGCCGGCCGAAGCCGGTCCATCGCGCAACGACATCAAGCGGTTGCGGCCCCGATAGCCGAGCGGCAACCTGGAGGCCAGCCGGGCCGTGGCGGACCACGCCCAGGTCGGCACCGCGTGCAGCCGCTCGGCGTCGCGGCGGGTTCGCAGATAATGCTCGTAGCCGCCGAAGACCTCGTCGCCGCCGTCGCCGCCGATCGCGACCTTGACGTGCCGCGCGGCCATCTGCGCCACCATCAGCGCGGGAATGAGCGAAGAATCCCCGATCGGCTCGTCGAGTGCGGCGGCGAATTCGGCGATCGTGTCGAGGCGCGGCGCGGCAAGCGGCAGGACGTGGTGGCGCAAGCCGAGCGCTTCGGCCAGGCGGGCGGCCCGGGGCGCTTCGTCGAGGGGGGTTCCGGGCGCCGAAATGGTGAACGCTTCGAGGCTGGCGCCGGCGCGGGCGGCCAGCGACGCGAGAATCGACGAATCCAGACCGCCGGACAGGAGAATGCCGACCGGAACGTCGGCGCGCAGGCGGATCGCGACCGCCGCCTCAAGGCGCTCCAGCACACGGGCTTCCAGCTCGTCGGCTGGCGGGGTCGGGGCCGAATGGCGCGACGGCAGGCTCCACCAGGCCCAGCGACGGAAAGCGCCTGTTTCGGGGTCGAATTCGGCGCAGTGCCCGGGAGGGAGCTTCTCGGCGCCCCTGACCAGACACATCGAGCCGGGTACGTAGCCCAGCGCCAAATAGTGATCGAGCGCCTGCGGGTCGATTTCGGTGCCGCGGCCCGGCAGGGCCTTGAGTTCGGATGCGAATGACAAGCTGGCGCCGTCGCGGCACAGATAGAGCGGCTTTTCTCCCACCCGATCGCGGGCCAGGAACAGCCGCGGTCCCATACCGTCGGCGCCCCGATCGAAGATCGCGAAGGCGAACATGCCGTTGAGATCGCCGAGCGCCTCCGGACCGCGCCGCATGAAGGCCCGCAGCAGCACTTCGGTGTCCGATTGCGTGGCGAAGCGCTCGCCGGTCTTCTCCAGGTCGGCGCGCAGCTCCCGGTAATTGTAGATTTCGCCGTTGAACACGATCACGTAGCGGCCGCACGCGCTCGCCATCGGCTGCCGGCCGCCGGGTCCGGTGTCGATGATCGCCAGGCGGCGATGGCCGAAGACCGCCCTGCCCCGCCGGTCGGCGAAGATGTCCGAACCGTCCGGGCCACGATGGGCGAGCATGGCGGAGGCGCGGAACACCTGCCGCTCCGCTTCCGCCCCCAGCGACGGCCCCGCAATGCCGACTATTCCGCACATCGGCAGCGCCCGCCGCGACCCGTCCAGCCCGCCGCCCCGGTCATGCCGAGCGGCGCTCGGTGGCTGCCGGCGCCGCCGCGTCGAGCTGACCGGGGGTGAGCCAGCGCGCGGGCACCGTGGCCGGATTGGGAAACCGGTCCGAGGCGACGATGATTGCGTCGGGAAACTGGCGTTCGGCCAGCCAGGCGGCCCACCAGTAGAAGGAGGAATTGGAGAGGATATGGTGGCGGCATCGGGCGATCAGCCACAGCCGGGCCGCCGATCCGACATAGCCGTCGTCATGGGTGACGAAACGGATCCTGCCGGGCAGGTCGAGGGCCTCCACATCGGGCGTGCGGCGGGTCGAGAAGACGAAGAAGACGGGATCGTCGACACGCGCCGCGACGTGGCGGGCGCCGGCGAGATAGAAAGCGTCTTCGGTCAGTCCACCCACGCCCCGCTTGTCCTCGCCCGGCACCTCCTCGAAGCGGCGGACGCCGACGGCGACGGAATTGCAGGCACCGATTTCGGCGGCCAGCTCGCGGAATGCCGGATCGGCCGGCCGCGGTGGCCGGCACTCCCGGGCAACGACATCGGCGGCGTCGGCGAAGTAGCGCTCGTCCTGCCAGTGACCGGTGAGGTAGATGTCGCCGCCGGCCGCCGGCAACTCGAGGAAACCGGAGATCGGGTCGCGCGCGAGCCGTCCCCAGGGACGCCGCACGATTGCATCGGGGCGGCCGCCGAGCCTGCCCCGGGCCCGCTCGAACACGAACCGAAGCCGGCGCCACGGGCCCGCCCGCCCCGCGGCGAGCGGAAACCCGTCGAGTTCGTAGGTGCGGCGATAGACGCGGTCGCGGACAAAACCGGTTTGCGTGTCGAGGACGAGTTGCGCATTGCCGCGCAGGGCCAATGCCCGTCCGGCGGCGTATTCGAAGAGCTGGTTGCCCAGCCCGCCCTTGAGCTCGACAGTGACGGTGGCGCTCATGAGGCGGCCGGCCGCGCCTTGCGTTCGTCGGGCCGGCGCTGCTGCCAGCCCGCGACGATTTCTTCAAAGATGTCGTCCAGCGAGCGGGTTACCGACCAGCCCGGATAGTGCGCGCGCGTCTTGGAGAGGTCGGAATAGTAGCAGATGTGGTCGCCTTCGCGGTTGCGGTGAGAGTATTCGTATTGCACCGGCCGGCCGGTCATGGATTCGAGCCGAGCGAAGGCCTCCAGCATCGAGACCGAATTGGGTGCGCCGCCGCCGAGGTTGTAGACCTCGCCGCAGCGCGGGGCGGCGATGAAGGCGGCGATGAAGGCAGCGACGTCGGCGGCGTGGATGTTGTCGCGCACCTGCTTGGCCTTGTAGCCGAAGACGGTGTAGGGGCGCCGTTCGAGGTGGCACCTGACGAGGTAGCTGAGGAACCCGTGCAGCTCGACGCCGGCGTGGTTCGGCCCGGTCAGGCACCCGCCGCGCAGGCAGCAGGTGGGCATCGAAAAGTAGCGTCCGTACTCCTGAACCAGGATGTCGGCGGCGAGTTTGGAGGCCCCGAACAGCGAGTGGGTGGATTGGTCGATGCTCAGGGTCTCGGCGATGCCCTCGGCAAACTCGGGTTCGGCGAACCGATATCGGGTGTCGGTTTCATCCAGCACGAGCCGGTTGGGCGCGTCGCCATAGACCTTGTTGGTCGACATGAACACGAACGGGGATTGCGGGCAGTGCTGGCGCACCGCTTCCAGGAGGTTGAGGGTGCCGACCGCGTTGGTGTCGAAATCGTCGAAGGCGATGGCGGCGGCGCGGTCGTGGCTGGGCTGGGCGGCGGTGTGCACGATGGCGCCGGGGCGAAGCGTCTCGATGAGGTCCGACACCGCGGGACGGTCGCGAATGTCGAGTTCGTGGTGGTTGAAGTCCGGGAAGGCCGCCTGCAGCCGGGCCTGGTTCCAGCGCGTGTCGCCCTGGGGGCCGAAAAAGCTGGCGCGCATGTTGTTGTCGACGCCGTGCACGCTCGCGCCCGTCTCGGCGAAGTGGCTGACGACCTCGGAGCCGATCAGTCCGCTGGAGCCGGTGACGAGAATGGAGTGCTGCGGGGAATTCACGAGGGAGGGGCACGCCGTGCCACGACGTGCCAGCCAAATGTCAGAAGATCGCTGGAGTGCCGGTGGTCCGGCTCGCCGTCGCCGGCCGAAGAAAGGCGCAGACAGAGGCGCGTGACCAACGTCGCCGCGAACAAGAGGGGATCGGCCCAGTTGCCACCGTAGGTTCGGCGAACGAAGGGTATTCGCGACAGCTCCTGATCCAGAAAGTCGAAATAGCCGCCATTGGGCTCCAGCCGCTCCATCGTGAAGCCGAGCCGGTCGAGATGGTGGCGGTAGAAATACTCGGAGAAGCCGGTGGCGTAGTGATAGGGCGCGAAATGCGTCGCCGAGACGAAGGGCGCCGTGAGGATCAGGGCGCCGCCGGGCCTGACCAGCCGCGCCAGCTTTTCCATCGCGGCGACGGGATCGGAGACGTGTTCGAGAACCTCCGAGCACAAAACCGCATCGTAGGTCCGGTCCTCGGGAATATCGTAGAGGTCGCAGACGAGGTCGAGCTGGCTGACATCCCACTGGCCGGTCTGCAATCCGCGGGCGTTGCCCTGGCCGTCATACTCGGCAATGTCCTGCGCGACATATTCGAGGTGAGCGCAGCTTTTTCGGTGGCGGCATTCTCCGGCACCGACATCGAGCAGGGAGACCCCGGCCGGCAGGCTTTCCAGGGTGCTGGCGATCCAGCGTTCGCGGTTCGGCGCGTTGCGGATCATCGGGCGACGGCACCGGCCGTGCCCACCGGGGCCGGGCGTACGTCGCCGCGTCGGGCAAGCAGCGCCATCCAGCCCAGATACACAAGGTAGGCCACGAGATTGGCGCTTACGACGCCCGCGACGCCGGCCCAGTAGACGCCCGCGAAGTTCATTGCCACCGCGCCGAGGGCAACCACGGTCTTCGGCGCGATCAGGGCGCGGGTGTCGAGCCGGGCCAGCAGGGTCAGTGACAACGCCTGCCCGGCCGCGAACAGCCCGCCCGCCGCGACCATCCAGGGAAACAGGTACGACACGGAGCGGAATTGCTCGGCGACAAACAGGCGGAAGATCGCCCCGTGGAAAACCATGGCGACCGCCACCGCGACGGCGGTCAGCAGCAGCGTCCCCGCGGCGATGTGTCCGCTGAGTGCCTCGGCGCGCGCCATGCGGGGCGCCTCGGTGCCGTCGCCGGCGAACTGATAGACGAACGGCACGATGAACTGGACAACAACACCGGCCGCCAGGGTCATCGGATAGAAGCCGAGCTGGTAGACGACCCCGAACAGCCCCAGTGCGTGGGTGGAATCGAGCAGTTGCAGCGCCCAACGGTCGGAAGCGAGCTGCAGCCACGCCACCACCCCCCAGGTCATGAAGGGCCAGGAATAGGCGCCTATGTCGCGCCGCCAGCGCGCTGCGGCGTGCCTGTCGAAGCCCGGCGTGAGGCGACGCAGGAAGATCAGCTGCGAACCCAGGACGAGCGCCAGCGCAAGCGCATAGCCGACCATCGCGGCCGTACTCGACCCGCCCAGCCCCCACGCCAGCGCCGCCGCCAACGCGAAACGCAGCCAGGTTTCGGCGCTTCGGTGCAAGGCGACGACGGCGCGGCGGCGGGCGGCGGTTTGCACGGCACTGGCAACGGCGACGAAGCCCGCCAGCAGGGCATAGGCGAGCGCCGCGGCGGCCAACGGCACCCAGGCCCCCTGGCCGGACGCCCACAAGGCGCCGACGATCGCCGCACCGAGCAAAACGGCCGCGAGCGCCCCCATGCCAGCGAGCACCAGGGCGGCATGGGCATAGCCTGGCAGCGCCGATTTCTCCGACGCCAGCGCGAAAAAGCGCGAAATCCCCGCCCCCAGCGGTCCGCCGAGCAGGGTCTGGTTGACCAGGGTGGCCAGGGTCAGACCCAGCATCAGCTCGCCATAGGCATTCGGATCGAGCGCCTCGGTGAGCAGCCGGACCCCGACCACGGCCCCGAGGATGGCGACGGCCTGACCGCCCGCCACCCAGGTTCCCTCGCCGGCCAAACGCCGCCAGTTCGGCACGGCTACGCCCGCACCGCCCGGAGCGTGGGAGCGGGATGATCGAGTCGGGCGAAATAGGAAACCGTGCGCTCCAGCCCGTCCTCGATGGCGGTCGTCGGGTGCCAGTGGAGGAGTTCGCGGGCAAGCGTGATGTCGGGCTGGCGCCGTTTCGGGTCGTCGACGGGAAGCGGCAGGAGTTCGATCTCGGCCGTGCTGGAGGTCGCCACGATGACTTTTTCGGCGAGCTCCAGCATCGTCAGCTCGACCGGATTGCCGATATTGACCGGGCCGGTGACGTCGGGGCCGGTGGCCATCAGCATGACAAGCGCCTCGACGAGGTCGTCGACGTAGCAGAACGAGCGGGTCTGCGATCCGTCGCCGAAGACCGTCAGCGGCCCGCCGGCGAGGGCCTGCATGATGAAATTCGAGACCACCCTGCCGTCGCGCGGGTGCATGCGCGGACCGTAGGTGTTGAATATGCGGGCGACCTTGATCTCCAGCCCGTGCTGGCGCCGGTAGTCGAAGAACAATGTCTCGGCGCAGCGCTTGCCCTCGTCGTAGCAGGACCGCGGCCCGACCGGATTGACCGAGCCCCAGTAGCTCTCGGGCTGCGGGTGGACGGAAGGGTCGCCATAGACCTCCGAGGTCGAGGCCTGGAGGATGGGGCAGTTGAGCCGCTTGGCGAGGCCCAGCATGTTGATGGCGCCGTGCACCGAGGTCTTGGTGGTGGCGACGGGATCGTGCTGGTAGTGCACCGGGGAGGCCGGACAGGCGAGATT
>CAZNOZ010000040.1:0-19151 GCA_964574935.1 uncultured Devosiaceae bacterium | reverse complement strand
GGCAAGATCGTCGACTGGCTGTCGGAGCGCGCCGATGTGGTGGTGCGCTACCAGGGCGGCCACAACGCCGGCCACACGCTGGTCATCGACGGCAACGCCATCAAGCTGTCGCTCTTGCCCTCGGGGGTGGTGCGCCAGGGCAAGCTCTCCGTCATCGGCAACGGGGTGGTGGTCGACCCGCATCATTTCGTCGCAGAAGTGGAGGGGCTGCGCGGGCGCGGGATCGAGATTTCCCCGGACAATCTCAGGATCGCGGACAATGCGCCGCTTATTCTGTCGCTGCACCGGGAGCTCGACGCGAGGCGGGAGGAGTCGAATCTGGGCCTGAAGATCGGCACCACGAAACGCGGTATCGGCCCGGCCTACGAAGACAAGGTGGGGCGGCGGGCGATCCGGCTTATGGACCTGCAGGAGCCGGAGGCGTTGGGGCTGAAGATCGAGCGGCTGATCTTCCATCACAATTCGCTCAGGCGCGGCATGGGGCTGGAGGAAATCGACGCCGCTTCGGTCGAGACGGAGCTGATGAGCGTTGCCGACGCCATTCTGCCGTTCATGGACCGGGTGTGGGAGCTGCTGGACCGGCGGCGGCGGCGCGGCGACCGGATCTTGTTCGAGGGGGCGCAAGGGGCGCTGCTCGACAACGATCACGGCACCTATCCGTTCGTGACCTCCTCGAACACCGTCGCGGGGCAGGCGGCGACGGGCTCGGGGCTCGGTCCCGGGGCGATCGACTATGTGCTGGGGATCACCAAGGCCTATACGACCCGGGTCGGCGAGGGGCCGTTTCCGGCCGAACAGGACAACGAGGCCGGTCGGATTCTCGGCGAGCGGGGCAATGAATTCGGTACCGTGACCGGGCGCAAGCGGCGCTGCGGCTGGTTCGATGCGGTGCTGGTGCGGCAGGCCGTGAAAATCTCGGGCATCGACGGCATCGCTCTGACCAAGCTCGACGTGCTCGACGGGCTCGCGGAAATAAAGGTGTGTGCGCGGTATCGGCTCGACGGGGAGGAGATCGACTATCTGCCCGCCTCGATGGGGGCGCAGGCGCGGGTCGAGCCGATCTATGAAACGCTGGCCGGCTGGCAGGACGACAGCGCCGGCGCCCGCAGCTGGGCGGACCTGCCCGCCCAGGCGGTCAAGTATGTGCGCCATATCGAGGAGCTGATCGAGTGTCCGGTGGCGCTTTTGTCCACCAGTCCCGAGCGGGAAGATACCATTTTGGTGCAAGACCCGTTTCAAGACTGATGGAAATTCGGTAGAATTCGCTTGGAACGGGTATCGTGTAGCTGATGGCGGATTACAAGGAGTTGTTGCGACGGGCGATCGAAGCCCTCGCGGAAAACAACGGAGCCGCGCGCCGAACGGTTTACGAAAGGGCGAGGTCCGCGCTGGTCGAACAGCTGCGCGCGGTCGACCCGCCGCTGCCCGCTCGCGAAATCACCCAACATCGGTTGAAGCTCGAGGACTGCATCCGGCAGGTCGAGCAGGAGGCGACCGAGGCGCTGCTGCACGCCAAGTCGCCGCCCCCCGAGCCGCCGCCGGAACCGACACGCACCGCGCCGCCGGAGAGCTCCGCGGAGGAGCAGGCCGAGCGGGCGGTGGCCGAAGCGCTGGGGGCCGAGGCGCCCGAAGCGGCCGCCGCACCCGAGCCGCCGGCCGAGACCGAGCGCGCGGTAAAGCCTGCCACCAAGCCCGCCGTCCAGACGGCGCCGAAACCGGCCGCGGAGGCCGAACCGGCGGCGCCGGTCGCCGAGGCGGCGGAAGAAGAGACCGCGGCGCCGGCCCGGTCCGACGACGAAGCCGAGCAAATCGAAGGGGCGCCGTCGGGGGTGCAAGCCGAGGCAGAGCCGCAAGCCGAGTTGGAGCCGGCTGCCAAGTCCGCTGCCAAGCCGGCTGAAAAGCCGGCCACGCCCGCCGCAAAGGCCGCCAACGGATCCGGCGGGAGCTCGGGCGAGGGTTCGGGCGAGACTGCTGCCGGCCGGTCGAAGCCGAAAGGCAAGCGCGCCCGCCCGGCGCCGGAACCCGTCGAGGCGGCGCCTCAAACCGAAACCGAAGCCGAGCCCGACACCGGACCCAATTCCGAGGCGGTCGAGCCCGACGAGGAGCCGGTGTCGATCGAGCAAGTGATCGCGGCGGCGCAGCGGGAGGCCGAAGGCGGGGAAGAGGCGGTGGCGCCGTCGATCAAGGCCGCCGCGCGGCCGGTGGTCAAGCCGGCGGCGCGCATCGAGGAACCGCAGCGCCGTCGGTCCTGGCTGCGCGGGCCGTCCGACGATCGCCAGCCGGAAGTGGAAGCCGACGATGCGGCGCGGCAGCGGGCGCTGGAGGCGAGCATCGGCGCAGCCATGTCGAGCGTGCGCGAGGTCGACGTGGAGGCCGAACGACCCCCAACGGAGACCAAATCGGCGGAGTTGGACGACGGCCCGCAGGCGGCGATCGATCGGGCCATCGCGGCGCTCGATCGCGAAGTGAACGGCGCCGCCGACGAGGCGGGCGACGAAGTGCTCGCCAAGGGCGAGCCAGGGCGCGAAGCCGGCGAAGAGGCGAGCGCGCCCGATGCGGCGGAGACCATGCCCGAGATGGATGAGCCGCTGGACACCGACTATTGGAGCGAGGCCGACGCAGCCCAGTTCGAAGCCGGCCAGCGCGAAGAATTCGAAAGCGCGCCGCTGCTGGAAGACGAGGGGGCGGGGCGCGGTGGCGTGACCATCTTCCTGGTGCTTGTGGCCGTGCTGATGATCGCGGCGGGCGGCGGCGGCTACTGGGCCTGGCAGGAAGGCTATCTCGATCTGGGCGGCCTGATGGCGCGGGTGGGGCTGGGCGGCGGTTCCGAAGAAGCGGTGTCGGAACCGCTCGAGCCCGCCCAGCCGGCGACAGTCGTCGAAGATCAGGTGGCTGCGGGCAATACCGAGGCCTCGGGCGGCAGCACCGATTTGCCCAGCGATACGGCCCAGCCGGACGACGGGGCCGGCATCGAGGGTGCGGACAAGATCGACGAACGCCTGCCCGCCGAAAGCACGGGGCCGGTGGTCGAGACGGCGCCGGCCACCGAACCGCAGGTCAGCCCGACTGCGGAGCCCGCACCCGCTCAGGTCAGCGAGGCGACACCGGCAGGCACCGAGACGGAAGCCGCGACGCCTCCGGCCACAGCCGAGCCGGCCACCGAGGGTGAGCCGGCGGCCACCACCGAGCCAACGGAACAGGCGCTTGTCGACCCGGCGCTGGCCGAGGGCAGCCAGTCGATTCTTCTCGAGGAGCAGGGCGGCGGAGCAACCGGCCCGGCGCCGTTCTCGGGATCGGTGGCGTGGAGCCGCGAGGTCGATGAGCTGGGGTTGCCGGTCATCCGGGCCCGGGCGGACATCCCGGCGCGCAACCTGACGGTGGATCTCCTGATCCGCAAGAATTCCGACGAGGCGCTGCCCGCCAGCCACCTTATGGAAATCAACTTCAGCGTCCTCGACAGCTTCGTGGGCGGCGGCATCGCCAGCCTGCCGGGGGTGCTGCTCAAGGACGAGGAGCTGGCGCAGGGGCGGCCCCTGGTCGGGGCGTCGGCGCGGGTGTTCGACAACTCGTTCCTGTTTGCGCTCAGTGCCGAGCCGGCCGATCTCGCGGCCAACACGACGTTGCTGCACGATCAGGCCTGGGTGGATCTGCCGATGGTCTATTCGACCGGCCGGCGGGCGATCCTGACCCTCGAGAAGGGCGAGGAAGGCCAGGCGATCTTCGACGCCGTCATGGACGCCTGGGCCGCCGAATAGCCCTAGGCGGGCGTCAGCCGGCCGCCATCGACAACCAGGATACGGGCGCCGACCGCCGCCAGATCCTCGGCATCGTGGGAAACGAGCACCGTGTGCCAGCGGTGCGCCGCGATCAGCGCCGAGAGATGCTCACGCACCTCGGCGGCGGTCTCGGGGTCGAGCGCCGTGAACGGCTCATCGAGCAGCAGGATCGGCTTGTCGCGCAAAAGGGTGCGGGCAAGGGCCACGCGCTGCTTCTGGCCGCCCGATAATCTTGCAACCACACGGTTGCTGAAATTTCCCAGTTCGACGGCGTCCAGAGCTTCCTGAACCCGCGCCTGGCGCTGGGCGCGCGGGAGCTTGTTCGGCGCCAGGCCGAGCGCGACATTGCGGGCGGCGCTGAGGTGATCGAACAGGTTGTCGGTCTGGAAGAGGATCGAGACCGGGCGCGCCTCGGGCGGTTCTGTGAGGAGCGATCGGCCGTCGAGGGTGATGTCGCCGGCGAGCGGGATCAGGAAGCCGGCGATCAGGTCGAGCAGGGTCGACTTGCCGGCGCCGGAGACGCCGGCGATGCCGACGATCTCGCCGGGCGCAACCTCGAGATCGAAGCGCCAGGGCGCCTCGGCGGCGGCGTAGCGGAAGGTGACACCGTCAAGCGCCAGCATGGCGGACCCCCGAAACGAGTTTCGGGATGGCGACGAAGGCGAGAATGGTCAGGACGATGAGGGCGGCGGCGACGGTGGCGGCCTCCGACCCGCGATAGGCGCCCATTGCCCGGTACATCAGCCAGGGCAGGGTGGCGAAGTCGCCGGTTCCGAACAGCGCAATGACCCCGAGGTCACCGAGCGAGAAGCAGAAGGCGACCGCGGCGGCATAGCCGATGTCGGTGCGAAGGAGCGGCAATTCGATTTCGGTGAAGCGCCGCCAGCCGGAGATCGCCAGGGCGCGTTGCAACCGGGCGGTGCGGGCGGTGAGGCGTTCGAGGGGCGGGCCGAGGATGGCGGCGCTGAGCGGCAAGGCGAGAAGCGCGTTGGCGAGCACCAAGACAAAGGGCGCGAGATGGCGCGGGGGGATGCCGGTGAGCCGGGCAAGCAGGAAAAAGCCCAGCGCCAGCACCACCGCCGGGGTCGCCAGATACGCGAAGGCCGGGGCGCCGATCACCTGGCGCAGCCAGAAGGCGGACCGGGCGCCGGTCGGGGCGACGAGGGCCAGATTGGCGCGGGCCAGCGCCAGAACCATCGCCAGGGCCAGCGCGAGCAGGGTGGAAAACGTAGCGATCGCCATGGAGGTCGCGAAGGCGGCGCGGAAAGCGGACGATCCCAGAATGGAGATGCCGCCCGGTTGCAGGCCGCCGACGAGTGCCGCGAGGGTCGGCAGGCCGAAAAGCGCCGCGGCGATGACGATGATGCCGACCTGGAGCGGCCGGGCCCCGCCGCGGTCGGGCCAGTGGCGGATGGGGGCGGGCTCGGCGACGAGGGCGGCGCCCAGCGGCCAGGCGGCGGCGGGCAGGATGACGAGAAGGCAAATGGCGAGCTGAATGAGCGCCAGAAGGGCGGCGAAGCCCGGGTCGAAATCGATCCGCACCGCCTCGTAGATGGCCACCTCGAAGGTGGCGTTGGCGGGGCCCCCGCCGAGCGTCAGGACGATGGCGAAGGAGGTGAAGCAAAAAAGGAAGATCAGCGCGGCGAGCGATGGAATGGCGGCCCTTATCGGCGGCCAGTCGAGCACCAGGAAACGGTCGATCGGCCCGAGCGCCAGCGAGCGGCCGAGCTTGAGCGTGGCCGGCGGCAGGGTCGCCAGCCGGTTGTAGAAGACCCGGGCCGCCAGGGCCCCGTTGAGGACGAGATGGGCGAGGATGATGCCGTGCAGGCCGAAGATGGTGCCGGGCAGGCGGGCGCCGGCGAGGGTTGCCAGCGCCTGGTTGACCCAGCCGGCGCGGCCCCACACGGCGATCACCCCGAAGCCCACCACCAGCGCCGGCAGCACCAGCGACATCGAGAGGATCGCGACATAGGCCGAGCGGCCGGGGAACGCGACGCGATTGAGCGCCCAGGCGACGGGGATACCGACGCCGATCGAGACAAGGGTGGAGAGCGTGGCCTGCACGATGGTGATACGGGCGAGATAGAAGATGTCGCCGCCGGCGGTGCCGGTACCGGGAAAGCGCGCCGAGGCCACAAACAGGCTCGCCAGCATGGCGCCGATCAGCGCGGCGACGAGGGCGGCGAGCACAACTCCCGCCACCACCCGGCCCCAGTAGCGGGGCATGCGGGCGCTCACCGGGGCCGCCTAGCGCAGGGCATCGAGGAACTCGTCGATCCAGGCCGGCGCGTTGGCGGCGACCTCTTCGGGGTCGAGCAGAAGGGTTTCGGCGGGCGGCAGCGGTTCGGCGAACCCTTCCGGCAGCGCGCCGGCGGGCAGGTTGACCGGGAACATCCAATTGGTGGTCGGGATCGTCGCCTGCGCCTGCGTGGAGACCAGCCAGCGCAGAAACCGGCGCGCCAGCTCCGGGTGGGGCGAGGAGCGCAGGATGCCGGCGAGCTCGATTTGCAGGTAGTGGCCGTCGCTGAACCGGGCGGCGGCGAAGCGCTCGTCTGCTTCGGCGATCCGGTGGTAGCTCGGCGACGTGGTGTAGGACAGGACCATGTCGGCCTCGCCGGCCAGGAATAGCGAATAGTAGGCTTCCGACCAGGACCGGGTGACGGTGACAATGTGCGGACGCAGCGCCCTCCAGAGGTCGCCGGCGGCGTCGCCATAGGCGGCCTTGACCCACAGCACCAGCCCGAGGCCCGGGGTTGAGGCGCGGGGATCCTCGATCACGATCTTGAGCGACGGATCGGCGGCCGCGAGTGCCGCGAAGGAGGTCGGCGGGTCGGGGAGCGTTTCGCGGTTGTACACGAAGGCAAACCAGCCGAAGTCGAACGGCACGAAATCGGCGTCGGCCCAGGTCACGGGCAGGCCGAGCGGCGGAAGCGTGATCCCATGCGGGGCGAAAAGGCCGGTGGCGCGGGCTTCGGCGACATTGGAGCTGTCGAGGCCGAGGACGATGTCCGCCTCGGTGCCCGCGCCTTCGAGCTGCACGCGGCGCAGGGCGCCGATCGAGGATTCGGCCGCGACGAAGTCGACGGTGCAGCCGCACCGCGGCTCGAAGCCCTGCTTGAGCAACGGCGCCGGTCCGTAGTCGGCGGCGAAGGCGTCATAGGTGTAGATGGTGAGGACCTGGCGGTCCTGGGCGGCCGCCGGCCCGGCGAGGGCGAGGGCCAACAGCGAGGCGACTACAAATCGCATTTTAGCCTCATATTAGTTAAAAGGCCACGATTAGCGGGATTTCGATTAATTTTGAGAAACAGCCGATGGCTTGTCATCTCGGTCTCCCTCCGCCAGCATGACCTGGGTCAGGTTCGATGGGTGAAGTCTCAGTCCGGGCGCGGGCGGCGCCGGGACACCCCAGCGAGATGGCATCAACCTAGTGTCTGGGGCGCGCAATGCAAGGCCATTCCCGCAAGGCCGGGGCGTCAGGTCCGGTTGTCATCGACCGGCCGGCGGTGATTGTCGGCGGGGCGGCGTTCGACGCGCGGCTGGTGGAGAAACTGGTCCGGCGGGGCTTCGCGTTGATCGCCGCGGACGGGGCGGCGGACGAGCTGGCGCTCGTCGGGGTGACGGCGGACTTGGTGATCGGCGACATGGATTCGATCGCGGACGCCAAGGCCTTTGCCGGCCGGGCGCGCGTAATCCGGCTCGACGAGCAGGAGACGACCGATCTCGAAAAGTGCCTGTATGCCACGCGTGCGCCGCTCTACGTCGCGCTCGGGGTCACCGGGCAGCGCTTCGATCACACGCTGGCGTCGCTGCATGCGGCGACGAAATACGCCCCCGACAAGAAGCTGATCCTTGTGGACACGCACGACATCGCGGTGGCGCTGAGCGGCCGGTTCGCCTTCGAGGTTGCGGCCGGCGAACGGGTGTCGGTGCATCCGCTGGCGCCGATCCGCTTCGCCGCCTCCGAAGGGCTGGCCTACCCGCTCGACGGCATCGAGCTGGCGCCGGGGGTCCGTACGGGAACCTCGAACCGGGCGACCGAGGGACCGTTCGTCATCGAGCCGGCGCCCGGCGAGCGCGCCCCGTGGCTGCTGATCGTCGCCAACACCAACCTCGATGCGATGATCGAGCGATTGGCGCCCGCCGCCTAGGGCGCGGAGCGGGCACGCAGCAAGGAGGCGCGAGATGGCCGTCGAGGTCAGCACTCGATCGTGATCGACAGGCCGGTGGCCGAGGTCGCTTCCCGGGCCGCCGATCCGGACAATGCGCCGCACTGGTAGGCCAATATCGACGCCATCGACTGGAAGACCGATCCGCCGCTCAGGGTCGGCTCGCGGCCGGCGTTCCGGGCCCGATTCATGGGCCGGCAGCTCGCCTGTACCTACGAGGTGGTCGAATTCGCCCCCGGCGCGCGGCTGGTGATGCGCACCGCCCAGGGGCCGTTTCCGATGGAAACTGTCTATGAATGGCGGGAGGCGGTGGCCGGCAAGACCGAGATGCGGCTCACCAACCGCGGCGATCCGACGGGGTTTGCCGCCGCACCCGCGCCGCTGATGGCGGCGGCGATGAACGCGGCGAACCGGAAGGATCTCGCCGCCATCAAACAAATCCTGGGGGCGGGCTAGGCCGGCTCGGGCTCGGGCGCGTTTTCGGCCGCCGCCTTGACGACCGCCGCCTGCACCTTTTCGAAGGCGCGGACCTCGATCTGGCGGATACGCTCGCGTGACACCGAGAACTCCTGCGCCAGCTCCTCGAGGGTCAACGGACTTTCCTGCAGGCGGCGGGCCGTGAAGATACGCCGCTCGCGGTCGTTGAGGACGTCGAGGGCATCCTCGAGCAGGGCCCGGCGCTCGCCGAACTCCTGGGATTCGCCGAGCACGGTTTCCTGGTCGGGGGTGTCGTCGACCAGCCAGTCCTGCCACTGCGAGGCGCCCTCGTCGGCCCGCATCGGGGCATTCAGGGACGCATCGCCGGTCAGGCGCTGGTTCATCGAGATCACATCCTCCTCGGAGACCGAGAGGGTGGTGGCGATCTGCTTGACCTGGTCGGGGTGCAGCGAACCGTCGTCGAGCGCGGCGATCTGGCCCTTGATCTTCCTGAGATTGAAGAACAGGCGCTTCTGCGCCGCGGTGGTGCCGATCTTGACCAGCGACCAGGAGCGCAGGACGTATTCCTGGATCGCGGCGCGGATCCACCACATCGCGTAGGTGGCCAGACGAAAGCCCTTTTCGGGCTCGAAGCGCTTGACCGCCTGCATCAGCCCGACATTGCCTTCCGAGATGACCTCGGAGATCGGCAGGCCGTAGCCGCGATAGCCCATGGCGATCTTGGCGACCAACCTGAGATGCGACGTGATCAGCCGGTGGGCGGCGTCGGGGTCCTCATGCTCCTTGTAGCGTTTGGCGAGCATGAATTCTTCGTCGGGGTGGAGCATCGGAAATTTGCGGATTTCCTGCAGATAGCGGCCAAGGCCGCTTTCCGAGCTCAGAACCGGCAGATTGCTTTGGGCCATGAAATGCACCCCTCCTCTTCAACGGCCCCGATTCGATTCGGCAGCCGAAAGGGCCGGAGCCCACTGGGGCGCTCCGGCACCCAAGCTCTATATAGGATACCGCAGCGCGGATTCACCCCCAAGGCGGGCGTTCCCCTATTCGTGAATTCGGGTGAATGGGCGACTAACCGGACCGCTCGGATGCCCGCAATGCCGCGATCAGGGCGGCGAGATCCGGCGGCGGCGGGGCCTCGAAGGCCATGACCTCGCCGCTCGCGGGGTGGGCGAAGGCCAGCCGGGCGGCGTGCAACGCCTGCCGCCCGAGGCTCTCGAGGGCCTGGCGGGCCGGCGCGGGCAGCTGCCTGGCCTTGGAGGCGAAGCCGGCGCCGTAGAGGGGATCGCCAAGCAGGGGATGGCGGAGATGGGCCATGTGGACCCGAATCTGGTGGGTACGGCCGGTTTCGAGCCGGCAGCGCAGGGCGGAGACCGTCCAGCCCTCGCCGGCGAAGACTTCGTCGGTACGATAGTGGGTGATCGCGGCGCGGCCGCCGGTCTTCAAAACCGCCTGTTTGAGCCGGTTGTGGGGGGCGCGGCCGAGCGGCGCGTCGACCGCACCGGCGGGCGGGATCGGCCGGCCCCAAACCAGGGCGAGATACTCGCGCTCGAGGGGGCCGGTGCGGCCGTGATCGGCGAACTGGGCCGCCAGCGCGTGCAGCGCCGGCTCGGTCTTCGCCGCCACCAGAACGCCCGAGGTGTCCTTGTCGAGCCGGTGCACGATGCCGGGGCGGCGGACGCCGCCGATGCCGGCGAGGGAAGCGCCGCAATGATAAATGAGAGCGTTGACCAGGGTTCCCGACCAGCTGCCCGGGGCGGGGTGGGTGACCATCCCGGCCGGCTTGTTGACGACGATCAGCGACGCGTCCTCGTAGAGAATGTCGAGCTCGATGGGCTCGGGCCGGGGCTCGGGGTCGGTCGGCGCGGGGACGTCGATGCGTACCGAATCGCCCGGTTTGACGCGGTGTTTGGGCTCCACTATCGTCGCGCCGCCGATGGCGACCGCGCCCGAACGGACGAGCTCCTGGCAGCGGCTGCGGCTGAGCCCATCGACGGTCGCCGCCAACACGAGATCGAGCCGCTGGCCGGCATTTTCGGGGCCGACCGCAAATTCGATCACTTCGTCAACGCTGGGGTTCGCCGACATGAGCGATGGGGTTCCTTCAGGCAACGAGGCGCCCGAACTCGACGCGGAGGCGGCCGAGGTGATCCGGCGCGCGCGGCGGTGGTTCGGGGTTGCGATCCTGATCCTGGTGGCCGGACTTATGGCGGTTGGCGTGGGGGTTGTCTATCGGCTGGGCCGCGATGACACCCCGGGGCTGGCCATCGAAACGGTGGTGCTGCCGGCGGGGGCCGAAGTCGTCTCGGCGGTGGCCGCCGACGGCAGGCTGACGATCACCTATCGGCTCGACGGGCACACCGCGATCCGGATCGTCAGCGGGCGCGACGGCGCGCTCATCGGCGAGGTGAAGATCGTCTCCGAATAGGCCGGTCAGTTCGGCCTGAGATCGCGAAGGGCCGTCATCCGGTTCGAGATGTCGCCGCCGGGGGTGGGGGCGGTTCTTGCCGAGCCGTTGCCGGTCGCGTCGGTTGCCCCGAGGGATTCGCCGGCGTATCGGCGGACGCGGTCGAACAGGCTCTCCTCATCGGTGGTCGGAAGCTCGCCGTCGACCTGGTAGATCAGCCGTGAGACCTCGGCGGCGATGTCGTTGAGCCGCTCGCGAAGATGCGACTGCTGGACGCGGTCGTCGTTCCATTCGCTCAGGATGGTGTGTTCGACCGAGCCGACCTTGTCGCGCAGGCGGGCCAGCTCTTCCTCAAGGGTGAGCTTCTCGGCCAGGAGTTGCTGGTGTTCGGTATGGGCGCCGTCCGGCTCGTTGCCGGTCTCCTCGAGGATCGCGTTGAGCTGGCTTTCGGCCTTGGCGATTCTGGCCTCGGCCTCGGTGAGCTTGTCGTCGGCGTCGCCACGCCGGTCGTCATGCTCGGCGACGGCCGAGCGCAGGGTGGAGATGGCCTCGGTGGCGTCGAGCTGCTGGCGGTCGGCATCCTCGAGCCGCTCGAGCAGGGCGCGGGCCTGATCCTCCAGGAAATCGGCGCGATGGCGCTCGGCGTCCAGGGCGCTCATGAGGTCCTCGACGTCGCGGGCGTAGTCGCCGCTGAGATCGGCGCCGAGCATGTTGGCGCCGGCGGCGACCTTCTTGGCGGGCTTCTTGGTGGCGGCGCGAAGCGAATTGAGCTCGTTAACCTTGTCGGCGAAATCGCGCTCGCGCTGGCGCAGCCGGTTGGCGAGTTTGGCGCCTTCGCGCTCGAGCTCGCCGACGCGCTTGCGCAGGTTGCCTTCACGGTCCTCGAGCTCGCGGATGATCTGGAGCTGCTCGTCGCGGTCGGCCTTGAGCATCACCAGGTCGGACTTCTTGCGGTTGATCTCCTCGAGCTGGTCGCCGAGCCGGCGGCGCAGGGTCTCGACATTCATCTCCAGGCGCCGCGTCGACATGGCGAATTCGGCGCGCAGCTGGTCCTTGTCGGCCTTGAATTCCGAAAGAGTCATGGGGGTTGCCGCCTCGATGCGCTTCCTTGTCAGGCGGACGGCGCGCCGCCACACGGACGGCACCAGCATCAGCGCCAACAGCCCGGCGCTCAGAAAGCCCAAGGCAAAGAACATCACTGATTCGACGGACATTGCGCACTCCCTCAACGCCGGAACCCGTTGCCGGCAGGCGGGCCGCTTCGGCCGCTGCCCCGGACTCCATTCTGGTTCGGCCCGGAGCTTAGCCGAATTCGGGCGGCGGGTCATCCGGGTTGCCGCGACCAGGGGCGCGATTGAGCGGCCCGAGGCGATCTGATAACAGGGCGCGCCGACAGGAGGTTGTCGTCTCGATGACCGGACAGATCTTCCGCACCACCGCCAATGTCTGCGGGACGTTCTGCCTGGCTCTGGCGATCGCCATGCTGCTGCCGATGGCGATCGATCTGCACGACGGCAACCCGGACTGGCAGGTCTTCCTCAACAGCTCGCTTTTCATCAGCCTGATCTCGGCGCTGGCGATCGTGGCCACACGCGGCACGATCGCGCCGTTTTCGCTGCGGCTCGGCTTCCTCATGATCAATTGCCTGTGGCTGTCGACGAGCGTGGTGGCGGCGATCCCCTATCTGATGAGCTCGCTGGGCATGTCGCTCGCCGATGCCGTGTTCGAGGCGGTGTCGGGGCTCACCACGACCGGCTCGACGGTGCTGACCGGGCTCGACCTGATGCCGCGGGGGCTGCTTGTGTGGCGTTCGCTGACGCAGTGGATCGGCGGGTTCGGCATCATCGCGATGGGGATGCTGCTGCTGCCGTTTCTGAGGGTCGGCGGGATGCAGATCTACCGGATGGAGTCCTCGACCAAGGGCGAGAGCCCGACGGCGCGCTTCAGGGAATTCGCGATGGCGCTGGTGGGCATCTATGTGACGTTCACCCTGGCGTGCGCGGTGTGCTACCTGATCGCCGGGATGAGCGTGTTCGATGCCGTCAATCATGCGATGACGACATTGTCCACCGGCGGCTTTTCGACCCACGACCGTTCGCTTGGCTACTTCGGGGAGCCGATGCTGGCGGTGGCGATCGTGTTCATGCTGGCCGGCGCGTTGCCGTTCATCGCGCTGGTGCGGGCGCTGGTGCTCAGGGATGCGCGGCGCGCCCTGGAACCGCAGATCCCGGTCCTGCTGGGTATCCTCGTGGTGCTGTCGGCGCTGGTCGCGACCGGGCTGCTCATCGGTGGCGAAGGTCCGCCGAGTTGGGTGATGCTGCACGCCACCTTCAACATCGTCTCGGTGGTGACCACCACGGGCTACGTGTCGGCGGACTACATGACCTGGGGGACCCATGCGGTCGGGCTGTTCATGCTCGCGACCTTCCTGGGCGGGTGCGCGGGCTCGACCTCGGGGGGGCTGAAGACCTACCGGCTGGTGGTGATGTACCAGACGATGCGCAGCGCGCTTCGGGGGCTGGTGTTTCCGAACGGCCTGTTCGTCGTCAGGTATGGCGGTGAAATCGTCCCGCCCGAGTCGATCCGCTCGATCACGGTGTTCATCGGCGCCTTCTTCGCGGCGCTGGTATCGATTGCGGCCCTATTGGCGCTGATGGGGCTCGACTATGTGACGGCGTTTTCCGGCGCGTTGACGGCGTTGACCAACACCGGACCCGGGCTGGGCGAGGTGATCGGTCCGGCCGACAACTTCGCGAGCCTGCCGGATGCGGCCAAGTGGCTGCTCAGCGTGGCCATGCTGCTCGGCAGGCTCGAGATCCTGACGGTTCTGGTGGTGCTCAGCCCGGTTTTCTGGCGCCGCTAGAAGGGGTTCCAGGTCGGCGACTGAGTGAATTTGAGATATCCGACATTGACCCCGAGCCGGGCGCCGACGCCGGAACGGATCGGGATGATGAGAACGTCGCCGTGCTTGATTACCGTCATGCCGAGGCCGGCAATCGCGTAGGCGGAGCCCTGGACCCCCGGATAGCGACCGAAGACGGCATCGACGGAAGGCAGATTGTAGACAAGCATCATCACTCGCGAGCCGTCGCCACCCACGTCCCAGCCGAGGGTCGGACCCTGCCAGAACAGCGCGTGCTGGCCGGCGTTCTTGGTCACCAGCGTGCCGTCGCCGTAGCGGAGCCCGCCGAAGAAGGCGCCGGAGCCCTCTTCGCCGAGAATGTAGCCGTTTGGCAGCCCATATTGGGACACCACGCGTTCGACAAGGGCGGCGAGCCCTTCGGTGATTTGGCCGAAGAACTCGTGACCGGCGTCAACCAATTCGTCGGCGCTGTAGGTTTGGGAAACCGGCCCTGGTTCAGGGTTTGCAGCCGCCGGCAGACCGCCGAGCCCGACGAGCACGACCAATGCGGCTAAAAGGCGGGTCTTCATGTTACTGATCCTTCACGCTAATTCGGCCCAGTTGCACACAATTCATTAACCGGGGCGTCACGCTTGCGGTGTAGGGTGCAGCTTCAGTTCCCCCAACGCGCCGCATCCGCGCAGGCTGATGATCCGACAAAGCCGTAAACAAAGATTAACCTTCCGGGCCCTGGTCGCGGTGGCGGTAGCGCTCGTCGGGTCCCCGGCCGGTTGGTCGGCGGTGGCCGGCGAGCCTGCTGCCGCGCCCGGTACCGTGCCCGACGGCGTGCCCGCCCAGGTGGTCGTCAATCCGCTGACCGGTGTGGCGATCGACGGGATGGACCCGGTTTCCTACTTCACCGAATCCGAGCCGCTGCGCGGCTCGCCGGACTTCGAATATGTGTGGGCCGGGGTGCCGTGGTATTTTGCCTCCGACGCCAACCGGCAAGTGTTCGAGCGGGCGCCGTCGGTGTATGCGCCGCAGTTCGGCGGCTTCGGAACCACGGCGCTGGCGCGGGGGTTCTTCTCCGATGGCAGTCCGCGCGTTTATGCGGTGTTTTCGAACCGGCTCTACTTCTTCTATTCGGCGGGCAATCGCGAGGCGTTCGATTCCGCCAAGATTGCAATGGTCGAAGCCGCCGAGCAGGTCTGGCTCAGCGCGCATCCGGCGCCGCCGGCCGAGGTCGCGGAGCAGGCGCCGTGAGGAGTGCGGATTGGCCGGTTGGCGGGCAGCCGCTAGTGTTCCCGAAGTGATTCCCAGTCAGGATTGAGGAGGTCGGATGGCCGAAATTGTGGAGCTCAAGGCGTCTGATCTCGCCGCGATGCTGTGTTCGCGGGTGTGTCACGACCTGATCAGCCCGGTGGGCGCGATCGCCAACGGGTTGGAGGTACTGGCCGACCCCGAACAGGCGGAGATGGCGGAATTCGCGCAGGAGCTGATCGTCAATTCGGCGCGGCAGGCGCGCGCCAAGCTGGAGTTCGCGCGGCTTGCCTTCGGGGCCTCGTCGACGGCGGGCACCGAAATCGACACAAGGGACGCCGAACAGGTCACCCGGTCGTACGTGGCGGGAGAGAAGCCGGAGGTCGACTGGCAGGTGCCGCCGATGCTGATGCCGAAAAACAAGGTCAAGCTGCTGCTCAACATGGTCCTGATTTCGGTCGGCTGCGTGCCCCGCGGTGGTGAGGTGCGGGTGGCGGTGAGTGGATCGCAGGGCGAGGAACGGTTCGACATCACCGCCTCCGGCGAGAAAACGCTCATTCCGGCCGGCTGCGAGGAATTGCTGGCGGGCACGCCCGCCGACGGCCGCATCGACGCGCAGCAAATCCAGCCCTTCTACACGGGGCTGCTGGCGCGGGAGAGCGGCATGGCGCTGGCGCTGGAGCTCAACGAGGGCATTGTCACCTTCACCGCGGAGCCGGCGGCGGCCGAACGCCGTGCCGCCGCCCCCGCACAGGGTTAACGGAACGTTATTGGTTTACAGCCGACAATCGCCGGTGAAGCCAGGCGCGGCGAAGTCGCGCTTGCACGTCCGCCCGGCGCACCACGCCGACAGGAGCATCGGCATGAAAACCTGTCTGGTCGTCGACGACAGTTCCGTCATCCGCAAGGTCGCGCGGCGGATTCTCGAGGAGCTCGACTTCGTCATCGACGAGGCCGAGGACGGCCAGGAAGCCTTCGAGAAATGCCGCCGGGAGATGCCCGACGCGATCCTCTTGGACTGGAACATGCCGATCATGACGGGGCTGGAGTTCCTGAAGAACCTGCGCGGCTATGTCGGCGGCGACAAGCCGAAGGTGGTCTTCTGCACCACCGAGAACGACATCGGGCACATCGCCATGGCGCTCAAGGCCGGCGCCAACGAATACATGATGAAGCCCTTCGACCGCGAAATCCTCGAGTCCAAGTTCGCGGACCTGGAACTCGAATAGGGCTCAGCCCGCCGGCGCCGTGCGTCGGTTGAATTCGCGAAGCCCCACCGCGAAGACCAGCGCGCCGATGCCGCCGATCAGAACGCTCCATGGCTGCAGCCCGAGCGTTTCGAACCATTGGGTGTAGAACAGGATGGCGCCGAAGACGGCGGCGACGTTGACCACCCAACGCCGGTTGCCGCGGGCTGCCCAGACCGCCAGGATCAGCAGGCCGGCCGCCCACACGATGGTGTAGGCGATGGCGGGGACCGAGACGTTCGCCCATTCGACATTGTCGCCCCACAACGAGCCGATCCAGAAACCCAGATTGACCAGCAGGACGCAGGTGCGCGCCGCGATGATCCCGAGGCGGGCGTAGTGGGGCGGCAGGCGTTTGGACGCCAGGAAGGTGGCGAGCGCCAGCGCCGAGAAGAGCACGATCGTCAGGGTCGGCTCGCTGATGCCGAGAAAATACATGGCGTGCAGGTAGCCGGTGCGGGCGCCGAGCGCGGATGCCAGCGCCAGGATCGAAAGGGCCGCAAGCAGCCCGCTGCGCGCGAAGGCGGCGACCACCGCGAATCCCAGCGCGATCAATACGAAGGCGAGTTGCGACGCCTCGGTCAGAACGACAATGCCACCGGCCAGAACCAACGCGCCGACGAGCACGCAGATGTTCGAGAGAAGCGACCAGTGCCTGGCGCCGGCGAACTGAAGGCCGATGCCGGCGGCGAGCAGCACGGTGCCGATGACGACGCCGGTCAGAGCGTCGGGAACCAGGAAGATCACGCCGGCGGCGACCGCCACGACGCCGAAGCCGATCAGGATGTTGAACAACAGCATCGAGCCGGACACGGTGCCGAGCTTGCGCAGCCGTTCGGCTTCCTCCTCGGTGATCCGGCCCTCCTCGAGCAGGCGGGTCAGGTCGAGCGTCACGATCATGGCAGTCTCCGGCGTCGGCGGGAGCGTAGCACGGTGCCCGGCGGCCGCGTCAGGGGCACGCGAGCGTCACCGTCTTGGGCAGCAGCGTCCAGTCGGGCAGATTGTCGGCCGAATTGACCGCTTCGGCGGTGATCAGGTGGCGGGTGCCGTCGCGGAGTGAGCGGGGGGTCTCCACCGAATAGCCGTGCCGCCCGTTGTCGCCGAGCACCGGCGGCAGGTCGGAGCGGGGCAGCCCGGCGGTGGTGGTGGCCGCAAGGGTGCGGTTGTCGGGATCGGTGAGGTCGTAGATCTTCACCTCGATGGGCCGGTTCGGCGTCTTGGGGTCCCAAGCCCACCCCTCGATCCGCTCGCAGCCGGCGATGTCGACATAGCCCTCGGGCGGATGGAAATCCGTCGGATGCAGCCGATAGAGCGCCGTCATCGCCTCCTGCACGGAGGCCAGCGTTCCGACGATGGCGAAGCTGAGATAGTGGTAGTCGCCGGCCGGCGCCGGTTCCTGGTGCGCCACGATATTCCACTTGTTGGTCCGGTCGGTCGGATTGGGCACGTCGTAGAACAGGATCTCGTAGGTGATAATCTGGTCGGCGGTATAGGCGCCCATGGCGTAGGCGCCATCGGGCGTGGCCAGGATCGGCGGGATCTTCGACGCGTTGACGAACGACCACGGCCGCACAAGGGGATCGCTTTGCGGCTCGGTGAGCTCGCCGGTTGCCGGGTTGAACCGGTAGTAGGCCGTGAAATCGTGGGTGAGGTAGCCGGTGGGCACTTCGAGCCCGTTCGAGCGGTAGTCCTTCTCGAGCGTCACCGTGGCGTCGAAGGCGATGACATTGTCGATGCCGCGATAGCCGATCTCGATTGTCTTGACGAGCGTTTGGTCGGTGAGCGGCGAGGTGTTGACCGCCTCAACGGCGCCTCGGTCGCAGAACCCGGACTGGCCCGGCGCCAGCCAGAAGGCGGGACGCATCGTGGTGGTCAGGGTGTCGGGTGCGTTGCTGCACAGTTCGGTGAGCTGGCTGGTCGAGCTCTGGGAGAACCCGTCCGGGGCCGATCCGGGCTCGGTGGGATTGAGGCACTCGCCCCAACCGTCCATGCCCCAGGCGTAACTGATTTGACGGCCGTGATCGAAGATGTTGATGAACTCCTCGCCGCGCCAGACGAGGGACTCGACGGCGCCGGCGAACTCGGTGGAGACACGCAGCGTCAGGGGGTCGCCGTCGACCAAGCCGTGGATTTCGCGGCTGTAGCCCGGCGGGGGATCGGCGAGGCAGCCCGGCGCGTCGCGCCGGTCCGGGGGCGTGGCGGCGATCATCGAGGAGTTGACGAACTTGGCGCCGCCGGCCATCCGCCGCAGCTGGCCGCACCATGTGCCGGCACTATCGGCTGTGAGCGCGAACAGCCGCAGGCCACGGTCGCCGGCGAAGGCGCGGGCGGTGTCGGCGGTGCGCGCACCAAGCACGCCGTCGACCGGACCCGGATCGTAGCCGAAGTCGATCAGGGCCTGTTGGATGCAGGCCGTGTCCGGATCGCCGGCCCGGGCCGGCGCGGCGATGAGCGCGGCTGCCATCAGCGCGGCCAGAGCCAGCGCCGGCACCGCGCCGGGGTGTTGCGCGTGCGGTGTCATTTCCCGGAGCCTAGGCCATGGCGCCGGCGCCGTGCAATCTCAGGGGGCCGGACCACATGACGCAAAGCGAAACCCCACGGGGTGGCCGCGGGGTTTGAGGAGTATATTGGGCCGGGCGAAGTGCGGATTGCCCCCGCCATTCGAGCGTAGCTCTCATGGCCTTCTTGCCTTAAATCGCTCCACTGGAGCGATTTGCCCCCTGGGACGGCTCGAAGTCAGGCGCTTTCGGAGAGCTCTGAGTCGTCGGGCTCGCGCAGCACATAGCCGCGGCCCCAGACGGTCTCGATGTAGTTCTTGCCGCCGGTGGCAACGGAGAGCTTTTTTCTGAGCTTGCAGATGAACACGTCGATGATCTTGAGCTCCGGCTCGTCCATGCCGCCATAGAGATGGTTGAGGAACATCTCCTTGGTCAGCGTCGTGCCCTTGCGCAGCGATAGAAGCTCGAGCATCTGGTATTCCTTGCCCGTCAGATGCACGCGCTGGCCGCCGACCTCGAC
>CAZNOZ010000039.1:17330-19279 GCA_964574935.1 uncultured Devosiaceae bacterium | reverse complement strand
TGAACTGGTGCTGGCGGATCATGCCGCGGGTGTCCTTGCCGGCGGCGCCGGCCTCGGCGCGGAAACAGGGGGTGAGCGCGGTGACGCGCCGGGGGAGCTCGGCCTCGTCGAGGATCTGTTCGCGGACGAGGTTGGCGAGCGGTACCTCGGCGGTGGGGATGAGCCAGAGTTCCAATCTCTTTTTTGCTCGCTCCAAGAACTCATCGGTGTCCTCGGGCAACGCTTCTTTACGCTTTGCCAAATTGGAGCGACGCTCGAACTCCGCTTTCAGATCTGCATCGAGATCTTCCAACCTCCTCGATTTCTCCGTCCGAAATACGTCAGCGGCGAACTTCGGGAGCTGACCTGATCCGAACAAAGCATCCCGATTCACCAGAAGCGGCGTCTGGGTTTCCTCGAACCCGTTTTCGGTGGTCTGCACATCGAGCATGAACTGGCCGAGGGCCCGTTCGAGGCGCGCCAACTCGCCGCGCAGCACCACGAAGCGGGCGCCGGACAATTTGGCGGCGGTCTCGAAATCCATCATCCCGAGCGCCTCGCCGAGCTCGAAATGCTCCTTCGGTTCGAAGTCGAATTGGGGTTTGTCGCCATGGCGCGAGCGCTCGGGATTGTCCTCGGGATTTTTGCCGTCGGGGACGCTCGGGTGAAGCTGATTGGGCAGGACGGCCATGGCGTCCGTCAGGGCCTGTTCGGCGGACCGGGCCGCCTCCTCGCGTTCCTGGACAACGGATTTCAGCTCGCCGACCTCGGCCAACATTTCCTCGGCGCGGGCGATCTCGCCCCCCGCCTTGGCCTGGCCGATCGCCTTGGAGGCGGCATTCTGGGCCTGCTGCGCCTCGTTCATGGCGTGCACCGCGGCGCGGCGCTGGTCGTCGAGCTCGATGAGCTTGACCGCCATCGGCAGAGCATTCGGATCGCGGCGTTTCAGGGCGCCGTCGAACGCTTCCGGGTCCTCACGAATCCGCTTGATGTCGAACATGGCCTGATGCCCGGCGTCGCCGGTGACCCTCGTCGCTCCGGTTGCGGCTATTCGGCCTGAGCGGCCGCCTGCTGGGCCTTGCGACGGGATCGCTCGACCATCTTCACCGACAGGATGGACCCCTCGTAGAGCAGCAGCAGCGGCAGGGCAAGTCCGAGCTGGGAGATCGGATCGGGCGGGGTCAGGAACGCCGCCACCACCAGGATCGCGACGATGGCGTATTTGCGCCAGGACTTCAGCGTATCCGAGGTTATCAGCTCGACGCGGGCCAGAAGCGTCAGCAGGACCGGCAGCTGGAAGCAGATGCCGAAGGCCAGGACCAGGGTCATGATCAGTCCCAGATATTCGGAAACCCTCGGCAGCATCTCGATGGTCGCCTCGCCGGGCCCGGACATTTCCTGATTGAGGAAAAAGGTCAGGGCCAGCGGCAGCACCCCGTAATACATCACCGCCGCCCCGATCACGAACAGCACCGGCGCGGCGGCGAGAAAGGGCAGGAAGGCCTTGCGCTCGCGGCGGTAGAGCCCGGGGGCAACGAACATATAGAGCTGCGTCGCGATGACCGGGAAAGCGAAGAAAATGGCCGCGAACAGCGCCACCGAGAGCTTGGTGAAGAAGAACTCCTGGGGGGCGGTGAAGATGAGGTGCACGTCCTCGATCGAGCCGGCGGCCCGCTCGTAGGGACCGAGCAGGAACACGAAGATGCGCTCGGCGAAGAAAAAGCACACCACGAACAGGACCGCGACCGCCGACAGCGACGTGATCAGCCGGCTGCGCAGCTCCGAGAGGTGCTCGATGAGCGGCGCCTCGGTGCCGGCGAGCTCGTCTTTGTCGGGCTCGGCGGGCTCTTCATCCTTGGTGGCGGGGACGTCGTTCATCGGCCGCTACCCGGCCGGCTTGCGCGACGCGGCGCGCCTGGAGGGGCTTGTCTTGGCGGACGTTGATTTGGCGGACGTTGATTTGGCGGACG
>CAZNOZ010000039.1:3594-17230 GCA_964574935.1 uncultured Devosiaceae bacterium | reverse complement strand
TTGGCGGACGTTGATTTGGCGGACGTTGATTTGGCGGACGCGGATTTGGCGGTTCGGGGCTTGGCGGCTGCCCGCTTGGCGGGTTTGCGGGTGCGTTTGGGCTTCGGCTTGCCGGTCGCCGCTTGCGCCGCCGCCGGCCGGGCGTCGTCGGCGGATTTGGGCTCGGGTGCCCCGTCGGCGGCGATTGAAGGGGTCGATTGGGCGTCGGCTTCCGCGGCTGCCGCGGCTTTTGCGGCGGCTGCCTCGGCGTACTCGCGCGGCGCCGGCTGCGCCGCGGTTTCCGGCTTGTTGAATTGCCGATTGATGTCGCGGGTGGCGGCCTTGAGCGGATCGGCGAACGAGCGCCTGAGCTGCTTGAGATCGTCGGCGGCCCCGACCTTGTCGATCTCGGCCCTGAATTCGTTGCCCATGCGGCGCACGGCGCCGGCGGCGCGGCCCAGATGGCGCAACATGACCGGCAGATCGCGGGGTCCCACCACGATCAGCGCGATCGCGGCCACGATCAGCAACTCGCTCCAGCCGATACTCAGCATGTTCCGTCCTGTCAGGCGGCCAACCGGCCACCTGCCGAAGGCGTCTAGGCGTCTGATTTCTTTTTGTCTTCCGCGCTGACGTCGATTTCAGCGACGGGCTTTTCCTCGTCTGACATGCCGCGACGGAACGCCTTGATGCCGGAGGCCACCTCGCCCATCATCGAAGAGATCTTGCCGCGGCCAAACAGCAGCAAGGCGGCAATCACGATGATGAGAATTCCCCAAGGGCCTGGATTCATTTCCCTAACTCCTTCGCCGCCGTCTCATAGCCGACGCGATGGCGACTGACCAGTTACCGATATCAGATATGGTCAATCCGCATCAAACACAAGCACGTGCGTGGGCTCGAGGGTGAGGAAGACGTCGCGGCCCGGATGGAAAGCGGGATCGGCGGCGCGGCGCAATCTGAGCGGATGCTCGACCCCCTCGACCAGCACCTCGTAGTTGTCGACCCCCAGTGCCTCGCGGCGGGCGACGATCCGGCCCGGGATGCCGCCGGGATCGAGACTGAGCGTGACCGAGCCGACCGGGCGAATGCCGAGGATGACCCTGGCACCCTCTTGCCGGCCGGGGACCGGCACGCGGCCCAGCGGCGTCGCGGCCATCCCTTGGCGCACCACGCCGCGCACCTCGCTGAGATGGGCGAGGAACCGCGCGGCGCTCAGATCGACAGGGTTCTGGTAAACCTCGGTGGCCGGCGCGATCTGCACGATGCGGCCGTCGCGCAACAGGGCGATCCGGTCGCCCAGGAGCATCGCCTCCTCGGGGTCGTGGGTGACGATGATGGAGGTGGCGCCGGTCTCGCGCAGCACCGCCAGGGTTTCCGCGCGCACGGCGCTGCGCAACGGGGAATCGAGCCCCGAAAACGGTTCGTCGAGGGCCAGAATGCCGGGGCGCGGGGCAACCGTGCGCGCCAGGGCCAGACGCTGTTGCTGGCCGCCGGAAAGGTGCGCGGGGTAGTCGTCGGCACGGTCGTCCAGGCCGACGCGGCGGAGCGCCTGGCGGGCCTGGTTGAGCGCCTCTCGACGCCCCAGCCGGCTGAGGCCGAAGGCGGCGTTTTCGATCACCGACATATGCGGAAACAGGGCGAAATCCTGGAACATCAGCCCGATGCCGCGCTTTTCGGGGGGCACATGCACCCCGGGGCCGGAAACCGTCTCGCGGTTGATGCGGATTTCGCCGGCGTCGATGCGCAGAATGCCGGCGGCAGCGCGCAGCACGGTGGACTTGCCGGACCCCGATTCGCCGAGCAGGCAGACGATCTCGCCCGGCGTCAGGGCGAATTCGGCGCCGCGCAACGCCTCCCGCTGGCCGTAGCTGACATGGACGGCGGCGAATTCAAGGGCCGCCGCGAAGCTGACGCCGACAGTGCCGCGCGGGCCCCATTCGCCGTCGCCCTCGTGCTCGAGAACGTCGGCCGGCTCATCGCTCATCGTCGGGGCCGGCGGTCTCGCGTTCGAAATCCTCGTCACCGGGATCGTCCGGCTCGAGCGGATCCTCGTCGGCGGCCCGAGCGGTGTCGCCGGGCGCGGGAACCTCGAAGCCGGGCGGCAGGTTGGGCGACAAGAGCCCGGCGCCCTTGAGGTCCTCCAGCCCCGGAAGGTCGGAGAGCGATTCGAGCCCGAACTGGTCGAGAAACTCGTTCGTGGTGCCGTAGGTCACTGGTCGCCCGACCGAGCGCCGGCGGCCGCGCATCCTGATCCAGGCGGTGTCCAGCAGCGTGTCGAGCACGCCCTTGGACATCCCGACGCCCCGGATTTCCTCGATTTCGGCGCGGGTGATCGGTTGGTGAAAGGCGATGATGGCCAGAGTCTCCAGGGCGGCGCGGGACAGGTGCCGCTCCTCGGTCTGGTGGCGGCGCAAGAGGTAGCCGAGATCCTCGGCGGTGCGGAAGGCCCATTTGCCGTCGCGCCGGACGAGATTGACGCCGCGCCCGGCGTAGGTTGCGCGCAGTTTTTCGAGCAGATCGTGAACCGGCGCGCCGTCGCTGAGATGGGCGACGAGATCCGCCTCGGCGACCGGCTCGGTGGCCGCGAACAGCAACGCCTCGATGACCCTGAGATCGCGCGCCTCGATCTCGCCCAGGGAATCGCCGCCGTTCGGAAGGGGTTCGGTTGCCGCCGCCATCTCTTCAGGCCCCGCCGGAATCCGCGGTCCCGGCGCGCCGGCGCATCAGGAGCGGGCCGAAGGCATGGTTCTGGCGCAGTTCCAGGGTGCCGCGCCGGGCCAGCTCGAGGCTGGCCGAAAAGGAAGAGGCCAGAATGCTGGCGCGCTCGTCGGAGTCGGCGAGAAACTCGGCAAGATACTGGTGGATCGGCGCCCAGTCGCTGCCCTCGCCCACCAGACGGGTGAGGATCGCCTCGGCGTCGTGCAGCGACATGACCGAGCGCACCCTAGGCGAGTAGTCGTGGGGCGCCAGGCGCTCGCGGGTGGTGGCGTAGGCACGCAAGAGGTCGATGTAGGTCGCCTGCCAGCTTCGTTCCTGCTCGAGGACGATCGGCTCGGGCATGCCGCGGGCGAAGAAATCCCGGCCCCGCCGGCTGCCGTTGACGAGGCGGCGGGCGGCGTCGCGCATGGCTTCGAGCCGCTGCAGGCGGAACTGCAGCATGGCCGCCATCTCGGCGCCGGTCATGGCTTCGTCGTCGGCGTCCTGGGGTACCATCAGGCGGCTTTTCAGATACGCCAGCCACGCAGCCATGACGAGATAATCGGCAGCGATTTCAATGCGATGTGAGCGAGCCTCGGCGATGAAGGCGAGATACTGCTCGGCCAGCGCCAGCACCGATATGGCGCCGAGATCCACCTTCTGATGCCGCGCCATGTCGAGCAGGAGATCGAGGGGGCCTTCGTAGCCGGCAACGTCGACCATCATGACGTCGCCGCGCGGGGGCTTCGGATCCTCCCAGAACTCGGCTTCGGCGGCGGATGAGGCGGGGTTCTGCATCGAATCAGATTTGCGCCCGCGGGGGCGTGAGGTCAAGCGGCGGCGGCCGCTGTCCACGGCCGCGCAAGGGGAGGCGTCAGTCGGACCTCACGAAGCAATCGGCGCCGGCGACCTTGACCTGGCCGCACAGATCCTTGGCGGCGGTCAGCGATGCGGCGGGGGCCTTGACGCGGTAGAACACGCCCCTGTCGCCCAGATCCACCCGCTGGATTTCGAGCTTGGTGGCGCCAAGCACCGTGGCCAGCCGCTCGGTGAGATCGGTGGCGGAGGCACGGGCGGCCGCTTCGCTGCGTTGCGAGGACAGCTGCACGTAGAACGGGGCGCCGGACGCGGTCACAACGGGGGTGGCCGTGGCTTGTTCGAGCGCCAGGGGCTGATCGGCGGCCGGCGGCGGCGGCGTGGAAACGACGCCGGTGCTGGCGGTGGCGGTCGGAGCGGTCGGAGTGGTCGCGGCCCCGCCGGGGGTTTCCTCCGGCCGCGGAATGGGAATCGGAGCCGGGTCCACATTGGCGACGTTGATCGGCTGCTCGGCGGCGGGCGACGGGGTCGGGCTTGCCGTTGCCGGGCTCGCCGCCGGCTCGCCGACCGATGCGGTGGCGACCGGGGTCTCCCCGAGCAGGCCGGGTTCTTCCTCGGCGAGCTGGTTGAGGACGTCGCCGATCGTATCGGCGTCGCCATCCTCAATGGCGGGGGCGCCGGGCACGTCGGGGACGTTGGGCCGCAGCGCCGGGAGCGGCTCGATGCCGGCGGTGGCTTCGTCGCCGCTGACAATCGTGCCGTCGGCGCGCACCGTCACGGTGCGGACCTTGCGGTTGGCGAGCCCGCCGGTATCGCTTTCCGGGGTGATGACCCTGGCGAGCCCCTCCCCGCTCTCGCCGCCCGTCTCGTCGCGCGAGACAAGCTGCTCGTTCTCGGGGCTGGTGGTCTCGGCGCCTTCGAGCTGGCTGAAGACGATGGAATCGCTGTCGTCCGGCGTCGCGGTCTCCGGGGCCGGCTGTTTGACCGCCTGGTCGGGGGCGGTGACGACGGGGACCTCGCCGAACAGCGCGCCGTCCTGGGTGAAATACCACCAGGCCGCGCCGCCGATCAGGGCGACGACGACAATCCCGGCGGTGGCCGGAATGATGGAACGTCCCAGCCCGCCGCCGAACGTCGAGGCGAAGGCGCGGGCGCCGGGGCGCCTGTCGGCTTCATCGGGGGTCCGGCTGACCGCCACCGAGGCTTCGATGGCTGCGTCGGCGGTTTCGGCGGCGGCATCCAGGGTGCGCGCGGCGGGTGTCGATTTCGCTTCCGGCGCGGGTGCGGCGGCGCCTTTGCCCGTGGCCTCCCAGGCCGGCGGTTCGGCGTCGGCCATGCCGGGCAGATCGAAAGCGGTGGTCTCCGCGATCAGGCGCTCGATTTCGTCGAGAGGATCGACGGCGGCGGCACGCGGGGTCTCGCGCGCGGTTGGCGTGGCGCGCATCGCCGGCGGCGTCTCGAACCGGTCGGCGGGTTCCGCGGCCGGTGGCTCGGGCTCGGGCGCCGGTTGTTCCGGTTCCGGCTCGGCGGCGGGGGCCGCCATCGCGGGTGGTGCCTGCGGCGGCGCCTCGGGCTCTTCGGCCTCGGCGGCGGCGATCAGATCGGCGATAGGATCGGCAATCGGATCGTATGGGGCGGCGGGTTCGGCGCTTGCAGGCGCCGCGGCCGTTTTCGGCTCGGCCGCCGTGGGGGTGACGGGCGGCGCGGGCTGTTCGGGCGCCGCGGGCGGCGGGCTCGCGGGTTCGCTGATCGCGCCTTGTTCCTGAAGTCCGGCCTCGGGCTTCGTGTCTTCGGCTCTCGGCGCCGGCTCGGCGCCGGCGAGGCCGAGATCGGCGGGGCGGAGCGGCGGCAGGCTGAGGCCGGCGGGCGAGGGCTCCACCTCGGGGGTGGCGGCGTGATCGGGGGTCGCCAGCGGCGGCTCGGCGAGGGCGCGGAACCCCTCGGAGAGGATTTCCTCGGGATCCTTGGCCGGCGCATCGGGGTCGGGCCCAGGCGCCGCGGGCCGGGCCGGCGCACTCGGCATCGGCGGCGGCTGGCGCGGTTCGGGCTGCAGGTCCTGACGTCCGGCATGGGCGTCCCTGGCCACGATTCGGGCCAGTTCAGCGATCAGGTCGTCGGATTCGTCGGAAATGGCTTCGGACGCGCTGTCCGGATTCGCTGCATTCATCTGTCAGCGTCCTCGTCGCCGTCCCGCCGCGCACGGGCTTTGCGGTATTCCTGGAGCGTATCATTCACATCAGACATAGCAATGTGCCTGAATTATGAAAGCTCTGCGGGCGCGGTTACACCCAAAATCCCAAGCCCGTTGCGCAGCACCTGACGGACAGTTTTGACCATAGCGAGTCGGGCCAAGGTAAGTTTCCGTTCGTTAGGGTTAACAAACCGTAAGCGCTCGGATTCATTGCCCTTCGTCCAGAAGGCGTGAAACTCCGCCGCCAGATCGTGCAGATAGAAGGCGACACGGTGCGGCTCGTGGGCGTGGGCGGCGCTTTCGACGGTCCTTGGAAAGGCGGCGACCAAACGCAGCAACGCCAAATCCTCCGGGCTGTCGAGCAGCGTCAGATCGGCGGCGCCAAGAGCCCCGGGGCCGTGATCGAGGTCCGGCAGATCGCGGTCGGCGGTGCGGAACACCGAACAGCACCTGGCGTGGGCGTACTGCACGTAGAAAACCGGATTGTCGCGGGATTTCTGGGTGACGAGGTCGAAATCGAAGTCCAGCGGCGCGTCGTTCTTGCGATAGAGCATGATGAAGCGCACGGCGTCCGGGCCGACCTCGTCGACGACGTCGGCGACGGTGACGATGGCGCCGGTCCGCTTGGACATCTTGACGGGGCTGCCGGCGCGCATCAGGTGCACCAGCTGGCACAGCTTGACGTCGATCTCGGCGGCGCCGCCGGAGACGGCCTTGAGAGCCGCCTGCAGCCGCTTGACGTAGCCGACATGGTCGGCGCCGAGCACCACCAGCTGATTGTGGTAGCCGCGCAGATATTTGTCGCGGTGATAGGCGATATCGGCGGCGAAATAGGTGAAGGTGCCGTCCGACTTCAGCAGCGCCCGGTCGGTGTCGTCCCCGAATTCGGTGGCGCGGAAGAGGGTCTGCTCGCGATCCTCCCAGTCCTCGGCGGCCCCGGACTTCGGCCGCGGCAGACGGCCCTCATAGACAAGGCCCTGGGCGCGCAGCCAGTCCATTGTCTCGGCGATGCCGCCCTTGGGCCCGTGCAGCGTGGATTCGGAGAAAAAATGCTCGTGGCGGATGCCGAGCTTGCCCAGATCGGCACGAATGAGCGCCATCATCGCCTCGACGACGAAGGGGCGCACCACGGGGAGCCATTCCGGCTCGGGCTGGCCCGAAAGGGCGTCGCCGAACTTCGCCTTCAGCCCCTCTCCCACCGCGATCAGATAATCGCCCGGATAGAGCCCCTCGGGAATCTCGCCGATTTCCTCGCCGAGCGCCTGGCGGTATCTGAGGAACGCCGAGCGCGCCAGGGTATCGATCTGGGCGCCGGCGTCGTTGATGTAGTATTCGCGGGTGACCGCAAAGCCGACGAATTCCATCAGGGCGGCCAGCGCGTCGCCATAGACGGCGCCGCGCATGTGCCCCACATGCATCGGGCCGGTGGGATTGGCGGAAACGTATTCGACGTTGAGTTTGGCGCCATGGCCGAGATCGGCGCGGCCGAAATCGGCGCCGAGCGCGTCGACTTTCCCGATCAGCGACTGCCAGAGGGCCGGCCGGAGCCGGAGATTGACGAAGCCGGGGCCGGCGATCTCGACTTCCGCGACATCCGGGTCCGCCTGTAGCCGGCCGGCCAGCGCCTCGGCGACCTGGCGCGGCGGCACACCGAGGGGCTTGGCGACGACCATGGCGGCGTTTGTCGACAGCTCGCCATGGCTCGGATCGCGAGGCGGCTCGACGACGAACCGGTCGAGGAGCGAAACCTCCAGATCCGCGAATTGGGCCTTCAGCGCCTCGGCCACGCGGCGGTGAAAGACGGCGAAGACGTCCATTTCGGTGGTCTGCCAGCTCGGGAGGTCCGCGGCTGCGGTTAGCCGAATTCCGGCGCCTCGTCAAACAGGCGCTGGTATTCGCCGAGGGCGAACTGGTCGGTCATGCCGGCCACGAAATCGCAGGCCAGGCGCCGGCGGCCGGCCTCGTCGGCCGCCTCCCAGGCGGCACCCCACGGGCCGGGCAGACCGCCCGCTTCCGCGTAGCGGTCGAACAGGGACGAGACGACGCGCTCCCCCTGCCCGACCAGGCGCATCACCTCCGGATGCCGGTAGACGCGGGCGAACAGCCATTGTTTGAGGCCGCGCTCGGCCTCGGTCATGGGACCCGAAAACCCGATCAGCGCCCGGCCCGAACGGCGCGCCTGGTCGGCGGAGGTCGGCGCGGCCCTCACGAGCGCCGACGCCGAGTGGGAGATGACGTCCTCGACGCTGCGGGTGATCAGCGAGCGCACGGTCTCATGGGCCTGGCGATCAGGCTCGATCCGGGGCCAGGTTTGCCGCACTTCGGTGACAATGGCGCCGGCGAGCGGGGCGTCGGCAATCTCGTCGAGATCGACGAGGCGGGCGCGGATGGCGTCGTCGAGATCGTGGGCGTGGTAGGCGATGTCGTCGGCGACCGAGGCGGCCTGCGCTTCCAGGGACGGCCAGGTGTCGAGCATCAGATCGGCGGCGGCGATCGGCTCGTCGAGCCCGAAGGGCAGCCCGCTCTCCGCGTAGCGGCCGACGGGCGCGCCGGCGGCGTCGGTGAGCGGGCCGTTGTGCTTGACGATCCCCTCGAGGGTCTCCCAGGTCAGATTGAGCCCGTCATGGGTGGCGTAGCGGTTCTCGAGGCGCGTCAGGACGCGGACCGCCTGCATGTTGTGGTCGAAGCCGCCCGCCTCCTCCATCCTGGCGGCGAGCACCCGTTCGCCGGCATGGCCAAAGGGGGTGTGGCCGAGATCGTGGGCCAGCGCCAATGCCTCGGCCAGATCCTCGTCGAGGCCCAGCGAGCGGGCGATCGAGCGGGCGATCTGGCTGACCTCGAGGGAGTGGGTGAGCCGGGTGCGGAAGTGGCTGCCCTCGTGCTTGAGAAACACCTGGGTCTTGTATTGCAGGCGCCGGAAGGCCGTCGAGTGGATGATGCGGTCGCGGTCGCGCTGGAATTCGGAGCGCGTGGAGCTGACGTCGACGGGATGCAGGCGCCCCCGCGAGTCGGCCGGATCGGAGGCGTAGGGCGCCGGCGCGGGCCGAGAGGCATAGGTGCCGGCCATGGAAGAGCCCCTTTTCAATCTCGCCGCCGGTCCCTACCTTTGTCGGGCGGCGCGGAGCGATCGCGCCAATGGCCAGGCAAAGGCGATGACCGAGACAGCCACTTTAGAGCAACCCGTCAAGCTGAGCGACCGGGCGGCCCGGCGGATCGGCGAGATCCTGGCCGGGGAGCCGGAGGGCACGGTGCTGCGCATCGCGGTGGCCGGCGGGGGATGCTCGGGGTTCCAGTACGAATATCACCTGGTGCAGGAAAAGCCCGCCGCGGACGACCTCGTGCTGCATCGCGGCGAGGCGACGGTGCTGATCGATGCGATGAGCCTCGAATTCATGGGCGGGGCCGAGATCGATTTCGTCGACGATTTAATCGGGCAGTCCTTCCAGATCAACAACCCGAACGCGGTGGCGAGCTGCGGCTGCGGCACGAGTTTTTCCGTCTAGGGCGCATTGCCGGCAAGCCGGTTCGGCGCTAACCCTTCCATTCGACGGTTGCGGAGAGAATGATGGGTTGGTCCAGCCGACTGGATGCGGTGATCGACGAGGCAATCGCCGAGGAGCGGATCGTCGGTGCGGTGGTGCTCGTGTCCGAAGGCGGGGAGACCGTCTACACGCACGCGGCGGGCCACGCGGATCGCGAAGCCGGCAAACCGGTCGCACCCGACACGATCTTCCGGATGGCCTCGGTCACCAAACCGATCGTCGCGGCCACGGCGCTGGCGCTGATCGACGCCGAAAAACTGGCGCTCGACGCCCCGGTGACCGCCTGGCTGCCCTACTTCGCGCCGTCCCTGCCCGACGGGCGGCCCGCCACCATCAGCATCCGGCATCTGCTCACCCACACCGCGGGCCTCTCCTACCGGACCAAGGCGACCGATGCGGCCGGCGTGGCCGGCGGGCTGGACAACGATTCCATCCCGCTCGAGGAGAACATCCGCCGGCTGGCCGCGGTGCCGCTCATCTACGAGCCGGGGACGCGATGGAGCTATTCGCTGGCGATCGACGTGCTCGGCGCGGTGATCGCGGCGGCCGAGGGGGCGACGCTCGGGGTGGCGGTCGAGCGCCATGTCACCGGACCGCTCGGCATGGTCGACACCGGCTTCGGCGTCAGCGATCCGGACCGGCTGTCGGTGCCCTACGCGGACAGCACGCCGCGCCCCGAGCCGATGCAGGAGCCGCACACGCTGATCAATGATGCCGGCGACCCGCTCACCTTCTCCCCGGCGCGCATCTTCAACCCCGAGGCGGTGCAGTCGGGCGGTGCCGGGATGGCGGGCACGGCGACGGATTTCATGGCCTTTCTCAACGCCATTGCCGGCGGCGGCGGGCCGATCCTCATTCGGGCCACCACGAAGGCGGCGCTCGACAACCAGATCGGCGACCTCGAACGGGAGGACGCGCCGGGCGAGAAATTCGGCTTTCTTGGCGCCGTGGTCACCGATCCGGGGGCGTCCGGGTCGCCGCTTTCGGCCGGTTCGGTGCGCTGGGGCGGCGTTTACGGTCTGAACTGGTTCATCGACCCGGTCAGCGACATCGCCGCGGCCGTCTTCACCAACACGGCCTTCGCGGGGGTCAACGGCCGCTTTCCCGAAGACGTCAGGCGCGCCATTTGCGTCCGCGAGCCGGACTAGCGGCGGGGACACGCGGGCATGCAGATCGCCACCTGGAACATCAACGGCATCAAGGCGCGGCTCGAGGTGGTCAAGGTGTGGCTCGAAACGAACAGCCCCGACATGGTGTGCCTGCAGGAGATCAAGTCGCTGGACGAGAACTTCCCCGGCGAGGCGTTCGAAGCGCTCGGCTACAACGTCGCGACCCACGGCCAGAAGGCGTTCAACGGCGTGGCGATCCTGTCGAAGCTGCCCTTCGACGAGGTTACTCGCGGGTTGCCGGGCGACAAGTCGGACGAGCAGGCACGGTTCATCGAGGCGGTGGTGTCGGTGCCCACGGGCGCGGTGCGGGTGGCGGGGATTTACCTGCCGAACGGCAATCCGGTGGACTCGGAGAAGTTCCCCTACAAGCTCGGCTGGATGGATCGGCTGACGGCGTGGGCAACGAAGGCGCTGGCGCTCGAAGAGCCGCTGATCATCGCCGGCGACTACAATGTCATCCCGTCCGATCGCGACGCCCACGACCCGACGGCGTGGTGGGGCGACGCGCTCTACCGGCCCGAAAGCCTCGAGCGGTTCCGGGCCTTCGCGGCGCTCGGGTTGACCGACGCGGTGCGCGCGGTTTCGGCGGAGCCCGACTTCACTTTCTGGGATTTTCAGTCGGGCGCCTGGCGGAAGAACGCCGGCATCCGGATCGACCATCTGATGGTCTCGCCGCAGGCCGCCGATGCGCTGCAGGCGGTCTCGATCCACCGCGACACGCGCGGCTGGGACAAGCCCTCCGATCACGTGCCGGTGGTGGCGAGGTTCGACCTCTAGGCGCCGGTCGCTAGCCGCCGAGTTGCGGGGCGAGCATGTCGGCGTGCTGGTCGGCGCGCTCAACGACGTCCGCCGAAGCGCTGGCCAGCGCGCTCTCGGAGAGCTCGGTGATCCAGCTTTCGTCGGGCGTGCCGATGGCGCCCCGGCGGGCCAGTGTCAGCCACATCAGCCCTTCGATCGGGGCCGGTTCGATCCCCTCGCCGTGAAACAGCAGATCGCCGAGGCGGGCCTGGGCGCCGTGATGGTCCTTCTGGGCGGCCAGCCGGAACCACCGGATGGCCTGGATGGTGCCGTAGTTGGTGCCGCCCTCCAGGTACAGCAGGGCGAGCTGATACTGGGCCTCGGCATTGCGGAACTGGGTGGCGGCGTGCAGCAGCTTGTCCTGGGCAAGCCGCTTGTCGACCTCGATGCCGGCGTCGGGCATGCCGACGCTGTAGTAGTGGGCGACCTTGATGAAACTGCTGGCGACGATATCGGCGTCGACCGAATGCGGCGGGGCGTATTCAAACTGGTCGGTGATGAGGCGGAAATAGTTGAGCGCCTTGGCCGAGTCCGGTTCGACGCCGCGTCCGCTCTCATACATCAGGCCGAGCTGCCACAGCGCCAGCGGCATGCCGGCATCGGCGGCGCTTTGCAGCGCCATGAGCAAGGTGTCGGCGGGGACGCCGCCCTGGTAGTTCAGGACATAGGTGAAGCTGTCGGCCTCGCCGAGATTGCGCTCGCCGCCGCGATCCTGGTCGGAGACATCGCCATTGTCGTCAACCTCCAGGACCGAGGAATCGGGGGGTGGCGCCGGCGCGCTCTGCTGAGCGGACGCAACGGTGGTGGCCGCCAGCAGCGCGGCGACCGCCGCAAGTCGCATCCAACGCGGGCCGTCAGATGTCCGCATAGCACCTCTTTTCGCCCTTGGCGCCGGGATGGGTCACCGCGCCATGGCGGGCAGGGCCGACCTGCTGGGCGTATTTCCAGATGGCGCCGGCGCCGAAGGAACTCTCGGGCGGTGTCCATTCGGCCTGGCGCCCGGCCAGCTCCTCGTCGCTGAGCTCGACGGAAATATCGCCCTTGTCGGCGTCGATGACGATGACGTCGCCGTCGCGCAGAAGCCCGATCGGCCCGCCGACGGCGGCTTCCGGGCCGACATGGCCGATGCAGAAGCCGCGGGTGCCGCCCGAGAAGCGCCCGTCGGTGATCAGCGCCACCTTGTCGCCCATTCCCTGGCCGTAGATGGCGGCGGTTGTCGAAAGCATCTCGCGCATGCCGGGGCCGCCCCTGGGGCCCTCGTAGCGGATAACGAGCACCTCGCCTTCCTCGTAGGCGCGGTTGGAGACGGCCTCGAAACACGCCTCCTCGCTGTCGAAGCAGCGGGCGGGGCCGCGGAATTGCAGCGCAGCGAGACCGACCACCTTCACGATCGCGCCGTCGGGGGCGAGGTTGCCCTTGAGCCCGACCACGCCGCCGGTGGGGCTGAGCGGGGCGTCCGCCTTCACGACCACGTCCTGATCGTCGTTCCAGGCGACGGATTTGAGGTTTTCGGCGATTGTCCGGCCGGTGACGGTCAGGCAGTCGCCATGCAGATAGCCGTTGTCGAGCAGCGTCTTCATGACCATCGGGATGCCGCCGGCCTCGAAAAGGTCCTTGGCGACGTAGCGGCCGCTCGGTTTCAGATCGGCGATGTAGGGGGTCTTCTTGAAGATCTCGGCGACGTCGAAGAGGTCGAACTCGATCCCGCACTCGTGGGCGATCGCCGGCAGATGCAGGGCGCCGTTGGTCGAGCCCCCGGAGGCGGCGACGACCGTGGCGGCGTTTTCCAGGGCCTGGGGGGTGACGATGTCGCGCGGTCGGATGTTGTCGCGCAGCAAGGCCATCACCGCCTCGCCGGCGGCCTCACAAAAACGGTCCCGAACCTCGTAGGGCGCCGGGGCGCCGGCCGAATAGGGCAGCGCCAGGCCGATCGCCTCGGAGACCATTGCCATTGTGTTGGCGGTGAACTGGCCGCCGCAGGCGCCGGCGGACGGGCACGCCACGGCCTCGAGCTCGTCGAGATCCTCGGTCGACATCTTGCCCACCGAATGCAGCCCCACGGCCTCGAAGATATCGACCACGGTGACGTCGCGGCCCCGGAAGCGGCCGGGCAGGATCGAACCGCCATACACGAACACGGACGGCACGTTGAGCCGGCACATCGCCATCATCATCCCCGGCAGGGACTTGTCGCAGCCGGCCAGGCCGACCAGCGCGTCGTAGCAGTGCCCGCGCATCGTCAGCTCGACGGAATCGGCGATCACCTCGCGGCTGACCAGCGACGACTTCATGCCCTCGTGGCCCATCGCGATGCCGTCGGTGACGGTGATGGTGGTGAACTCGCGCGGCGTGCCGTCGGCGGCGACGACGCCCGCCTTGACCGCCTGCGCCTGGCGCATGAGCGAGATGTTGCACGGCGCGGCCTCGTTCCAGCAGGACGC
>CAZNOZ010000039.1:0-3584 GCA_964574935.1 uncultured Devosiaceae bacterium | reverse complement strand
ATCTGGGCGGCGCCGAGCCCCATGGCGTAGTAGTAGGAGCGGTGCGGCGCCCGCGTCGGGCCCTCCGTCACATGCCGGCTGGGCAGTCGCGACTTGTCGATATTTTTGGCATCCATGGGCGTCGTCCAGGGTTCGCGGTTGTTCAACCGGAAGTTGAAAGGCCTATATGAACATCTTGCGAAATCGGCACAAGAGCGGACGAGGAACCGCGCCATCGGGCCGCTTTCGCGCCGTCCCCAAGCGCCGAAACTCACTTGCTCGAATGTCCGCCGCCACCGCTATATGGCGCGCTTTTGGGTCACATTGTGGCGAATGCCGGGGAAGCGCGATGAGGGTAAACGGGCCCCGGAGAATCGCCGAACGCTGTTGCAAATATGGCACGATTGCGGCAGCCGCCCGGGCGGCCCGCGAGCGGCTAGTTGGCGGCCAGCGTGCCGTCGCGGATCGCCTTGCCGAGCGCCTGCAGGGTGTCGATGGTGCCGGCATCGTTGAGGAAGGCGTAGGCGGCGATCTTGATCATCTGGCCGTTGACGTCGACCAGACCCAGATCGGTGACCAGCAGCGCGTTTTCGGCGGTGGGATGCAGGAAGGTGATGGCGCCTGCCAGATCCCGCCTGTCGGATATCTCGAGAACCTGCACGCTTTCGATGGCGAGCCGCGAGGCCGGATTGAAATGGGGCGGAGAGGCGCCGGAGCCCAGCGCATCGGCGACCAGCGCCGCCGCATCGGGCAGGGAAAGCCGGCTCACATCCGTGAGCCCGTTGGCAAGAAAGTCGAATTGCGCGGCGAACTCGGCGGGCGAAGTCGTGCCGGGCACCGAGTTGTCGATCACCGAAACGATCGCGTAGACCGAGGTGAGCTGCCAATTGGGATCGAGCTGCGCGGCGTTGGCATCGACGATGGCCATCAGCGCGGTCTCGCCCTCGCCGACGAAGGACATCAGTTCCGCGTTCAGGCTTTCCGAAAGTTCGGCCAGGTCCGAATAGCCGGCCGGAATGGCAATGGTGACGGTGCGTTCGCCGACGGTGAGCGGCTTGCCGGACTGCGCGTGGGCGGCGCTGGACGCGAGCAGGGCGAGGAACGCTCCCAGGATCACTGTGGTCCGAATCATCTTCGTTCCTCCAAGCCGGCGCCCGCCGGCCCCAAGCCTAACTCAGCCGCGACAATGCGGCCTCGGTGCGGCCCTTCTGCTCTTCGTAGTCGCGGCGGCGCGTGCGCTGCGTCTCGATGACGCTCTCGGGGGCCCGCTGCATGAACTGCTCGTTGGCCAGCTTTTTGTCGATCTTGTCGATTTCGCCGCCCAGCCGCTCGGCTTCCCGGCCGAGGCGGAGCTTTTCGGCCTCCAGATCGATGACCCCGGCCAGCGGCAGGCAGGCGGTGGCGTCGACCATGACGATCTGCGCGGCGTTCGGGGGCACGGTGTCCGCGAAGGCGATGCCGTCGAGGCGCGCGACGCGTTCAACCAGCGCGCCGTTCGCGGTGAGCCGGCCGCGCACCTTGTCGTCGCCGCCGACCAGGACGAGCGGCACCATGGCGCCGGCGGGCACGTTCATCTCGGCACGCACCGAGCGGATGCCGGAGACGAGCTCGATGAGCCATTCCAGTTCGCTGTCGGCGGCCGCGTCGGCGAGCCCGAGCGGCACCGGCCAGCGCTCGAGCACCAGCAGGTTTTGGCGCGCCGGTCCGGCCTTGCCGGTTTCGGCCCACAACTCCTCGGTGACGAAGGGCATGAAGGGATGCAGGAGCCTGAGGATCTGGTCGAGCGCCCAGGCCGCGGTGGCCCGGGTTTCGCCCCGCGCCCCGGCGTCGTCGCCGCTCAGCAGCGGTTTCGACAATTCGACATACCAGTCGCAGAAGGTGTGCCAGACGAACTCGTAGGCGGCGGCGGCGGCCTCGTTGAACTTGAACTCGTCGAGGCCGGCGGTGACGGCGGCGACGGCGCGCTCGGTCGCCCCGACGATCCAGCGGTTGAGCGGCAGGGCGTTGGCGGCGGGGTCGTAGTCGGCCTCCCGCGCGCATTCGTTCATTTCGAGGAAGCGGGCGGCGTTCCACAGCTTGGTGACGAAGTTGCGATAGCCCTCGACGCGGGATTCGGCGAGGCGCAGGTCGCGGCCCTGGGCGGCCATGGCGGCAAAGGTGAAGCGGGCGGCGTCGGCGCCGAATTTGTCGATGAGTTCCAAGGGGTTGATGACGTTGCCGCGGGTCTTGGACATTTTCTGGCCCTCGGCGTCGCGGACCAGGGCGTGCATGTAGACGGTGTGGAAGGGCTCGGTGCCGGTGAGTTTCAGCCCCATCATCATCATCCGGGCGACCCAGAAGAAGATGATGTCGAAGCCGGTGACGAGCACAGAAGTCGGGTAGTAGGTGTCGAGTTCCGGGGTCTTGTCGGGCCAGCCCAGGGTCGAGAACGGCCACAGGGCCGAGGAGAACCAGGTGTCGAGGACGTCGGGGTCGCGGGTGAGCTCGGTGGGCTCTCCGTAGTGGGTCCGGGCGGCGGCGGCGGCCTCGTCCTCGTCGTGGGCGACGAACACCTCGCCGTCCGGCCCGTACCATGCCGGGATCTGGTGGCCCCACCACAACTGCCGCGAGATGCACCAGGGCTGGATGTTGTCCATCCAGGCGAAATAGGTGTTCTCGTAGCTTTTCGGCACGAATTTGGTGCGGCCCTGGCGCACCGAATCGCGGGCCGGTCCGGCCAGCGTTTCGGCGTCGGCGAACCACTGGTCGGTCAGATACGGCTCGATGACGACGAGCTTCGACTTCTCGTCGTGGGGGACCATGATCTTCCTGTCCTCGACATGGTCGATCAGGCCCCTGGTCTCGAGTTCGTCGAGCACTTTTTGCCGCGCCACGAAGCGGTCGAGGCCGCGATAGGTTTTCGGCGCGTTGTCGTTGATGGTGGCGTCGGGGTTGAAGATGTTGATCTGTTCGAGATTGTGGCGCTCGCCGACCCGGAAGTCGTTGAAATCGTGGGCCGGGGTGATCTTGACGGCGCCGGAACCCTGTTCGGGGTCGGCGTGCTCGTCGGCGACGATCGGGATCGGCCGGTCGGCCAGCGGCAGGATGACATCCTTGCCGACCAAAGGCCGGTAGCGCTCGTCCTCGGGGTTCACCGCCACGGCGGTGTCGCCGAGCATGGTCTCGGGGCGGGTGGTGGCGACGACGACGTAGTCGCGGGTCTCGTGGGCGGTCGGAGTGCCGTCTGCATCGAATTCGGTCGGGTGCGCGTAGGTGACGCCGTCGGCGAGCGGATAGCGCAAATGCCAAAGGTGCCCCGGCACCTCGATGTTCTCGACCTCAAGGTCCGAGATCGCGGTCTGCAGTTCCGGGTGCCAGTTGACCAGCCGCTTGGCACGGTAGATCAGGCCTTCGTTGTAGAGGTCGACGAAGACCTTGAGGACGGCGCGCGAAAGCCCCTCGTCCATGGTGAAGCGCTCGCGCGACCAATCGCAGGACGCGCCCAGCCGCTTGAGCTGGTCGAGGATTTCGCCGCCGGACTGCTCCTTCCATTGCCAGACGCGCTCGATGAACTTTTCGCGGCCCATCTGGCGGCGCGCGGGCTCCTGGTTCTCCATGAGCTGGCG
>CAZNOZ010000038.1:0-19998 GCA_964574935.1 uncultured Devosiaceae bacterium | reverse complement strand
CGTTGACGTGGTCGAATATGTGGCCGTGATCGATGCCGATCGCCGCGAATTTCACTTGCGTCGCCCTTTCTTGCTCGCAATTGGCCGCCCTGGCGCGCCCCCGCTCGATCCTATGGCACGGATCGCCGACGGCAGGCCATGCCGGCCGTGGATTTCACCCGGTTGACCCGGCACCGCGATGCGTGGCGTTCCCGTCGCCGTTCCGCCGGGCGAACGGCCTCGTCGGCCACCGGGGGCTTGTCTTCGCGCGAGGGATCGGTCAGACGACACGGACTTCTCGCTTTGACGGAATGGCGATGTCGAAGGTCAAGAACATCCTGTTCGTGATGGCCGACCAGCTCCGGTGGGACTATCTGTCCTGCTACGGCCACCCGAAGCTGACCACGCCCAACATGGATGCGCTGGCCGGGCGCGGCGTCAGGTTCGACCGCGCCTTCGTGCAGGCGCCGGTGTGCGGTCCTTCGCGCATGAGCTTCTACACCGGCCGGTACGTCGCCTCGCACGGCTCGAGCGGCAACGGCGTGCCGCTCAGGATCGGCGAGATGACCATCGGTGATCATCTCAGGCCGCTCGGCGTGCGGGTGGCGCTGGTGGGCAAGACCCACATGGCCGCCGACAGGGACGGCATGAAACGGCTGGGCGTCAGCCGCGATACCATCGAGGGGGTGCTGGCCAGTGAATGCGGCTTCGAACCCTTCGAACGCGACGACGGACTGTGGCCCGACAACACCGCACCGTCGGACCTGGCCTACAATCGGTACCTGAAAAACCTAGGCTATGAGGCCGACAATCCCTGGGATGCATTCGCCAATTCGGTGCGTGACGAGAACGGCGAGATTGTCTCCGGCTGGTCGATGCGCAACGCGACACTCCCGGCGGCGGTCAGGCAAGAGCATTCCGAGACCGCCTACATGACCGATCGGGCGATGGATTTCATCGGCGAGGCGGGGGAGGCGCCCTGGTGCCTTCACCTGTCCTACATCAAACCGCATTGGCCCTATGTCGCGCCGGCCCCCTACAACGACATGTACACCCCCGACGACGTGCAGCCGGCCAACCGCGCCGAGGACGAGCGCGCCGATCCGCATCCGGTGTACGCCGCGTTCATGCGCCACGAGGAGAGCGAGAACTTCGCGCGCGAAGAGGTGAGGCGCACGGTGGTGCCGGTCTATATGGGGCTGATCAAGCAGATCGACGACCATCTCGGGCGGCTTTGGGCCTTCATGGAGGAGCGCGGCCTGTTCGAGAACACGATGATCGTCGTCACCAGCGATCATGGCGATTATCTCGGCGACCACTGGCTGGGCGAAAAGGAAATGTTCCACGACGAATCCGTGCGCATCCCGCTGATCGTCTACGATCCCGACCCGGCCGCCGACGGCACGCGCGGGAGCGTCTCCGACCGGCTTGTGGAATCAATCGATCTGGCGCCCACCTTCGTCGAAGCCGCCGGCGGCACCGTGCCGACCCACGTGCTGGAAGGCAGCTCGCTGCTGAGCGCGCTGCGCGGCGGCGAGGGGGACTGGCGCGACGCGGTGTTCTGCGAGTGCGACTACGGGATGCGCAAGGCGCGGCTGTTGCTCGGCCTCGGGCCGAGCGCCGCGTGGGGCACCATGATCCGCACGGCGCGCTGGAAGTATGTCGACTATGAGGGCTTTCGCCCGCAGCTTTTCGACCTCGACGCCGACCCGCGCGAGCGCGTCGATCTGGGAGCCGATGAAACCCACTCGAAGGTGCGCGCCGAACTCCATCAGCGGCTGTACGAGTGGCTCAGGACCCGCAAGATGCGCGTGACCTACTCGGACGCCGAGGTCGCCGCGCGCACCGACACGCACAAGGCTCGGGGCATGCGTTTCGGAGAGTGGTAGGGGCGCCCTAGCCCTTCAGGGCGCCGCCGGTCAGTCCCGAGACGATGTAGCGCTGCGCCGCCAGGAAGAACGCCACCGCCGGTATGATGGTGAGCGTGAGGTAGGCGAGGATGCGCGGCCAGTCGGACCCGTACTCGCCCTGGAACTGCATGATGCCCAACGGCCAGGTGTAGTTGGCGTCGGTATTGAGCACGATCAGCGGCAGCAGGAAGCTGTTCCAGCTGGTGACGAAATTGAACACCCCCACCGTCGCGATGATCGGCAGGCTGAGCGGAAGGGTGATGTACCAGTAGATTCTGATGTAGCCGCAATTGTCCATTCGCGCGGCGTCGATGAGTTCCTTCGGCAGTTCCTTGAAGAAGTTGTGGAACAACAGGACCGAGAAACTCATCGCGAACGCCACCTGCACGATGATGATGCCCAGATGGCTGTCGAGCAGCCCCAGATCGCGCATCTTGATGAACAGCGGCAGGATCGCCGTGGCGGACGGGAACAGCAGCCCGAGCAGCATGTAGGCCATCAGATAGCGGCTGCCGAAGAACCGGATATGCGCAAACGCGAAGGCGGTCATCGACGCGAACAGAATCGAAAAGACGACGGTCAGCACCGAGATGACAAGCGAGTTCCACAGCGAGCGGAACAGGGTCGGCCCCACGATGATTTCGACGAAGCGCGTCGGATCCCAGGACTCGGGCAGCCCGAACGGATTGACGCGCAGCTCGCCGATCTCTTTGAAGCCGCCGAGCGCCGTCGTGTAGAAGGGCACGATCACGAACGCCGCGATCAGCACCAGCACCACCCACTGGGTCGTGGAGACGGTGGGGCGGCGCTTCTTCGCGGCGTAACCGGCGACGTCGGCCATCAGGTCTGCTCCACCTTGAACAGAATGCGCCGGTAGGCGAGGGCGACGCCGACGCACGCGATGAACAGCATCACGCTGACCGCGCCGCCGAAGCCGATCCGCATTCGCCTGATTCCGAACTCGTACAGGAACGTCACGATGGTGTGGCTCGAGTGTGCCGGTCCGCCATTGGTCAGCGGTATGATCAGGTCGAACAGCTGCAGGGCGCCCGTGATCGCGAAGAAGACCGAAATCACGATTGCCGAGCGGATCATGGGGATCTTGACGAAGGCGTTGATCCGCCACTTGCTGACGCCGTCGAGCCGCGCCGCTTCGATCACTTCGGCGGGGATCGATTGCAGGCCGGCGATGTAGATCATCATGTGGAAGCCGAAATACTTCCAGGTGATGACGAGCAGGATCGCCGGCATCACCCAGAATTTGTCGGCCAGCACGAACGGCAGGTCCGTGTGAATGGCGTCGCCGATGATCGGGACCAGGCCGTAGTTGCCATCATAGACGAACTTCCAGATCAGGCCTGCCGCCACCTCGGCGAGCATGAACGGCACGAAGAAGATGGTTCTGAAGATATTGATGTTGATCGAGCGTTCGGCCAGCGACAGGGCGCACCACATGGCGAGCGGCAGCTGTATGGTTAGCGAAACGACGACCACCAGCAGGCTGTTGCGAACCGCGGTGCCGAAATTGCGGTGCCGCAGCACGTCGGCGTAGTTGTCGGTGCCGGCGAAATCGGTGATCGGCCCATAGCCGGTCCAGTCGAAGAACGAAAACCTCACCGCGTCGATCATCGGCAGAACGACGAAGACGGTAAAAAGGATCACCGCGGGGGGCAGGAAGATCAGCAGGGCAATCAGCCCCTTGCGGTCGACAAAGCGCCGTGCGCGGACCTGCCGCGCCGGAGCTGAAACCGCTTGCGCTGTTGCGCTTGTCAATTTGCCTGCGCTCCCCCGCGCCGACTTCCGGTCGAAACGAGACGGGCGGGAAATCCCGCCCGTCTCACGTCTTGGCTCCTAGCGAGCATCCTCAGCGGCCTGCTGAAGCAGCTCGGCGGCTTCCTGACCGCTCAGATCGCCGGCCGCCAGTTCAACGGCGAAGTCGTTGAACGCGCCGCCGACATCGGCGCCCAGCGTCTGGTCGAAGAACAGCTGGTGCCAGGTCGACTTGTTGGCCATCTCGGCGATCTTGCGCTTGTACGGATTCTCCATCGCGTCCGCCGCACCGGCGGTGATTGGAATGTGGTAATCCGCGGCGGCAAAGCGCGACTGCTGTTCCTTGGCGTTGTACCACTCAAGGAACTTGATCGCTTCGTCCGAGGCGTTGCGGCTGAACAGATAGCCCTCGATGCCCCCGAGGCTGCCGGAGTTGCCCGGCGCGCCGTCAACGGACGGGAACGGCATGATGCCCAGGTTCTCGTCGGAGACGCCGTTGCCGTCCGCGGAGCTGTCGCGCTGAGCCTGATAGTCCCATTCGCCCATCAGATGCAATGCGGCCTTGCCGTCGCCGAAATACCCGCTGGCGTCGCCATAGGTGAAGGACTGGAAGCCCTCCTGGAACGGCTCCAGCTCGGCGAGCTGATGCAGCATGTCGCCGGCCTTGATGATATCGGGGATGACGTAGCCGTCGCCCTCGCCATCCTTGGCCGCGTAGAACTCATCGTGCCCGGCATTGCGGATCATCAGGTAGCCCCACCAGAACTGAGCGGGCCACTTGTCCTTGCCGCCAAGGGAGATCGGGGTGATGCCGGCGTCCTTGAGCTTCTGGACCCCGGCCAGAAGGCCGTCCCAGGTGCTCATGCTTTCAGGCGTGACGCCAGCCTGATCGAGCAGGCTTTTGTTGTACCAGATCATGACGCCCTGCACGTTGCGGGCCAGCCCGTACATGTGGCCGTCGGGCGCCGTGAATGCGGCAACGCCAGCGGCGCCGACCGAGTCGAGCGTGTCCTGCGACAGCAGGCCGTCGACATTGCGCAGCACGCCGGCTTGAGCCTGCTCGGCGAACACACCGCCGCCCCATGAATGGAAGATGTCGGGGGCGTCGGGGCCCTGAAGCAGCGTGGTCAACTTGGCCTTGAAGGCTTCGTTTTCAAGCGTCGGCAGGTCAATGGTGACCCCCGGATTCGCGGCCATGTACTCGTCCGCGAGCTCCAGCATCAGATCCTTGTCGGACCCGGTGCTGATGTTGAGATAGGTGACGGTTGTCTGGGCGCTGGCTCCGGTCGTCAGGGCCGCCAACCCAAGCAATGTGGCGAATGCCAATCGCTTCATGTTACTTGTCCTCCCTGTGTGCTGCCGGCCCCGAATTCGACCCGCTGGGGGTTAAGCCGGCGCGCCTGGATCGGCCCATTCGGCCCCAGGCGCCCGCTCGTTGTAGGCCAATACCATTCTAGCGATCAAGGGCGCCCGCTTTTCGTGACTCCGGAAGAGAGCGGACTTCCCTTGCGCCTTCAGGCGCGTGCCCGGAACGACCGGTCACCGGGAAATGGATGGCGGCGGGCGGCACACACGACCGCCCGCCGCAAAGCGCAAGTCGACTACATCGAATCGTCGACGGCTTCCTTCACAAGCTGCGCCGCTTCCTCGGCGCTGAGGGAGTTCGCCGACAGTTCGGCCGAGACGTCATTGACGACGCCGCCCACCGCGGCGCCAAGCGCCTGATCGAAGAACAGGGCGTGCCAGTGAGCCCGGTTGATGTCCTGCGCCACCTGCACCTTGAACGGGTTGGTCATGGTGTCGGCCGAACCCGTGGTGATCGGGATGTAGTACCCGCCCTCGGCGAATTTCCGCTGCACGACCGAGCTGTTGTAGTACTCGATGAACTTCACAGCTTCATCCGAGGCGTTGCGGCTGAACAAGTAGCCCGAAAGGCCGCCCAGCGTGTCCGTCGGATCGCCGGCACCCCCTTCGATGGTCGGGAAAGGCAAGATCCCGAGATTTTCGTCCGGAATGCCTTCCTTGTTCGCGGAGTTGTCCTTCATGACGGTGTAGTCCCAGTCACCCATCAGATGCATGGCGGCCAGACCGTCGCCGAAATAACCGGACGCATCGCCATAGGTGGCGGCCTGGAATCCCTCCTGCCACGGATCGAGCGCCGCGAGCTGCAGGAAGTATTCGCCCGCCTTCACGAAGGGTTCTGCGGCAAAGCCCTCGCCCTCGCCCGCGGCGGCGGCGTTGAAGCCGTCCTGGCCGGCAAGCCGAACCACCAGCTTGCTCCACCAGAAGTGCGCCGGCCAACGATCCTTGGCGCCGAGCGCCAGCGGCGTGATTCCGGCATCCTTGAACTTCTGCACGGCGGCCAGGAACCCGTCCCAGGTCTGAAGGCTCGCCGGATCGACGCCGGCCTGTTCGAACAGGGCCTTGTTGTACCACAGCACGACCTCGGCCACGTCGCGCGCGACCCCGTAGATGTGGCCGTCGGGCGCCGTGAACGCGGCGACACCGGCAGTGCCCTGAGCGTCCTTGGCTTCCTGCGAGAGCACGTCCTCGATCGGGCGCAGCACGCCGGCCCGGGCCTGCTCGTAGAACACGCCGCCGCCCCACGAATGGAAGATGTCCGGTGCGTCGGGCGATTGCAGCAGGGTGGTCAGCTTTGCCTTGAACGCCTCGTTTTCGAGGAAAGGCAACTCGATTTTGACGCCGGGGTTGGCGGCCTCGTAGTCGGCCACCGCCTGATTCATGAGCTCCACCTCGGCGGGGATGGATGCGATATTGAGATACCTGACCACTGTCTGGGCCTGAGCAGGCGCGAGCCCGATCACGACCGCCGCAGCGGCAAGCAGCAGACGTTTCATTGTCTCCTCCTAGGATTGTCCGCCGCGTTCTGTTTGGATTTTGTTGCGGCGTTCGTGGTGATCCTCCCGGACTCACCATGTTGATCACTCTCGCGCACGCGATAGAGCTATTCAAGTAGCGCACCGTTCAATTCCGCTCGAATGGTTTTTGGCGCGGCCCGGACGGTTTGCGGGGCCATTCACACGCGCTAGTGTGCCGATGCGGGATCGGGATATTGCGCAATGCGCACATCGGGGGTTTAACAGACCGCGAATGGCGGCGACCGGGAGCACAGTGAATGGCCGAACTTGAACTCAGGGGCGTAAACAAGAGCTTCGGCGCCGTCGAAGCCGTCAAGGACGTCGATCTGAGCGTTGCCGACGGCGAGTTTGTTGTCCTTGTCGGCCCGTCCGGCTGCGGCAAGTCGACCCTGCTGCGCACGATCTCGGGGCTCGAGGAGGTGAGTTCCGGCCAGGTCTTCATCGGCGGCGAAGAGGTGACCGACTACGATCCGTCCGAACGTGGCGTGGCCATGGTGTTCCAGTCCTACGCCCTGTATCCGCACATGACGGTCGAACAGAATATCGGGTTCGGGCTGCGCATGGGCGGCGCCCCCCGGGAGGAGGTCGCCAAAAAGGTCGCCGAAGCGGCCCACACCCTCGAGCTCACCGAACTTCTCGGCCGCAAGCCGAGGGCGCTGTCGGGCGGACAGAGGCAGCGCGTGGCCATCGGGCGCGCCATTGTGCGCGACCCCGAAGTGTTCCTGTTCGACGAACCGCTGTCGAACCTGGACGCCGAACTGCGTGTGCAGATGCGCATCGAGATCGCCAAGCTGCATCAGCGCCTCCAGGTCACCATGATCTACGTCACGCACGATCAGGTCGAGGCGATGACGCTCGCCAACCGCATTGTGATCATCCGAGGCGGGCGCGTAGAGCAGGTCGGATCGCCCATCGAAGTGTACGACAATCCCAACAACATGTTCGTGGCCGGCTTCATCGGCTCGCCGCGCATGAACTTCCTCGACGGCACGATAGAAAAGGTCAACGCCAAGACCGCCCAGGTGAAGCTGGGGGGATTTGGCGGCACCCGGATCGAGGCCTCGCTGCGCGACGGGACAGCCGAAACCGGCCAGCCCGTCTCCATTGGTGTCCGCCCCGAGCAATTCGTCGAGGCCGACCCGGAGCGGCCCGGCCTCGCCGGCCGGGCGGTCGTTGTCGAGCAGCTGGGCGGCTCGACCTACATCTACGCGGTCGACGACCACGGCACGCAAATCACCGTCGAGCAGCGCGGCCATGCCAGCGTGCAAGACTCAGAAGAGATAAAGGTCGGCGTCGATCCGCAAACCTGTCTGTTGTTCGATCAGGCCGGGCAACGGATCTGACACGGCTCCACCGCCGCGTCCGGCGGCCGCTTGCGCCAACCCGCGCCGACCCGCCTATTCGAACCAGCTGGTCCCCGGATACTGGTGGGCCCTGGCCACCTCCTCGTCGAGCTCGAGCCCGATGCCGGGGGCGTCGCCGAGCTCGATGAACCCGTCTTTGATGATGTCGCGCTTGTCGCTGATGATGGTCGACCAGTAGTCGCGATGCGTCCAGTGGAACTCGAGGATGAGGAAGTTCGGGATCGAGGCGCACACATGCGCCGACGCCATCGAACCGATCGGCGAACTGACATTGTGCGGTGCGAACGGCATTGAGTAGATCTCCGCCATGTTCGCGATCTTGCGGCACTCGCTGAGCCCGCCGCATTTGGGAATATCCGGCATGATGATGTCGACGGCGTGCTTCTCGATGAGTTCGCGGAAGCCGTGCCTGAGATATAGATTCTCGCCCGCGCAGATCGGCGTTGAGGTCGCCGCCGTGATCTCGCGCATGGTGTCGATATTCTCCGGCGGGATCGGCTCTTCCAGCCACATCAGCTTGAGCGGTTCGAGGTCCCGGGCCAGCCGGATGGCGCTGTGCTTGTCGAGCCGCGTGTGCAGGTCGGTGGCGACCTCCACCTCGGGACCGGCCGCCTCGACCACCATTTCCGCCAGCCTGACCATTCGGTCGTGCTCCCACCGGTTGGGCGTCATATTGAAGGGGTCCTTGACGTAGTGCTCGGTCTCGGAACCGGTGTGTCCGTACGCGAAGATGTCGAGATCGACCTTCAGTGCCGTGAAGCCGCGCGCCAGGATTTCATCGACGGTGCGTTTGGTCTCGTCCAGGTCGAGGCCCGGCGACACCTCACAGTCGGCGTAGACCCGGATCCTGTCGCGGAACTTGCCGCCCATCAGCTCGTAGACCGGCACGCCGAGCGCCTTGCCCTTGAGATCCCACAGCGCGATCTCGACGCCGCTCAGCGCCGTGATCAGGGCACCCGCGAACCCGCCCTCGAAGACCAGACCGCGGCGGATGCCTTCGAAGATCGCGTCGATCTCGAACGGGTCGCGTCCGACCAGGCGCGGTTCCAGCTGTTTGATGAGGGCGATCGCCGCGTGCCCGCCATGCACGCACTCGCCGATGCCGGTGACGCCGGCGTCGGTCTCGACCCTGACCCAGAGATGCATGCAATGGCCGGTCGAAGCGGCCGTCTTGACCGAAGTGATCTTCAAGGCTGTGGCCTCCCGTGCGCGTCCGCCGCACCGGCGCCGCGACCAACAAAAGTGCGCGGCCCGCAAATCGGGGGCCGCGCCGGCGTCAAGTTCAGTGACGGCCTACTGCGCGTGCGCCGGGGTGGCGTGCGTCAATGCCGGTCCTGCGGGCATGAACAGATGCGCGCTTTCGGTCGAAAAGTCGACGCCCAGCGTCTCGCCGACCTTGACGTTGGCATCGCCCTGCACGGTCACGATCAGCGGGTAGCCGGACGGCAGCGCCACATTCAGCACGGTCTCGTTGCCAAGATGCTCGACGATGTCGACCTTCCCCCGCATCGCGCCGCCCTCCGGGGCGATGCTCAGATACTGCGGACGCATGCCCAGGATCGTCTTGTCGCCCGGGTTCAGCTTGTTGCCGGCGACCGGAAAGACAACGGGCTCCAGGTCCTCCGAGGTCACGGTGATGCTGTCGGATTCGCTGTCGCTGACCTGCACGGGCACCAGATTCATCTTCGGGGAGCCGATGAACCCGGCGACGAACAGGTTGGCCGGCGAGTGATAGAGGTCCAGTGGCGTGCCGACCTGTTGCACGACGCCCTCGTCGAGCACCACGATCCGGTCGGCCAGCGTCATCGCTTCGACCTGGTCGTGGGTGACGTAGATCATCGTGGCGCCGAGGTCGTGGTGCAGCTTGGCGATTTCCATGCGCATGTCGACGCGCAGCGCCGCGTCGAGGTTCGACAAGGGTTCGTCGAACAGGAACGCCTGCGGATCGCGCACGATGGCGCGTCCGATGGCGACGCGCTGGCGCTGTCCCCCCGAAAGCTGCGCCGGCTTGCGCTCGAGCAACTCGTCCATCTTCAGGATGCGCGCCGCGTCGCGGATTTTCTCGTCGCGTTCCTGCTGCGGCATGCCCGCCAGCTTCAGCGCGAATCCGAAATTCTCGTAGACGGTCATGTGCGGGTAGAGCGCATACGACTGGAACACCATGGCGATGCCACGGTCGCGGGGCGCCACGTCGTTGCACAGCCTGTCGCCGATATAGAGCTCCCCCGAGGTGATGTCCTCCAGTCCGGCGATCATGCGCAGAAGCGTTGACTTGCCGCACCCCGAAGGGCCGACGAAAACGACGAACTCCCCGTGATCGACGTCGAGGCTCAGGCCCTTGATGACGTTGACGGCACCAAAGTCCTTGATGATCTGCCTCAGTTGTAGTCCCGCCACTGGTTCCTCCCCGCATGACGTTGTCTTGCTCGGGGGGGATTAGTAATCGGCTCGCGCGGATCAGGCAACAAACACATTTGCGCAAGCGCGTCGTGAATCGTGATCGCTTCGCGCCGTGGTCATTGCAAAACGCCACGGCTTTGCCGCGGCCGCGAACTTCGGGAGCAAATTCACACTGTTGCGGCTTTAGGATTTGCGCCCGGCACGGAAGTCACGTTAGTGTCCCAACGCTTCGGCGCGGTCTGCGGAGTGTTTCGCTCGGCAACGTGTCGTTTGTACTGTTTTGAGGGAGGAAGAAATCACCATGACCAAGAAAATCACCCGCCGTCGGATGCTGCGCAATTCCGCGGCCGCCGGCGCCGGTTTTGTCGCCGCCGGAAGCGGCGTGCGCGCTTTCGCGCAGGACGCGGAGCAGGAGCTCCCGATGGGCGCGGCGGGCAAACTGACCGTCATCCATCGCCAGGAATATTTCGAAGCCGCCCAGACCATTTTCCGCAACACCGTCACCGACTTCGCGTCCTCGATGAATGCCGAACTCGACATCTCGACGACCAACGCGGAAGCCTACGGCGACTTCCTGGGCAAGATGACCGCGGCGGTTCGCGCCGGCAACCCGCCGGACTTCGCGTACACCTCCAACGTCTCGATCCCGCAGATGCACGCTCTCGACCTGGTCGAGGACGTCACCGACGTGGTCGAGGAGGCGATCAGCCGCTACGGCAACGTGATGACGGGCATCAACGCCGAAAAGCTGGGCAAGTTCGACGGCAAGTGGGCGGCCATTCCGTATATCGCCAGCACCACCGGCACCTTCTTCCGCGGTGACAAGCTCGCCGCGAAGGGTATCGATCCGCAGTCGCTCAAGACCTGGGCCGACCGCCGCGAAGCGGCGCTGGCCATCTCCGATCCGGACAACGAGTTCTGGGGCTGGGGCAACACGGTCAACCAGTCCGGTGACGGCTGGGGCATCGCGTCGGGCATTCTCAATGCCTTCGGCGGCCACTTCACCGACGCCAGCGGCACCAAGGTCGAGTTCAATTCGCCGGAATCGGTCGCGGCTTTCGAGTTCGTTCGCGAAACCTACGACCGCAACGGCAAGTACGGGCCGGCGCTGCCGCCGGGCGTCGAGAGCTGGGGCGACATCTCCAACAACGAGGCGTATCTGGCCGGCAACATCGGCTACACCCACAACGCCTTTTCGGTGTATGCCGCCGCCAAGCGCGACAACAACCCGGTGTTCCCGGACACGGTTCTGCTCCGCCAGCCCATCCTCAACGATGGCACCAGCACCGACGGCGGTGCGGTCGGCGGCTGGCTGACCATCTTCAAGGGTGCGCCGAATGCCGATCTGGCCAAGGAGCTGGCGCTCCATCTGTTGTCGCCGGATAGCTTCACGCCCATGTCCGCGATTGCCGGTGGCCTTCTGATGCCGGCCTACAACGGGCTGTGGACCGACGAGCTGATCGCGGCCGACCCGAACTACGCGATCATCAAGGAGCAGGTCAGCGTTCCCGATCCCTGGATCGGTGCATCCTGGCCGGCCGATCCCAATCCGCTGATCGACCAGATTCGCCCCCAGGGCATCCTCGAGCAGGGGATGGGCAACGTGATCGCCGGCCGCATGACCTCGGAAGAGGCCGTGGCCGACGCCCACCAGAAGATCGTCGACGTCTTCGAAGAAGGCGGCGCAATGCAATAGGACTTGGTCCTACGATGGGGCGGCCCCGGGCGGGGCCGCCCTTCATGTTCTCGTATCGGGTGCGCGTGCCGCGAGTAGGTGCGATTGGGACTGCCGCACCAGGGGAACTTTTCGCGCTGAATATTGCCGCCGGTGGGCGGCAGGGCACGCGCCGGTAAACGGCACAAGTGCGGAGATTGGCGAGGTCGATGGACAACGCCCAACCGGAACTTACCGCAACCCCACCGGTCCCCGCCGTCAGCCTGAGGCGGCGGCTCAGGCTCGTTCTTGGCCACGACTGGAGTGTTGGCTACCCGTTTGTTCTGCCCATGGTCATCATCATGGCCGGGCTGATCGCGTGGCCCTTCATCGACGCCATCCTGCTTTCGACGACGACATTCAATTTCCTGACCGGGGAAACGGTCAATGTCGGAGTGAGAAACTACACAAAGCTGGCCTCCAGCTCCGACTATCGATTTGCCATCAACAACACCATCACGTTCACCTTGTGGTCGCTCGGCCTGAAGCTGATCACCGGGATGATCATCGCGCTCATCCTCAACAGCCGCCTTCCGTTCCGCAACGTGCTCTCCGGCATCATCCTGTTGCCCTGGATCGTTCCGGAAATCGTCACGGCGCTGTCCTGGAAATCCATTCTCGACCCGATCTTCGGGGGCCTCAATCCGATTCTGATGGGCCTGGGCATCATCGACAAGCCGTGGGGCTGGCTGTCGGACCCGCATCTGGCCATGCCATCGATCATCGCGGTCAATGTGTGGAAGGGCATTCCATTCTATGTGGTCCTGCTGCTGGCCGGCCTGAAAGCCATCGACCGCGAACAGCTCGAGGCCGCCGAGGTCGACGGCGCCAATGCCGTGCAGAGGTTCCGCCACATCACCCTGCCGGGCATGCGCTACGTCATTCTGGTGATGCTGCTGCTGTCGTTCATTCTGACCTTCAATCAGTTCGGCTTGCCGTTCCTGATGACCGGTGGCGGACCGGCTGGCGCCACCAAGCTCTATTCCCTGCTCGCCTACGAGAAGGCCATCGGCGCCCTGCAATACGGTCCGGGCATTGCCATCGCCCTGTCCGTGGCACCGCTGATGGCGGTCCTGATCTGGTTGCTGGCCAAGTTCATGCGCCGCGACGATCGCAGCAACGAGGCCAATCGCAAGCCCGGTGTCGGCGATCAGATCTTCAAGCTGTTCAGCAGGGCATTGAATGCGGTGTTGGACCTGCTGTTCCTGCCCTTGCATGCGGCGCTGTTGGGCTTCGCGGCCTTGTCGCGCGCCGTGCGCCAACTGGTCGGCTCCGAGAACGACAGGCCGTTGCTCAGGCGTCACGGGCAGCGTCGGGCGGGCCTGGCGGCGCGACTGGTCGTGCTCGCGCCGTTCATGGCGTTCGTGATGTTCCCCTTCTACTGGGTCTTGATCACCTCGCTGAAGTCCACGCCCCAGATTTCCGAGCGCACGTCGCTGTTCTGGCCCAGCCCCTTCACCCTGGACCAGTACAATTCTCTGCTGTTTTCGACACCGTTCCTGCAGTGGCTCGGCAATTCGGTGTTCGTCGCCACGGTCGCGACGATCATCTCGGTCATCTTCGCGGCGCTGTCGGCCTACGCGCTCTCGCGCCTCAAATTCGCCGGCGCCGGGCTGCTGACCACACTGCTGCTGATCACCTATCTGCTGCCCGGAACGCTGCTGTTCATCCCGCTCTATCAGATCCTCACCGAGCTCGGCATCATCAACACCTACGCGGCGTTGATCCTGACCTACCCGACCTTCCTGTTGCCGTTCGCCACCTGGGTGTTGCTGGGCTATTTCCGCTCGATTCCGGTCGAGCTGGAAGAAGCCGCGATGATCGACGGCGCGACGCGGCTCTACGCCTTCTGGAAGATCACCCTGCCGCTGGCGGCCCCCGGCATTCTGTCGGTGACGCTGATCGCCTTCACCACCGCTTGGAACGAGTTCCTGTTCGCCTTCGTGTTCATCACCAGCGAATCGATCAGGACACTGCCAATCGGCCTGCTTTCACTTGTCGTGGGCGACATCCTGCCCTGGGGCAAGTTGATGGCGGCATCGTTGCTGACCGCCGTCCCGGTGGCGGTGCTCTACATCTATGCCCAGCGCTTCCTGGTCGAGGGACTGACGGTCGGCGGCGTCAAGGGCTGAGCCACGCCAAGGGCCGATCGGCCCACGCTTACAGCTCCACCGCCTCGGGACGGGTTTCCGCCAGCACCTGCAGCAGCGCCCTGATGTAGCCGTAGCAGTAGGCGAAGGCGGCGGCGTGGTCGGGGTCGCCGCTCAGATGCGGCACATGGTCCGGCATGACCATGTAGCGGTACCCCACTTCGGCGAGCACCTTGAGCGCCGACCACATGTCGACGTCGCCCTCCTCGGGAAACACTTCGACGAAATCGAGCCTGCGCCCGGCGATATTGCGGAAGTGGACGTTGAAGATCTTGCCGCGGCTGCCGAACCAGCGGATGACGTCCTCGATCTCGGCGCCGGGATCGTCGAGCATTTCTCCGACCGTGCCGATGCAGAAATTCAGCCCGTGAAAAGGGCTCTCCCGCATCCGAACGAACGTCTTGAGCCCCTCGACGGTGCCCAGCACGCGCGTGATGCCGCGATAGCCCGGCGGAAGCGGCGGATCGTGCGGATGGCAGGCGAGGCGGACGCGGTTGGCCTCCGCGACCGGCACCACCCGCTCGAGGAAATAGTCGATCCGCTCCCAGTTCTCGTCTTCCGACAGTATGCCGGCGGCGCCCGGTGCGGCGTCCTGGTCCATCTTGTGCCAGCGAAAGGCGGAGTTGGATGAACCCCCGCGGCCCGGTTCCCGATCCGACCGCGGAACGCCGAGAATGTTGAGATTGTACCTGGCCGCCGGAATCGAAAGCTCGCCCAGCGTCTCGACGAGCCGGCAGATGGAGTCGATCTGGCGGTCCCGGTTCGGTCCCTTGGTGAGAATGTCGGGACTGTGCTGTTTGTGGATGGGCCGCGCCGACATCGGCAGCTGCACCATGTCCAGCGACAGCCCCAGCCCCTCGAGCCGGTCGCGATGCCGCGCCAGAACGTCCCGCGTCCAGTCGTGCGGATTGCCTTCAGGGTCGGCGCTGACATGCCGCACCCCCAACTGCGCGAGCTGACGATACGCGTCATCCGTCTTGACCGGGAATTGCGTGCCCAGATGCATTGTGGCTCCGTTCGCCGCCCGGTCCGGTTGCGGCCGGGTCGGCCTGGCATCTAGCGCACGTGATGGCCGAGAAACCCGACCCGTTCCCGGTCCCACTCGTCGGTCGGGGCGAAATACTCCGCCCCTTCCTCCAGGTGCGCGCGCATTGCCTCTTCGTTGAGATCGACGCCCAGGCCGGGGGTGTCGGGGACCGCAACATACCCGTCCTCGAGATAGTCGGGGTCAATGCCGGTTACCAGATCGGTCCAGAACGGAATGTCGAGCGCGTGGTGCTCGACCGCCATCAGGTTGGCGATGGCGGCGCCCAGATGCACGTTCGCCATGAAGCCGATCGGCGAACAGCAGGCGTGCAGCGCCGTCGGAATGCCGTACCGGCCCGCATGGTCGGCGATCTTCTTGGTTTCGGTCAGCCCGCCGGAGCTGAGCATGTCGGGATGGATGATGTCGAAGGCCTTTGTCTCGATCGCCTCCTGGAAGCCCTCGAACAGAAACAGGTCCTCGCCGGCCGCGACCGGGGTCAGCAGCGCGTCGGCGACCTTCTTGTGCCCGGCGATGTCGGTCCAGGGCAAAACGTCCTCGATCCAGGCGAGATTGTACGGTTCCACCGCCCGCCCGATCCGGATCGCCTCGTCGGCCGTCACGAACCCCTCGCCGAAATGATCGGTGCAAAGCGACACCTGGTCGCCGACCGCCTCGCGCACCGCCGCACAGATGCTCGCGGCAAACTCCAGTCCGGCTTCGCTGATCCGGGCGCCCGGGCCGCTGCCCGGCGCGTACCACTGCCGATATTGCGGATATTCATGCTCGGTGGCGCTGCCCACCAGCGCCCCCGGCGTCTGCTCGAAGAGCTCCGCGGAGAGGTCGAACTTGATGAAGCTCAGCCCCAGCGCCCGGCGCCGCATGACAACGTCGACATAGCCTTCCGGCGTCATGTTCTTCGGTGTCGGCGTGTCGCCATAGATGCGCACCCGGTCGCGGAACCTGCCGCCGAGAAGCTGGTAGCAGGGGATGCCGTAGACCTTGCCGACCAGATCCATCAGCGCGATCTCGATGGCGCACACGCCCCCCGCCTCCCGGCTGTCTCCGCCGTAGCGCTTGATTGACCCGAACAGGTACTCGACGCTGCAGGGGTTCTGGCCCACGATGAGATGCTTGAGCCTGAGCGCCGTGTCCTCGTGGGCGCCATCGCGCACTTCTCCCAGCCCATAGACGCCCTGATTGGTCTCGATCTTCACGATCGGATGGTAGCCCTGCCCCCGGATGGGGGCGACGCGCATGTCGGTGATCCGCAGCTGGCTGGGCTGCGAATGCGTGTTGACGGCGTCCTGCATTCTCTCGATGGCGGTGCTTTCGGCGCTGCTCGACATGCGCTGGGTCTCCCGTTCCAATCCCGACGTCGCCTCCGATATGGGCGCAAAACCCCCGCCCGCGCAATGGCCGGCGGGTCAGTGATCGGAATGAGGCGCCCCGGCCACGCGTCCTCGCTTCCGGCGCTCGGGATACGAGGGCTTTTGGCCCCGCGGCCCGCATGCTACCCATAGCCGCCGCCGGTTCCCCGGACTGCAACCGAACCAGGGAGCTCCTTCGACAATGGGCACTGAGAAGATCGAGAAGATCACGCGTCCGTCCGCCGATCTGGTGGACCGCGTCAGGCACGTCGGGGCCGCTACCGCCAGCGCGACCCTGGCTCACATGGGCCTGCGCAACTGCGCAATCACCGGCCCCACGAGCTGGAACAAGGGCAAGCTCATCGCCGGTCCGGCGGTGACGCTGCAATGCATGCCCATGCGCGAGGATTTGGCCGAGGAGGGCGAGTACGCCGATGTCGAAAAGCAGCTGCATCGGCACGTGCTCTACCAGGTCGAGGAGGGTGACGTGGTCGTCGTCGATGCCCGCGGCGACATGACCTCGGGCATTTTTGGCGACATGATGTCGACCTATTTCAAGGGCCGCCGGGGCGCCGGTATGGTGATCGACGGCTGCGTGCGCGACTGGGGCAAGATCCAGAAGCTCGACATCCCCATGTGGCTGCGCGGGGTGACCCCCAACTACCACGCCCAGACCAACGTGTTTCCCTTTGCCGTCAATGTCACCATCGCCTGCGGCGGCGTCACGGTCGTCCCCGGCGACATCGTCGTCGCCGACGACGACGGCGCGGTGTGCATACCCGTGGCGCTGGCCGAGGAGGTGGTCGACAAGGCCCACAAGGATCACGGCTGGGAGCCCTTCTCGCGCACGAAGCTCATGCAGGGCGAACCGCTGCAGCGCTACTATCCGCTGTCCGACGATGCCCGCCCCGAATACGAGGAGTGGCTCAAGGACAATCCCGACAGCTAGCGCCAACGCCGTTCCGGTGCCGGGGTGAATTGCTGGCGCGGCTTCGCCCTTTTTCGACCATATCGGCTTGCTCTTCTGACCCCGGCGTCCGGGGCGCGGGGCGGCGCTTGAGCGCCTGGCGCGGCCTTTGAGGCTTCATACCCGCCGCGCCTTGGCGTACACTGTGGCCGCACCGGCACGCCACGGGCGCCAGGGTGGCCAGAGACGCCACAGTCCGGCTGAGGCCGTCGGAAGGAGCTTGTTCTTGCGCACCAGGACGAAGATCGGGTTCGGCATTTGCCTGGCGCTGGCCGTCGTCTCGGCCGGCGCTGCCCAGGCCGCCGCCGGCATTGCGGTGCCGACCGCTTCCCCGGCTGCGATTGCATCCCCCTCGGTCCTTGCGCTGCAAGCCGGGCCGGCCCCCGCCGGGCCCGCGCTCGTCCTCGCCCAGGTGGAGCTGAGCCGCGACGATATGCAGTTGCTCCAGGAGCTTCTGGGCGATCTCGGCTACAATCCGGGCTCGCCGGACGGCCTGTTCGGTCCCAACACCTCCAACGCCATTATCGCCTTCGAGCGCGACCGCGATCTGCCGCTCGAAGGCCGCGCCACGCGTGCCATCCTGCAGCTCGTGCAGCTTGAGGTGATGTCTCCGGAGCTTCTCGCGCCGGCGCCGGAGGACATCATTCCCAGCGATCATTTCCAGTGCTACGACGCCGTGCAACGCCCCTTGACCGGCGCCCGCGGGGTCCTGCTGAGCGACCAGTTCGGAACCTGGTCCGATGTCGCCGGCCAGGTCCGCGTGCTGTGCAACCCCGCGCAGAAGAACGACGAGCGCGTCGCCGATCCCGGGCGGCACCTTGCCTGCTTCGATCTCCTCATCGGCCGGTCCGCCGATATCGACGTCATCGTCACCAATCAGTTCGGCGAGCAGCGCTTGACGGTGCGCGACGCGCAGCTTCTGTGCCTGCCCTCGTTCAAGCGCGTCCTGTTCCGCGACGAGCCGCCGCCGGGCCCGCAACCGGTCCATCCCCGTGGCGCCCATTTCGCCTGCTACGACGTGGAAGCGGCGCAGCCCTTTGAACGGCAGCTGGTGCGGATCAGGGACCAGTTCGGCGCCATCCGCACCGCCCTCATCCGCACGCGGATGCTGTGCAACCCCGTCGACAAGAACGAGCAGGGCATCCCGGACCCCGAGCAGCATCTGGTCTGCTACGAAACCGAGGGCGGCATTAATCCGCTGCTCGACGTTGGCGTCTCCAACCAGTTCGGCGGCCAGCGCCTCGAAGTCGACGACACCAGGATGTTCTGCGTACCCTCCACCAAGCGCATCGCGCCGCCCCCGCACGATCCGGTAATCTCGGATATCCACCGGCGGGTGACTTCACAGGCCCACGACCCGCTTACCACCTCGATCCACGATCCGGTTCTGTCGCGGGTGCACCGGTTCGTGGTGTCGGCCCTGCATGATTCGCGCACGACGGTGATCCACAACCCGGCCGTGTCCCGAATCCACCGCCAGTACCGCTCCGACGAGCACGATGCCCGCACCACCGAAGTCCACTCGTCGGTGGTCTCCCGGGTTCACCTGCAATACCGCTCCGACGAACACGACCCGCAGACCACTCAGGTCCACCGGACGGCGGTCTCGCGCATCCATCGCCAGTACCGCTCCGACGAACACAACCCGCAGACAACCGAGGTCCACCAACTCGCCGTCTCGCGCATCCACCGCCAGTATCGGTCCGACGAGCACAATCCGCAGACCACCCAGATTCACCAACTCGCCGTCTCGCGGATTCATCGCCAGTATCGGTCCGACGAGCACAACGCGCAGACCACCGCGGTGCACGAACAGGCCATTTCGCGGTTCCATCGCCAGTACCGCTCGGACCAGCACGAAGCGCAGACCTCCGAAGTCCACAACCCGGTGATCTCCCGGTTCCATCGCCAATTCCGCTCCGATCAGCACGACGCGCAGACCACGCAGGTGCATGAGCTGGCCATTTCGCGGTTCCATCGCCAATACCGTTCCGATCAGCACAACGCGCAGACCTCCCAAGTCCACAACCCGGTGATCTCCCGGTTCCATCGCCAATTCCGCTCCGATCAGCACAACGCGCAGACCACCGAAGTCCACGATCCGGCCATCTCGCGCTTCCATCGCCAATTCCGCTCCGATCAGCACGACGCGCAGACCACCGAAGTCCACGATCCGGCCATCTCGCGCTTCCATCGCCAATTCCGCTCCGATCAGCACGACGCGCAGACCACGCAAGTGCATGAGCTGGCCATCTCGCGGTTCCATCGCCAATACCGCTCCGACCAGCACGAGGCGCAGACTTCCGAAGTCCACAATCCGGTTATCTCCCGGTTCCATCGCCAGTACCGCTCCGACCAGCACGCGGCGCAAACCTCCGAGGTCCACGCCCCGGCGATTTCCGAGATTCATCTGACGGTGCCCTCGGCCCGGCACAACGCCCAGACCACCGAGGTCCACGCCCCGGCGATTT
>CAZNOZ010000037.1:3142-20161 GCA_964574935.1 uncultured Devosiaceae bacterium | reverse complement strand
CCGGAGTTTGTTGCCATGCCCGCCATCCAATCCCTGCACGCCCGCCAGATTTTCGACAGCCGGGGCACCCCCACCGTCGAGGTTGACGCGCGGCTGGCGGACGGCAGTTTCGGACGCGCGGCGGTGCCCTCGGGGGCCTCGACCGGGGTGCACGAGGCGCACGAGCTGCGCGACGGCGGCAAACCGTTCTTCGGCAAGGGGGTGAGCCAGGCGGTCAAGGCGGTCAACACCGAGATAATCGAGGCGGTCAGGGGCACCGACGGGCTCGATCAGATCGCCCTCGACCGGGCGCTGATCGCGCTCGACGGCACCGCCAACAAGTCGCGGCTGGGCGCCAACGCCATCCTCGGGGTGTCGCTGGCGGTCGCCAAGGCGGCCGCCGCGCACGCCGACCTCGAGCTTTTCCGTTCGATCGGCGGGCCGAACGCGCACCTGTTGCCGGTGCCGATGATGAACGTCATCAACGGCGGGGCGCACGCGGCCAATTCCATCGACATCCAGGAATTCATGATCCTGCCGGTGGGCGCCGGCTCGTTCACCGAGGCGATGCGGATGGGGGCGGAAGTCTTTCAGACCCTCAAGAAAGCGCTGGGGGCGGCCGGGCATCCGACCAATGTCGGCGACGAGGGGGGCTTCGCGCCGAACCTCGATTCGGCGGCCGAGGCGCTGGCGTTTCTCGTCTCGGCGATCGAGCAGGCCGGCTACGCGCCCGGCACCGACGTGGCGCTGGGGATCGACGCGGCGGCCTCGGAGTTCTTCGAGAACGGCAAATACGAGATGCAAGGCGAGGGGCTGAGCCTGGATGCGGCGGGGATGGTGGACTATCTCGCCAAGCTGGTGGACGGCTTCCCGATCATCTCGGTGGAGGACGGGATGGCCGAAGACGACTGGGACGGCTGGAAAGCGCAATCGGAAGCGCTGGGGGACAAGGTGCAGCTTGTCGGCGACGATCTGTTCTGCACCAACCAGGAGCGGCTCAATTCCGGGATCGCCATGGGGGCCGCCAATTCGATCCTCATCAAGCTCAACCAGATCGGCACCCTGACGGAGACGCTTCAGACCATCGAGGCGGCGCACATGGCCGGCTACACGGCGGTGATCTCGCACCGGTCGGGGGAGACCGAGGACACCACGATCGCCGATCTGGCGGTGGCCACCAATTGCGGACAGATCAAGACCGGCTCGCTGTCGCGGTCCGAGCGGCTGGCGAAATACAACCGGCTCTTGCGGATCGAGGAGGAGCTGGGCGGCGACGCGAAATATGCGGGCCGGGCGGCGTTTCCCAGGGCCGGGTAGGGGCGCAGCCGACACGGCCGGTCCCTATTTGACCGGCATCAAGGCGCGGCGAGGCGCGAGCGGCTAGACGAAAACCGCGCCGGCCGAACCGCGCCGGGGCCGTTCCCCGGAGGAGCTTTTCGGGGGGGACGGGTCCGCCTCGGCCGGCCACTTCGCGGGAGGCTGCGATGCACAAGATCAACGCCGAATGGCACCGGGCGCACCCCATGCCGAAGAACCCCACCGGCGACCAGCGGCTCGACTGGCATCTCGAACATGTCAAAAAGTGCGGCTGCCGGGGCATTCCGGCTGGGGTGCTGAAGCTGATGGAAGCGCGCGGGATCGCCGAGCCGAAAGCCAATTTCGACGGCGGCGTGCGGCGGAAGTGATCGCCGAAACCACCCCTTAACCGTCCCTGTGCGAGGGTGGGTCGCTTGTGCGCAGCGACCGGAACCACCCCATGCCCACCCGTGTGAAAAAGCCCTCGCTGGCGCGGCGCCTGATGGTGACGGCGGCGCTGGTGGGGCTGCAGGTCTATCTGGGGTATTCGGCGCTCGGCGGGCAGTACGGCATCGAAAACCAGCGGCAAATGCAGGTGCGGCTCGGCGAGCTAGAGGTGCAGGAGCAGGCGCTGGACGCCGAGATCGCGACCTTCCGGAAGCGCATTTCGCTGCTCGATCCCAACAAGCTCGACCCGGACCTTCTGACCGAACGCGCCAGGGCGCTGCTGGGGATGAGCGACCAACGCGACATCCTGGTGCCGCTGCCGCCTGATTAATCGGATTTTAGTTACGAAGAGTCGTCAACCGGATTCCGGCTAAGCCCCCGGACGCAGGGGTTTCGGGGCCTCCGCATGGCTGGGCTGCGATATCGGGCGTTGGCGGGGCGCGGGGGCTTCAGTTATGTTGGCGGCGATCCGCCCCGGCCACGCCAGGCCACCAGCGCTGGAGGATTGCCCATGGCCCGCCGGGGCGCCAAAGCTTCGCCGTCCGCCAAAACCCAGGCCAAACCCCAGGCGAAGACCGAATCCAAGACCGACGCCCGCAAACCCTCGGCACGGCGCGCCAAGTCCACCGCGCGGTCGCCGGGACGGCCGCCGGGCGCCACCAATTCCAAGGCCCAGGCTCCGGAAATCGCGGAGCTGAGCGAACAGCAGCAACTCACGGCGCTGCGCGACATGCTGCTGATCCGCCGGTTCGAGGAAAAGGCGGGGCAGATGTACGGGATGGGGCTGATCGGGGGCTTCTGTCACCTCTATATCGGCCAGGAGGCGGTGGTTGTCGGCGCCCACATGGTGGCTGAAGACGGCGACCAGACGATCACCGGCTATCGCGATCACGGGCACATGCTGGCCGCCGGCATGGATCCGCGCCGGGTAATGGCGGAACTGACCGGGCGCCGGGACGGCTATTCGCGCGGCAAGGGCGGCTCGATGCACATGTTCTCGGTCGACGAGGGCTTCTATGGCGGCCACGGGATCGTCGGGGCGCCGGTGCCGCTGGGGACCGGGCTCGCCTTCGCCAACCACTACCGGGGCAACAAGGCGGTCTCGTTCACCTTTTTCGGCGACGGGGCGGCCAACCAGGGGCAGGTCTACGAGGCCTTCAACATGGCCAAGCTGTGGAACTTGCCGGTGGTCTACATCATCGAGAACAACAAATACGCCATGGGCACCTCGCTCGAACGCGCCTCGGCGACCACCGACCTGTCGCACCGCGGGCTGTCGTTCGGGATCGAGGGCGAGCAGGTCGACGGCATGGACGTGCGCGCGGTCAAGGCGGCGGTCGAAAAGGCGGCGGCGCGCGCGCGGGACGGCGGGGGGCCGTATATCCTCGAAATGCTCACCTACCGGTACCGTGGCCATTCGATGTCGGACCCGGCGAAATACCGCTCGCGCGAGGAAGTGCAGTCGATGCGCTCCGAGCACGACCCGATCGAACTGGTCCGCAAGCGGCTGATGGAGAGCGGCGCGGCAGACGAGGCGGGGCTCAAGGACATCGACACGAAGGTCCGCGCCGTGGTGTCGGAGGCGGAGAGGTTCGCCACCGAAAGCCCGGAGCCCGACCCCCAGGACCTCTATACCGACGTCGTCGCCGCGATCTGAGGAGAAGGCCATGCCCCGCCCCGTGCATTTCGAAATCCACGCCGACGACCCGGCCCGGGCGATGGACTTCTACACGCAGCTGCTGGGCTGGGAATTCCAGGAGATCATGGCTGGCTTCTACTGGCTCGTCGTCACCGGCCCCGACAGCGAACCGGGCATCAACGGGGGGCTGATGAAGCGCCGGGAGGGCCAGTCGGGCGACAAAATCATCGCCTATGTGTGCACCATCGCGGTCGACGATGTCGACGCGACGGCGGCAAAGCTGATGGCGTTGGGCGGCCAGATCACCAACGAAAAGCACGCCATCGGCGGGGTCGGCTGGCAGGTTTACGGCAAGGACCCCGAGGGCAACGTGTTCGGGATGCACCAGGAAGACTCGAACGCCCCCGACCAGGGCGCGGCGTAGGACCGGGAGCCGGACACGATGGCCGAACTGGAGCGATTGGAGCCTAGCGAGATCCGCCACGTCGTCGAGCCGGGGCTCGACCGGGAGAACACCGACGGGGCCGTGCACGGGCATCTCGACTATTTCTTCGGCGACGAGCCGATGGCCCTGTGGGCGCGGGCCTATCTGAGCTCCATCGACACCGTGGCGATCCACGGGCTGGAGGCGCACGACGTCGACTCCGACCATGTGATGCGGGTGCTGATTTATCTGAGGGAACGCTTCGCGAACGTCGAGGCGTTCGACGTCGGCAGCGACGGCGGCCACCGGCCGCTCAGGCCCCGGGTCAAGGCAAGGCTCGAGGCGCTGATGGCGGAAATGGCGGACGAGGTCGGCGAGGGGATCAGCGACTGGGACACCCCGGAGCCGCGCGAGGAAGCGGAGTAGGCGGGCAACGATGGCAAGCGAAATCCTGATGCCGGCGCTGTCGCCGACCATGGAGGAGGGGACCCTCGCGAAATGGCTGGTCAAGGAGGGCGACCAGGTGGCGGCCGGCGACATCATCGCCGAAATCGAAACCGACAAGGCGACGATGGAAGTCGAGGCGGTCGATGACGGCACCATCGGCAGGCTGCTGGTGGCCGAGGGCACCGAGGGGGTGAAGGTCAACACGCCGATCGCGGCGCTGCTGATGGACGGGGAAAGCGCCGCAGACCTGCCCGCGTCCTTCGAGGCTCCGGCGCCAGGCGCCGCCGCGCCTCAGGATGAGGGTGGGACGGAGGAACCGCACCGAGAGGAGGCCGCGCCGAAGGCGGCGGCCGCCCCAACAAGCGAGGCCGCCCCGACGGCGCCTTCGTTCACCCAAGAGGCCGATCCGGCAATCCCCGAGGGCACCGAAATGGTGACGCTGACGGTGCGCGAGGCCTTGCGCGACGCGATGGCCGAGGAAATGCGCGCCGACGGCGACGTCTTCGTGATGGGCGAGGAGGTGGCCGAATATCAGGGCGCTTACAAGGTCACCCAGGGGCTCTTGCAGGAGTTCGGGGCCAAGCGGGTGATCGACACCCCGATCACCGAGCACGGGTTCGCCGGCGTCGGGATCGGGGCGGCGTTCGCGGGGCTGAAGCCGATCGTCGAATTCATGACCTGGAATTTCGCGATGCAGGCGATGGACCAGATTGTCAATTCGGCGGCCAAGCAGCACTACATGTCCGGCGGGCAGCTTCTGGTGCCGATCGTCTTCCGGGGGCCGAACGGGCCGGCGGCGCGGGTCGCCGCCCAGCATTCGCAGGACTTTTCGGCCTGGTATTCCCACATCCCGGGGCTGACGGTGATCGCGCCCTTTTCGGCGGCCGACGCCAAGGGGCTCCTGAAAGCCGCCATCCGCTCGCCCAATCCGGTGGTGTTTCTGGAAAACGAGATTTTGTACGGGCATTCCTTCGAGGTGCCGAAGCTCGACGACTGGGTGCTGCCGATCGGCAAGGCGCGGATCGCGCGGGCCGGCTCGGAGGTGACCATCGTCTCCTATGGCGGCGGGATGCAGTACGCCTCGGCGGCCACCGAGGAGCTGGTCGGCGAGGGGGTGGACGTGGAGCTTGTCGATCTGAGGACGCTCAGACCGCTCGACATGGAAACGGTTGTCGAGAGCGTCAAGAAGACCGGGCGCTGCGTGACGGTCGAGGAAGCCTGGCCGCAGGGCTCGGTGGGGGCGACGGTGGCGGCGCGGCTGATGGACGAGGCGTTCGATTTCCTCGACGCGCCGGTGGCGCGGGTGACCGGGGAAGACGTGCCGATGCCCTATGCGGCCAACCTCGAAAAGCTGACCCTGCCCTCGGCCGAGAAGGTGATCGCGGCGGTGAACAAAGTGACGTATCGGAGCGGGTGATGGCGAACGCGCGCGCGCCATCCTTCGGGTTCGCTCACCGATCCCCACCCCAACCCTCCCCCTTCCCGGGGGAGGGAGGGCACGCGCTTCGGGAGCCCCTGCGATGAGCCACAACATCACCATGCCGGCGCTGTCGCCGACGATGGAGGAGGGGACGCTCGCCAAGTGGCTGGTCAAGGAGGGCGACGCGGTGGCGGCCGGGGACGTGATCGCGGAAATCGAGACCGACAAGGCGACAATGGAGGTCGAGGCGGTCGACGATGGTACGGTCGGCAAGCTGGTGGTGGCCGAGGGCACCGAGGGGGTGGCGGTGAACGCGGTGATCGCGGTGCTGCTGGAAGAAGGCGAGAGCGCCGGCGACCTGCCCGCATCCTTCGAGGTTCCGGCGGCAGGCGCCGCCGCGCCTCGGGACGAGGGCGGGGGGAAAGCTCCGGCGCCGAAAAAGGCCGAGGCAGAGGCCACGGCAGAGACAAAGCCGGCGGAGCCAGTGGCAGCGGCTGCGGAAGCGCCGGAGGCGGTGCCTGCTCCCGCACCCGCACCGGCGAAACCGAATGGCGAGGCGGCGGCGCCGCGGGAAGCGGGGGCGCGGATTTTCGCCTCGCCGTTGGCGCGACGGCTGGCGGCGGAGAACGCGATCGAGCTTGCGGCGGTCGCCGGGACCGGGCCGCACGGGCGGATCATCAAGCGCGACATCGAGGCGGCATTGGAGGGCGGGCAACCGGCGGCGCGTGCCCCCGCCGAAGCTCCGGCCCCGACGGCGGCACCCAAGGCCGCGCCAGCGGCGGCGCCCGGCACCCTGCGGGCCCAGGTGGAGGCGCTTTACGCGCCGGGCAGCTACGAGGCGGTGCCCAACGACGGCATGCGCCGGATCGTCGCCGAGCGGCTGACCGAGGCCAAGCAGACGATCCCGCATTTCTATCTGACCATCGACTGCCGGATCGACGCCATGATGGCGGCGCGGGCCGAGATCAACGCGACGGCGCCCAAGGGCGAGGACGGGGCGCCGGAATACAAGCTGACGGTCAACGACTTCGTCATCAAGGCGTGGGCGGTGGCCCTGCAGAACGTGCCCAAGGCCAACGCCACCTGGGCGGGGGACGCGATCTTGTATCACGCCCACTCCGACATCGGGGTGGCGGTGGCGATCGAGGGGGGGCTTTTCACCCCGATCGTCAGGCAGGCGGAGCTGAAATCGCTCAGGCAGATCTCGGCGGAGATGAAGGATTTCGCGGCCCGGGCCCGCAAGCGGCATCTGGCGCCGGAGGAATATCAGGGCGGCTCCTCGGCGGTCTCGAACCTCGGGATGTTCGGCATCCGGGAGTTCGCCGCCGTCATCAACCCGCCGCACGGCACCCTGATCGCCATCGGGGCGGGGGAAGAGCGGGTCTATGCCGACGCCGGCGCGGTCAGGACCGGCACGTTCATGACCGCCACATTGTCGTGCGACCACCGGTCGGTGGACGGGGCGCTGGGGGCCCAGGCGCTGGCCGAGTTCAGGCGCCTGATCGAAAACCCCGTCGCGATGCTGGCGTGAGGACATATTTTTGATGAAAACCATACTTTGCTACGGCGATTCCCTGACCTTCGGGGCCGATCCGGTGACCGAGGGACGGCACGAATACGAGGACCGCTGGCCCTCGGTGCTCGAGGCGGGGCTGGGGGGCGAAGCGCGGGTGATCGCCGAGGGGCTGGGCGGGCGCACGACCGCCTTCGACGACGACACCCTGGCCGCCGACCTCAACGGCGTGCGCATCCTGCCGGTGATGCTGAAATCGCACCAGCCGCTCGACGCGGTGGTCGTCATGCTGGGGACCAACGATCTGAAAATCTATACCGGCGGCGGGGCGCTGGGAGCGGCGATGGGGATGAAGCGCATGGTGCGGCTGATCCAAACGTTCCCCTACGACCACCAGGTGGCGCCGCCGAACGTGGTGATCGTCGCCCCGCCGTTGCCGGTGGCGACGGACCATGCCGATCTCGGCCCGATGTTCGAAGGGGCGCCGCAAGAGGCGCTCAAGCTCGCCGGCCACTACGGGCGCGTGGCCGAGGAGCTGGGGGCGGTGTTTTTCGACGCGGCGGGCGTCGCCGAAGCGACACCGCTGGACGGGGTGCATCTCGACGCCGCCAACACGCGCGCCATCGGCGAGGGACTGGTGCCGGTGGTCAGGGAGGCGCTGGGACTGTGACCGCAACGCTTCGCCCGGCGCGCGTCGAGGATGCCTCGGACATGGTGGTGCTCACCGACATCGCCGGGCACGGGCTGCCGCTGTGGATCTGGCGGCGGTCGGCCGCGGAGGAGGGCCACGCCTCGGTTCTGGAGGCGGCGCGGGGGCGGGCCCGGCGCGAGGAGAGCGATTTTTCCTGGCGTCACGCCACCATCGCCGACGTCGACGGGGCGATCGCCGGCATGCTTGTCGGCTATCGCCAGCCCGATACGTTCGACCGGCAGGGATGGGAGGGGTTGCCGGACGTGCTCAGGCCGCTCGTGGAGCTCGAGGCCGAGGCGCCGGGGAGCTGGTACGTCAATATCCTGGCGGTCTATCCCGAGCATCGCGGCGAAGGCGTCGGGGCGCTGCTGATGGGACATGCCGATCTGGAGGCGGCGGCGACAAAGGCCAACGGCCTGTCGCTGATCGCCGAGGATACGAACCAGGGCGCGCGGCGGCTGTATCGGCGGCTGGGATTCGAGGACGCGGCCAGCCGGGCCTATGTCGGGTTCGACCAGGGCCCGGCCGCCGAGCGCTGGATCCTGATGGTCAAGAACTGACGGGGACGAGATGGCCGAGCCATATGACGTGATCATCATCGGCGCCGGGCCGGGGGGCTACATCGCCGCCATCCGGGCGGCGCAGCTGGGCCTGAAGACCGCGATCGTCGAGCGCGAGCATATGGGCGGGGTGTGCCTGAACTGGGGCTGCATCCCGACCAAGGCGTTGCTCAGGACCGCGGAAATCTACGGCCTGATGCAGCGGGCCAAGGAGTTCGGGCTGGCCACCGGCAAGCTCGGCATCGACGCGGCGGGGATCGTCAAGCGGTCGCGGGCGGTCTCCGGGCAGCTCTCGAACGGCGTCTCTTTCCTGATGAAGAAGAACAAAATCGACGTCATCTGGGGCGAGGCGACGATCACCAGGGCGGGCGAGGTGACGGTCTCCAAGACCGACAAGGAACCGATGCAGCCCCAGCAGCCGGTGCCGAAGGGGGTGCTGCCCGAGGGGGTCTACAAGGCGCAGAACATCATCGTCGCCACCGGCGCCCGGCCGCGGGTGTTGCCGGGGATCGAGCCGGACGGGGAGCGCATCTGGACCTATTTCGAGGCGATGGTGCCCGACGAGATCCCGAAATCGGTGCTGGTGATGGGCTCCGGCGCCATCGGGATCGAGTTCGCCTCGTTCTACCGCTCGATGGGGGCGGAGGTGACGGTTGTCGAGCTGCTCGACCAGATCCTGCCGCTCGAGGACGCCGAGATCGCCGCCATCGCCCACAAGCGGTTCGAAAAGCGCGGCATCAGGCTTTTGACCGGGGCGACTGTCACGAAGATCGACAGGACCCGGACCGGGGTCGCCGCGCATGTCAAATCCGAGGGCAGGCCGGACCAGAAACTGACCGCGCACAAGCTCATCTCGGCGGTCGGGGTGGTCGGCAACACCGAGAATCTGGGGCTCGACAAGCTGGGGGTGAAGACCGAGCGCGGCATCGTCGCGGTGGACGGGTTCGGGGCCACCAATGTCGCCGGCGTGTGGGCGATCGGCGACGTCGCCGGGCCGCCGATGCTGGCCCACAAGGCCGAGCACGAAGCGGTGATCGCGGTCGAGAAGATCGCCGGGGTCGCCGGCGTGCAACCCATCGACAAGGCGAAAATCCCCGCCTGCACCTATTGCGATCCGCAGATCGCCAGCGTCGGGCTGACCGAGGCGGCGGCGGCCAGGGATGGCCGCAAGGTGAAGGTCGGGCGGTTCCCGTTCCTGGGCAACGGCAAGGCGATCGCGCTCGGAGAGCCCGAGGGGCTGGTCAAGACGATCTTCGACGCGAACACCGGCGCGCTGATCGGCGCGCACCTGGTGGGAGCGGAGGTGACCGAACTGATCGGGGCGTTCGTGGTGGCGATGAACCTGGAGACCACCGAGGCGGAACTGATGGAGACGGTCTTCCCGCACCCGACGCTTTCCGAGATGCTCAAGGAGAGCGTACTTGATGCCTATGGGCGGGTGCTGAATATTTGAGCGAAGCGACAGTTGAGCGATTCGATTTCCGGCGCCCCCAGGGGCGGCCGGAAGCAGACGGGAGACCGAGATGCAGGGCGTCGGCTGGATCGGGGCGATCATCATCGGGGCGTTCGCCGGCTGGGTGGCCGAGCGGATCACCAGCGCCAAGCATGGCCTGATCACCAACATTTTCTTGGGCATTCTGGGCGCGGTGGTGTTCAATGCGCTGATGGCGCTTCTGGGGGTGTCGCTGGCCGGCTGGATCGGCCAGTTCATCGCCGGCGCGGTGGGGGCGTGCCTGTTGATCTGGGGGTGGCGGGCGCTGCGGGGCGGCCGGACCTGATCGGGGCAATCGAAGGGGCGAAATGAAAATGGACAGAAACTCGATCTGGATCTGGCTGGTGGTGGGCCTGGTGGCGGGATTTCTCGCCAGCCTTGTGGTGCCGATCTCGGGCGGCATTATCGGCGCGCTCATCGCCGGGCTGATCGGCTCGGTGGTCGGCGGGTACCTGTTCGGGGCGCTGAAGATCGATCTCAGGCTCGGCAGCCCGATCGTCACCCAGATCATCACCTCGACCATCGGGGCGGTCATCGTGATCATCATCGCAAGGCTGATCGCCGGAGGAGGCTAGGCCTCAAATGCGCACCGAAGCCCTTGTTGCATGGATCGCGATCGGCCTGATCGCCGGGCTGGTGGCCAGATTTGCGATCGGCGGCAACATGATCCGGCTGGCGATCGCCGGCATGCTCGGGGGGCTCATCGCCGGCTGGGTGGTGGTGGTCCTGCAAGTCCCGATCCCCATTTACGACTATTGGACCCGCCAGATCGCGGTCGCGCTGGCGGGGGCGGCGATCGTCATCGCGGCGGCGCGGACGCTCGATTGAGGCCGGCCGGGAGCTGAGATGATTGGCGCGATTCAAGTGGGGCTGGGCGGCTGGGGCCGCAGCTGGGCGCGTGACGTGGTGCCGAAGGTGCCGGGGGTGAAAGCGGTCGGCTATGTCGACGCGGCGCCGGCGGCGCTCAGAAAAGCGCAGCGGCAGCTCGGGATCGACAAGGCATTGTGCTTCACCAGCCTGAAGGCGGCGGCGGCTTCCGTCGAGGCGGACCTGGTGATCGCGCCGGTCAGGACCGCGGCGCACGCGGAGGTGGTCGCGGAGGCGCTTTCGTTGGGCCTGCACGTGCTGGTGGAAAAGCCCTTCGCGCGCACCGTGAAGGAAGCGAAAAGGCTGGTGGCGGCGGCCGAGCGGGCCGGGCGGGTGCTGGCGGTGAGCCAGAACTACCGCCACTACGAGGCGCCGCGGGCGGTGGCCGGGCTCATCAAGTCGGGACGGCTGGGCCGGCCGGGACTGGTGAGCCTCGATTTCCGACGCAATCCGCCGACGGGCAAGTTCCCCTATTTCGATATGCCTGATCCGCTGCTGGGGGATATGGCCATCCACCATTTCGACCTGATGCGGATGGTGCTGGCGGCTGAGCCGGTGCGGGTGGCGTGCGAGAGCTTCAATCCGCCGAAGAGCCGCTACGATGGCGACGCGGTGGGGGCGGCGCTGATCGAGTTCGAGGGCGGCACGCTGGTGAGCTATCGCGGCTCGTGGGTGAGCGCGGGGGCGCCAACGCCCTGGGCGGGCGAGTGGGCGATGGATTTCCCCGGGGCGCAGGTCAGATGGACCTCGCGCAACACCGACCGCAAGCGGCTGACCCCCGACCGGCTGGTCGTCGCGCGGCCGGGCAAACCCCCGGAGCGCCCAAAGCTGGCGCCGGTGAAGTTGCGCGACCGACAGGGGGCGCTGGCCATGATCCGGACGGCCATCGAAACGGGGCGCGAGCCGGCCTGGTTCAGCTCCGGGCGCGACAATCTCAATTCCCTGGCGATATGCGAGGCGGCGATCGCTTCGGCGGCAAAGGGTGGGAATTGGATAGAAATCGCCGATATTGTGGGGTGAGGCGCCGGCTAGCGGCGCCTTCGGAAAGGCGCGTGAAATGGTCACCCTGATCGACGCCCCGGCGCGGCCGCGGCATCCGGAAAAGGCGCATCGGCCGGACACGCCGACGCTCAGGAAGCCGGACTGGATCCGGGTCAGGGCGCCCGGCTCGCCGGTCTATCGCGAGACCGCGCAGATCATCGAGGACAATTCGCTGGTCACCGTGTGCCAGGAGGCGGGGTGTCCGAACATCGGGGAATGCTGGTCGAAGCGGCACGCCACCATGATGATCATGGGGGACACCTGCACGCGGGCCTGCGCCTTCTGCAACGTTCGGACCGGGCTGCCGCGGCCGCTCGATGCCGACGAGCCGGGGCGGGTGGCCGAGGCGGTCGGCAAGCTCGGATTGAAGCACGTCGTGATCACGTCGGTGGACCGCGACGATCTGGCGGACGGCGGGGCGGCGCATTTCGCCGCCGTGATCGGGGCCATCCGGAGGCGCTGCGCGGGGACCACCATCGAGGTGCTGACGCCGGATTTCCTGCGCAAAGAGGGGGCGCTGGAGGTGGTCGTGGCGGCCAAACCGGACGTCTTCAACCACAATCTCGAGACGGTGCCGTCGAAGTATCTCACCGTCCGCCCCGGGGCGCGCTATTTCCACTCGATCCGGCTTCTGCAGCGGGTCAAGGAGCTCGATCCGGCGATGTTCACCAAGTCCGGGATCATGGTGGGGCTCGGCGAGACCCGCAACGAGGTGCTGGCGCTGATGGACGATCTGAGATCGGCCGAGGTCGATTTTTTGACCATCGGGCAGTATCTGCAGCCCTCCCGCAAGCATCACGAGGTGGTGCGCTACGTGCCGCCGGAAGAATTCGCGAGTTACGAGAAAATCGCCTTCGCCAAGGGGTTTGAAATGGTCTCGGCGAGCCCGCTGACGCGGTCGTCGCACCATGCGGGGGAGGATTTCGCGCGTTTGCGCGCCGCCCGTCGGGCCCGCCACGGCGGCTGACGCCGCCTCGCGAGGACGATTGCTGTTGCTTCGTCGCCCTCGGGCCCGACCCGAGGGCCCATTGTGACGCGCGGCGCGGCGGGCGTTCGTGGGTCGGAGGACGTTCGCGCCACGACCGCCGTGCAAGAGGCCCTGCCGCATGGATGGTCGGGTCAAGCCCGACCATGACGAAGAGGGGGGGCGGCCCGTCGGGCCCGCCACGGCGGCTGACTTTCCAACACGGCACGGCTCGGCTATCCCTGCCGCCTTGAGCGGGTGGGGGTGAAGCCGATGCGGCGCATCGCGGTGATGGGGTCTCCGGGGTCCGGAAAGACGCGGTTCGCGGTGCGGCTGGGCGACATGACCGGGGTGCCGGTGGTGCATCTGGACCGGCTCAACTGGCGGCCCGGCTGGCGGGAGGCGCCGATGGAGGTCTATCGGTCCGCGCACGACGCGGCGGTGGCCAGGGACCGCTGGATCATCGACGGCGACTACTCGCGGCATTTCGGGGATCGCCTCAGGCGGGCCGACACCATCGTGCTGTTCGCATTGCCGACGCGGCTGACGCTCTTCCGGATCGCCAAGCGGGTCTTGCTGTTGCGCGGTGAGGTCCGCCCGGACATGCCCGAGGGCTGCCCGGAGCGCTGGGACTGGGCATTCATGCACTGGGTGTGGCGCTGGCGGCGTCACCGGCTGCCGGCGATCCGCGCGGCAATCGGGGCGCAGGGCGCGGATGCGAGGCTGGTCGAGGTGCACTCGAAGGGCGACGGGGAGACGGCGCTGGCGTGGCTCGCAAAGGCGGTGGCGGGCGACGGGGTGCGGTCGTGAAGCGGATCGAATTCACGCGCCGGGTGCCTTACCGGCCCGATCAGATGTTCGCGCTGGTCGCCGATCTCGAGGCCTATCCGAATTTTCTGCCGAACTGCACCGAGATGGCGGTGCACACGACGCCGGGGGGCGTCAAGCAGGCGCGGATGGCGATCGCCTTCGGGCCGATCGCGCAGGCCTACACCAGCGAAGTGAGGCTCGACGACGCGGCGGGCACGATCTCGGCGAGCGCCGCCGATGGGCCGTTCCGGCGCCTTGAGAGCCGATGGCGCTTCACGCCGGAGGGGGAAGGGACGCGGGTCGATTTCGAGGTCGAATACGAGTTTGCCAATCGGCTGATTTCCGCGGTGGCGGAGCCGGCCTTCGCCGCCAAGCAGGAGGCGATCGTCGAGGCGTTTCTCAGCGAGGCGAAGCGGCGATACCGGGGCGGGGGCTAGGCCGGCGAGATCACCAGCTTGCCCCTGACTTCGCCGCGGCCCGTTCGCGCCATCGCCTCCGGCAGCGAAGACAGAGGAAGAACCGCCTCCAGCTGGGGAGAAATCCACCCGTCCATCGCCATGCGCGCCACACGCTCGGTCAGCGCGCGCCCGGATGGCACCACGAGCACGCCGATCGATTTTCCCTGCGGTCGGTAGAGGAGCCCCCCGGCCAGCAGCGAAAGAAGCACTCGCACTTCTCCTCCAACGGCCCGGTAGGCGCCGCCGGGCGACAGCGCTCTGGCAATCCGCACCGGACCGCGCGTTGCCACCAAGTCCAGGATCACGTCCCATGTGTCGCCGGTCCTGGTGAAGTCGCACTGGCGGTAATCGATCGCCTCGTCAGCGCCGAGCGATCTGAGCCAATCGGCTTTTGCGGCGGTGTCCACGGCGGTCACGAAGGCTCCGGCGCGCTTGGCCAGCTGTAGCGCGATGGTCCCCGAACCGCCGCCGGCACCGTTGACGAGCAGCCGCGCGCCCCTGCTGACGCGATCCGTTCCGGTGACCGCGATGCCACCGGGTTGAGGCAAGCAGGCGGCAATCTCGTCGCTAAGGGATGCCGGCACCATGGCCGCCTGGGCCGCCGGCACGCAGGCATATTCGGCGAAGCCGCCCAAGGTCATGACGAAATCGCCCATGACGCGGTCGCCAACCGCGAATCCGGAGACATCGGGGCCGAGCCGGTCGACCACCCCGACGATGTCCGAACCCAACACCGCACGCCTCGGCCGCCGAACCCCGCCCCTCAGCCGAGCGTAGAGCGGGGACCCCACCAGGCACTCCCAATCCGACAGATTCACCGCGCAGGCCCGCACCTTGACCCGAAGCTGACCCCGACCCGGCTCGGGTAAGGGCAATTCGGCGGGCCGAAGTTGCTCAGGGCCCCCGTATCGATCGTGAACACACGCTTTCACGACGCGACGCGGACGCACGCCGCTTTGCCGGGAGAGTGGCTTCGGCCGTCCGGACCGCTACGCATCGTTGGTTGCCGCCGCGAGGAGCATCGAGAGGGCTTCGTGGACGGCGGCGGTGCGGATCGCGGCGCGGGTCAGGGCGCCGAAGCGGCGTTCCATGTGGGTGGTTGCGTCCGGGGTGGCGAGGGCGAAATGCACCAGCCCCACGGGCTTGTCCGGGGTGCCGCCGGTGGGGCCGGCGACGCCGGTGACGGCGATCGCAATCCGCACGGTCGGTTCGGCGGCCCGGGCGGTGGCGAGCGTCCCTTGCGCCATGGCGCGGGCGACTTCTGCGGAGACGGCGCCGGGCCCGCCGGGAGCGAGCAGCGCCGGATCGACGCCGATCAGGGCGGATTTGGCGGCATTCGCGTAGGTGACGAAGCCGCCCCAGACAACGTCGGAGGCGCCGGAAATGTCGGTGAGCGCCCCGGCGATGAGCCCGCCGGTGCAGCTTTCGGCAGTCACCAGCATGGCGCCGGCCTGCCGCATGCGCTCGAGGATGTCGGCGGCGAGGGTTTCGGTCGCCTCAGGCATCGGCGGGGAGCTCGATGGTGGCGGTGGCGGTGGCCGCGATCCCCTCGCCGCGGCCGGTGAAGCCGAGCCCCTCGGAGGTGGTCGCCTTGACCGAGACGCGCGCCGGATCGATGCCGGCGATCTCCGCGATGCGTCGGCGCATCTTTTCGGCGTGGGGGGCGATCTTGGGGGCCTCGCATACCACGGTGAGGTCGAGATGGACGATGCGGCCGGCGCGGGCGGCGACGCGGTCGGCGGCGGCCTTGAGGAACAGCGCGGAATCGGCGGCCGCCCATTGCGGATCGGCGGGGGAAAAATGGGTGCCCAGATCGCCCTCGGCCAGGGCGCCGAAAACGGCGTCGGTGAGCGCGTGCAATCCGACGTCGGCGTCGGAATGGCCGATCAGGGCGTGGGAGTAGGCGATCTTGACCCCGCCCAGCACCACGTGGTCGCCGGTGCCGAAGCGGTGGACATCGAAGCCCGAGCCGACGCGGATTTCGGCCGGCGGGCGCTGGCCCCCGAGGCGGCGCTCGGCTGCCGCGAAATCCTCGGGGAAGGTGAGCTTGGAATTGGCCTTGTCGCCGGCGACCAGCCGCACGCTCATGCCGGCCCATTCGGCGACGGCGGCGTCGTCGGTGAAGGCGTGGCCGGCCGCGGCGGCCTCGCGGTGGGCGGCGAGGATTTTCGAATAGCGGAAGCCCTGGGGGGTCTGGGCCGCGAAGAGCTCGTGGCGATCGAGGGTCGCTTCGACGGTCACCCCGTCGGTCGAGCGCTTGACGGTGTCGGTGACGGGCAGGACGGGCACCGCCGCGCCGTCGGCGGCAGCGGCGGCGACCCTAGCGACGAGGGCGGCGGAGGCGAAGGGGCGGGCGGCGTCGTGGATGAGGACGATCCCAGGGGCGATGTCGGCCAGCGCCTCGAGACCGGCGCGGACCGATTGCTGGCGGGTGGGACCGCCAAAGACGGCCGGCAGCAGCCGTGGGTCAGCGAATCCGAGCGAAAAGAACCGGCTTTCGTGATCGGCGTTTATGACGGGAACAAGCGCGGTTACGGTTGGTTCCTCAAGCAGATTATCGATAGCGCGGGCAACCGGCGCTCGGCCGGCCAGGGGCCGGTATTGTTTGGGGAGGGCGTCGTCGCCGGCGGCGCGCTCGCCGGCCCCGGCGGCCACCACGATGGCGGCGACGGTATCGGTCATGGTTGGCGTCGGGCGGCGCGCATGACGCTGGTCTAGCCTTGAGCGCCGAACGCGGCAAGCCGGATTGCGGCGAGAAGGCGGAGTTGGCCGACCCCGACCCTCCCTCTTTCCGGGGGAGGGAGAAGATCGCGGAGTGGTGGCGGCAAGAGCCACGAAGCGGCGCGAGACGGACGGCGTTCGTGGCGCTTGACGAAACCGGGCCAGGAGCCGCTTCCGCGTTGGCACGCAGGATGGGCCCTCGGGTCAAGCCCGAGGGTGACGAAGAAGAAGGAGGGTGACGAAGAAGAAG
>CAZNOZ010000037.1:0-3042 GCA_964574935.1 uncultured Devosiaceae bacterium | reverse complement strand
AGGGTGACGAAGAAGAAGAAAGAGCGCCTTTGCCGGGAGACAGGGCGGGCGGCGGGTCGGCGTTGCGGTGACGCCGATGCGGTGCCCGAGATGGCGCAACGCCGTTGAACGCCGGCGTGGATTTGACTAATAGTCGGGCAGAAGGCCTCTTTTGCGTAAATTCAGGGCAGTTCCATGCGGGTGGACGGGCTGACGATCGGCGGGCTGACGTTTCCCGGCGCCAGTTTTCTGGCGCCGATGTCGGGGATCACCGACCGGCCGTTCAGAGTGCTGGCGGAGCGGTTCGGGGCCGGCATGGTCGTCTCCGAGATGATCGCGAGCGCGGCGCTGGCGGGCGGGCAAAAAGACATGTTGCGGCGCCTGCGCCGCCCCGAGCGGCTGCCGCATGTGGTGCAGCTCGCCGGCTGCGAGCCGGAATGGATCGCCGAAGGGGCGCGAATTGCCGCCGACGCGGGGGCCGACCTCATCGATATCAACATGGGCTGCCCGGCCAAGCGGGTGACCGGCGGGACGGCGGGCTCGGCGCTGATGCGCGCCCCCGAGATGGCGGTGCGGCTGGTCGAGGCGGCGGTGGCGGCGGTCGATCTGCCGGTGACGGTGAAGATGCGCCTGGGCTGGGACGACCAGAGCCTCAATGCGCCGGGCCTGGCGCGGCGGGCCGCCGAGGCCGGGGCGCGGATGATCACCGTGCACGGGCGCACCCGGCAGCAGTTCTACAAGGGCGCGGCGCGCTGGGCGCCGGTCGCCGAGGTGGTCGCGGCGGCGGGGGTGCCGGTCGTGGTCAATGGTGACATTGCGAGCCCGACGGATGCGCGACGAGCCCTCGAGCTCAGCGGCGCGGCGGCGGTGATGGTGGGCCGGGCGGCCCACGGCCGGCCGTGGCGGGTCGGCGAGATCGGGGCCGTCCTGGCGGGCGGGACGGCGGCGCCGGCGCCCACGGGGGCGGGGTTGAGGGCCCTCGTGCTCGAACATTTCGAGATGATGCGGGTGGAATACGGCGATGCGCTGGGGGTCAGATGCGCCCGCAAGCATCTGGGCTGGTATCTGGACGCGATGGGGACGCCGGTGGCGCCGGCAGCGCGCCGGGCGCTCCTGACCGAGGCCGATCCGGACCGGGTCACGTTGTTGATCGCAGAGCTGTTTGCGGACGAACTGAGGGCAGCGGCATGAGCGGGGGCGAGGCTCAATTGCCGCCGGCGGTGCTGCAGTCGCTGCCGCAGCCGGTGGTGGTGTGCCGGGCCGACAATTCCATCGTCATGGTCAACTACGCCGCCGAGAGCTTTTTCGCGGCTTCGGCGTCGATCCTGACGCGGCAGAAGCTCGACGACTTCATCGCCTTCGGCTCGCCGGTGCTGGGGCTGGTGTCCAAGGTCCTGGAGCGGCGGGCGCCGGCCAGCGAATACCGGGTGCCGATCGGCTCGGTCAGGATGGGCGAGGACCACATCGTCGACGTCTACGGCTCGCCGGTCCCCGACAGCGAAGATCTGGTCTCGCTGGTCATTCAGGAGCGCTCGATGGCCGACAAGATCGACCGGCAGCTCATCTCGCGCGGGGCGGTGCGCTCGGTGACCGGGCTGGCGTCGATGCTGGCGCACGAGATCAAGAACCCGCTGTCCGGGATCAGGGGGGCGGCGCAGTTGCTCGAGCAGACCGGGGACGACGACGACCGGGCGCTGGCGCGGCTGGTGCGCGAGGAAACCGACCGCATCGTGGGGCTGGTGGAGCGCATGGAGGTGTTCGGCGACGACCGGCCGATCGAGCGCCAGCCGATCAACATCCATCGGGTGCTCGAACGGGTGAAGCTGCTGGCCCAGAACGGAGTGGCGGCGGGGATCGCGTTTTCGGAGACCTACGACCCGTCGCTGCCGCCGGTCAGCGGCGACCGGGACCAGCTCATCCAGGTGTTCCTCAACCTGGTCAAGAACGCCGGGGAGGCGCTGGAGGGCCGCAACAAGGCCGAGATTCGCCTGTCGACGGCCTTCCGGCCGGGCATCAGGATTGCCGTGCCGGGGGTGGCCGAACGGGTCTCGCTGCCGCTCGAAATCGTCGTCGAGGACAACGGGCCGGGGGTGCCGGCGGACGTGATCGGGTATCTGTTCGATCCGTTCGTGACCACGAAGTCCTCCGGGTCGGGCCTGGGACTGGCGCTGGTCGCCAAGATCGTGGGCGACCATGGCGGGGTCATCGACTGCGACAGCCGGCCGGGCCGGACGCGGTTCCGGGTGCTTCTGCCGGTAGCCGAGGCGGCCGAGCGGCGGGCGGCCGAACGAAGCGCCGGCGCCGTCGAGGAGGTGACGACGTGAGCCAGCAGACGGTGCTTCTGGCCGACGACGACGCGGCCATCCGCACGGTCCTCAACCAGGCTCTGAGCCGGGCCGGCTACGAGGTCAGGCCCACCGGCAACATCTCGACGATGTGGAACTGGGTGAGCCGCGGGGAGGGAGACCTCCTGATCACGGACGTCGCGATGCCGGACGGCAACGCCTTCGACATCATGCCGAAGATCAAGAAGATGCGGCCCGACCTGCCGATCATCGTGATGAGCGCCCACAACACCTTCATGACCGCGATCCGGGCCTCGGAGGCGGGCGCCTACGAATACCTGCCCAAGCCGTTCGACCTGACGGAAGTCACCACAATCGTCGACCGGGCGCTCAGTGAATCGCGGGCCGACCGGAAGACGCCGCGCCGGCCGAAGGAAGGCGGCGAGGCGATGCCGCTGATCGGCCGTTCGCCGGCGATGCAGGAAATCTACCGATCCCTGGCGCGGCTGATGCAGACCGATCTGACGGTCATGATCGAGGGCGAATCCGGCACCGGCAAGGAGCTGGTGGCCAAGGCGCTGCACCAGTTCGGGCGCCGCCGCAACGGGCCGTTCGTGGCCATCAACATGGCGGCGATCCCGCGCGACCTGATCGAGGCGGAGCTGTTCGGGCACGAAAAGGGCGCCTTCACCGGCGCCACGGCGCGCTCGTCGGGCCGTTTCGAGCAGGCCGAGGGCGGCACGCTGTTTCTCGACGAGATCGGCGACATGCCGATGGA
>CAZNOZ010000036.1:0-21732 GCA_964574935.1 uncultured Devosiaceae bacterium | reverse complement strand
ACGATTTTCGCTCAAACCACGCTCCAAACCCTTTGTGAGTACAGGCCCTAGACCCGCGACAGCTCGTCCGCCAGCCGGACGGCGTTCTCGAAGCTTCTGGTCGAGGCCTTGCCGGTGCCGGCAAGCGCCAGCGCCGTGCCGTGGTCGGGCGACGTTCGGACGATCGGCAGTCCGAGTGTCACGTTCACCGCTTCCTCGAACGCCAGGGTCTTGATCGGGATCAGGGCCTGATCGTGATACATCGCGACGATCGCGTCGTAGTTCTTGCGGATGTCGGGGACGAACGCCGTGTCGGCCGGAATGGGTCCCTCGACGGCGATTCCATCCTCCGCCAGCGCGACGATCGCCGGCTGGATAACGGTGCGCTCCTGTTCGCCCATCGATCCGCTCTCGCCGGCATGCGGGTTCAATCCCGTCAGTGCGATCCGCGGTTCGTCGATCACGAACTGGCGCTTGAGCGCCTCGTGCAGTGTCCGGCAAGTCGTCACGATCAGATTCGTGGTCAGCCGCCATGGCACTTCCTGCAGCGGCACATGCACGGTCACCGGCACCACCCTCATGCCGGCGCCGACGAGCATCATCACGCCATGCGGATGTTTGGTGCCGTCCCCGCACAATTCGGCGAGGTAGTCGGTGTGCCCCTGATGGGTGAAGCCGGCGCCGTAGAGAACCGACTTGTGGATCGGGGCCGTCACCAGGGCCCGCATCTTTTCCGAGCGCACGTCGGCGAACGCCTGGTCGATGGAATCGATCACCACCTGGGCGGTGTCGGGCACCGGCACGCCCGGATTGTCGGCAACCGCGCCCTCCAATGAGACAACCGGCAGGGTCTCATCGAATGCTTCGCCGACATAGTCCGCCAGCACGTTCTTGATCGGGAACTTCAGGCCCAGCCGCTCGGCTCTTTTCTGGATGAATCCGAGCGGCGCATAGATGCCGAATGCCGGCAGCCCCAGCTCGGCTCGGCGAGCATAGAGCGTCAGCACGATGTCGGGTCCGACCCCCGCCGGCTCCCCCATCGAGATCGCCAGCGGCCTGGTTTCAGGCATGTTCGGTCAGCGGATTTCGATTTCGGCCGCGTCCCTGAGTTCCTGGAGATACTTGTCCGCTTCGGCCTGCAGGCGTTCGTTGCCCACTTCCTGTCGCAATTGGCTTTTGATGAAGGTCACGTCGCGCGCTGCGGTCTTCGAGCAAATCGCCAGCAGCTGCACACCGTTCTGGACGGTTCGGGGCGTGCTGATATCGCCCACGTTGAGCCCCGCCAATTCACCGGCCAGCGCCTCCGGCAGCTGCGTGGAATGCCGCCTGCCGATGTCGCGCACCGCCGCGTCGTTGAAGCTCAGGGACAGCTGCACCGCGCTGTCGCAGCCCGTGAACAGCCGCCGGTATTCGTTGGCGTCGTTGGTGCGGCTGCGGGCGGAGATGTTCGACCCCTGGGGGATCACGAACACTATTTCCTTGAGGATGTAGTCGTAGCTGGCCTCGGGGAGCTGCTCGGCGGCTCTCAGATCGAGGTCGAGCTCGGAGATCTGGACCCGGGGCTGAACCACCGCCGCCACGACCTGTTGCCAGGCGAGCTGGGCCCTGAGACGGTCCTTGAGCGTGTCGGAGTTGACCCCGCCGGCGTTCAGAAGCTCATTCAGTCTGCCGACACTGACCTGGACGGAGGCCGCGACCCGCTCATAGGCCCGATCGACATCCAGATCCGGAATGGCGATGCCCAGCCGGTCCGCCTCCTGAAGCTGCAGCGCTTCGGTAATGAGCTGCTCGCGCGCCAGGTTGAGCCGATCTGAATTCGAGTTGCCACGCCGCTCCAGGCGCATGAAAAGGGCCCGCTGGTTGATCTGGTAGTCGGTGATCGGCGCGCCGTTGACCACGGCCTTGACGCTCGCGGCCTCGACCGACAATCCGACGCTCGCCCACGCCAGCGCCGCGGCGAGCACCACCAAGATCATGCGCATCGGCGAATATCCCGGAATTCCCAAGGACCCGTGTCAAGGCCCCGTGTGACGACCAATTGCGGCCATAATCTGAAAGGCCAGCTACTGTCTATTCGAAATTCAGCCCGCCGCCAAATCCGGAGGTCGGCTTGAGCTTGAGGTAGAAGTCGATCCGCTGCGAATCCGGGCTGGTCGCCGAGGTTGGCCCGTAGGCGGTGGCGCTCACCCCGTAGGCGAGATAGCCGTCGTCATAGTCGAGCCCCCCGGTTGCGGCGGCGAAGCTCATCGCCGTCAGATCCCAATGCAGCGATCCCGTGGCGCTCCAGTAGTCGCCCAAGGGCACCGTCGCCGATCCACCGATCTCGTGGCGCGGATCGGCGACCCCGATCGTCGGATTGGGCGCGATGTAGGAATAGTCGATGCCGTACTTCGCCCGGTTCGCATCCAGCGTCGCCGCCAGGGCCAACCGGCTGATCGCGACCGGGGAGGGGTCGATCAGCGCCTTGGCGCCAAACGTCAGCCCGCCGCCCGGCGAACCGGTGGCCCCGATCACAAAGTGGCTGAGCGGCCCTTCGTCGAGGCCTTCGCCGACGCCCGGCACCGTCGGATCGTCAGCCGGGTCGAGGGCGAACGAGTTGATGCCGGCGATCTGATAGGTCTTGCCGAACACCGCGTCCAGCCAGCCGCCGCCGTCGAACTGCGCGTTGTAATGCACTCCCCAGGCGGCCCGGACACCCGTCTCCTGCCGGTCGAATCCGGAAAACCGGTTGAAGCTGAACAGGTTCGTGTCCTCGAACACGAAGCTCTGGGCGTCGTCGTTGGTGATCCCGGGCGTCGTCGCCGAGCCGCCTCGCGCCACCACCTGCACGATGGGCTCGACAAGATGCGTGACGCCCTCGGTCCGCCCGATCAGCGGCCAGCGCATATCCACCGCGGCGATCGGGGTGAGGGCCAGCAGCGAGCCGGCCGGCGGCGCATCGACGAACGAGCTGGCGCCGTCATAGCTGGCCGCGTCGGCGCGCAGCCCGAGGTAGGGCGCCACCAGCACACCCCCCGGCGCCACATACTGCTTGGTCCATCCCGCTTCCAGGCTGGCATGGAGCTTGTTGCCCTCGAGCCCGAACACCTGCTCGAAGGGGCCACCGGGCGGCGGCACCAGCTCGGTCTGATCGGCGCCGCGGGCAATGCCGAGCACGCTCGCGCTGAGGCGCACCTCGCCGCGATCGCCGTCGAGGCGAACAACCTGCTCGTAGCGCGCTTTCGGCAACTCCACGCCCTGTCCGGCCTGCTCGGCCGGCGACGTGTCGCCGAGATCGAGGAACTGCCGGACGCGGACGTCCTTGTAAAGGTCGGTCGAAAGGTAGCTCGCATAGAGCTGATTGACCGCGAACCCTTTTTCGGTTTCCCCGACGCCGTAATCGGGCAAGAACCCCGGGTCGGTGAAGGCCGTCGCCGACCAGCCGAGCGTCCAGTGTTCGGCCGGCGTGAATTCTCCCGAGCTCTGGATCGCCCCTCGCCAGCTCCGGTCGCCGACTTCGCCGGCATAGGCGGAGGGGTTGAACTGATAGATCGCCCAGCCGTGAATGTCGTACTGGCCCGCCTCCAGTTCATGCGCGAATGCGACATCCGCCATCAATCCCTGGCGCGTGAACAGGGTCGGCGCGAAGGTGACGGAGTAGTTCGGATCGAGGGCCCAGTAGTAGGGGATCGCCAACCCGACGCCGCGCTGACGATCGAAGCTCACCTCGGGGGTCAGAAACCGGCTGACGTTCGCATCCGGGACCTCGGGAATAACGAAGAAGGGCAGCCACGCCACCGGCACGCCGAGCAGCTCCAGGCTCGGACGCTCGAAATAGTAGACGGCTTCGGTCTCGTCGTGAACGACCCGGACGGCCTTCAGCCGCCAGCCGATGCGCCTTCCCTTTTCGTCGATGCATTCGCCGCACGGGGAAAAGACCCCGTTCACGAACACCATCCTCATGTCGGCAGTCAGCTCCGCCTCGTCGGCGGTGATCCGTTCTCCGCTCGGGGTTTCGAACACCAGCGATTGCAGGAACCCGGTCTTGAAGTCGTCGGTGAGCCGGGCTCGTTCGGTGACGAAAACGTTGCCCTCAGGGTCGCGAACGGCGACGTGGCCGATCAGTTCGACACTTCCGGCTCGCTGATCGTAGACGATCCGGTCGGCGACCAGCGCGTAGCCCGAATAGTAGATCTGTACGTTGCCGACGGCGGTGACGACGCTGGTTCCCGAATCGACGGTCAGGGTGTTGGCGTTGATGACCATCTGGGCGCCGGCCTCGACCGGCGCGGAGCCGAAATAGTCCTCGGGCAACAGGCGCGCCGGAGCCGCCGGCGCGGCCGCCGCCCACAGCGCCAACGTGACGCAGACGATGACCCCGCGCCAGGCGCGTACGCTGAACCGCCCCCCGCGCTGATGCACCACGCTCATCCGTCTTCAACATACAGCAGCGCCGTCAAGCCGATGACGGTCGCGACAATGGCCGGCCCCCACGCCGCCACCACCGGTTCGAGAATGCCCGCCGATCCGGCCTGTTCGGCAAGCCGGGTGATGACGAATACAACGAAGCCCAACAGGACGCCGTATAGGATCGTGGCGCCCGGAGTACCTCCCCTTCGATACCGGGCAGTAAAGGCGAACGCAATTAACAAAGACCCAACGAGCACCAGCGGCAGCGCCTGCAGCCGCGCCAGACGCATTTCGGCAACTGTTCTGATGGTCCGATCGAGCCCGGCGGCGCCCAGAAGCTCGGAAAGTTCATAATAGGACATGGTCGAAGCCGAACCGAGCGCCAGCCGTACCTCCGACGCCGATGCTTCGGCGGGAAGAATGAGCGAGTCGAACCGCTCCGGTGCCTCGGCGATCCGATGGCGGGTGCCCTGGCCGAGCACCCAGCGGCCGCCGTCAAGCCGTGCCTCACGGGCCAGTATTTGCTCAGCAGGGAGCCCCTCGGTGTCATAAGAAAATACCGAAACATCAATCATCTCAGGAACTTCAGGAGCGATCTGATCGGCATGGATGAAGTAACGCCCGTCCTCTGCCTGCAGCGACAGCCAGCCACTGCTTCCCGGTCGATTCGGATCGGCCGCCAAAGGGACGTCAAACTGCCGCGCCGCCCCCAACACGAGCGGATCAAGCCCGAGGCTGATCACGACGCCGGTCAGGGCCGCCAGAACCACCGGCAATCCCGCCAGGCGCCAGATCGATACGCCTGCCGACTTCATGACCACCAGTTCGTAGCGCCGCTGCATCTCGACAAGCGCCAGAATTGCGCCCATCAGCAGGTAGACCGGCAGGATTTCGAGCGCGTAGTAGGACGAAAAGACCGCCGCCTTGATCGCCCCCTCCACAAATGCGCCGGCGTCGATCGCCCCTCGGCTGGTCTCGACGATGAACTGCACGAGCCCCACCAGCGCGAACATCACGGCCGCCACGAAGCCGGTCGACAGCGCCACGCGGGCGCTCACATGCAGCGCCAGCCGGCTCATCTGGCCAACCAGCCCGCCAGGCGCGACCACCAAAGCCCCCAGCCGAGGCGCCGGTAGGCGATCACCAGCGCCGCCACCAGAGGCGCCAGCGCGGCCACGTGAAGCAGGTACAGCCAATCGGGCGCCTGCCACGAAAGCCGCACGAAACCGGCGCCCAACGCCTGGGTGACGACGGCTGAACCAAGCAGCCACAGCTCGATGGGCAACCGGCCCGGACGCGCCGCGGCGCCCGGAAATCCCATGGCCGCGACCGTCAACGCCGCCAAACAGATGAGATAAACCGGCAGAATCAGGCGCAGTTGCAGTTCGGACTGTATCCGCGGGCGCGCCAGCTGCTCTGCAGGCTGCGCCAACAGGGTCGGGGTGGTCTGGTACTGCACGCCGCGAAAACTGTCGGCAGGATCGACGAGCTCGGCGTTGCCCAGCTCATAGCGGTCGAATTGCACCGCCGACACGAAGCCGGTCTCCCGGTCGCGGAACTGCAGCGAGCCGTTGTTCAGAACAACCCCGATTCCCTCCTCGTTCTGCGAGACGCTGGCCGATTGCGCATAGATGGTCTGTTCGACCTCGGGGTCCCGGTCGTCGTGCAAAAAGAACCCCCGGATCTCCCCCGACCGGTTTCGGCCGTCGATCCGCAATGCCATGCCGGACTCGATTTGAGTGAACACCCCGGCCACCGAGGCCCGAGCGATGACGTCGGCGTTGATCTGGCTGAGCTGCCGGGCGCTCGCCAGGCGGGCCGCCGGCTCGATGAAGTGCGTGCCCAGCCCCAACACCGCCGCCGCGAGCACCGCCACCGCCGACGCGGCCCGAAAGATGGAGCCGATCCGGCCGGCGCTGTGGATCGAGTGCAACTCCCGCGATTCGTCGAGCGTCCTCAAGACCCGCGCCAGCCCCAGCAACACCGCTGCCGGCAGCATCACGTTGACGATCGTCGGCAGGATGAAGCCGGTCTGGGCCAACAGAACCAGCAGCGTCTGGCCCTTGGCCGTGACCACGAAGAAGCGCCCCAGCACCTGGGTGAGCCAGCCCAGAAACACAACGAGCACCAGAATGGCGGTGATCTCGCGCGCGAACTGGGAGAAGATGTAGATCGTCAGTCGCTGCATCGCCTTGCGCCCGCTGCCGGCGCCCAGCATAGCGGCCCGTGGCCATCAAGGCCCGGCTTTTCCTGCCTCGCCGGGGCAGCCCGTGGCGCGCCGCAGGCGGTCGTTGGCATTCGCACCGGACTGCGCCTAGTCTCGGCGCCCGGCGGGGCAGGGCGGGTCCGATCCATGGTTTCCTCGATTTTCGCGGTGGGCGATATTCACGGCCGGCTCGACCTGCTCGAGCCGCTCATCCAGGACATTGCCGCCTCGCCCCACTATCGGCCGGACTCGCGGATCGTGTTTCTGGGCGACTATGTCGATCGCGGGCCGGCGGTCGCGGGCGTCCTGGAGCGCCTGTGTTCCCTCGCCGCCGAGGGGTTCGACCCGGTCTTCCTCGTCGGCAATCACGAGCTCGGCATGCTCGCCTTTCTCGACGATCCCGAACGCGAGGATATGTGGCTGCACTGGGGTGGGGTGGAGACGGCACTGTCCTACGGGGTGCGCGGGCTCGGCTCGGTCGCCGATCCAAAATTCCGCCGGAACCTGAGCGATCAGCTCGCGGTCGCCATCCCGGCCCATCACATCGCGTTCTTGAAGTCCCTGAAGCTCTATCACATCGAACTGGGGACCCTGTTCGTGCACGCCGGCATCCGGCCGGGCGTCCCCCTCGAGGAACAGACCGTCGACGACCTCACCTTCATCCGCTACGAGTTTCTCGACGACGAACGCCAGCACCCCTGGTACGTCGTGCACGGTCACACGCCCGTGCCCCACCCCGACATCCGCGCCAACCGCGCCAACATCGACACCGGCGCCTTCGCCACCGGCATTCTCAGTTGCCTGGTGGTCACCGCCGACCGCCGGTTCCTGCTCGAGCGTCCAAAGCGATAACCGCGCATGCCCCGTTGCCAGGCGCGTGCGAATTGCGCGGACAAGAACGGGCCGATATTGTCGGGGGTCTCCAAACGTACGGATTTCCTGGATCCATGGCCGATCTCGTCCCGCGCGCGGCCGCGCGGATAGTTCGCGATCTCTGGATCCTCGCCGAAGGCAGGCGGCGTGCCCGGATCATCCGCAACATCGAGCATTTTCTGCCCGGCCGGACCGACTACGAGGACATCTACCGCGACCATGTCGGCCACATCGCGAACTACCTGGTCGAGGAGATCCATCTTCGCTGGATGTCGCCGCAACGGATCCTGAAGGGCTGCGAGGTCACCAATCTCGAACTGATCGAGAACCACATCGGCGCCGGCCACCGCTTGCTGCTGACGGCGGCCCACCAGGGCAATCTCGACTGGACGTGGCTCGCGCTGTGCCTGCGGTTTCCCCGCTCCAATCTGGCAATGGTGGGCCGCACGTTCGGTCCGGGGTGGATCGACGCCCATTTGGCGGCGATGCGCGAGCGTTTCGGCCAGCGCCAGATCATGAACCGCGATGTCGGCCGCACCATGGGCCGTCGCCAAACGGCACCCGACATTCTGTGTTTTGCCGCCGACCTCAAGCCGGTCGAAACCGCTTCCGCCGGCACCGAAGCGACATTTCTGGGCCAGCCGATCTCGCTCTACAACACGTTGCCCAGGATCGCCTCCCGGTTCGGCATGCACATCGTGTTCGCGCGCCTCAAGCGTCTCGGCTACGGCCGCTTCCGGGTCACTCTTGAAGACCTGTCGCCGCCGCCCGAGCCCGGCGCCGCCGGCGCGGTCGAAAAGGCCTATTTCGCGGCGCTGGAGAAGAGCGTTCTGGAGGATCCGGCGAGCTGGCTGTTCTGGCGCTGGGTGGGCTGGTGGAAGCGGTGAACTGACAATCAGGTACTCTCGTGCGTCCCCGGCGCTAGGCCGGCGGCGTCAAATTGCGCCCGGACGGCGGCACCGATATGCTTTCCCGTCGCCCAAGGCTTAATTCGTCCGGCTCCATGACCCATCCCTTCGCGCGCTCGATCGCCCTGCTGGTGCGCGGCCTGTGGCGCGTGGTCGACAGCCGTCGACGACGGAGATTCATGCGCAATATCAAGTCCTTCCTTCGCGGTCGGTCGGACTACGAACAGCTCTACGCGGCCTACGTCCGGCATTTGGCGTACTACTTCGTGGAAGAAATCCACCTTCGCTGGATCCGGCCGCGACGGATCTCGGAGGATTGCGAGTTCGTGAACCCGGAGCTTCTCGATGCGCACCTTGCGGCCGGACACAAGGTGCTGGTCACGGCCGCCCACCAGGGCAACCTCGACTGGGTCTGGCTGGCGCTGTGCCTGCGCTATCCCGAGGCCGACATGGCGATGGTGGGACGGCGCTTTTCGGTCGGCTGGATCGATCGGCATCTGGCGGCCATGCGCGAGCGCTTCGGCAAACGTCAGATCATGGACCACCTCTTCGGGCGCCAGATGCTGCGCCGCCAGTCGACGCCCGACATTCTGTGCTTCGTCACCGACCTGTGGCCGGTCGGCCGGAACATATCGGACGCCCCCACCGACTTTCTGGCCGGACAGATTGTCTTTTACGACACGCTGCCGCGGGTCGCGGCGCGCTTCGGCCTGCACATTGTCTTCCTCGAGGTCGAGCGGCGCGACTACGGGAGGTTTCGCGTCCGCTTTTCCGATATGTGCCCGCCGCCCGCCAGCGAAGACCTCGAACGCGTCCAGGCCGCCTATGTCGCCCAGGTCGAGCACAGCATTCGCCAGAACCCGGGAAGCTGGATGTTCTGGCGCTGGGTGGGGCGCTGGAAGGCCCGCCGATGAAGATCGCGATCGTGGCGGGGGGCACGCGCGGCGACGTCGTGCCGATGCACACCCTGGCGCGCGCCCTCAAGCAAGCCGGGCACGACGTGCGGTTCATGGCGGCGCCCGATTTCGAGGCGACGATTCGCGCCGACGGGCTGCAATTCGTCGCCATGGGGCCCTCGATGCGCGAGGCGGTGCAGGCAGTCAGCCGAGCCAGGGGCGGGCGCTATCGCGCTCTGTTCAAGGGCATGGCACGTCACCATCGCGCAACGATGCACAGCCAGTTTCAGATCTTGCCTGAGGCGACCGCGGGCGTCGATCGGATCATCGCGTGCGGCTGGGTCTATGCCGCCGCATCGATGGCGGAGCTGCACGGCGTGCCCTTTCGCTACACGATTTACACACCGTCCTTCATGCCCTCGGCACACCACACGCCCTGGATGGTCCCCGGAACCTTCCGTTCGCCGACCGTCAATCGGTTGTTGTGGTGGACACTGAACAGGTTCTTCCGGGAAGCCGCGCGCCGTGGATTCGACGGCTATCGGGAGCGCCTCGGCCTGCCGCCGGTCAGCGACATCGCGCGCCACTTGCTGTCGCCCCGGCCGATCGTCGCGGTGGACGCACCGTTGGCCACCGTGCCCGAGGACTGCGAAATCCCCTACGACCAGATCCGGTGCCTTCTGCCGCCCCCGGGCAGGCCCCTGCCGGACGAGCTCGAGGCATTTCTCGGGGAGGGGCCGCCGCCTGTCTTTGTGGGGTTTGGCAGCATGCCGGACCCCGATCCGGTCGCGACGACAACGAAGGTATTGGAGGCGGTCTCGCGCGTCGGTTGCCGTGCCTTGATCTCCCGGGGCTGGTCGGAGCTGGGCGGCGTCACGCTCCCCGATCATGTGCGGGCGATCGACAATGTCGACTTCCAGCGCCTGTTCCCGCGTTGCGCTGCCGTGGTCCATCACGGCGGCTCGGGCACCACCCACATTGCCGCCCGCTCCGGGGTGCCGCAGATCATCGTGCCCCTCGACGGTTTCGACCAGCACTACTGGGCGTCCCGCGTCCGGGTGCTTGGGATCGGACCCCGCCGCATTCGCCGCGGCCGACTCACCGCGGGCCGCTTGACCGGTGCCCTCGGGGCGGTTCTGAACGATCCGGAGATCGGCCGCCGCGCCCGCGATCTCGGCGCGCGTCTGGACGCCATGGGGGGGCCCGAACCCGATCTCGATCTCATATTGAATGCGCCGGGCTGACTGCTGCCCGCCGCGCCCTGGCCGGCCGGCGCGGCGCTTGACATCGCCTGCCGCCAATACCATTCAGAAGCTCCCGCCGGCTGGCTCCCCCAACCTCGATCGATCCGAGATGGCAACAGAACTGATTGTGAAAACCTCGGCCGCAACGCCGAAGAAGACCGCGGTGCTGGTCCTGCTCGCCCCCGAAGGGCTCAAGCTCGGCCCGATGGCAACAGGCGTCGTCGACGCCGGCGGCCTCGATCTTGGTCGTCTTTCCAAGGCCGGCGGCTTCACGGGCCGCCCGGGTACCGATCTTGTCGTGATCTCTCCCGAGGGGATCGACGCGGATCGCCTGGTTGTCGTTGGCACCGGCGCCACGCCGCGCAAAGCCGACGCGCCGGCCGCCCGGCGCTTCCTCGATTGCGGCGCCGCCGTCGTCAGGCGCCTGACCGCGGCCCGCGCCAGCCGCGCCGCGGTGGTGCTCGACACGCCGGATTTCGACGTCCGGGCTGTTGGCGACTTCGTCGCCGGCATGAAGCTCAGGCACTACCAGTTCGACAAGTATCGAAAGAAGTCCCCGGACGATGACACCGGGCCCGAGCCGCCAAAGCGGCTGACGGTCACTGTGCATGTTCCCGACAAGCGCGCCGCCGACCAGGCGATCGCCGACCGCGATGCGGTCACGCACGGCGTGCTTCTGGCCCGCGATCTGGTCAATGAGCCCGCCAACGCCCTGGGCCCCGTGGAATTCGCCGCCGCCGCCGACAAGCTCGCCGATCTCGGCGTCGAAGTCGAAACCCTCACCGAAAGTCAGCTCCGGCGGCGCGGCATGGGTGCCCTGCTGGCGGTGGCCGCCGGCTCCGGGCGCCCGGCGCGGGTGGTGGTGATGCAGTGGCGCGGCGGGCCAAAGAAGAACCCCCCTGTCGCCTTCGTCGGCAAGGGCGTGGTGTTCGACACCGGCGGCATCTCGATCAAGCCGGCGCGCTCGATGGAGGAGATGAAGGGCGACATGGGCGGCGCCGCCGCGGTCACCGGGCTGATGAAAACCCTGGCGCTGAGAAAGGCGAAACTGAACGCGGTCGGCGTCATCGGGCTTGTCGAGAACATGCCCGACGGCAACGCCACCCGGCCCGGCGACATTGTCACCTCGATGTCCGGCCAGACGATCGAGATCGTCAACACCGACGCCGAGGGCCGGCTCGTTCTCGCCGATGCGCTCTGGTACACGCGGGAACGTTTCGCGCCGCAGGCGATGATCAATCTCGCCACCCTGACCGGGGCCATCATGGTGGCGCTCGGGACCGAATATGCGGGCCTGTTCTCCAACGACGACAAGCTCGCCCAGTGGCTCACCGAGGCCGGCGAAGTCAGCGGCGACAAGGTCTGGCGGATGCCGCTCAGCACTGCCTTCGACAAGCTCATCAATTCCCGCTTTGCCGACATGAAGAACGTCGGCGCCCGATGGGGTGGCGCCTCCACCGCCGCCCAGTTTCTCAAGCGGTTCGTCCGCGACGTGCCGTGGGCGCATCTCGATATCGCCGGCACCGCCTTCGGCGGGCCGCCCACCGAGACCAATCAGTCCTGGGCCTCGGGCTTCGGGGTGGCGCTGCTCGACCGGCTCGTGCGCGACCACTACGAAGGGTGATGGCCGAGATCCTCTTCTATCACCTCGAACGCTCCCCGCTCGAGCGGGTGCTGCCCACGCTCCTGCTCAAGGCCATCGAGCGGGGATGGAAGGCGGTGGTCGAAGTCGGCGGCACCGAGCGCATGGAGGCGCTCGACACGTCGCTGTGGACCTTTTCCGACGAGAGCTTCTTGCCCCATGGCCTCGCCTCCGACGAAACCGCGCCCCGCCAGCCTGTCGTGCTCGCGCCCGACGCGGCCAATCCCAACGCCGCCAATGTCCGCTTCTTCGTCGACCGGGCGGTGCCCGATAGCGCCGAGGGATACGAGCGGCTCGTCTACCTTTTCGATGGCCACGACCCTGATGCGGTCGCGGAGGCCCGCGCCGCCTGGAAGGCGCTGTCGGACGGCAATGTAACCACCTACTGGCAACAGGACACCGCCGGCCGCTGGCAGAAGAAGGGGTAGGGAGCGCGTAGCGGCGAGCGCACACGTGCGCATCGGCCACCCGCAGAGTGGTGTCCTGCTATCTTTTGGGGCCCCTCTCCAACCCCTCCAGGGTTTGGGTGGCCGCCAGCCACTCGGCTTCCACCGCGGAGAGACCCTCCTCCATCCGCGCCCGTTCGGTCGCCAGTGAAACGGCCTCGTCGTGGCTGTCTTCATATAGCGCCGGGTCGGCAAGCCGTTCCTCGATGCGGCCGATATCGCGATGGAGCCGGTCCATCATCGCCTCGGCTTGCCGGACGGTCCGCCTCAGGTCGACCATCTTTTCGCGTTCGACCGCGGTGGCTTGCCGCTGGGCCTTTCGGTTGGGCTGCGCCGCCACCCGGGCCGTGCGGTCAACCGCGGCAACCGCTTTCGGCGCCGGGCCGGCCCGACCGCCGGCAACCATGCGCCGATAGCCGTCGAGATCGTCTTCGAATTCCGAAATCGTGCCACCGGCGGCGATCCAGATCTGGTCCGCGGTGGCCTCGATCAGATGCCGGTCGTGGGAGACCAATATCACGGCCCCCTCGAAGTCGTTGAGCGATTCGACGAGCGAATCGCGGCTGTCGATGTCGAGATGACTTGTGGGCTCGTCCAGGATCAGCAGGTGCGGGCCGACGAAGCTGATCAGGCCGAACAGCAGCCGCGCCTTTTCGCCGCCCGACAGATCACCCACCCTGGTTTCCATTCGCGAAGTCGGCAGGCCCATATTCGCCAGCAGGGCGCGTCGTCTTGCCTCGCTGTCGTCGGGGGTCAGAGGTGCGAGCTGTGCAAGCGGCGTCTGGTCGGCGCGCAGCTTGTCGATCTGGTGCTGCGCCAGGTACGCGACCTCGAGTTTTCGCGCCCGGGTCAGGGTTCCGCTCATCGGCTCCAGTTCGCCGGCGATCAGTTTCGCGAACGTCGACTTGCCGTTGCCATTGACGCCGACCACCGCGATCCGGTCTTCGGGGTCGATGCGCGCCGTCAGCCCGGTCAGGACCGGCGTGCCGTCGTAGCCCACCGAGACGTCGTCGAGGCTGAGCATCGGCGCCGATGCCGGGCGCTTCGGCTTCGGGAAGCTGAACGGGACGACGCTGTCGTCAAACAGCGCCTCGGGCGGCGCCAGCCTGGCGATCGCCTTGAGCCGCGCCTGCGCCTGCCGGGCCTTCGACTCCTTGTAGCGGAACCGGTCGACATACGATTGCATGTGGGCGATACGGGCGAGCTGCTTTTCGCGGGTCTTGTTGGACTGCTCCCGTCGTATCCGGCGGGTCCTCTCGAACGTGTCGAAGCCCCCGCGATAAAATTCGAGCTTGGTGTGGTCGAGCTCGACGATCGAGCCGACGGCCTGGTTCAGCAGGTGGCGGTCGTGGCTGATGATCAGCACCGTTCGCGGATAGGCGGCCAGATACTTCTCCAGCCACAACGCGCCTTCCAGATCGAGGTAGTTGGTCGGTTCGTCGAGCAGCAGCAGGTCCGGCTCCGAATACAGCAATCCCCCCAGCGCCACGCGCATGCGCCAGCCGCCGGAAAGCCGCGCGCAGCTTTGCCGCTGGCTGTGATTGTCGAACCCGAGACCCTTCAGGATCGCGCTCGCCCTCGCCTCGGCGGTGTGCGCCGATATGTCCGCCAGCCGCGTGTGGATCTCCGCGATCCGGTGGGCATCGGTGGCGGTCTCCGCTTCGCGCATGAGCGCCAGCCGTTCCGTATCGGCCATGAGCACGGTGTCGAGGACGCTTTCGTCCGTGGCGGGCGCCTCCTGCGCCACCGAACCGATCCGCGCCCCCTTCCGCACGGTGATATCGCCCGCATCGGGCAGGATCTCACCCCGGATGAGCCGAAACAGGGTGGTTTTTCCCGACCCGTTGCGCCCGACCAGTCCCGTCCGCGAGCCTGCGGGAACCGCGACCGAGGCGTCGTCAAACAGTATTCGGCCCTCGATTCGATAGGTGAGGTTGTCGATGGTGATCATGCGGTTGCGGTGCCAGCGTTGCGCGCTCGGGCGATGGTAAACGTGGTTATCCCGACTGATGCGCGCCTCGCAAGGCTCCGCTCAGGCGGTGCCGCCGTTCGAGCCCGCGGTTCCGGCGCTTGCGCGGCGGCAGGGGCCACGCTAGAGAACCCGCCCCACTCCCCCTCGGTTCAAGGACGTTCCATGGCCGTCGAGCGCACCCTCTCGATCATCAAACCCGATGCCACTCGCCGCAATCTCGTCGGCGCCATCACCGGCCGCCTCGAGGAGGCGGGCCTCAGCGTCGTCGCCGCCAGGCGCCTGAAAATGACCCGCGCCGCGGCCGAGGGGTTCTACGCCGTCCACAAGGACAGGCCCTTCTTCGGCGAGCTCTGCGCGTACATGAGCTCCGGGCCCGTGCTGGTGCAGGTTCTCGAAGGCGAGAACGCCATCGCCAAAAACCGCGAAGTGATGGGCGCCACCAACCCTGCCGATGCCGACCCCGGCACCATCCGCAAGGACTTCGCGGTTTCGCTGACCGAGAATTCGGTGCACGGCTCGGACGCCCCCGATACCGCCCGCACCGAGATCGCCTACTTCTTCTCGACCCTCGACATTGTCGGCTGAACGGGAGAGCGACCGATATGCCCTACGTCAACGTCCGCATCGCCGGCAACGCCACGACCGAACAGAAGGAAGAGGTGATCGCCGGCATCGCCGAGCTGCTGCAACGGGTGCTCGGCAAACCGCCGGAGGCGACCTACGTCGTCATCGATGAGGTCGAGCCCGAGAACTGGGGCAAGGCGGGCAAGTCGATCGCCACCATCAGGCGCCAGGCGGGCGGCTGACATTCGGCGTCCACCGATGAACGCAAGCAAGCATGTTCTGATGAATTTCGCCGTCCGGCTGCCGTCGGCCGAATCCACGCCTTGAGGCCCGGACCCGGGAATTGCCCTTGACCGCCGATCCGCGCACCAAGGAAGAAACCGCCGGCCAATCGGTCCGCCTGGTCATCGGGTCGGTGGCGGTGGTGTTGTTGCTCGGCTCGTTGGGCCAGACGATCGTCGCGACGGCCCTGCCCACCATTGTCGCCGATCTCGGCGGTCTCGATCATTTGAGCTGGGTGATCACGGCGTACCTGCTCGCCTCGACGGTCGTTGCGCCGGTGGCCGGCAAGCTCGGCGACCTCTACGGCCGCAAGGTGGTGCTGCAAACCGCGATCGTGACGTTTCTGATCGGTGCGATCGTGTGCGGCATTGCCGGCGACATGACGACCCTGATCGCCGGCCGCCTCGTGCAGGGGCTCGGGGGCGGGGGCCTGATGGTCTCCTCGATTGCCGTCGTCGCCGATGTCATCCCGCCCCGCCAACGCGGCCGCGTCCAGGGCATCTTCGGCGGTGTGTTCGGCATTTCGACAATCATCGGCCCGCTGCTCGGCGGCTTTCTGGTCGAGCATCTGAGCTGGCACTGGATCTTTTTCGTCAATCTGCCGATCGGGCTGGTCGCGTTCCTGGTGATCGCCTCGGTCTTCCGCGGCAGCGGACGGCGCGTGGCGCACCGGATCGACTATCTCGGGGCCCTGCTGCTCACCACGGCACTCGCCTCGACGGTGCTGTTTACCAGCCTGGGCGGGCGCACCTTTGCCTGGAATTCGGCGTTTGTTGTTTCGCTGATGGCGCTCGCCGTCGCTTCGCTCATCGGTTTCGTGCTGGTCGAGCGCCGGGCCGCCGAGCCGGTGTTGCCGCTGTCGCTGTTCGCGGTCCGCACCTTTTCGGTTGTGAGCGCCATGGGCTTCATCGTCGGGCTGGCGATGTTCGGCTCGATCACCTTCCTGCCGCTGTTCCTGCAGGTCGTGGTCGGCGTCAGCCCCTCGACCTCCGGGCTGCAACTGGTGCCGATGGTCGGCGGGCTGCTGCTCACCTCGATCGCCGCCGGTCAGTGGATGAGCCGCACCGGCCGCTACCGCATGTTGCCGCTGATCGGCACCGTCGTGATGGTCGCGGGGCTCGTCATGCTCTCGACAATGGACGCATCGACCAATATCTGGCTGATCTCCGCCTATATGGCGGTCGTCGGCGCCGGCATCGGCCCGGTGATGACGGTTTCCATCACCGCCACGCAGAACGCCGTGCCGCAAGCCCAGGTGGGCTCCGCCACCGCCGGCGCCACCCTGTTCCGTCAGGTGGGTGGGGCGATCGGTGTCGCCGCCTTCGGCGCCATCTTCTCCAACCGACTGGCCGCGGAACTGGGCGCGGTGGTGCCTTCGGGAGCCTTGCCGCAGGGCGCCGCCGGGTCGTTCGGTCCGCAGATGGTCCAGTCCCTTCCGCCGCCCCTGCGCGAGCTCGTTCTCGACGCCTTCACAAATGCGCTGCACCCGATATTTGCTGTCGCCGCGGTCGCCGGCGTCGTCGCCTTCGGGCTGGGATTCATGCTCGACGAAATCCCCCTGAGCGACACGCTGCGCGCCGAAGAGGAGTCCGGCATGGCCGCCGAGGAGGAGGCCGCCGCGGCAGTGGTCGGCGGACCGGTCGTGCTCGGCGACCGCGAATCCGAGCGATGACGGGCGACGCCGCGATCGCCCACCCTCACGCGTCGGTGTGTTGCAACCGGCCGGCCGAGCCCCGATAGTCGCGCCGCCGCCTCCCATCGCCCACCCCACGCGGAACCCGCCATGACCGTCACCCAGACCCGGCCGATCGCGCTTTACTACTGGACCACGCCGAACGGCAGGAAGGTCTCGATCATGCTTGAGGAACTCGCCGTTCCCTATGAGCTGCGCATGGTCAATATCGGCCGCGGCGACCAGTTCGAGCCGGAATTTCTGAAGGTTTCCCCCAACAACCGCATCCCGGCCATCGTCGATCCCGAAGGCCCCGGCGGCGAGCCGATCTCGGTATTTGAATCCGGCGCGATCCTCAAATATCTCGGCGAGAAGTTCACGAAATTCTACCCGGCCGACTGGCGGCAGCGCGTCCAGGTCGACGAGTGGCTGTTCTGGCAGGTCGGCGGCGTTGGCCCGATGTTCGGGCAAAACCACCACTTCACCCAGTACGCCAAGGATGAGGACGCTTACGCCACGCGCCGTTATCAGGACGAGACCCACCGGCTCTACGGGGTTCTGGACGCGCGGCTCGAGGGCCGCGACTTCGTGGCCGACGACTATTCCATCGCCGACATCGCCATCTTTCCCTGGACCGAAAACTGGAAGGGACAGATGGTCGATATCGGGGATTTTCCGAGGGTCAAGGCGTGGCGGGCCCGCCTGCACGAGCGCCCCGCCGTTGAACGGGGTCTCGCCGCCGGCAAGGCCGAGCGTGAGCAGTTCGATCTGTCAACCGACGACAGGGCGCGCGAAATCCTCTTCGGGCAGCGCGCCCGGCGCTGACCGGACTACTCCAGCCTCTCCCACTCTTCTGCCTTGCAGAAGATGAAAAACACGCAGCCGCGCAGATGCAGCGACTCCTCGCTCGACATCTGCACCACCCCTGAATACATCTTGCCGTCGAGGGGATTGTAGAGCCGCGCATCCCAGACCTGCGGCTGGCCGCCCTGGGAAATCCAGATCAGCGGCAACCCTTCGATCGGCCGACCCCTGAGCTGGGGATCGGGATTGTTGATGTCGTGCAGTCCCGGCTTGACCGGTTTGGCGACGATCCCGCAATAGCCGTCCGCGCACGGGGCGATCAGGATTTCCGCCTTCAACTGGGTCAGCCACAGCCCGGCCGGCTCGAATGCCGCCGCCGGATTGACGAAAGCGAACGCAAGGACGGCGGGGAGCAGGGATGATAGCCACCGCCAACCGCGCCGCCGCCTGAGCGCGTGGAGCATCTTGGCCTCCTACCTATGCCTAACCAAATCATAATGCACGATTCGACGAGATTCCAGCCCTTCGCCCTTTCCCGGATGCGGCGCATGGCGGGCGCGCCGCTCTCCCGGTCGCTCCATTCGGCCCTTCGCCGAACGGCTTGATTTGTCGAATCGATTGGGCTCTAACCGCCGGCGGAGAGGTGGCCGAGTGGTCGAAGGCGCTCCCCTGCTAAGGGAGTAGGCGTCAAAAGCGTCTCGAGGGTTCGAATCCCTTCCTCTCCGCCACCAATTCCTCAAAACACGCTGGTTTTGGGCAATGCGGAGGGGGCAATGGCATGTTTGCCTCGGTGTCCGCCGTTGTTCTTGCGCGGGCGAAGTTGTGCCAGATGGGTGCGAAAAAGCGGAACTCGATAGGGCGGCCAACGCGCAATCAGGCCCGAGCGTCGCGATCGATCGCGCGTGGCGCCTGTTCCAGCCTGCATTTCGCTATTAAGTTCGCGCGCTGAGCGGGTTAGTCTGAACTGATCGCCTGAATCATCGAGTTAGATGCAAGTTGCTTTCGGCACATCTGGACTTCGCGGGCCCGCCGTCGCGTTCGACGCGGCTCGCGTGAGCGCCTATGTCGCGGCGTTTCTCGATCATATCGGCGCCAGGCCCGGAGCGGAGGTCTTCGTCGGTTGCGACTTGCGGGCATCGAGCCCTTCGATTTCCGCCGATGTCATTGCCGCCATCGAGGCGCACCGCCAGCACGCCCACTGGTCCGGCGTCCTGCCGACGCCGGCGGTGGCGTTTTCGGCAATGGCCGCCAAGGCGCCGGCGATCGTGGTGACCGGCAGCCACATTCCCGCGCACCGCAACGGCATCAAGTTCTATCGATCCGACGGCGAGCTGCTCAAATCCGAGGAGGCGCCGATCGAGGATCGGGCGGTCCGCTATCTGCGCGAAGCGGCCCCACCGACCGCGGGGAGGGCGCTCCCGCAGCCCGATCCGGCCGTCGCGGCCGCCTATGTTGCCCGCTACACGCGGGGCTTCGGCGACAGTGCGTTGTCGGGCATACGGCTGGGGATTTTCGAGCACTCGGCGGCCGGGCGGGATCTTCTGGCGGAGATCTTCACCTCGCTGGGCGCCGAACTGGTCCGTTTCGGGCGCAGCGAGACCTTTGTCGCGGTCGACACCGAGGCCCTCGATCCGGAAACGTTGGCGAATTGCGCGACCGCCATCGAGCGGCACGGGCTCGATGCGGTGGTCTCCAGCGACGGCGACGGGGATCGGCCGCTGCTGATCGGCCGGGAGGGGGTTCAGATCCATGGTGACGCGCTGTGCGCGCTGGCGGCGTGGGCGCTCGGGGTCAGGACTGTCGTCACGCCGCTGACCTCCACGAGTGCGATCGAGCTTTCCGGCTGGTTCGACGAGGTGATCCGCACCAGGATTGGCTCGCCCTTCGTGGTCGAAGCGATGCGGGCGCATGCCGGAGCGGCCCTGGCGGGCTTTGAGGCCAATGGCGGATTTGCCCTCGGCAGCGACCTGCAACTGGCCAACGGCCGGCTCGACGCGTTGCCGACCCGCGACGCGGTGCTGCCGTTGGTTGCCGTTCTGGCCGAGTGCCGGCGGCGCGGGTGCGATGTCTCGCAACTGGCGGCGCAGTTGCCGTCTCGGGTGGTGAGGGCCGACCGGCTGCGTGAGGTTCCGCAAAAAGTGAGCGCCGCATTCCTCACCGAAATCGCCGCGTCGGCAGCCCTGCGGCGAAGCCTGGCGCCGGAGCTCGAGGCCCCCACGGCCACCGACCTCACCGATGGCGTGCGCCTGATGACCGCCGACGGCGAGATCGTTCATTTCCGGGCCTCCGGCAACGCGCCCGAGCTTCGCGTCTATGTCGAAGCCGGCGATGCGGCGGGCGCGCAACACAAGCTCGAAACGATCATGGCGCGCCTGGTGCAAAACCTGCCGCGCCGTCGGCAACCCGCGGGAGTTGCGACGTGAGCGCCGATCAACGTCGCGTCGTGCCACTCATCTTGTGCGGGGGCACGGGCACAAGGCTCTGGCCGATGTCGCGGGCCTCGCGGCCCAAGCAGTTCCTGCCGCTCACCGGCAGCGAAAGCCCGTTCCAGATGACCCTGAGGCGGTTGGCCGAGACGGAGCGCTACGCCGCCCCGATCATCGTCAGCAACGAACGCTACCGGTTCACCGTGACCGAACAGGCTGAGGAGTGCGGGGTCGCGCTCCAGGCCGTCCTGCTCGAGCCCGTCGCCCGCAACACCGCCCCGGCGATCGCCGCCGGCGCGCACTTCGTGGCCGCGACCGACCCCGATGATCTCCTGCACGTGCTGCCGTCCGATCACGAGATCGTTGTCGACGACGCCTATCGCCAGGCGCTCGATACCGCCATTGCCGCGGCGCGCGACGGACGGTTGACGACATTCGGCGTCACCCCGACCGAACCGGCCACCGGCTTCGGCTACATCGAGGCCGGCGAGGCTTTGCCCTCGGGGGCGTACAACATCGCCCGGTTCGTGGAAAAGCCGGCGCGGGAGGAGGCCGAGAAACTCATCGCCGCCGGCAACGCTTACTGGAATGCCGGCATGTTCGTTTTCCGCGCCGGCACTTTTCTGAGCGAATGCGAAAAGCTGGCCCCTTCGGTCTTTGCGGCCGCCGGGGCGGCGGTCGAGGGTGCCGAAGCCGACCTCGAGTTCATCCGCCTCGCCGCCGAGCCCTTCGCGGCTGCCCCCGACATCTCGGTCGACTACGCCATCTTCGAGAAGACCGACTTGGCCGCCGTCGTGCCGTCACCCATCCAATGGTCCGATCTCGGGTCGTGGGACGCCGTGTGGAAGGCGAGCCCGAAGGACGAGGCGGGCAATGCGACCCGCGGCCCGACGAGCCTCTCCGGCACCAGCGGGTCGCTGGTCGTCACGCAAGGCCCGCATGTGGCCGTCAGCGGTCTCGAGGATGTGGCCGTGATCGCCAGCGAAGACGCGGTCTATGTGGGGCGCCTGTCGGCGGCCCAGTCGGTCGGCGACCTGGTCAGGGCCCTGCGCGCCGATCCGGCGACCGAGGCACTCACCCAGTCGCATCCCACCGACTACCGGCCCTGGGGCGGATACACCACGGTGCTCAGCGGCGAGCGCTTCCAGGTCAAGCGCCTGTTCGTCAAGCCGGGCAAGCGCTTGTCATTGCAGAAGCACCATCATCGCTCCGAGCATTGGGTGGTCGTGCGCGGCACCGCGGAGGTGCGGATCGGGGAAACGGTCCGCACGCTGAGCGAAAACGAGAGCGTCTACGTCCCTTGCGGCGAACTCCACCGCCTGGGCAACCCTGGCAAGATTCTGCTCGAGCTCATCGAGGTGCAGACCGGCTCCTACCTGGGTGAGGACGACATCATCCGGGTCGAGGACGAATTCGGACGGTCATGAGC
>CAZNOZ010000035.1:2755-22584 GCA_964574935.1 uncultured Devosiaceae bacterium | reverse complement strand
CCTGCTCTGGGGCGCCGCCATTGGAGTCCGGCGTCCGCCGGAATGACGAAGGGGAAGAATGTGGCGCCGTGGATGACGAACGAGAAGACGCGACCCTGGATCGCGAGGGGCTCTGGATTGCCTCGGCCGCTGCGCGTCCGCGCAATGACGGTACGTTTGTGACCTAAGCCCCCAGACCCGCCGGCGGCTCGAGGCCGCGGCGGCGGCAGGCGGCGGTGATCGTGTTGGCCATCAGGCAGGCGATGGTCATCGGCCCGACCCCGCCGGGCACCGGGGTGATGGCGCCGGCCACCTCGACGGCCTCGGCGAAGGCGACGTCGCCAACCAGGCGCGGCCTGCCGCCCTCCTCGACCGGCGGCAGGCGATTGACGCCGACATCGATGACGGTGGCGCCGGGCTTCACCCAGTCGCCGCGCACGAATTCGGGGCGGCCGACGGCGGCGACAAGGATGTCGGCGCCGCGCGCCAGCGCCGGCAGGTCGCGGGTGCGCGAATGGGCGATGGTGACGGTCGCGTTGTCGCGCAACATCAGCTGCGCCAGCGGCTTGCCGACCAGGTTGGAGCGGCCGATGACGAGGGCGTTGAGCCCCTCGAGGGTGTCGATTGTGTCGCGCAGCAGCAGCAGGCAGCCGAGCGGCGTGCAGGGCACCGGCCCCGCGATCCCGATCGCCAGACGCCCGACGCTGACCGGGCTCAGCCCGTCGACGTCCTTGTCCGGATCGATGGCGGCGATCACCTTTTGCGGGTCGATCTGCGGGGGCACCGGCAGCTGCACGAGAATGCCGTCGACGTCGTCGTTGGCGCCGAGCTCGGCGACCAGCGCCAGGAGATCCGCCTCGGAGGTGTCGGCGGCCAGGGCATGGTGGAACGAGGCCATGCCGACCTCGACGGTGCGCTTGCGCTTGGAGCGCACATAGATCTCGGAGGCCGGGTCGTCGCCGACGATGACGACCGCGAGACCCGGTGTGAAGCCGTGGCTGGCCTTGAGGCGGCTCACCTCGTCGGCGACGCGGGCGGTAAGCGTTGCGGCGAAGGATTTGCCGTCGATAATCGTCGCTGCCATGGCCGCGCCCTCCGGTGAGGCGAGGCTTATTGTCGATTGCGGGCCGGATTGCAACCGGGCGGTACGACGCGGCTTGACGGGGCGGCTTGACGGGGCGGCGGCGATGGTGAGGCTACGCCGGCGGGCGGGGCGGAGCGCGAGATGGCGGCGGGCAAGTGGGATTTCTGGATCGACCGGGGCGGCACCTTCACCGACGTCGTGGCGCGCGATCCTGAGGGAGGCATCGCGGCGCTGAAGCTGCTCTCGGACAATCCCGGGGCCTATGAGGACGCGGCGATGGAGGCGATCCGGCGGATGCTGGGGGTCAAGTCCGACGCGCCAATCCCGGCCGGGCGGGTGGGCGCGGTGAAGATGGGGACGACGGTCGCCACCAACGCGCTGCTCGAACGCAAGGGCGAGCGGACGGCGCTGATGATCACGCGCGGCTTCCGGGACGCGCTGAAGATCGGCTACCAGGCGCGGCCGGATATATTCGCGAAGGAAATCGTCCTGCCGGAGCTGCTCTATTCGCGGGTCGTCGAGATCGACGAGCGGGTGAGGGCCGACGGGACCGTGGAGGCGGCGCCAGACGAGGCGGCGGTGGGCGCGGGGCTCGACGCGCTGCGGGCGGACGGGTTCGACGCGCTGGCCATCGTCTTCCTGCACGCCTGGAAATACCCCGCCCACGAACAGATTGTGGCGCGGCTGGCACGGGAAGCGGGGTTTGCGCAGGTCTCGGTCAGCCACGAGGTGTCACCGCTGGTGAAACTGGTGGGGCGCGGGGACACGACGGTTGTCGACGCCTATCTCTCGCCGATCCTGAGGCGCTATGTGGACCGGGTGGCCGGCGAACTGGGGATGGGGGACGGGGCCGTTCCCTCCCCCGGCGACGGGCCGCGGCTGATGTTCATGATGAGTTCGGGCGGGCTGACGGCGGCGGCGCTCTTTCAGGGCAAGGACGCGATCCTCTCGGGGCCCGCCGGGGGGGTCGTCGGGGCGGTCGAAACGGCGAAGATGGCCGGGTTTTCGAAGGTCATCGGCTTCGACATGGGCGGCACCTCGACGGACGTGTCGCACTATGACGGGGAGCTGGAGCGGGCCTTCGAAACCGAGGTCGCCGGGGTCAGGATGCGGGCCCCGATGCTGCGCATTCACACGGTGGCGGCCGGAGGCGGCTCGATCCTGAGCTACGACCGTGGGCGATTTCAGGTGGGACCGGAAAGCGCCGGCGCCGACCCCGGGCCCGCTTCCTACCGCAAGGGCGGGCCGCTGACGGTGACCGACGCCAACCTGATGGTCGGCAAGCTCCGCGCGGACCTGTTTCCGAGAATTTTCGGACCGGGCCAGGACCAGGGGCTCGACGCCGATGCGGTGGCCGCGAAATTCGCGGCGCTGGCCGACAAGATCGGCGACGGGCGGGCGCCGGCGGAGATCGCCGACGGATTCCTGCAGGTGGCTGTCGAGAACATGGCCAACGCCATCAAGACCATTTCGGTCAGGCGCGGGCACGACGTCACGGGCTATGCGCTTTCCTGCTTCGGGGGCGCCGGCGGCCAGCATGCCTGCCTGATCGCCGAGCGGCTGGGGATCGACGCGGTGCACATCCACCCGCTGTCCGGGGTGCTGTCGGCCTACGGGATGGGGCTCGCAGACATCCGCGCCAGCCGGTCGCGGGCGGTTGTGGTGCCGCTGGAGGCGGGGTCGATGGCGACTTTGGCGAGCGCCGTCGGTGCGTTGGCGGCGGAAACCAAGGCGGAACTTGAGGAACAGGACGTAGCCCCCCACGATATCGGCGTCTTCCGGCGGGTGCATGTGCGCTATGAGGGGACCGACACGCCCATCGCGGTGGCGTTCGGGACGCTGGAGGCGGTGCGGGCCGCCTTCGAGGCGGCGCACCGGGCGCAGTTCGGCTTCGTGCATGAGGCGAAACCGATGGTCGCCGAGGCGGTGGAGGCCGAGGCGGTGGGCGGCGGCAGGCGGGCCGATGAGCCGGAAGCGGCGGGGCAATCCGCCGACTTCGCGGCGGAGCAAACCGTGCCGGTGTTCTCGGGCGGCGCCTGGCACGAGGCTTCGGTGGTGAGGCGCGGAGAGACCCGCCCCGGGCACCGGATCGCCGGGCCGGCACTGATCATCGAGGACCATCAGACGATCGTCGTCGAGCCCGGCTGGCGGGCCGAGATCACGGCGAAGAACCATGTGGTGCTCAGCCGGACCGGGCGGGCGGCGGCGCCGATGGCGGCCGGGGCGCGGGCGGCCGAAACCCCCGACCCGGTGATGCTGGAGATCTTCAACAACCTTTTCATGTCGGTGGCCGAGCAGATGGGGGTGACGCTTCAGAACACGGCGCATTCGGTGAACATCAAGGAACGGCTGGATTTCTCCTGCGCGATTTTCGACGCCGGGTGCCGGCTGGTGGCCAACGCGCCGCACATCCCGGTGCATCTGGGCTCGATGGACCGCTCGGTGGAGACGGTCAGGCTTGCCAACCCGGACATCCGGCCCGGCGACGTTTTGGCGCTCAACGCGCCTTACAACGGCGGCACGCATCTGCCCGACATCACGGTGGTCACGCCGGTGTTCGACGCGGCGGGGGCGGACATCCTCTTCTGGGTGGCGGCGCGCGGCCATCATGCAGACGTCGGCGGGGCGGCGCCGGGTTCGATGACGCCGCTGGCGACCACCATCGAGGAGGAAGGGGTTCTGATCGACAACTTCCTGCTGGTGGACGGCAAGACAGGACGGTTCCGCGAGGCGGAGCTGATGGCGCTGCTGACCGGGGGCCCCTACCCCTGCCGCAACCCGGCGCAGAATATCGCCGACCTGAAGGCGCAGATCGCCGCCAACGAGAAGGGGGTGGCGGAGCTCAGGAAAGTGATCGCGCATTTCGGGCTCGACGTGGTGGACGCCTATATGGGCCATGTGCGCGCCAACGCCGCCGAGAGCGTGCGCCTGGTGATCGATGGTCTCGAGGACGCCGAATTCGCGGTGACGACCGACCAGGGGGCGTCGATCCGCGTGAAGATCGAGGTGGACCGGGCGAACCGGCGGGCGCGGGTCGATTTCACCGGCACCTCGAAGGCGGCCGAAAACAACTTCAATGCCCCGGCGCCGGTGACCCGGGCGGCGGTGCTCTATGCCTTCCGGGTGATGGCGGAGGCCGACATTCCGCTCAACGCCGGCTGCCTGGAGCCGGTTCAGATCGTGGTGCCCGAGGGCTCGATGCTGGCGCCGACCTGGCCGCGCGCCGTGGTGGCGGGCAATGTCGAGACCTCGCAGCAGGTGACCAATGCGCTCTTCGGCGCCTTCGGGGCGATGGCGGCGAGCCAGGGGACGATGAACAACCTCACCTTCGGGGACGAAACCTATCAGTACTACGAGACGATCTGCTCGGGCTCGCCGGCCGGGCGGTTCAACGAAACCGGGCCCGAAAAGGGGCGCGGCTTCGGCGGCACCGACGCGGTGCACACCCACATGACCAATTCGCGGCTGACGGATCCCGAAGTTTTGGAGATGCGCTTTCCGGTGCTGCTGGAGGCGTTCCGGATCTGCGAAGGCTCCGGGGGCCGCGGGCGGTTCTCGGCCGGGGACGGCACCGAGCGGACGATCAGGTTTTTGCGCCGGATGGACTGCGCGATCCTGAGTTCGCACCGGACCGTGCGCCCGCACGGGCTGGATGGCGGCGAACCGGGCCGGGTCGGGATGACGCGGGTCAGGCGCCTGGACGGGCGGATCGAGACGCTGGACGGCTGCGCCGAGACGGTGCTGGAGGCGGGCGAGGCGGTGATCGTGACGACGCCCACCGGGGGCGGGTTCGGGGAGGCGGAGGGGTAGGCGCGCCGGCTCCCGGAATTCACATCCCTGCCCTACTGCGGCGGTTCGCGGTCCGATTTGACGACCATGGCGCTGAGGCGTTCGCATTGGGCGACAAGCTGGGGGAGTTCGATCGCGAAGGTCAGGTCGAGATTGCCGACGCGGTAGGTCATCAGCGCCTCGGTGTCGGAGCGGCCCTGGGCGACGCCGAGGTGGGACGCCATCACGGGGGTGACCCGCAATTCCTCCGGCGGCTGATCGGGGGTGATCCGCGCGGCCACCTCCCCGGCCTGGGAGAGCATCAGGCCGACGAGCCGGCTGAGCTCCCGGGGCGCCACCGCAATCGGAATGGCGCCGGGATCGTCGGGCACCTTGAACAGCAACGCGGTGAGCTTGCCGTCGGGCGAGGCCTGGACCTGCACGCCCGTGGCGATAGGCATATCAACCTGATTTGGCATGCGATCCTCCCTTCGCTCCATACGGCAAGATATCACGGATGCCCGTTCGCACACCCGCGGGAAGGGCGCCCGTCCGGTCCCCGCAGGCGCTGAAACCGGCGGACAAGGCGAAGCGGCGCTTGGCGCGCGGCGAAAGCGGGCTAGAATGACGGCGGGAGGCGTGCATGTCGAAGACCGGTTGGCTGCATCCGGCCATCACAAGGACGGCGCGGCGTCGGCTGGTGGAGGCAGTCCTGGTCGCGCTGGCGACGGCGGGGCCGGCGTTCGCCCAGGAGCAGGCGGGGCCGACCTCGGAAAGTCTCCTGACCAGCAGCCAGACGATCATCGGGCAGCCCCTCGCCTATCCCGCCGGCACCCCGAAGATCACCGCCAGCATCGTGATCCTGGAGCCGGGGCAATCGACCTCCTGGCATGTGCACGACGTGCCGCTGTTCGGCTACGTCCTCGCCGGGGAGCTGACGGTCAACTACGGCAGCAAGGGCGCGCGCGTCTATCCGCCGGGAAGCGCGCTGATGGAGGCCGTCGACTGGCCGCATCAGGGAACCAACACGGGGACGACGACGACCCGGATTCTGGTGGTCTATATGGGGGCGATCGACAGCCGCCTCGCCTACGGGGTCGAGGGGCCCCGGTGAGCGGCGGGGCGCCCCTACCCCTTCTTTTCGGCCAGAAAGTCCACCATCTCCGGCACCCAGCGGTCGGCCCAGCCGGCGGCGAGCGCCGCCTCGAAGGCCGCCATCGTCGCCGGGGCGATCAGCGAGGTCTGGCCGAGATCGGCGACCATGCGGCGGTAGTAGCCGACATCCTTGGCGCCGTTGACGATGGAGAAGGCGAGCCCGGTGCGGTCGCCGTCGACGGCCTCGGCCTTGATGAAGTCCATCATGCCGGAGCCGAGCGGGCCCGCCGACATCACCTCGTAGAGTTTCTGGCGCGGCAGGCCGGCGCGGTCGGCCATGGCAAAGGCCTCCGACATCGCGACCGCCGAGGTCATGGCGTAGAAATTGTTGATCAGTTTGAGGGTATGGCCGGTGCCCAGCGGGCCGACATGGAAGACGTTCTCGCCGAGATCCTCGAGGACGGGCCTGACGCTTTCGAACTCGTCGGCGGGACCGGCGGCCATGATGTTGAGCTTGCCTTCACGGGCGTGGGAAGGCGTGCGCCCGAGAGGAGCGTCCATGTAAGCGCCGCCGGCCGCATCGACCGCGGCGCCGATCTTCAGTGTCGAGGAGGGCAGCGAGGTGCCGAAATCGATCACCAGCTCGCCCGGGGTGAGCCCGGCGATGACCCCTTCGGGGCCGAACATGCGCGACTCGACGGCGTCGGAGTTGTCCATGCACAGCATCACCAGGTCGGTCTCCGTCGCGAGGGCGCGGCCGGTTTCGGCCTCGCGCGCGCCGCGGGCCAGCGCCGCCTCGACATTGGCGCGGGCGCGATGGGCGATCACCATCATCGGATAGCCGAGCGACTGCAGCCGCTCGACCATCGCTGAGCCCATCAGCCCCAGCCCGATGAAGCCGATCGTCGGTTTCTGGTTGGTCATTTGGCTTGCCTTTCGGGGTCAGGGGGCCGCCAGCCAGGCGAGCTCCTCGTCGCTGAGCTCGACCGAGGCGGCGGCGATTGAATCGGCCAGCTCGTGCGGGGTGAGCGGGCCGACGATGGCCACCAGCGGGAATTTCTGGCTCAGCGACCAGGCGAGCGCGATCTGGTTGGCGGTGACGCCCCTGGCCTCGGCCAACTCGTAGGCGCGCTTGCGGCGTTCGAGATTGGCGTCCGAATACCAGCAGCGCACCAGATCGGGATCGCTGCGGACGGTCGGGTCGGCGCGGTCGGTGAAGAAGCCGCGGGCCTGGGCGGACCACGAATAGAGGCCCAGATCTCCCTTCATGAGGCGCTCGCGCCATTCGGGCCCGTTGGCGGCCATCACGCCGGCCCAGACCGGCTCGACCATGTCGGCGAGCGAGAAATTGTTGGAGACGGCGGTCGGCGGTGGCAAGCGCTTTGCCGTGGCGTGGGCGACCGCCTCGTCGATGCGGCCGCGGCTCCAGTTGGAAAATCCGTAGCTGCCGATGCGCCCGGCCTCGAGTTCGGCGACCATGGCGTCGACGAATTCGCCGGCCGGGACCTCGGGCTCGTCGCGATGGACCATGTAGATGTCGACATGGTCGGTGTGCAGCCGCTCGAGGGACTCGGCGAGCTGCGGGGCCACCGTCTCCGGCTTGCACAACGGCGAGTGCGCGCCCTTGGTGATGATCTGCACGCTGTCGCGCAGCTCGCGGCGCTCGAGCCATTCGCCGAGCAGGCGCTCGGCCTCGCCGGCGCGATAGACCCAGGCGGAATCGAACAGGTTGCCGCCGGCGGCCACATAGGCCTCGAGCAATTCCTCGGCATGGTGCTCGTCCCGCAGAAAGGCGGTGCCGAGGGCGAGCTGGGTGACGGGCTCGGAAAGACCGGGCATCTGGATGCGCCGCATCTCCGGGTCTCCTCTGGTTGAGCGGTTGCCGCCGCACCGAGGCAGCGCGACAGGAGCCGATGAGTCAAGGGGCAAGGCCGAATTAGGCGCCGACAGCAATCGGCCCCGCCGGAGCGGGGCCGGATCAGGATCGCCGGAGCAACCGGATCAGAGCAGCCAGGACAGGCCGGTGCCGATGGAAATGGCTGTGATGTAGCAGGTCGAGCAGGGGTCGTAATTCCGGCTGCGCGAGAACTGCAGGTGAGTGCGCCAGATGGCGTTTTCGTTCAACGCCATCTCAACGCCGGCCGCGATGGCACCATAGGCGAGATGATCAGAGGAGCCGTCGACCGACACATATGCAATGCCGCCGCCGACCGCGCCGTAGATCATGACGTTGTCGGTGATCTCGGTGCCGACGCGGAACAGCTTCTGCCATTCGATTTTGCGAACGTCGACATTTTCGTCGTAGGGCCAGAAGGACACCACGAACATCTCATCGAGGCCGTAGATGATGTCGCCGTTGTCCCAGTTGTAGCCGACCACCTTGGCGATGCCGGGCAGCGTTACGCTGCAGTCCGAGCAACCGTCGGCGTCCCTGGCGACGGAGAACCCGCCCAGCACGCCGACATAGAATCCACTCCAATCGAACGCCTGGGCCGACCCGGTCAGCCCGACTGCCGCAACCGCGGCCAACACCAGTTTCTTGAACATCGCACGCTCCCTTCGACTTGTTGCGGCGATGATAGTCGGCGGCGGTGATTCCGCAATCGCCGAATTCAGTGAAATAGGCGGTTTTAAGCGCCCTCGGCGCATGCAGCGGGCGTTCGCCGGTGGCCTGTTGCATCGGGGCAACTTGGGGACGCGGATCCGCGACGGCGGGAGCCCGGAGGACCGCTGGCGGGTGGAGGGGGATTCGAACCCCCGGGACGCTCGCGCGCCCGCCGGTTTTCAAGACCGGTGCAATCGACCACTCTGCCATCCACCCGGCGGAATGGCGCGGCCCCTCGTAGCGCGCGGCTGACGGGGGCGCAAGCGAGGGCCCCGCCAAGACGCTTTCCCGAATTGTGACAGGTTCGGTCGCATTGCGCCGATTTCGTTCAGGCCAATGCAACCGCGGATCGGCAAACTCGCCGACCAGTGGAGGCGCACTGATTGATGGCCAAATTCACTCTCACCAAGGCGGCGGAATCGACCGGCCTGTCGAAGGCGGTGATTTCAAATGCGATCCGCGCCGGCCGGCTGCCGGCCGAAAAGCTGGGCCGCGCCTATCAGATCGACGCCGAGGACCTCAAAGCCTTCGTGAAGGCACCGACCGAACGGCGCAAGCCGCAAGGGGTCGTCGATGAGGCACAACGGCTGGTGAAGCTGGAGACCGACAACAAGACGCTGCGCAAGCAGCTTGTCGGCCTGCGCCAGCAGCTCGCCGAACTGGAGGAAGAGCGCGACCGCTGGGCGCGGCAGGCCGAGCACATGAGCCAGATGACCCGCTCCAACCAGCGGGCGATCCAGCGCACCTCGAAGGATCTGGCGGAATTGCGCAAGGAAGCGCTGGTCAGAGCGCGTGAGGCCGCGGAGGCCGAAGCGCGCAGGGCCCAGGAGACGGCGGACACGATCGACGACGGCGGCGACTACGAAGGCGGGGTCACCCCCGACGGCTGGCCACGCCGGTTCGGGCTGCGATCGGCCTAGCCGAGGCTCCCCCCCCTACGGCAGCAACAGCGTCGAACCGACGGTTTGCCGCGCCTCCAGGGCGCGGTGGGCCTCAGCGGCGTCCTGGAGCGCGAAGGTCTGGCCGATCGTCGGCTTGAGCTTGCCGGCGGCGATCACCACGAACAGGGCCTCGGCGTGGGCCAGCCGGTCGGCGCGGCTGCGCACATAGGCGTTAGCGGTCGGCCGGCAGACATAGAGCGACCCCCTGGCGGCGAGGATCGTCAGGTCGGGGATCGAGACGACGCCGGTGGCGTTGCCGAACGAGACCATCATGCCGCGCGGTTTCAGGCAGTCGAGGGAGGCCTCGAAGGTCGCCTTCCCCACCCCGTCATAGACGACGTCGACGCCTTCGCCGCCGGTGAATTCCTGCACGCCGACGCGGAAATCGGCCTCGGTATAATTGATGACCTTGTCGCAGCCGTTGGCGCGGGCGAGTTCGCATTTCTCGTCGGTGCCGGCGCAGCCGATGACGGTGGCGCCCAGGGCCTTGGCCCATTGCGTGAGCACAAGTCCGACGCCGCCGGCGGCCGCCGGAATGAGGGTCGTCTCGCCGGGCTTGAGCGGATAGGTCAGGTGCAGGAGGAAATAGGCGGTCATCCCTTTGAGGAAGAGGGCGGCGGCGGTGCGGTCGTCGACGGTATCGGGGAGCTTGACGGCATTATCGGCCGGCATGTTGCGGGCCTCGCAATAGGCGCCCATGGGGTTCGAATAGACCACCCGGTCGCCCGCGGCGAAGTCCGTGACCCCCTCCCCCAGCGCGATGACCTCGCCGGCCGCCTCCATGCCGACGATGGCGGGCAGATCGATCTTGTAGAGCCCCGAGCGATGGTAGGTGTCGATGAAATTGAGCCCGATGGCGCCGTGACGCACCTGGATCTCGCCGGCGGCGGGCGGGGCGAGCGCGGTTTCCTCGGCAAGCAGCTTTTCCGGCCCGCCAAATTCGTGAAGGACGATCGATAGGCTCATGGGCTGAGGCTCCTGCGGGGGACGGCGGCGGTCGACCGCCGCGGGGAGGCAATCACAGCCCCCGCCGAGGCGCAAGCGGGTGCGGACCGGATCCGAGTGGCGAGCCGGACCGGCGGGCCGTTAAGCAGTTCAAGCATTTGTGTGCGTTCCAATTTTCAGGCCCGGCGCGGAAAATCCGTCTCCGGATCGGGCGTTGCCGCAGGGCGTCCAACCAGCCCTGCCCCATTCGGCGAAAAATCGTGCAAATTCGGGCGCTTGCATGGATTTTCTGGAGTGGCGTCGGGCTTTGAAAGCGGCCCGGCGAGTGCTATCTGAAAGCCAACACCAGTTTGCGGGAGACCCCGAAATGGACGATTTCTCTGTCTGGCCGCCCCTGATCGGCGGACTGATGATCGGGCTCGCCAGCGCCACGCTGTGGATCGCCAACGGCCGCATCGCCGGCATCTCGGGCCTGTTCGGCCAGCTTCTGCCGCCCACCGGGACGGTGTGGTGGCGGCTGATTTTCCTGGCCGCGATGATTTTGGGCGGCCTGGCCGCGGCGTCGGCGGTGCCGGCGCTGTTCAGCGGCTTCCAACCGCAAGCGCCACACCTTGTCGGCTCGCCGCTGTGGATTGCGGCGGCAGGCCTGCTCGTGGGGCTCGGGACCAAGATCGGCAATGGCTGCACCTCCGGGCACGGGGTGTGCGGGATCGCGCGCCTCTCGAAGCGCTCGTTCGCCAATGTCGCGATTTTCTTCGCCGTCGCCATCGCGACGGTGGCCGTGACGGGAGTGGTCTGATGCATCCTGAACACGCTCCTCGATACCTGGCGGTGGCGGCGGTGACCGGGTTCATCTTCGGCGCCGGCCTCTTTATCGCGCAAATGACCAACCCGCTCGTCGTGCTGAGGTTTCTCGATTTCGGCGCCCTGCCGAGCGGCGGCTGGGACCCGAGCCTGGGATTCGTGATCGCCGGCGCCATCGTGGTGATGGCGATCGGGGTCAGGATCGCGGCAAGGCGCAGCCGGCCTTTCTTCGAGCGGCAGTTCTACCTGCCCGAATGGACCGAGATCGACCGGCCGCTGATCCTGGGCGGCGTTCTGTTCGGGGTCGGCTGGGGGATGTCGGGCATCTGCCCGGGCCCGGCGATCACGCTGATCGGCTTCATGCCGGAAAACTTGTGGATCTTCCTGGGCATGATGTTCGTGGGTTCGTTCATTGGCCACCACGTGCTGATCGCGATGTCGGGCGGAAAGGCTCCGGCGCCGGCCGAATGAGCGCGCCAGCCGAGGTTGCGGTCGTCGGCGGCGGGCTTGTCGGCACCGCCGCCGCGGTGGCGCTGGCGGCCGCCGGTGTCAGGACGGTGCATTTCGCACCGCCGGCGCCGGCCGACCGCCGCACCTCGGCGTTGATGGTGCCGAGCCTCGAGTTCCTGAAACGCACAGGGCTTGTCGACGCCCCCGAAGCGATCGGCACGGCGCTCACGAAAATCCGGATCATCGACGCCACCGGGCGGCTCGTGCGGGCCGGGGAATCCCTGTTCGAGGCGTCGGAATTCGGCTTCGCGGCGTTCGGTTCCAACATCGCCAACACCATGCTGCACGAGGCCTTCGCGGCGCGGGCGGCCGGTCTGGGCAATCTGACGACGGTCGCGGCGCCGGCGACCGGGTTCGGGCGCGAGGAAAAGGGATTCGCCATTCAATCGGGCCGGCGGACCTTTCGAGCCGGGCTGCTCGTCGGTGCCGACGGGCGCGGCTCGAAGGTGCGGGCGTTCGCGGGGATTTCGGCGCGCGTGCATCGCTACGAACAGGCGGCGCTGGTCGCCGATCTCAAGCTGGAACGACCGATCGGCACCACGTCGGTCGAGTTCCACTACCCCGACGGCCCCTTCACGCTGGTGCCGGCGGGCGGCAGGGTGGCCAACCTGGTCTGGATCGACCGGCCCGAGGTGCTGCGGGAGGCCCGGGAGGCGACGGCGCTGGGGCCTGCCCTGGCGGAGAAGTCCTCGCGCCTGTTCGGCGATATCGAGGTCACCGCCGGCCCGCATGTGTTCGAGCTGGCCAACCTCACCGCCGATGCGTTGGCCGCGGACGGGGTGGTGCTGGTGGGCGAGGCCGCCCACGCGGTCCCGCCGATCGGCGCCCAGGGATTGAACATGGGGCTCAGGGACGTCGCCGACCTCGCCGATCTGACGGCAGGCGCGGCGCGCCGGGAGACGGGCTGGGCGCAGGCGGTCGGCGCCGCCTACCAGGAGGCGCGGATGGGGGACGTGCGGCGGACCACGGCAATGGTCGATACGCTCTTCCGCTCGCTCGTCGCGGGATTCGGGCCCGCCGATGTGGCCCGCAGCGCCGGTCTGATGGCGCTGAGAAACCTCCGGCCGCTGCGGAAGCGGGCCTTCGAGATGGGGATGGGCGGGCGCTGAGGCGCGGCGCTACGGGGTGGTCCCGCCGTCGCCGCCGCCATTGCCTCCGGTTTCGCGTTCCTGGCGGACTTCCTCGGCGCGCTGCTGGAGCAGCTGCTCGAGCGCCGCCTGGCCGGTTTCCTGGGCCTGGAACTCGTCGATTGTCATGGCTTCCTCGCTCTCATAGACGGCGGTGAAGCCGGCGAGGCTGAACTCGACGATCAGGTCGCGGTTTTGCAGGTTCTTGACCGTCACGAACAGCTTGGCGCCCTTCTTGAGGCTGTCGACATAGGCCTCGTTGATGAGGGCCTGGGACACACAGGAGCGCGGATCGCAGGTCACGAACGGGGTGCGGAAGGGTCGGGCGCTGTCGATCTGCCAGACCATGCCGGGAAACAGCAGGATCCCCAGCGGCACGGCGGCAACCATGACCAGGCGGTTTTCCTGGCCGGGATCGTCGCGCAGGGTGAAGGAGCCGGCGAACTGCCCGCCCTTGATGACGAGCTGCCGCATGATGCAGGCGCGCTCGCCGGATTCGGTGGTGTCGCAGACCTTGAGCCAGTTGTTCTTGGGATCCCGCTCCGCGGTATCGGGTGTCGCGGCGGCGGTCTGTTCGCCCTCCCCGGGGAGGGCGATGTCGGGTTGGTCCCCCGGCAGCAGCACGGTGCCCGCCGGCTGCGCCAGGGCGGCGCCGGAAGCCAGGGCCAGCCCGCAGGCGAGTGCCCCGGCGAGAATTGCTTTGTCGATCCGCATTCGTGATCCTTGAGCGTCGATGGAGTGAACGCCGCCCGCCCCGGCATCCGCCGGCCTAGGGATGGGTGAAATCGGGCAATAACATGGCATCGGGCACGCGCAAACATCAAACCATGGCGAGGTTGCGCCGCGGACACATCGCCGCACCTAGGCGGGGTGGGGCGTTGCCAGTTCGGCGAGCTGCCCGACGATGCCCGCCACGCCCCGCAGCCGGTCGGCGGGCTGGGGCCAATGGCGCGCGAATACGAGCTTCTGGTCGGGCTTGAGTCGCGCCGACTGGTCGGGGTCGGAAATCAGCCCTACCAGCGCTTCGGGGTTGGCGAAGCGGTTGCCGCGCAGGGTGATCAGCGCCCCCTTGGGGCCGGCCTCGACGCGCTCGATGTTGGCGGTGCGGCACAAGACCTTCACCAGGACGATGCGCAGAAGCGATTCGACTTCCTCGGGCAGTTTGCCGAAGCGGTCGGCCAGCTCGGCGCCGAAGGCGTCGATTTCGGCGGCGCTGGTGAGATCGCCGAGGCGGCGATAGAGCTGCATCCTGACCTGCAGGTCGGGCACATAGGGCTCGGGGATCATCACGGGCATGCCGACGGCGATCTGCGGCGACCACTGGCCTTCGGCGGGCTCGGCCGCCTCGCCGGTCCTGAGCGCCGCGACCGCCTCTTCGAGCATCGCCTGATAGAGCTCGAAGCCGACCTCGCGGATGTGGCCGGACTGCTCCTCGCCCAACAGGTTGCCGGCGCCGCGGATGTCGAGATCGTGGCTGGCGAGCTGGAAACCCGCGCCGAGGCTCTCGAGGGATTGCAGGACGGAAAGGCGCCGGTGCGCGGCGTCGGAAAGCGCCATTTCGGGCGGCAGGGTGAACAGGGCATAGGCGCGCACCTTGGCGCGGCCGATGCGGCCGCGGATCTGGTGCAGCTGGGCGAGGCCGAAGCGGTCGGCGCGGTGCACGATCAGGGTGTTGGCGGTCGGGATGTCGAGCCCCGATTCGACGATGGTGGTGGTCAAGAGCACGTCGAATTTTCCGTCGTAGAAGGCGTTCATCGTGTCGTCGAGCTGGCGCGCCGGCATCTGGCCGTTGGCGACGACGAAGGAGACTTCAGGAACGAAATCGCCAAGGAATTCCGCAAGTTCGGGCTGATCCTTGATGCGGGGGACTACGTAGAAGGCCTGCCCGCCGCGGTATTTTTCCCTGAGCAGCGCTTCGCGGACCACAAGCGGATCGAAGGGGGCCACGAAGCTCCTGACCGCCAGCCGGTCGAGGGGCGGGGTGGCCAACAAGGACAGGTCCCTCACCCCGCTCAGGGCCATCTGCAGGGTGCGCGGGATGGGCGTGGCGCTGAGCGTTAAAACATGGACGGCGGATTTGAGCTGCTTGAGGCGTTCCTTGTGGACGACCCCGAAATGCTGCTCCTCGTCGACGACAAGCAGGCCGAGGTCCCGAAAGTGGATGGATTTGGCGAGCAGCGCATGGGTGCCGATGACGATGTCGACCGAGCCGTCGGCGATGCCGGCGCGGGTGCGCCTGGCCTCGGCGGCCGGAACCAGGCGCGACAGCTGCCGGACGGTGACCGGCAGGCCCGCGAAACGCTCGGTGAAGGTCTTGAAGTGTTGCCGCGCGAGCAGCGTCGTGGGGACCACCACCGCCACCTGGCGGCCGGTCAGCGCCACCGCGAAGGCGGCGCGCAGGGCGACCTCGGTCTTGCCGAAGCCGACGTCGCCGCAGATCAGCCGGTCCATGATGCGGCCCGAGCTCAGATCCGCGAAGACCGCGTCGATGGCCGCCAGCTGGTCGTCGGTCTCGTCCCAGGCGAAGCGGGCGCAGAACTCGTCGTAGAGGCCGGCGGGGGGCACGACGATGTCGGCGCGGGTGAGCTCGCGCTGGGCGGCCAACTTGACCAGGGCATCGGCGATGTCGCGGATGCGTTTCTTGAGTTTTGCGGTGCGCGTCTGCCAGGCGACGCCCCCCAGCCGGTCGAGGGCGACCTCGGCGCTGTCGGCGCCGTAGCGGGTCAGCAACTCGATATTCTCGACCGGCAGATAGAGACGGTCGGCGCCGGCATACTCGATTTCGACGCAGTCGTGGGGCGAGCCGAGCACTTCGATGGCCTTCAGGCCCACGAAGCGGCCGATGCCGTGGTCGACATGGACGACCCGATCGCCGGCGGCCAGCGAGGAGACGTCGGTGAGCGCCTCGGCGCCGGTGGCGCGGCGGGTGCGCCGGATGATGCGCTCGCCGAGAATATCCTGCTCCGACCAGACGGCGAGGTCGCCGGTCTCGAAGCCGACCTCGAGCCCCAGCACGGCCAGACTGATGGCGCCGGCGGGCATGGCGTCGATTTCCGACCAGGAGGCGAGGCTGCGCACCTCGTCGGCGTGATGGTCGGCGAGCACCTGGGCCATGCGATCGCGGGAGCCCTCGGTCCAGCAGGCGACGACGACGCGCTTGCCGGCGGCGGCGCGCTGACGGGCCTCCGTCAGAACCGCCTCGAAGAGGTTGGTGCGGGAGGACTGGCGCTCGGGGGCGAAGTTGCGGGCGACGGTGCCGCCGGCGTCGGAAAGCCGCCCGGCGGCCCCCTCGACCGGCGCGAAGGGGCTGAGCTGGATGGCGTCGGCGCCCGCCAGCGCGTAGAGGGGCGCCTGCATCTGGTAGAGCGCATCGGGGGCGACGGGCTTGTAGGGGGCGCCGGCGGGCTCGGCGTCCTGGCGGGCGTCGAGGCGGGCCTGGTGGTAGTCGGCGACCTGCTCGCGGCGGGCGGCCAGCGCCTGCACGGCCTGATCGTCGAAAACGAAGGGGGCGTCGGCGGTGAAGTCGGCGAGGGATTCGAGGCGTCCATAGAAGAAGGGCAGCCAGTGCTCCATGCCGGGATAGCGGCGGCCGGCGCTGATGGCGGCGTAGAGCGGATCGCCGGCGGTCAGACCTCCGAATTCGCCGGTGTAGGCGCCGCGGAAGGCGCGGATGGTCGCCTCGGTCAGGACGACCTCGCTCATCGGCACCAGCGAAACGACGTCGAGGCGGCCGGTGGTGCGCTGGGTCTCGGGGTCGAAGGTGCGGATCGATTCGAGGGTGGAGCCGAAGAAGTCGAAGCGGATGGGGGCCGTGGCGCCGGCCGGGAAGAGGTCGATCAGCCCGCCGCGGACGGCGAATTCGCCGGTCTCGCGGACGGTGGGAACCCTCAGATACCCGTTGCCGGCGGCCCAATCGATGATTTCGGCCTGTTTCAACGGCGCCCCGGCGCGGGCCGAAAAGGAAAACTGCGCCACCATCTCGGCCGGCACCAGCTTCTGGGCCAGCGCGTTGACGGCGGTGACGACGATGGCGCCAGACGTGTCGGGGGCGCGCAGCCGCGCCAGGGTCGTCATGCGAGCCGAGATGGCGACGGCGTTCGGCGACACCCGGTCGTAGGGCAGACAGTCCCAGGCGGGCAGGATCAGGACCTCGCGCGCCGGCATCAGGCGCGCAAGCGCGTCGGCCATGTCCTGCATGCGGCGGCCGTCGCGGGCCACATAGACGAGGCCGGCGGGCCCGGTGGCGGCGCGTTCGGCGGCAAGGCGGGCGACGACGAGGGGCTGCAACCCGTCGGGGACCGAGCCGATCAGCTCGTCGGGGCGGGCATGGTCGTCGACGGCGGCGGGGGACGGGGCGCTCATGACGCGGCCACCCGCCGGCGATGCTCGGCGATGCGGGCGATGAGCGCGGCGTCGACCTCGGGCGGCGTGGGTTCGGTGCCGACAATCCAGGCGACGATCTCGCTGTCGGAACGCTGCAGCAAGGCCTCGAAGACGGTCAGCATCGGATCGTCGAAGGTCTCCAGATGCGCCTCGGCGAAACCGCCCAGCATCAGGTCCATCTCGGCCGTGCCCCGGTGCCGGCTGCGAAAAAGCGCGCGCTTGCGCCGCGCGACGAGCGATTCGCCAGTCACGTCAGCGAACTCCAATCGACCGTCCCCAGGGTCATATGAGGGGCGATATAGGCCGCCTGACGGCGCTTGTCAGCCTTTTGCGCATTCGTCCGCCGCGCTAGGCTGTGCGGGCCCAAGCGGTGGGACGGTGGGGGTTTCGTGACCAGACCCGACATTCTGACGCCCCTTTTTGCCTCCCTGCCCTCGCTGAAGGGCGTCGGGCCGCGCAACGCGGCGCTGATGGCGAAGCTGTTCGGGGCCGCCGAGGGCCAGGACGCATCGGTGGTGGACGCGCTTTTCCACATGCCGGTGACGGTCGTCGACCGGCGGGCGCAGAGCGGTGTGGCGAAGGCGGTGCCGGGCCAGATCGTCACGCTGAAACTGACCATCGACGCCCACCAGGCGCCGCCGCCGGGCGGCCACCGCATGCCCTACAAGGTGAGCGCCCATGACGGGACCGGACCGATCGAGCTCGCCTGGTTCGTGGCCAAGGCGCCGTGGCTGGAAAAGGCGCTGCCGGTGGGCGCCGAGCGGTATGTCTCGGGGACGATCAGCCAGTGGCGCGACGGCAAGCAGATGGTGCACCCCGACTACATGGTGGCGCCGGAGGAATTCGACGAGCTGCCGCAGATCGAGCCGATCTACCCGATGACCAGGGGGCTGAGCGCCAAGGTCCTGCGCAAGGCCATCGCGGGGGCGCTGGCGGCGCTGCCCGATCTGCCCGAATGGATCGCGCCGGCGCGGCTGACCGGTGGCGGCTGGCCGTCCTTCGGCGCGGCGCTGGCGGCAGTGCACCGGCCGCAGTCGCTGTCCGGACCGGCGCCGGACGGCGCGGCGCGCAGCCGGCTTGCCTACGACGAGTATCTGGCCGGACAGCTGGCGCTCGCCCTGATGCGGCAGACGATGACCCGCAACCGGGGGGTCGTGCGCAAACCGACCGGCGAGCTGACGGGGCGAATCGTTGCCGCGTTGCCGTTCGAGTTGACGGACGGGCAGCGCAACGCCTTCGCGGAGATCAAGGCGGATCTGGGTTCGGCGCACCGGATGGCGCGCCTCCTGCAGGGGGACGTCGGGGCCGGCAAAACGCTGGTGGCGCTGCTGGCGATGGCGGCGGTCGCCGAAGCGGGGGCGCAAAGCGCGCTGATGGCACCGACGGAGCTGCTGGCGGCGCAGCATTTCCGGACGATCAAGCCGCTGTGCGAGGCGGCGGGGATCGGCTGCGTGCTCCTGACCGGCAAGCTCGAGGGCGCCGACAAGCGCGCCGGGCTGGCCGCGATCGCGAGCGGCGAAGCGGCGATCGCGGTGGGCACGCATGCGCTTTTCCAGAGCGCGGTCAGTTTCGCGGACCTGGGGCTCAGTGTGGTCGACGAGCAGCACCGGTTCGGCGTCCATCAGCGCCTGGCGCTCAGCGAAAAGGGTCGGCGCGCCGACCTGCTGGTGATGACCGCGACGCCGATCCCGCGGACGCTGGTGCTCAGCCATTTCGGGGACATGGACGTCTCCAAGCTCCCCGAACGCCCGGCCGGGCGGCAGCCGATCGAGACCGCGGTGTTGCCGGCGACCGCCTATGAGCGGGTGGTGGCGCGCCTTAGGGCGCGGGTGGCCGAGGGCGCGCAGGCGTTCTGGGTGTGCCCGCTGGTCGAGGAGAGCGAGCGGGTGCCGGCGGTCTCGGCGGAGGAGCGCTACCGGGCGCTGGGCGCCGAGCTGGGCGACAGGGTGGGGCTGGTGCACGGGCGCATGGGGGCGGCGGAAAAGCAGGCGCTGATGGAGCGGTTCATCTCCGGCGACATCTCGGTGATGGTGGCGACCACGGTGATCGAGGTCGGGGTCGACGTGCCGAACGCCACCATCATGATCATCGAGCACGCCGAGCGGTTCGGGCTGGCGCAGCTGCACCAGCTGCGCGGCCGGGTGGGACGGGGCGCCAAGGAATCGGCCTGCGTGCTGCTGCACGGGGAGCCGCTGGGCAAGCTGGCGGCGGCGCGGCTGGAGACGATCCGGACCACCGAGGACGGTTTCGAGATCGCCGAGAAAGACCTCGAGCTGCGCGGGGCCGGCGACGTGCTTGGCACGCGGCAGTCGGGGATGCCGGACTACCGGTTGGCGCTGCCCGAGGTGCACGGGCCGATCCTGCGGCTGGCGCACGAGGACGCGCGGGCGATCCTGACCACCAACCCCGGCCTTCAGGGGCCCGAGGGGGACGCGATGCGGGCGCTGTTGTATCTGTTCCGGCGCGATCTGGCGGTTGGCCTCGTCAAGGCCGGCTAGGCGCTATTCGGCGGCCTCGCGCCGCTTGCGGGCGGCCCGCTTCGGGGAAGCGGGTTTGGCCGCATCGGGCTTGGACACATCGGGTTTGGA
>CAZNOZ010000035.1:0-2655 GCA_964574935.1 uncultured Devosiaceae bacterium | reverse complement strand
TTGGACACATCGGGTTTGGAACCTTCGGTCTTGGTGGCGCCGGATTTCTTGGCGTCCTCGACGAGCTTGCGGGTGGCCTGCTGGTAGTCGGGGGCGACGAGCCCGGCCGACACCACCAGCTTGGCGGCGTCCTCGACGCTCATGTCGAGCACGGTGATCTGGTTGCGCGGCACAAACAGCAGATACCCCGAGGTCGGGTTTGGGGTGGTGGGCAGAAACACGCTGACAACCTCCTCGCCCTTCGCCTTGACGGAGATTTCGCCCTTGGTGGTGGTGGACACGAACACCAGCGCATAAAGGCCCGGACGGGGATATTCGATGATCCCGACCTGCTTGAAGTTCTTGCTCCCCTGGGCGACCACCGTTTCGACGATGTGCTTGACGGAGCGGTAGACCACCGAGAAGAACGGAATGCGGGCGACAACTGACTCCCCGAACTGCACCAGCGCGCGCCCGACGAAGTTGGCGGTCAGGAACCCCAGGATCATGATCACCACGACCGCGAAGACGAGGCCGATCCCCGGCACATGCACCGGCAGGAACTTGTCCGGATTGTAGGCGGGGGGAATGAGCGGCTTGACCAGATCGTCGATGAAGGAAATCACCCACCATGTCACATAGATGGCGATCCCCAGGGGCGCCGCGATCACGAAGCCGGTCAGAAAATAGTTGGTCAGGCGGCGGCCGAACGTCAGCGCGCCACCGTGATGGGGAGGCTGGTGGTTGGGGGGCGGCTGGTTCACGTTGACGGCGGCTCCAGGTGCGCGGTGAGCCCCACTATATAGGGGCTCGGGGCGATTCATCCAACAGCGGCCGCCGCCGCCGCGGCCGGCGTGGTATTACTCGACGGTGACCGATTTGGCCAGGTTGCGGGGCTGGTCGACGTCGGTGCCGATATGCACGGCGGTGTGGTAGGCGAGCAGCTGCACCGGAATGGCGGTGACGATGGGGGCGACGAAGGACGGCGTCTCGGGGATGCGGATGATCTCCTGGGCCCCCTCCCCGGCGGCGGCTTCGCCCTCGGCATCGGTGATCAGGATAATGCGGCCGCCGCGGGCGGTGACTTCGAGCATGTTGGAGAGCGTCTTGGCCATCAGCTCGTCGGAGGGCGCGACGACGACGACCGGCAGGTTTTCGTCGATGAGCGCGATCGGCCCGTGCTTGAGCTCGCCGGCGGCATAGGCCTCGGCGTGGATGTAGGAGATCTCCTTGAGCTTGAGCGCCCCTTCGAGAGCCAGCGGGAACATCTGGCCGCGGCCGAGATAGAGCACGTCGGTGGCGTGCGAGAGCCCCACCCCGATCGCCTCGACCAGATCCTCTGACTTGAGGGCCTCGTGGATGGCCCCGGGCACCTCGATCAGGGAGGCGACAAGCTCTTCTTCGCGTTGCGGGGTGAGGATGCCGCGCGCCGTGCCGGCGGCGATGACCAGCGCCGCCAGGGCCATGAGCTGCGAGGTGAAGGCCTTGGTGGAGGCGACCCCGATTTCCGGCCCGCACAGGGTCGGGAAGACGATGTCGGCCTCGCGGCCGATCGTGGATTCGGTGACGTTGAGCAGGGCGGCGGTGCGCTGGCCGTTGCGGGCGCAGTATCTGAGCGCCGCCAGGGTGTCGGCGGTTTCGCCGGACTGGGAGATGAACAGCGCCAGTCCGCCGTCGGCGAGCGGCGGCTCGCGATAGCGGAATTCCGAGGCGACGTCGATATCGACGGGCAGCCTGGCGTAGCGCTCGAACCAGTATTTGGCGACCAGGCCCGCATAGTAGGCGGTGCCGCACGCCGAAATGGTCAGCCGCGGCAGCGCCGCGAAATCGACCGGCAGCTCCTCGCGCAGCGCCACCCGGCCGGCGTTGAGATCGACGTAGTGGGCGAGCGTGTGGGAGGTGGTCTCGGGCTGCTCGTAGATCTCCTTGGCCATGAAGTGGCGATGGTTGCCCTTGTCGACGAGCATGCCGGTGGCGCGGGTGACGGTGGGGGGCCGCTCGACGATGGCACCGGCGGCGGAGCGGATGGTGGCGCCCCTGTCGGTGATGACGGCCCAGTCGCCGTCTTCCAGGAAGGTGACCGAGTTGGTGAAGGGGGCGAGCGCCATGGCGTCGGAGCCCACATACATCTCGGATCTGCCGTGGCCGATGGCGATGGGGGCGCCGTCGCAGGCGACGATGAGCAGGCGCGGGTGGTCCTTGAACATGAAGGCGAGTGCGAAGGCGCCGCGCAGCTTTGCGAGGGTCGCGGCCACCGCGGTTTCAGGGTCGGCGCCGCGGTCGAGCTCGCGGGTGACGAGCAGCGGGACGACTTCGGTGTCGGTGTCGGTGGCGTGCGCATAGCCGTCCCTGCTCAGCTCGGCGCGCAACTGCTTGAAATTCTCGATGATGCCGTTCTGGACCACGGCGACCTTGTCGGTGGCGTGGGGATGGGCGTTGGCCTCGGTCGGGGCGCCGTGGGTGGCCCAGCGGGTGTGGCCGATGCCGATGGTGCCGGCGAGCGGGGAGGCGTCCAGCCGGGCCTCGAGATTGACCAACTTGCCCTCGGCCCGGCAGCGGGCGAGTGCGCCGTCGGCCTCCAGGGTCGCGATGCCGGCGCTGTCGTAGCCGCGATATTCAAGGCGCTTGAGGGCGTCGACGAGGCGCGCCGCGACCGGTTCGACCCCGATGATGCCG
>CAZNOZ010000034.1:0-23611 GCA_964574935.1 uncultured Devosiaceae bacterium | reverse complement strand
GGCAACGCCCCAGGAGCTCGACGACATCATGTCGCTGGCCGTGCGGGTCAACGACTTCCTGTCGGGGCTGTTTACCGGGGTTGGCATCCTGCTTGTCGATTTCAAGATCGAGTGCGGGCGGCTTTTCGAGGGCGACATGATGCGGATCGTGGTCGCCGACGAGATCTCGCCGGACAGCTGCCGGCTGTGGGACGCCAAGACCCACGAAAAGCTGGACAAGGACCGTTTCCGCGAGGACCTTGGCGGGCTCGTCGACGCCTATCGCCAGGTCGCCCAGCGGCTGGGGATTCTGGCGGAAACCGAAAATGTCGCCATGACCGGCCCGCGGCTGGTCAAGTAGTCGCCACCGTGAAGGCCCGCGTCACCGTCACCTTGAAGCGCGGCGTCCTCGACCCGCAGGGTCAGGCCATCGAAGGCTCGCTGCACGCGCTCGGCTTCAAGGAGTTCGGCGCCATCCGCCAGGGCAAGGTCTTCGACATTGATCTCGAAACCGGCGACGCGGAAGCGGCCCGCGCCACCCTTGCCCGCATGTGCGAGGATCTCCTCGCCAACACGGTGATCGAGGACTATGCGATCGAACTCGCCGACTAGCGCGCCAACCGCCCGTCACAATGCTGCCCTATGTGTGATTCGCATGGCCCCGAGGGGCGCGCGTTGGGGTAGTGGCGATGGGTTCGAGACTGGCGATTTCCGTACTGTTCGTGGCCGTGTTGGCGATTTGGGTGTTTGCGTACGGAACGGTCCCCAGCTAGGCGGTCGCCCCGGCCGCCGCGTCGCTTCCCCGCCGGGAATGGCGGACGCTTCCCCGATCGGTTGCTGAGCCGGGCGAGATGGCAAAGTTCGTCTTCGCGAGCGTGCCGGCGTTCGGGCACTTCAATCCGATCCTGCCGATCGTCGCCGAGCTCGTGCGGCGTGGCCACCAGGTGACGGTCATCAACTCGGCCGAGTTCGAGCAGACGGTCACGGCGCTGGGCGCCGATTTCCTTGCGTTCCCGATCGAGTTCACCTCACGGCAGCTCGCTGACATTCTGGTCAACGGCAATCTCGGCCACGCGATGGTGGTGGCGCGCGAGGCGGCGCTCGCCATCGTTCCCTGGCTCAACGAGCAACTCGGGCGCCTCGCCCCCGATGCCGTCGCCTACGACCCGCAGGCGCTCTACGCGCATATCGCCTGCAAGATGCTTGCGCTTCCATGCGCCTCGATCTTCCCCTACCCGGTCATCGAAGCGACCCGACACATGCTCGACTGGCGGACGTCGCTGGCGGCGATGCGTCAGAACGGGCCGTTCCTCTGGCGGATGCTGGCGACCCGATTTCAGATCCAGCGACGCTTCGGCACGCACACCTTTCCGACAACCCGTCCGCGGTTCCAGTCGCGCGGCGACATCACGATCATGCTCACCATTCCCCAGCTTCAGCGGCCCGACGCCTGGCGCGACGACACCATGATCTATGTCGGTCCCTCGATCGACCAGTCGGTAAGACAGGTGGATTTCCCTTTCGATGCCCTGGACGGTCGCCCGCTGGTCCTGATTTCCCTGGGCACACTGGCGACCGGGGACCTCGCGTTCTTCCGCAGCTGTCTGCGCGCCCTGGCGCCGCTCCCGGCCCAGTTCGTGATGTCGATCGGCCGCACCCACAAGCCGGAAGCGCTGGGCGAAATCCCCGACAATTTCATTGTCCGCAGCTATATCCCGCAGCTTCAGATCCTCGAACGCGCCGCCGGCTTCGTGACCCACGCCGGCTCGACGGGGTTTCACGAGGCGCTCTGGTACGGCGTGCCGATGGTCGGCATCCCCCAGCAGATCGAACAGCTCATGAACGCAAGGCTGGCCGCCGAGCACGGCGCCTGCATTCCGATCGAGTCCCATTTCCTTGGCCGGCCGGTGGATGAGGCCGACCTGCGCACCGCCGTCGAGACCGTGCTCGGCGATGCTTCCTACGCCCAGGCCGCCCGGCGCCTGCAGGCGTTGCTCCGCCGGTCCGGCGGCTTTCGCCAGGCGGCCGACGAACTCGAGAAACTGGCCGTTGCCGCCGCTTCGCCCCCAGCCGCCCCTGCCGCCTGAGCAGCCCGCCTATTAACCGAATTGGGAAATTGGCCGGGCCAACGACCCGCTCCTGGCGCTAGAAATGCGTTTACTTCCCGGTAACCACTCGCATCCGGCGCGGAGCACCAAATGGCCGACAGCAAGCGTCTCGAATGGGTCGACACCGCCAAAGGCATCTCCATCCTGCTGGTGGTGATGATGTACGTGACCTATTCGGTCGGCGAGGACACCGGCAATATCGGGTTCATGCACTACGTGATCGGATTCGCCAATCCGTTCCGAATGCCAGAGTTTTTCACGATCGCGGGACTGTTTCTGGCGCGCGTCATCGACCGCCCCTTCGCCCGCTACGCGGACCGCCGCGTGGTCCACTACCTCTACTTCTATCTCCTCTGGGTGACGATCCACATTCTCGTCAAGGCCGGCATCGGCCAGGGCGATCCGACGCTCGCGGCCACGCAGCTCGCTTGGGCGATCGTGCAGCCCTACGGGGTCTTGTGGTTCATCTACGTCCTGGGGGTCTTCGGGCTCGCCGTCTGGGTGATCCGGCGGACCGGCGCCCCGCCGCTTCTGGTATTCGCCGGCGCCGCCCTGCTCGAGATGGCGCCGATCGATGTGCCCAGCTACACCGTCACCCAGTTCGCGGCCTTCTTCGTCTTCTTCTATTTCGGCTACATCGTATCGCCGCATATCTTCCGCTTGATCGCCTGGGTTCAAAGCCACCCGCGTCTGGCCATCGGCGGCCTGGCCGGCTGGGGGTTCCTCAATTACGCGCTGGTGTTCTCTGCGGGCTATGAGCTCAAACCGGTCGGCATGATCATGGGCGTTCAGGGCATTCCCGGCGCGCACCTGCTGCTCGGCATGGCCGGGGCGCTGGCGGTGTGTGCCACCGCCGCGCTGATCGCCAAGTTGGCGTGGATGGACTGGCTGCGCTGGCTCGGCGAGCACTCCCTGATCGTCTATCTCGCCTTCGCGCTGCCGATGTCCGCCCTGCGGATCCTCCTGCTGCGGACGGGCATTCTCACCGACCCGGGGTGGCTGAGCCTGGTCATTCTCATCGTTTCCACGATCGTCCCGATCGCTTTGTACCTGGCGACACAGAAGACGGGGATCGGCAAGTTCCTGTTCGAGCGCCCGCATTGGGCCCATCTGCCCGGCGCCCTGCGGCCGGTTGCCGCCGCCCCGCGGCCCAGCGCCACGCCGGCCGAATAACACCGTCGTGAACAAACGGGGCGGCGCAAGCGTCGCCCCTTGCCTTTCGCGCCAATAGCCTCAAATAAGGGCGGCGCGCCAAGCACGGCGCCGGCTTTCTCGCGCCTCGGGCCCAGCCATGCAGTCCGCTGTCATCGTCTTTCCCGGCCTCAACCGCGATCGCGACATGATCGCGGCGCTCACCAAGACCCTCGACCGGCCGCCCGTGGTGGTCTGGCACGCCGACGCGAGGCTGCCGAAAGTCGATCTCGTGGTCATCCCGGGGGGCTTTTCGTACGGCGACTATCTCAGAGCCGGCGCCATCGCCGCCCGCTCGCCGATCCTCGCTGCCGTTCGCGAGCACGCCGCCGCCGGGCGGCTGACGCTGGGCGTGTGCAACGGTTTCCAGATTCTCACCGAGGCGGGGCTCCTGCCCGGCGCCCTGATGCGCAACGCGTCCTTGCGATTTGTGTGCCGCGAGGTTCGCCTCGAAGTTGTCAACGCCGCGACCGCTTTCACCTCCCGCTACGCGGCCGGCCAGGTTCTCAGCTGTCCGGTCGCCCATATGGACGGCAACTACTTCGCCGATCCGAAAACGCTCGCCGCGCTCGAGGACAACGACCGGGTCGCCTTCCGCTACGCCGAAAGCACCAACCCCAATGGCTCGGTCAATGACATCGCGGGCATCCTGAACGAGCAGCGCAACGTCCTCGGCATGATGCCGCACCCCGAGGATCTGATCGAGCCCGCCCACGGTGGCACGGACGGAAAGGGCCTGTTCGAGAGTATCGCGGCCAATCTCGAAACCCCGATCGGCACAGCGGCGTGATGCGAGCCATTGCGGCCAGCCTCGGCGCGCTCATCGGTCTGGCGGCTTTGGTGCTGCAGGCCTGGCTCACGGTGCCGGCGTCGATGCAGGCCGGGCGCTCGCTCGCGGCGAGCTGGGTGTTCTATTTCAGCTACTTCACGATCCTGACGAACATCTTCCTCGTTGTCGTCTACGCCGCCCACGCGCTTGCCGATGTCCCGGCCCTGGCGGCGTTCCGACATGCCGGCGTCGCCGGCTTCGGGGTGCCCGCGATCCTGCTGGTGATGGCGGTCAACCACTTCCTGCTCGGCCCTGCGTGGTCGCCTGAGGGCCCGTGGTGGCTGGCGGACCGGACGCTGCACTACGTCACGCCGGTCCTCTTCGTCGCCTGGTGGGGGCTGTTTGCCGCTCACGGTGCGCTGCACCTGCGCCGGCTTGCGCGCTGGCTGATCGCGCCGATCATCTACGCGGTCTATGGCATGGCCCGCGGGGCGCTCACCGGCGAATATCCCTATCACGTCATCAACGCCAGCGAGCTTGGCTATGCCCAGGCGCTCGCCAATATCGGCCTGCTCGTCGCTGCCTTCATCGGCCTGGGCGCCATCACCGTCCTCGCGGACGCCTCGATCGGCCGTTTGCGGCCGCGGCCGGCGTGATGCGCCGGGCGGTCGCGATCGTCGGACTGCTCGTCGCCGCGGGCGGGCTCATCCTGCAACTCGGGTTGACGATTCAGGCCTTTGTGGCCCTCGAGCTGCCGCTGGCCAGCGCCCTGATCTTCAATTTTGCCTATTTTACCGTACTGGTGAACTGGTTCATCTGCGCCTGCTACGTGGCCGCGATCTGGCCCCGCCTGGGCTGGCTCGACTGGCTGCGCCGGCATGAGGTTGTCAGTTTCGCTGTTCCCGCGATCCTTCTCGTCGTTCTGGTCGCCCTTCTCATCCTGGACACCATGGTCATCCCGCCCGGTCTCTTCCGCATCGCCGAGTTCGACCTGCACTATGTCGCCCCGCCGATTTTCCTGGCCTGGTGGGCCGTCTTCCAGGCCGACGGCAGCCTGCGGCTTGCGATCATCCCCGCCTGGCTGCTGCCGCCGCTGATCTATCTCGGGTTCGTCTTCATGCGCGGCGCTACCGTCGAGGTCTATCCCTATCCGTTCCTGGACATCGTCGATTTCGGGCTCAGCCGGGTGTTGATCTATCTTGGGGCGATCGTCGTCGCCTTCGTGGGGCTGTGTGTGTTCACCGTTTTCGCCGACCGCTGGATCGGCTCGCTAAGGGGCGTCGAAAGGAGGTCGGCGTGATGAGTGCCCCCAACCCGCTTGCCAACGCCCCCGCCATCGCGGCCGAACACGGTCTGAGCCCCGAGGAGTTTGACAAGATCCTGGAGCTGATCGGCCGCGACCCGTCGCTGACCGAACTCGGCATCTTCTCGGCGATGTGGAACGAACATTGCTCGTACAAGTCCTCCAAGAAGTGGCTGCGCACCCTTCCCACATCCGGCCCGCGGGTTATCCAGGGGCCGGGCGAAAACGCCGGCATAGTCGATATCGGCGACGGGCAGGCGGTCGTCTTCAAGATGGAAAGCCACAACCATCCCAGCTTCATCGAGCCCTACCAGGGGGCGGCGACCGGTGTCGGCGGCATCCTGCGCGACGTCTTCACCATGGGCGCGCGCCCCATCGCGGCGATGAATGCGCTCCGCTTCGGCGCCCCCGACCACCCCAAGACCCGGCATCTGGTCGCTGGCGTCGTCGCCGGCATCGGCGGCTACGGGAATTCCTTCGGCGTGCCGACGGTGGGCGGCGAGGTCGAATTCGACGCCCGCTACAACGGCAACATCCTGGTCAACGCGTTTGCAGCCGGCCTCGTGGACACCGACGGGATCTTCTACTCGAAGGCCGAGGGCGTCGGCCTGCCGGTGGTCTATCTTGGCGCCAAGACCGGCCGCGATGGGGTCGGCGGCGCCACGATGGCCTCGGCCGAATTCGCCGACGACGCGCAGCAAAAGCGCCCCACCGTCCAGGTCGGCGATCCGTTCACCGAAAAGCGGCTGCTCGAAGCGTGCCTCGAGCTCATGGCCACCGGCGCCGTCGTCGCCATCCAGGACATGGGCGCGGCGGGGCTAACCTGTTCCGCCGTCGAGATGGGCGCCAAGGGCGACCTCGGCATCGAACTCGATCTCGACCGGGTGCCGGTGCGCGAAGAAGCGATGACCGCCTACGAGATGATGCTCTCGGAATCACAGGAGCGCATGCTGATGGTCCTGCGCCCCGAAAAGGCGGCCGAGGCCCGGGCTGTTTTCGAAAAGTGGGAACTCGATTTCGCAACCGTCGGCCGGACCACCGACGATTTGCGGTTCCGCGTTCTGCACGAGGGCACCGAGGTCGCCAATCTGCCCATCAAGGCGCTTGGCGACGCCGCGCCCGAATACGACCGCCCCCACTCCGCTCCGCCCGTGCCGAAAGTGCTCACGCCGCCGGAAGGTCCGCACGCCGACCCGGCCGACGCCCTGCTTGCCCTGCTCGGCTCGCCGGACCTGAGTTCGCGGCGCTGGGTCTGGGAGCAGTATGACACGCTCATCCTCGCCAACACGCTGCAGCGGCCCGGCGGCGACGCCGGCGTCGTCCGTGTCGAGGGCCACCCCACCAAGGCGCTCGCCTTCTCGGTCGACGTCACGCCCCGCTATTGCGAGGCAGACCCCTTCGAGGGCGGCAAGCAGGCGGTGGCCGAATGCTGGCGCAATCTGACCGCGGTCGGCGCCACGCCGTTGGCCGCCTCCGACAATCTCAATTTCGGCAATCCCGAGAAGCCCGAGATCATGGGTCAGTTCGTGCGCGCAATCGAAGGCATCGCCGAAGCCTGCCGGGCCCTCGACTTCCCCATCGTCTCGGGAAACGTGTCCTTCTACAACGAGACCTCCGGTGTCGGCATTCCGCCCACTCCCGCCATTGCCGGGGTTGGCGTCATCGCCGACTGGACGAAGATGGCGCGCATCGGATTTGCGGGCGACAACCAGCCGATCGTGCTCGTCGGCGCCCCCGGGTCCGGCGGCGCCCATCTCGGCCGGTCGCTCTATGCCCGGCGGTTCTTCGAGCTCAGCGATGGCCCGCCGCCGCCCGTCGACCTGGCGCGCGAACGCGAGGTCGGCGATGTGGTGCGCGCGCTGATCGACGCGGGAACCGCCACCGCCTGCCACGACTGCTCCGACGGCGGTCTGGCGGTGGCTTTGGCCGAAATGGCGATGGCCGGCAACCTCGGCGCCACCGTCTCCGAATTTGGGGGCGGCGAGCCGGCCGCGGCCTGGTTCGGCGAGGACCAGGGCCGCTACCTGGTCACGATCGAGCCGGAAGACCTCGACCAGGTTCTGGCGACAGCCTCAGATGCCGGGATCTCCGCGGCCCATATCGGGATGACCGGCGGCGACGCGTTGAAGCTCGGCAATGCCCGTGCGATATCTGTGAGCGAGTTGCGCACCGTCCACCAGGCTTGGTTTCCGAGCTACATGGACGGCCGCGACGCCTGAGAGCCTGAGGAGGACCCGCGCCATGGCGATGGATGCCGCCGAGATCGAACGCCTGATCCGCGAAGCACTGCCGGACGCGGCGATCGACATCCGCGACATGGCCGGCGACGGCGAGCACTATGCCGCCCACATCGTCTCCGAGGTCTTTCGCGGCAAGTCGCGCGTCGAGCAGCATCAGCTGGTCTATGACGCGCTGCGCGGCAGAATGGGCGGCGAATTGCACGCCCTCGCCCTGCAAACCGGCGCGCCGGAATAGCCACGCGGCGGGCGAGATAGCCCGCCCCCTCGACACAAATACGCGAACCGCTTATCTATCGGCCAAGGTTGCCGGGCCTTGACCCCGGCGAACGAAAGGCTTCCCCCATGAGCGACATCAACGCTTTCATCGACGACAAGGTGAAGACCAACGACGTGTTCCTGTTCATGAAGGGCACGCCGGATTTCCCGCAATGCGGTTTCTCCGGGCAGGTGGTGCAGATCCTGAACTACCTCGGTGTCGATTTCTCCAGCGCCAACGTGCTCGAAAACGACGAACTGCGTGAAGGCATCAAGGCTTACACGAACTGGCCGACCATCCCGCAGCTCTACGTCAAGGGCGAATTCGTGGGCGGCGCCGATATCGTCCGCGAGATGTTCCAGGCCGGCGAATTGCAGTCGCATCTGGACAGCCACGGCATCCCGGTCAGACAGACCGCCTGAGCCGCGACCCCGCCCGCTCCGCGCCGTCCGGCGCGAAGCTCCACCAACCCGTCGGCGCCGGTCACCGCATCGGCGCCTCTGGCACCGGCGACGACTTGGCCTTGCCGGCGACCAGTGCATATGCCGGCCCGACCATGACCAATGCCGCCGCCGGAAAGCCGCCCAACCGACGCGAGTTCATCGCGCTGGTCGCCTCGATCATGGCGCTCAACGCCATGGCGATCGACATCATGCTGCCGGCCTTCGATCGCATCATCGACGCGCTGGCGGTGGACGATTCAAATCACATTCAGTTCGTGCTGACCGCCTATCTGGTGGGGTTTGGCATCGGGCAGCTGTTTCTCGGGCCGCTGTCGGACCGCTTCGGGCGCCGCCGCCCGCTCCTTTGGGGCCTCGGCCTCTACGTGGTGGCGGCCATGGCGGCGGCATTCTCACCGGATTTCGGGACCCTGCTGGTGCTGAGGACGCTGCAGGGCTTCGGCGCCGCCGCCACCCGCATTGTCGCCGTCGCCGTGGTCCGCGACACCTTCTCCGGCCGCGCCATGGCGGAGGTGATGTCGCTGGTGTTCGTGGTCTTCATGGCGGTGCCGGTGATCGCGCCCGCCATCGGTCAGGTGATCGTGTTGGTCGGACCCTGGCAGTACATTTTCTTCGCGATGGTGGTCATGGGGGGCAGCGTGGCCACCTGGGCAGCATATCGGCTGCCGGAAACCCTGGCGCCCGAAAACCGGCGCGGCCTGAGTGTGAGGGCAATCACGGAAGGCTTCGCGATCGTCTTTTCCAATCGCCTTGCCATGATGTACGGGTTGGCGCCGGCGCTGATTTTCGGCGCCCTGTTCGGTCTTCTGAACACCGCGCAGCCGATCTACACGCAGATCTATGGGCTTGGGCCCCTATTCCCCCTCGCCTTCGCGGCGGTGGCCATCGTCATGGCCGTCGCGTCGCTGCTCAATTCGCGCCTGGTCGGCCGGTTCGGAATGCGGCCCCTTTCCCATAGCGCCCTGATCGGCTTCATAGGGCTGAGCAGCTTCTGGTATCTGATCAGCCTGTTCGGTCCGCTGCCGCTGTGGCTGTTCATGATCACCGTGTCGCTGACGATGTTCCTGTTCGGCTTCATGGTGAACAACTTCAACTCGCTGGCGATGGAACCGCTCGGCCGCGTGGCCGGCACGGCTTCGTCCGTGTTCGGGTTCATGCAGACGGTCGGTGGGGCCGTTGCCGGCGTGACCGTCGGCCAGTTCTACAACGGCTCCGTCACGCCGATCGCCCTTGGCTACCTCCTCCTCGGCGCCGGCGCGCTTGTTCTGGTGCTGATCGGCGAGCGCGGTGTGCTGTTCCGCACCCAGCACGCGCCGATCTGAAGTCCAGACAGCGCCGCGCAGGCACGCCATCTGACCTGTGACCGCAGGCATCGGGCGCCCTTGCCCGACTCTCCGGCTGCCAGTTAGATGACGCGCCTGATCCGTTGGCCGCGCGAACAAGGAGCCGCCAAGGTGCTGAAATCATTCTTCCCCGATCCGAAGATCTACTTCCCCGCCGCCGCCCTCTGGGCCGCCGCCGGGATCGCCATCTGGTTCACGATTGGCGAACAGCTCCAGCCGTTCCTCAGCCTCGGTCCGCTGCTCGCGATCCAGCCGACGGAAGCCGACCCGGCCCCCTTCTTCGACGAAAACCGCGTGTGGCTCTACCAGTTCGTCCTGATGGCCGGCTACGGCTTCTGCATTCCGTGGTTCTTCTACAAGCGAACGCGCTGGTACTGGTGGGCGGTCGTCGGCTCGGTGACCATCGTCGAAGTGGTCTATTTCAACGTCCAGATCAGCGCCTGGCTCAACTCCTGGTACGGCGATTTCTACAATTTGATCCAGACGGCGCTGGCGACCCCGGACGCGGTATCGCTGAGCGATTATTTCGGATTTCTGCTGACGGTGGGCGTCGTCCTGACCGCGAACATCACCATCCTAGTGCTCAACGCCTTCCTCAATTCCCACTATCTGTTCCGCTGGCGCCGCGCCATGACCTTCTACTACATGGCGAACTGGAAATCGGTTCGCCATGTCGAAGGCGCCGCGCAGCGCATCCAGGAAGACACGCGCGACTTCGTCAACATCGTCGAGAACATCGGGCTGAGCTTCATCGACTCGGTGATGACGCTGATGGTCTTTCTGCCGCTTCTGTGGGGCCTGTCGTCCAACATCACCGAGTTGCCCTGGATCGGCCCCGTGGACGGCTCGCTGGTGTGGGTGGCGCTGGTTTCGGCGGCCTTCGGCACGGTCCTGCTCGGGGTGGTCGGCGTGCGCCTGCCGGGTCTGACCTTCCACAACCAGCGGGTCGAAGCCGCCTTCCGCAAGGAGCTCGTCTATGGCGAAGATTTCGACGAACACGCCCGCCCGCTGTCGATGCGCGGCTTTTTCCAGAACGTGCAGAAGAACTACTATCGGCTCTATTTCAATTACCTCTATTTCAATGTCGCCCGCTACGCCTATTTGCAGGGCGCCGTGTTCATTCCCTACATCGCCATGGGGCCTTCGATCGTCACCGCTGCGATTACCCTCGGCCTCTTCCAGCAGATCCTGCAGGCCTTCGGCCAAGTCTCTGATTCCTTCCGATTCCTGGTCTACTCCTGGACGTCCATCATCAACCTGATTTCGATCCGCAAGCGCCTGGTCGGCTTCGAATCGCACCTGCCCAAGGATCACCTGCTCGCCGACGACTTCGACGACCCGCGCTACCTTGAGAGCTGGGAGAAGCTCCCTGATCCGGCAACCGAACAAACCCCGGTCGACTTCGAATGGGCCCTGGTGAGCGAGCCGGGAGACGGCGACGAAGAAGGGTACGTCTCGGTCTGGTACGACCTCAGGGACAAGCAGCGCTTCCCCGGCTCCCGAACCCGCGAAACGGCTTTCCCCTACAGTCGGGAACTCGCCGCCAAGGTGCGGGCGGCCATGGATGCGGTGCGCGCCGGTGGCAAGGTCGAGGCGATCCTGGAGTTCTTCCAGCAACCCGAACGCGTGAAGATGGAACTCGCCGGTCCGGGTTCGCTCGGGGAGGTGGAGGTATCGCATGGCGAACGCGAAACCCCGGACAGGCGCATCCGCCCCATCAGTTTGAACTTCCCGGCCCTGGCGCGGGCCTAGGGCGCTTCGCGGCCACGCCGCGCACACCGGCGCCGACGAAAAAAGGTCCGCCCCCGGGCGGCCCTTTGATCCGTGGACGGATGTGGCGGCGGTCAGCGCGAATAGAACTCGATGACCAGGTTCGATTCCATCTGCACCGGACCGGAGGGCCGCCAGGAAAAGTGGGAACCGGTTTTCCGGTTCGGCGGCCCGACCACTCAGACCGTATCCGGTGCGGCCCGGATCTCGGTCAGCGCGAGTAGAACTCGATGACCAGGTTCGATTCCATCTGCACCGGACCGGAGGGCCGCCAGGAAAAGTGGGAACCGGTTTTCCGGTTCGGCGGCCCGACCACTCAGACCGTATCCGGTGCGGCCCGGATCTCGGTCAGCGCGAGTAGAACTCGATGACCAGGTTCGGTTCCATCTGCACCGGATAGGGCACGTCGGCCAGCCCCGGCTGGCGGACATAGGTCGCGACCATCCGGTTGTGATCGGCTTCCACATAGTCGGGCACGTCGCGCTCGGGCAGCTGCATGGCTTCGAGCACCAGCGGCATGTCCTTGGACTTTTCCTTGACCTCGACGATGTCGCCGGGATTGCAGCGATAGGAAGGGATGTTGACCCGCCGGCCATTGACCGAGACGTGGCCGTGATTGACGAACTGGCGCGCCGCGAACACGGTGGGCACGAACTTGGCGCGATAAACGATCGCGTCGAGCCGGCTCTCCAGCAGGCCGATCAGGTTCTCCGAGGTGTCGCCGCGCATCCGGGTTGCCTCGACATAGGCGCGGTGAAACGCCTTCTCGGTCATGTTGCCGTAATAGCCCTTGAGCTTCTGTTTGGCGCGCAATTGCAGGCCGTAGTCCGACAGCTTGCCGCGCCGGCGCTGGCCATGCTGGCCGGGTCCGTATTCACGCCGGTTGACCGGGCTCTTCGGCCGGCCCCAGATATTCTCGCCCAGACGGCGATCGATCTTGTGCTTGGCACTGATACGTTTCGTCATCGCGTGTCCTTTCGAGACAGCTCGAGGAGCCTCGCGCCCTCCTCTGCCGGCGAAAGTGCCGGCCGACAGACCGATGCGAAAAACCCGCCCTAAAGGCGGAAACCGACGGTCTCGGGTGCCCTCCGGGCGAACGGGCCCGGAGACCGGCGGGTTGTATGGGCCGGCCGGGCGCAAGTCAAGCGACCCCCGCCCGCCCTAGCGCCGTCGGTGCGGGCCTTTCTCCAGCGCCGAAATGACGCCGCGCAGCATACGAACCTCCAGGGGGTTGAATCCGGCGCCCGACAGCATGGCGCGCAGATGGACCATCATCGCCGCGTGCTTTTCCGGCGGCGTGAAGAAGTCCGTGCGCTCCAGCGCCGCTTCCAGATGGTCGACCAGGGCCACGACCTCCTCCCGGCCCGCCGCAGCGGCGCTTTTGGAAGGGATCGGCGGCGCTTCGCCCATTGCCGCCTTGCGCCATTCATAGGCGACGATGCCGACTGCCTGGGCGAGGTTGAGGGACGCGAACGCCGGATCGACCGGCAGGCTCACGATAACGTCCGCCAGCGCCACCTCCTCGTTGGTCAGCCCCCACCGCTCGCGCCCGAACACGAACCCCGCTCTCCCGCCGGCCTCCACATGCGCCGCCGCCCGCCTGACCGCCTCGCCGGCGTCGATGACGGGCTTGAACATGTCGCGCGGCCGGGCCGTCGTCGCGAAGACGAGATTGAGCCCGCCGAGCGCCGCCTCGAGCTTCTCGAAGGTGCGGGCGTCATCGAGAACCGCGTCCGCGCCCGCCGCCGCCGCTTTCGCCTTCGGGTTTGGCCAGGGCTCGCGCGGGGTGACCAGGCGCAACTCCGCAAGCCCGAAATTGGCCATAGCCCGCGCCGCCATGCCGATATTCTCGCCAAGTTGCGGCTCGACAAGCACCACCGAAGGCCCCGCGACTGCTTCCGCCTCGCCCATCAGGGCCGGTCCGGGTGCATGGCGGCCCATTCGTCTTCGAGGATCGCGTAGATGAAGAGCTCGTCCCACTCGCCCTTGTAGATGGCGTGCTCGCGCAGATGCGCCTCGCGCCGCATGCCGAGCTTTTCCAGAAGCGACGCGGAGGCGAGGTGCCGGGCGTCGCAGCGGCCGAAAATGCGGTGGAATTCGAAGCACTCGAACCCCAGCCCGACCATGGCGCGCACCGCCTCCAGGCCGTAGCCCATGCCGTGGAAATCGGGATGGATCATATAGCCGATCTCGCCCTGGCGGGCGTCAATGTCGCGGGCGAACACCATCACTTCCCCGATCAGGCGACCGCTGTCGGCGACCACGACGGCCCGGCTGAGCATCTGCCCGGCCTGGTTCATGGGCGGATCGCTGAGGCGCTTGCCGAAGGCCCGCTCGGCGGGGTCACGCGCCAGAGGCTCGAGGGAGGTGAACCGGGTCACGTCGGGGCGCGAGACGCAGGCGAAAAAGGCCTCGAAATCGGCGGCCCGAAAGGCTCTGAGCACGAGGCGTTCGGTTCTCAGCTCCGCCGAGCCGGTTTGCGTCGGCCTCATGGCGTTTGTTGCCCCTGAGCGATCAGCATGCGATCCGTATTGCCATGTCCGGCTTTCCCGATCCAGACACCCCCCTGACCGCCGAGTGCGCCTGCGGTGCCGTATCCGTGACCGTAACCGGCGCCCCGCGCACCATGCTGCACTGCGCCTGCCGCGATTGCCAGAAGGCCACCGGCACCGGCCACCAGCCGTTTTTCGGGGTCCACGACAGCGATCTGGCGATCGTCGGCAGGACCACCACATGGACGGTCACCGCCGATTCCGGCGCCATGATGGCCCGTCATTTCTGCCCCGTGTGCGGCACCCGGATTTCGGCGCGTTCCTCGCGGTGGCCGGGCACAACGCTCGTTCCCGCCGGCCTGTTCGGGGCGGCGGCCGACTGGTTCGCCCCGAACGCCGTGATCTTCGCGCGCTCTTTGATGGACTGGGACGAAATCGACGCTACACTCCCCCGCCACGACACCTACCGCGGCTGAGGGAGGCCATCCATGCAGCTGAGCGGGCATTGTCATTGCGGCGCAGTCAGTTACACGGTCGACGGCGAACCGGTGCGGATGGCGCAGTGCCACTGCAACGCGTGCCGGCGTACCACCGGCACCGGCCACAACGTGCAGGCGTTCTTCAACAGGCACGACGTCACCATCACCGGCGAGACCCAGACCTACGATTCAATCGCCGATTCGGGCTCCCGCCGCACCCGGCACTTCTGCCCGATTTGCGGCTCGCGGCTGTTCACCGAAAACGAGAAATCGCCGCAGGTGATCGGCATCGCCGCCGGTTCCTTCGACAATTCCGACTGGTTCCAACCGTCGGTGGCGCTCTACAACACCGAACGGCCCGCCTGGGACGTCATCGACCCCGACATCGACGCCCACGAGCGCATGTAGGAGCCCCGCAGCTTTGTCCGAGGCCTCCGAAGCACTCGCCACCCGCATCCGCGCCCAGATCGGCGACGATCCGAACGTCACCGAAAAGCGCATGTTCGGCGGCTTCTGCTTCATGCTCAACGGCAACATGCTGGTGGGGCCGCTCAAGGACGGCGCGCTGCTGGTCCGGGTCGGCAAGGACGGCCATGCCGAGGCGCTGGCGCTGCCCGGCGCCTCCGAGATGACATTCACCGGCCGGTCGATGGGCGGCTTCGTCGAGGTGCGCGGCGAGACGATCGACAGCGACGCCGGATTGGCGGAATGGATCGCGCGCGCGACCGACTTCGTGGCCACCCTGGCACCGAAATAGGAGATCGCGCGATGGCCGTTCGGCCGCAGTTCCGCGCCTATGTGGAGGATTTGTTCTCCGGTCTTTCAGGTGCCGAGGTCAGGTCAATGTTCGGCGGCCTGGGCATCTTCGTCGACGGCGTGATGATCGCGGTCGGCACATCGGACGGCGACGTGGCGCTGAAGGCCGACGAGATCACGATCCCCGAATTCAAGGCGGCCGGCGCCACCGAATGGCTCTACACCAAGAAAAGCGGTCAGACCGTCGGCATGGGCTACTGGTTTGTGCCGGACGGCGTAGCCGATGATGCCGACGAATTTCGTCTCTGGGCGACGGCTGCGATCGAAGTCGCCTTCCGCGCCGACGCACTCAAGCCTCCGGCGCGGCGCCGACGCAGGTAATCCGCTTCGCGCACCCACTTTGCGCCCGGCGTCCAAGATGCTATAGCGGCCCCCAATCGCCGCGCGGCCTCGCGCGGCGATTTTGTTGCCGACGGAGCCCCGCGAACATGGCGAAAATCAAGGTCGACAACCCGCTCGTCGAGCTCGACGGCGACGAGATGACCCGCATCATCTGGCAGCTCATCAAGGACAAGCTGATCCTGCCGTATCTCGATATCGAGCTCGACTACTACGATCTGGGGATCGAGCACCGCGACGCCACCGACGATCAGGTTACCGTCGACGCCGCCAACGCCATCCGCAAGCACGGCGTCGGGGTCAAATGCGCCACCATCACCCCCGACGAAGCGCGGGTCGCCGAATTCGGCCTCAAGCGCATGTACCGCTCGCCCAACGGCACCATCCGCAACATCCTGGGCGGCGTCATCTTCCGCGAGCCGATCATCTGCTCGAACGTGCCGCGGCTGGTTCCGGGCTGGACCGAGCCGATCATCATCGGCCGCCACGCCTATGCCGACCAGTACCGGGCCACCGACTTCGTCTTTCCCGGCGAGGGCACCTTGACCCTCAAATACACCGGCAAGGACGGCGAAGTGATCGAGCGGGAAGTATTCCAGGCGCCCTCGGGCGGGGTCGTCATGGCTATGTACAATCTCGACGCCTCGATCCGGGACTTCGCGCGGGCCACGTTCAACTACGCGCTCGACCGCAAGCTGCCCTGCTACCTTTCGACCAAGAACACGATCCTGAAAGCCTATGACGGGCGCTTCAAGGACCTTTTCCAGGAGATCTACGAGGCCGATTTCGCCAAGAAGTTCGAGGCCGCCGGGATCACCTACGAGCACCGGCTCATCGACGACATGGTCGCCGCCGCCTTGAAATGGTCCGGCGGCTATATCTGGGCGTGCAAGAACTATGACGGCGACGTGCAATCGGACTCAGTGGCCCAGGGGTTCGGCTCGCTGGGGCTGATGACCTCCGTGCTGGCCTCCCCGGACGGACGAACCGTCGAGGCCGAAGCCGCCCACGGCACCGTCACTCGCCACTACCGCCAGCATCAAAGGGGCGAGGAAACCTCAACGAATTCAACCGCTTCGATTTTCGCCTGGACGCGCGGGCTCGCCCACCGCGCCAAGCTCGACGACAATCAGGCCCTGGCCGAATTCGCCCGGACCCTCGAGGAGGTCACCGTGGCCACAATCGAGGGCGGCGAGATGACCAAGGACCTGGCGCTGCTGGTCGGCCCCGACCAGAAATGGCTGTCGACGACCGGTTTCCTCGATGCCATCGACCGCAATCTTGAAAAGGCGATCGGCTGAGCGGTCCGACCGCGCCCTTCTCGGCACATTCCCCGCGGCTGCCCCGCGCCGCCATCGGAAGCCGCCGAACCACCGTCACCTGCTGCCAATTTGTCCCGCTCCGCGCGACCAGTGGTGCACCGTTTCGTGCGCCGAAGGTTGCGTTCGATCAAGGCGCTCTGGCGGCGGGTGTGCGAGCCCTCGCGTGCTTCGGCAATCGCGGAAGCGCTTCCAAAAAGGAGACGAGAATATGGGTATGAAACTATCGGCCGGCGCCCTTGCCGGCCTTCTCGCCAGCCTGATGCTGACGGCAAATGCTCTGGCCGGTGGTACCGTGGTTGTCCAGCTCTGGGACAAGGGTGCCGAGGCCGAGATGGCGATGAACATGGGAATCGGTATGGGCGGTGATATTTCCAACGCCGCCATGGGCATTCGTCTCGATCGGGGGACCATGTCCCAGGGAGACGTCACCTTTGAAGTGACCAATGTCTCCACCGACACCGAGCACGAGATGATCGTCGCTCCGATCTCCGGTCTCAGCACCCCGCTGCCCTATGACGAGGGCGCGGCGCGGGTCGACGAGGATGCCGCCCGCAGTCTCGGCGAGGTCGAGGAGCTTCAGCCTGGAGAATCGGGCAGCGTCACGATCCACCTGCTGCCGGGAATCTACATCCTGTACTGCAACATCGCCAACCACTACGCCGCGGGGATGTGGACCGTCCTCGCCGTCACGGCGATGTAGGCCGGTCGTCGCGCTGGAAAACGGGAGCGGACCCATCGCCCGCTCCCCCCTTCCTTCCAAGCCACAATCGCCGTGTCGGGCCTTGCCTTTCATCAAGTCGCCACGATGTGTGGTGCCCTATTTGAATGACGCGAAAGGCAGGGAGCATCATGAAAGCAGCGATTTCGGCGATCTGCGCCGCGGGGTTGGTGCTTGCCGCCGCGCCGGCGCTGGCCGAGACCCGAACCTATGAACTCTCCGAATTCGACGGCATCTCGATCGCCACCGGCATCGAGGCCGTCGTCGAGGTTGGCGGCACGCAGTCGGTGACCGTCGAAATCGACGATCCGGATCTGTTCGACAAGCTCGAAATCGATGTCCGGGGCTCGACGCTGCGCGCCAGCATCGAGTTCAGCTTCTTCGAGAACCTGCTCAGCGGCAATCTGCTCGGCGCGATCTTCTCGGACCGCGCCGGGGTCGCAATGCACATCACCGTACCCGAACTGACCGCCGTCGAGGCTTCTTCAGGTGCTCATGTGCGCGTCGACGCGATGCAGGGCGATGACATGCGTCTGGAGAGCTCCAGCGGTGCCGTCATCGCCGTCGAGGAGCTGAACGGCGCGACGGTGCGCGCCGATGCCTCAAGCGGCGCGCATCTCTCGGTAATCAAGGGAGCCTGCGAAAACGTCGATGCGGCCGCCTCGTCCGGCGCCAGCGTCGATCTGCGTGGCCTCGAATGCGGCGATGCCAGGGCCCGGGCGTCGAGCGGCGCCTCGCTACGGGTGTTCGCCGCCGACAAGATAGACGCAGAGGCCTCGAGCGGCGCTTCCGTGCGCATCGCGGGCGATCCCGACAATGTCAGGGTGGAAAGCTCCAGCGGCGGATCGATCAAGATCGAATAGCCGCCCGGCGGCGGCAGCGCGGATAGCGGCGATGGACTAGCCGTCGTCGCCCTCCGGCGGCACCGCCTTGCCGCCGATCCGATCGACCTCGCCCTCCCGCTGGCGGGCCAGCCGTGCATCGATCACCTCCGGCGGCAGCCCCTCGTCCGCCAGCACCCGTCCGGCAAGCTGCAGGCTGCCCTCCAGCGCCTCCGGGATTGCCGAAGCGACCCCGAGATCCATGAGCCGGCGGGCGTGGGCACGGTCCTTGGCCCGGGCGTGGATCGTCGCCTGCGGCCAAGCGGCCCGGATCGCCCGCACCATGCGTTCTTCGGCCATTGCGGCATCGGTGGTGACCACGAACGCCCGCGCCTCGGCGCCGCCGACGCGCTCGAGGACGTGCCGGTGGCTGGCGTCGCCGAAGAACACCGGGTGGCCCCTGGCGCGCTGGTCGGCAACCAGGTCCGCATCGAGATCGAGCGCCACATAGGGGATGCGTTCGGCGTCGAGGACTTCCGCGACCGTTCGCCCGACGCGGCCGAATCCTCCGATGACCACGTGATCTCGAAACCCGGCGGCCTCCTCCCCGTGCCCGCTCGATTGGCCGCGGTCCAGCTGCGCGATGCCGGCACCCAAACGACGGCCGAGCGGCCCGAGCACCGGAATGGCGAGCATCGACAGGGCCGTGATGGCGACGAAGAACTGGTGCGCCGCCGGGGCGATCAGGCCAAGCTGGTTGCCCAGCGTCAGCACCACGAACGCGAACTCGCCGGCCCCGGCCAGGATGAACGCCAGCTCGATGCTCACCGCGCCGCCCAGCCGGAATCCCCATCCCAACGCGCCGACGATCGCCGCCTTGAGCACCAGCAGCCCGCCGACCGAGATCAGGATGGCCCAGATGCCGGCCCGCAACAGACCGGGATCGAAGCTCATCCCGACGGTCATGAAGAACAGCCCCAGAAGCAGTCCCTTGAAGGGCTCGATATCGACCTGGACCTGGTGGCGGTATTCGCTCTCCGCCAGCACCAGCCCTGCGAGGAATGCCCCCAACGCCGCCGATAGCCCCACCGAGTTCGTCACCAGCGCCAGGCCCACCGCCAGGAGCAGGGCGATCGCGACGACCGCCTCGCGACTGCCGGAGCGCGCCGCCACCCTGAGCACGGGCCGGATCAGAAACCGGCCCAGGACGACGATCAGCCCCACCACCAGCACGCTTAGAACGATGGCGCCCGCCAGGGCCCATGAGACGGCCAGCTGCTCGCCAGCCAGAAGCCCGATGACGATGACGATCGGCACCACCATGAGATCCTGGAACAGCAGCACCGAAATCGCCGCCCGCCCGATCGGCGCTGCCAGTCGCCGCTGCGCGATCATCATCTCGGTGACGATGGCGGTCGAGGACAGCGCCAGCCCCAGACCCAACGCCGCCGCAACCCCGAAGCGGTTGCCGAACCACGCCGCCACCACGCCGATAACGATCGCCGAGCCCAGCACCTGCGCCGCGCCGAGACCGAGCACCAGCCGGCGCATTGCCCACAGCCGCTCCAGCGGGACTTCCAGCCCGACGACGAACAGCAGGAACACCACCCCGAGTTCCGCGAAGGGTCGCACACGCTCGGGATCGGCGAAGCTCACCGCGTCCAGCCACGGATAAGTCTCGACCATGCCGCCCAGTCCGCCCGGCCCGACAAGCGCGCCGGCCACGAGAAACCCCGGAATGGCCCCCAGACGCAGCCGGCCGAAAAGCGGCGCCACGATCCCGGCGACCGCCAGCACGATCAGCAATTCGTTGATGATCTGGTGTTCGCCCACTGCGCCCCGCCCCGGCCGCCCGGGTTAGCGTCTCCTCAAACCGGCGGTGTCGACATCCCCGACCTGGCCGCCACTCAGGCCGCGACCGCTTCGAGCTCCCGTCGGATCGCGTCCAGCGCCGCATCAGCCTTCGAGGCGTCGGGGCCGCCGCCCTGGGCGAGATCTGCCCGCCCGCCACCGCCCTTGCCGCCGAGCGCCGCCACACCGGCCTTGACCAGTTCCACAGCGTCGTTGGTCGAGGTCAGATCATCGGTCACCCCGACCGCGATCATCGCCTTGCCGTCGGCGACCGCCACGTTGGCCACCACGCCCGAGCCGATCCGCTTCTTGCCCTGATCGATGAGGCTGCGCAGTTCCCTGGGCGGCAGTCCTTCGACCACGAAACCAAGAAACTTCGTGCCGCCGATGTCTTCGATCGGCCGCTCGGCATCGGCACCGTCCCCGCCCAGCGCCGCCTTCTTCCGCGCCTCGGCGAGCTGGCGTTCGAGCTGCTTGCGCTCGGCGACCAGCGCCTCGATCCGCGCCGGCACCTCCTCGGGAGAGGTCTTGAGCATCGCGGCGATCTGCCGGAGGCGCCGGTCCTGGGCCGCCAGATACGCCCGCGCGCCCTCGGCCGTCAGCGCCTCGATTCGCCTGACGCCGGCGGCGACCGAGGCTTCCTGCACGATCGTGATCAGCCCGATTTCGCCGGTCGAGCCCACATGGGTGCCCCCGCACAGTTCCATCGAATAGGTCCCGTCGATCGCCTGGGCGCCGGTTTCGGTCCCCATCGCGACCACCCTGACCTCATCGCCGTACTTTTCTCCGAACAGCGCCATGGCGCCGCCCGCAACCGCGTCGTCGACCGCCATCAGCCGCGTTTCGACCGGCGCATTCTGCGCCACCACCGAATTGGCCAGCCGCTCGATTTCGACAAGTTCCTCGGCCGCCACCGGCTTGTTGTGCGAAAAATCGAACCTCAGCCGGTCCGGCGCCACCAGCGAGCCTTTTTGCGCCACATGCGGCCCCAGCACCTCGCGCAGCGCCTTGTGCAGAAGATGGGTCGCCGAGTGGTTGGCGCGGATGGCGCTGCGGCGCTGGTGATCGACGACCAGCATCAGCGCGTCCCCGACCGCGATCCGGCCCTTATCAACCCGCACCCGGTGGGCGAAGACCCCGCCGGGCCGCCGGCCGGTATCTAGGACCGTCGCCCGCGCCTGCTCCCCCGTCATCGTGCCGGTGTCGCCGACCTGCCCGCCGGCCTCGCCGTAAAACGGGGTCTGGTTGAGGATCACGAACCCTTCCTCGCCCTCGCCCAGCGTCTCGGCGATCGCGCCGTCGCTGACCAGCGCCCTCACCTCGCCCTCGGCGTCCTCGGTCTCGTAGCCGAGAAACTCGGTCGGGCCGACCTCGTCGGCGACCGCGAACCACACCGCATCCTCTGCCGCCTCTCCGGAGCCCGCCCAACTCCGGCGGGCCTCTTCGCGCTGCGCCGCCATCGCGGTGTCGAACCCTTGCGTGTCGACGCCGATGCCGCGCGATTTGAGGGCGTCCTGGGTGAGATCGAGGGGAAACCCGTAGGTGTCGTAGAGCCGGAAGGCGACCTCGCCGGGCAACGTGTCGCCGGCGCCGAGCCCGTCGCTTTCGTCGGCCAGGATCGCCAGTCCGCGGCTGAGGGTCTTCAGGAACCGCTCCTCCTCGATGCGGATGGTCTCGGCGATCGTCGCCTCGCCGCGCGCCAGTTCCGGATAAACCTGGCCCATGAGCGCCACCAGCGCCGGCACCAGCTCGAAAATCACCGGCTCGGTGGCCCCCAGCAGCGTCGCGTGCCGCATCGCCCGGCGCATGATGCGCCGAAGCACGTAACCGCGCCCCTCGTTGGACGGCAGCAGCCCCTCGGCGATCAGGAACGAGGTGGACCGCAAATGGTCGGCGATCACCCGCCGGCTGGTCGCGCCTGCGCCGTCGGCATCGCCGGGGATAAGCTCACGGCTCTGCTCGATCAGCGTCCCGAACAGATCCGTGTCGAAGACGTCGTGGGTGCCCTGCATGACCGCCGCCACGCGCTCGAGCCCCATGCCGGTGTCGACCGACGGCTTCGGCAGGTCCGTGCGCGAGCCGTCGGCGTGCTGCTCATATTGCATGAACACCAGGTTCCAGATCTCCACGAACCGGTCGCCGTCCTCGTCGGGCGAACCCGGCGGCCCGCCGGGCACGGTCTCGCCATGGTCGTAGAAGATCTCCGAATTCGGCCCGCACGGGCCGGTGTCGGCCATCTGCCAGAAATTCGATTTCGCCCCCAGCCGGACGATCCTGTCGTCGCTGAGGCCCGCGATCTTCGCCCACAGCGCCGCCGCCTCGTCGTCTTCCTCGAACACCGAGACCATCAGGCGCTCCGGCGGCAGGCCGAGCTCCTCGCGCACCAGGCGCCAGGCGAATTCGATCGCTTCGGCCTTGTAGTAATCGCCGAACGAGAAGTTCCCGAGCATCTCGAAGAAGGTCAGGTGCCGCGCGGTGAACCCGACATTGTCGAGATCGTTGTGCTTGCCGCCCGCCCGCACGCATTTCTGCGAGGTCACCGCCCGGCTGTGCTGCCGCGTCTCGACGCCGGTGAAGACGTTCTTGAACTGCACCATGCCGGCATTGGTGAACATCAGCGTCGGGTCGTTGCGCGGCAGCAACGGGCCGGACTCCACGTGCTCGTGGCCCTCGGCCACGAAGAAGTCGACGAACTTGGATCGGATCTGGCTGACGCTGCTCATTGCGGTGCGAGTTTCGTTCACCGGCCCGGCCCCCGCGCGGTGGCGCCCGCCGCCGGGCCGAAAGTTTGTACAGGCTTGCCCCCGAGACTGTCCAGCGCCGGACATTGGCCGCGCAACGACACCAAAAGGGGCACCGGGGGGAGCCGGTGCCCCAGTGGATCGGGGCCGTCAAGGGAGTGTTGCGTCGTGGAGGAAAGCGGCGCCCGAAAAAGCTTCTAGTCGTCCGCCGGCATCTCGTGGGTTCCGGCCGCCTCGTTCGCCTCTTCGTCGGCCGATGCGTCGTCCGTCCCGGACGGCGCGATCAACCCGGTCGACAACAGCCCGGCGCTTTCGCGGACCCCGGCTTCGATGACGTCGGCGATTTCGGGATTGTCCTTGAGGAACTGGCGGGCGTTCTCGCGGCCCTGGCCGAGGCGCTGGCTGTCGTAGGAGAACCAGGCCCCGGACTTCTCGACGATCCCCGCCTTGACGCCGAGATCGAGAAGTTCGCCGGACTTGGAAATCCCCTCGCCATACATGATGTCGAATTCGACCTGCCGGAAGGGCGGGGCGAGCTTGTTCTTGACCACCTTGACCCGGGTCTGGTTGCCGACCACCTCGTCGCGGTCCTTGATGGCGCCGATGCGGCGG